>NZ_MACI01000099.1 GCF_001884105.1 Bacillus luti | reverse complement strand
TCCAACGGGTCCAACGGGTCCAACGGGTCCAACAGGTCCAACGGGTCCAACGGGTCCAACAGGTTCAACAGGTTCAACAGGTTCAACGGGTCCAACAGGTCCAACGGGTCCAACAGGTCCAACAGGTTCAACGGGTCCAACAGGTCCAACAGGTTCAACGGGTCCAACAGGTTTGACAGGTTCAACAGGTTCAACAGGTTCAACGGGTCCAACAGGTCCAACAGGTTCAACAGGTTCAACGGGTCCAACAGGTGACACGGGTGCAACAGGCACAAGTATAACGGCAACGTACGCGTTTGCAAATAATACGTCGGGTACAGCAGTATCGGTCTTACTCGGTGGAACAAACATCCCGCTTCCAAACAATCAGAACATTGGTCCAGGAATGACGGTGTCTGGGGGAAACACTGTATTTACGGCTGCAAATGCAGGGAATTATTATATTTCATATACAATTAATATAACAGCATCGTTATTAGTAAGTTCACGAATTACGATTAATGGAGCGCCGCTTGCTGGGACTATCAATTCTCCTGCGTTAGCAACCACATCTTTTAGTGCAACAATTATTACGACTCTTGCGGCTGGAAGTGCCATTAGTTTGCAATTATTTGGTTTGTTAGCCGTTGCAACATTATCAACGACTACTCCAGGAGCAGTGTTAACAATTATACGACTCAGTTAAATGATGACTCTCTTACTCTTTTAAGGTTAGGAGAGTTTATACATATAATAAGAAGTTAATGAGGTAAAGCATAGTTATATAAAAGTCAGAATATTATGATTGTAACGTGGTGATGACTATAATATAATGAAAACAATCATCATGAATGAACATTCATTTATTTTCAAGAGTATTGGAAGGGGGAATGAGAGTGGAAAAACCTTGGTTACAGAGCTATCCAGAGGAAATTCCAGCAACAATTGCTTATGATATTCAACCACTTCATAGATATTTAGAAAAAATGGCCTCGCGTTACCCAGAAAAGAAAGCGCTTCATTTCTTGGGGAAAGATGTAACATTTGCAGATTTCCATGATAAGGTAAAGAAATTTGCAAATTATCTTCAAAAGCTCGGTATTGAAAAAGGTGATAGAGTCGCGATTATGTTACCGAATTGTCCACAATCTGTAATTGGTTACTATGGTACTTTGCTTGCAGGGGGGATTGTTGTACAAACGAATCCTCTTTATACAGAAAGAGAACTCGAGTATCAACTTCATGATTCAGGGGCAAAAGTCATTCTTTGCCTTGATTTAGTATTCCCAAGAGTTACTAATGTTCAAAATGCTACAAGGCTTGAGCATGTTATTGTAACTCGTATTGCAGATTTTTTACCGTTTCCGAAAAATTTACTTTATCCATTTGTGCAAAAAAAGCAAGCGAATCTTGTTGTGAACGTGTCGGAAAGTGAAACAATTCACCTTTGGAAATCAGTAGAAAAGGAAAGTAATACCGATGTTGAAGTTCCTTGTGCCCCTGAAAATGATTTGGCTCTTTTGCAGTATACCGGTGGGACGACAGGTTTTCCAAAAGGAGTTATGTTAACGCATAAAAACCTTGTTTCAAATACTTTGATGGGTGCACATTGGTTATACAATTGCACAGAGGGAGAAGAGGTAATTCTTGGAGTCCTACCATTCTTTCACGTATATGGCATGACAGCGGTAATGAATTTGAGTATTATGCAAGGGTATAAAATGGTGCTTATTCCGAAGTTTGATATGAAAATGGTTTTTGAGGCAATTAAGAAACATAAAGTTACATTATTTCCGGGAGCACCAACTATTTATATTGCCCTTTTAAATAGTCCTCTTTTAAAAGAATACGATATTTCTTCTATTCAGGCTTGTATAAGTGGATCTGCACCGCTTCCAGTAGAAGTACAGGAAGAGTTTGAGAGAGTTACAGGTGGTAAATTAGTAGAAGGATATGGATTAACGGAGTCGTCACCAGTTACACATGGGAACTTTTTATGGGAAAAACGTGTGCCAGGAAGTATTGGTGTACCGTGGCCGGATACAGAAGCAATCATTATGTCACTCGAAACAGGAGAGGCCTTGCCTCCAGGTGAAATTGGTGAGATTGTTGTTAAAGGCCCACAAATTATGAAAGGGTATTGGAATAAGCCAGAAGAAACGGCGGCTGTATTGCAAGATGGCTGGCTTCATACAGGAGATGTTGGCTACATGGATGAAGATGGGTTTTTCTATGTGAAAGATCGTAAGAAAGATATGATTGTTGCTAGCGGTTTTAATGTATATCCTCGTGAAGTAGAAGAAGTATTATATGAGCATGAAAAGGTGCAAGAAGTAGTAACAATCGGCGTTCCTGATCCGTACCGAGGGGAAACTGTAAAAGCGTTTGTTGTTTTAAAAGAAGGCGCAGAATGTTCTGAAGAAGAATTAGATCAGTTTGCACGTAAGTATTTAGCTGCTTATAAAGTGCCGAAAGTATATGAGTTTAGAGAGGAACTGCCGAAAACGACGGTCGGCAAAATTTTACGCCGTGTCCTAATAGATGAAGAGAAGAGAAAGAATGAGGATGAGCAAACGGGCTAAGGCCCTTTCTTTTTGAAAAAATAGGATTGACACTTTTCTAAATAGTCAGTATTATAAGAATATGAATGACTATTCATTCAGTCATCTTCTTGAAGGGGACAGTAAAGTGAAGAAAAATAGACCGAAATACAATCAAATTATTGATGCGGCAGTCATTGTGATTGCGGAGAATGGATACCACCAAGCGCAAGTTTCGAAAATCGCAAAGCAAGCTGGGGTAGCAGATGGCACGATTTATTTATATTTTAAAAATAAAGAAGATATATTAATATCCTTATTCCAAGAGAAGATGGGAGAATTTGTCGAAACAATTCGTCAAAAAACAGCAGGAATTGAAAGCGCTGTAGCGAAATTATTCATGTTGGTAGAAACGCACTTCTTGCTGTTGTCACAAAATGATCCTCTTGCTATCGTTACGCAATTAGAGCTAAGACAGTCCAATCAAGACTTACGCCTTAAAATAAATGAAGTATTAAAAGGCTACTTACAAGTTATGGATGAGATTTTAGAAACAGGTATAAAGCAAGGCGAATTCCAAGCGGACTTAAATGTTCGCGTGGCAAGACAAATGATCTTTGGAACAGTAGATGAAGTTGTGACCAATTGGGTAATGAGCGATCATAAGTATGATCTGGTCGCACTTTCAAAAACGGTACATGGGCTACTTATTGCAGCTTGTGGTTATCGTCAATAATGGGAGGGATCATGTTGAAATTCCTATCTGTAAGAGTTGAAGATCATATCGCGGTGGCTACGTTAAATCATGCGCCAGCTAACGCGATGTCTTCACAAGTTATGCATGACGTCACTGAATTAATTGATCAAGTGGAGAAGGATGATAACATTCGTGTTGTTGTTATTCACGGTGAAGGCCGCTTCTTCTCAGCAGGAGCAGATATTAAAGAATTCACATCTGTTACTGAAGCGAAGCAAGCGACTGAGCTGGCGCAGCTTGGACAAGTTACGTTTGAGCGCGTAGAAAAGTGTTCAAAACCAGTTATTGCGGCAATTCATGGAGCGGCACTAGGCGGCGGCTTGGAGTTTGCTATGTCTTGCCACATGCGCTTTGCAACTGAAAGTGCAAAACTTGGTTTACCTGAATTGACGCTCGGATTAATTCCTGGCTTTGCAGGTACACAGCGCTTACCACGTTATGTTGGGAAAGCGAAAGCTTGTGAAATGATGTTAACGAGTACACCGATTACTGGTGCTGAAGCATTAAAATGGGGACTTGTTAACGGATTGTTCTCTGAAGAATCATTTTTAGATGATACGCTTAAAGTCGCAAAACAAATTGCTGGGAAAAGTCCAGCAACAACTCGTGCTGTATTAGAGTTATTACAAACGACGAAATCGTCTCATTATTATGAAGGTGTACAACGTGAATCACAGATTTTTGGTGAGGTATTTACGAGTGAAGATGGAAGAGAAGGTGTAGCGGCATTTTTAGAAAAGCGTAAACCTTCATTTAGTGGCAGGTAGTTCAAATATTTTTTTAATATAAATTAACAGAATTTTAAAATTGATAGAATCTTTCTGAAAAATAAGGGGGTAAATGGAATGAACATCTACGTACTCATGAAACGAACATTTGATACAGAAGAAAAAATCGTAATTAAAAACGGTGCAATTTACGATGGCGAAGCGGAATTCATCATCAACCCTTACGATGAATATGCGATTGAAGAAGCAATTCAAGTAAGAGATGCACAAGGCGGAGAGGTTACTGTCGTAACAGTTGGTGGCGAAGATAGTGAGAAAGAACTTCGTACAGCATTAGCGATGGGCTGCGATAAAGCGGTATTAATTAATATTGAAGACGATGTTGAAAATGGTGATCAGTTCACGACAGCAAAAGTACTTGCTGAATATTTAAAAGATAAAAATGCAGATTTAATTTTAGGCGGAAACGTTGCAATTGACGGAGCGTCTGGACAAGTTGGTCCACGCGTAGCTGAAGCGTTAAATATTCCATATGTAACGACAATTACAAAGCTTGAGATTGACGGTACAAGCGTGAAGATTGAGCGTGATGTTGAAGGTGACACGGAAGTTATTGAAACATCATTACCAGTTTTAGTAACAGCGCAACAAGGTTTAAATGAACCTCGTTATCCATCGCTTCCGGGTATTATGAAAGCGAAGAAAAAGCCATTAGAAGAAGTAGAATTAGATGATTTAGATTTAGAAGAAGATGATGTGGAAGCAAAGACAAAAACAATTGAA
Source organism: Bacillus luti (assembly GCF_001884105.1). Lineage (GTDB taxonomy): Bacteria > Bacillota > Bacilli > Bacillales > Bacillaceae_G > Bacillus_A > Bacillus_A luti. The sequence continues at coordinate 90,048 of NZ_MACI01000099.1, read as the reverse complement.
ATCTATTTGCCTCCTAAGAAAGATGCAGGAAAAGTGTTACAAGGCGAGCTGCAAGATCAAGTAAAAGAACTTGTATCGTTGCTCCATACAGAAGCGAAAGTAATCTAATAAAATACGAAATTATATACGCAGGAGGGAAAATCTATGGCTCGTAAAGTATTAGTAATGGGTGAAGTTCGTGACGGATCGCTACGTAACGTTTCGTTTGAAGCGGTAGCAGCAGCAAAAACAATTGCAGAAGGCGGTGAAGTGGTAGGTCTTCTAGTTGGAGACAGCGTTGCCTCTTTTGCAAATGAATTGATTCATTACGGTGCAGATCGCGTTGTGACAGTTGAAAATGATAAATTAAAATCATATACGTCTGATGGTTATGCACAAGCATTTTTAGCTGTATATGCTGAAGAAAAACCAGAAGGTATTGTATTTGGACATACAGCACTTGGTAAAGATTTATCACCAAAATTAGCAGCAAAGCTTGAGGCTGGTCTAGTTTCTGACGTAACTGCTTTAGAAGTTGAAGGTGGAAATGTTATCTTCACTCGTCCAATCTACTCTGGTAAAGCTTTCGAGAAGAAGATTGTAACAGACGGCATCTTATTTGCGACAGTGCGTCCAAATAACATTGCAACTCTTGAAAAAGATGAGTCTCGCAGCGGTGACGTGTCTTCTATTACAGTTGATGTAAAAGATTTACGTACAATCATTCAAGATGTTGTCCGTAAAACTGCAGAGGGTGTTGATCTTTCTGAAGCGAAAGTAATTATCGCTGGTGGACGCGGTGTGAAGAGTGAAGAAGGATTTAAACCATTAAAAGAGTTAGCTGACGTATTAGGCGGCGCTGTTGGGGCATCTCGTGGTGCTTGTGACGCTGAGTATTGCGATTACTCATTACAAATTGGTCAAACTGGTAAAGTTGTTACGCCAGACTTATACATTGCATGCGGTATTTCTGGTGCGATTCAGCATTTAGCTGGTATGTCTAACTCAAAAATCATCGTTGCGATTAATAAAGATCCAGAAGCAAGCATCTTCAAAGTAGCTGACTACGGTATTGTTGGTGACTTATTTGAAGTCGTGCCTCTTTTAACAGAAGAGTTTAAAAAGTTAAAAGTACATTCATGATTTGAGTACCCTTGAGTTCCAAGTGAAGTACCCCTATATATAGAAAAAGGTGAGAGATCCCCTGTCTCTCATCTTTTTAGTATTTCATCCGTATTTTTATATAGTATAAAGGAACATTTTTTTGTTACAATACATAACGATACATAATATTCGCCACGTATATAAGTTAATGATATACTCTTGGTAGAATATACTTGAAGGAGGAAATAAAATGGCAATTGTAAATGCAAATGACCAAAGCTTCGCAGCTGAAACTAGCGAAGGTGTTGTATTATTAGATTTCTGGGCACCTTGGTGTGGACCTTGTAAAATGATCGCTCCTGTATTAGAAGAAATCGATGCAGAGTTAGGCGAGAAAGTAAAAGTAGTAAAAGTAGACGTTGATGAAAATCAAGAAACTGCTCGTCAATTCGAAGTAATGAGCATTCCAGCTCTTTTCGTATTAAAAGACGGTAAAGTAGTTGATCAAGCGTTAGGTTACAAACCGAAAGAAGCGTTAGTAGAATTAGTTTCTAAACACTTCTAAAATAAAGAAGCTACCATTTGGTAGCTTTTTTTATTTTCTTTTTTATAGCCTTTCCGTTACAATGAAAGAACGTATGTTGGGTGTTTTGGCATAGTATGTTTTCATGTGAAAATAAAAATGCTAAGCATGTAGAAATGGAGGGTGACGAGTGCACGAACATTTGAAAGAGAAGTTAGCCATTTTACCAGATCAACCTGGTTGCTATTTAATGAAAGATAAGCAAGGAACGATTATATATGTCGGAAAGGCAAAAGTGCTTAAAAATCGTGTGCGCTCGTACTTTACTGGTTCGCATGATGGGAAAACACTGCGGCTTGTAGGAGAAATTGTAGATTTCGAATATATTGTAACCTCCTCAAATTTGGAAGCTCTTATTTTAGAGCTGAATTTAATAAAAAAACACGATCCAAAATATAATATTCAATTAAAAGATGATAAAACATATCCTTTTATTAAAATTACAGCTGAAAAACAGCCGCGCTTGCTTATTACGCGCAATGTAAAAAAGGATAAAGGAAAATATTTTGGACCTTATCCGAATGCACAATCAGCTCATGAAACGAAAAAACTATTAGACCGTATGTATCCACTTCGTAAATGCACGAATATGCCAGATAAAGTTTGTCTGTATTATCATATGGGTCAATGTTTAGCACCTTGTGTGAAAGAAGTGACAGAAGAACAAAATAAAGAAATTGTGGATGAAATTATTAAGTTTTTAAATGGTGGGCATAAAGAAATTCGTTCAGAATTAGAAACAAAGATGTATGATGCTTCAGAGAAACTAGAATTTGAACGTGCGAAAGAATTACGAGATCAAATTGCCCATATGGATGCAATTATGGAAAAACAAAAGATGATTATGAGTGACTTAGTGGATCGTGATGTATTTGGATATGCAGTTGATAAAGGATGGATGTGCGTTCAAGTTTTCTTTGTTCGAAAAGGAAAGTTAATTGAACGTGATGTTTCAATGTTTCCAATCTACGATGAACCAGAAGAGGGATTTTTAACATTTATCGGTCAATTTTATGAAAACAGTAGTCATTTTAAGCCGAAGGAAATTGTCGTTCCAGGAAGTATAGACTCAGAATTAGTAGAGCGCTTTTTAGAAGTGGAAGCGACACAGCCAAAACGTGGTAAGAAAAAAGATCTTGTAGAATTAGCAAATAAAAATGCAAAGATTGCTCTTGAAGAGAAGTTTTACTTAATTGAACGTGATGAAGAACGGACGATTAAAGCTGTAGAAAATTTAGGGAAGCAGCTTGGAATTGAAACACCTTATCGTATTGAAGCATTTGATAACTCAAATATCCAAGGAACGAATCCTGTTTCAGCAATGATTGCTTTTATCGATGGGAAACCGGCGAAGAAAGAATATAGAAAATATAAAATTAAAACGGTTCAAGGGCCAGACGATTACGAGTCTATGAGAGAAGTTGTGAGGCGCCGTTATACAAGAGCACTAAAAGAAAATTCACCTTTACCTGATTTAATCGTTATTGATGGCGGAAAAGGCCACTTAGCGGCTGCGAGTGATATTCTAGAGAATGAGCTCGGATTATATATTCCAATGGCAGGGCTTGTGAAAGATGACAAACATAAAACATCACATTTAATTATTGGAGATCCACCTGAACCTGTCTTGCTTGAGAGGAATAGCCAAGAATTTTATTTATTGCAGCGCATTCAAGATGAGGTGCATCGATTTGCAATTACATTCCATCGACAATTACATGGGAAATCTGTCATTCAATCAGCACTGGATGATATTCCTGGAATTGGTGATAAACGAAAAAAGATATTGCTGAAACATTTTGGATCGTTAAAAAAGATGAAAGAAGCTTCTGTGACGGAATTTGTCGAAGCGGGTATGCCGAAAAATGTCGCGGAGACGATCTATACTTATTTAGCAGATAAGAAGACGTTGTAGTTTACAATGTCTTCTATTTTTTGTTATAATTTCTGAAGATTTAAAATAACTAGACCTGATTGAAAATACAAAAAAGTCAACTAAACTTATATGTCTAGTTGACTGTAGGTAATGCTACACTTCAATGAGATCTTTTATATCCCATTTCACAAGAAATGTAATAGAGTCTGAACGTTTTTTCTTTTCTTCGTATGACTCTGCAACGACATTTCGTTGCTTCTGAATTTGCTCAGCAATGAATCCAGCCTCTAATTGATAAGAAGAATGTCTATTGTGTTTTTGACGTTCAGCAATGAGTGTGCCTTTAAGTTGGAACTGCATTTCACGACGTTTATGCTCAATAATACTTAAAGTGCCCCAACCAGCTTTTTCAAAGAACTGAATAACTTCTTCAATTGTTTCTAGTGGATATTTTCTTGCAAGGTTTCTACCAGACCAGTATAAAATACCATCTAAATCGTTACCAATTAAGTCAGGTAGTAATTCTTCACGTAGCAATTCATAAGCGAAGGCATTCAATGAAACATCTTCTAAAGATGTTATATCGATTGTATTTTTACTCACAATAATCCCCTCTTTCTATAGGGATTATTATATAACATTTCACATTTATAAAAACAGATTTTTCTTTAGGAAAATCTGAATATATAAGAAGAAAAAAAGAATTGGCAAATTATATGCAAATTATGTATACGTTTTCTTGACGCTTCGACAAAAATAGGAGTAAAATGAACTTGGTATCAAATTATGCTGAAATATTTCGAATAATTTTTTCAGTTTTTCTTATGCCAATAGTGAAAAAACATTATTGTTGTAAACTAATCTGAAAACAGCAGTCAAACATTCGAGGGGGGTAATGGGGACATGAAAGGCCGCGAGTATACGTTTCGTAAGTGGCACTCATTAATGGGGGTCATCCCGGTTGGTGTCTTTTTGACGCAACATTTAGTAGTAAACAACTTTGCAACAAGAGGAGCAGAGGCTTTTAACAAAGCTGCAGGCTTTATGGAGCTCCTTCCATTCCGGTATGCGCTAGAAATTTTCATCATCTTTTTACCTATACTGTACCATGCTATATATGGCTTATATATTGCATTTACAGCTAAGAACAATGCGGTATCTTACGGTTATTTCCGTAACTGGATGTTCGTCTTCCAACGAATTTCAGGTATCGTTACGCTGATCTTCATTTCTTGGCACGTCTGGGAAACTCGTATTCAAGCAATGTTAGGTAAAGAGGTAAACTATGATATGATGGCAGATATTTTAAGCAATCCAGCTATGTTTGCATTCTATTTAGTTGGTGTTGTTTCAACAATTTTCCACTTTGCAAATGGACTATGGACATTCTGCATCAGCTGGGGAATTACAGTATCTCCACGTTCACAAAGAATCTCTACTTATGTAACATTAGCTATTTTCTTAGGTCTATCTTATGTAGGTGTGAGTGCATTATTAGCGTTCATCGATCCACAGCTAGCAAACCAGTAAGGAGTGGGAGAGCATGAAAGGGAAACTTATAGTAGTCGGCGGTGGCTTGGCCGGCTTAATGGCAACGATTAAAGCGGCAGAGGCAGGAGTAAATGTTGAACTGTTTTCATTAGTACCAGTAAAACGTTCACATTCTGTTTGTGCCCAAGGTGGAATTAACGGTGCCGTAAATACGAAAGGTGAAGGGGATTCTCCATGGATCCACTTTGACGATACAATTTATGGTGGGGACTTCTTAGCGAACCAACCACCAGTTAAAGCGATGTGTGAAGCAGCACCTGGTATCATTCATTTAATGGACCGCATGGGTGTTATGTTCAACCGTACGGAAGAAGGACTTCTTGATTTCCGTCGCTTTGGTGGAACGCAACATCACCGTACAGCATTTGCTGGTGCAACAACTGGCCAACAATTACTATACGCATTAGATGAGCAAGTACGTCGTCATGAAGTAGCAGGACTTGTAACGAAATATGAAGGTTGGGATTTCTTACGAGCTGTTGTTGATGATGAAGGTGTGTGCCGAGGAATCGTAGCACAAGACTTACAAACTATGGAGATTAAAAGTTTCGGAGCGGATGCCGTGATTATGGCAACAGGGGGCCCTGGTATCATCTTTGGAAAATCAACTAACTCTATTATTAATACAGGTACAGCAGCTTCTGCTGTATATCAACAAGGTGCATATTATGCGAACGGTGAGTTCATTCAAATCCATCCAACGGCAATTCCTGGAGACGATAAATTACGTCTTATGAGTGAATCTGCACGTGGTGAAGGTGGACGTGTTTGGACGTATAAAGATGGTAAGCCATGGTACTTCTTAGAAGAAAAGTATCCTGCTTACGGAAACCTTGTACCTCGTGATATTGCAACGCGTGAAATCTTTGATGTTTGCGTAGAGCAAAAACTAGGTATTAACGGTGAAAACATGGTGTACTTAGATCTTTCTCATAAAGATCCGAAAGAACTAGATATTAAACTTGGTGGAATCATTGAAATCTATGAGAAATTTACAGGTGATGATCCTCGTAAACTACCAATGAAGATCTTCCCAGCTGTTCACTATTCAATGGGCGGATTATGGGTTGACTATAAGCAGATGACAAGTATTCCAGGTTTATTTGCAGCAGGTGAGTGTGATTATTCTATGCACGGTGGTAACCGCCTTGGTGCGAACTCACTATTATCAGCAATTTACGGTGGTATGGTAGCAGGACCGAATGCAATTGAATACATGAAAGGTCTTTCTAAATCATCGGATGCTGTTTCATCTACTGTATATGAGCAAAATGAATTAATCGAAACAGAGAAATTTAACAATATTTTAACGCTCGATGGTAACGAAAATGCATATGTTCTTCATAAAGAGCTTGGAGAATGGATGACAGATAACGTTACAGTAGTTCGTGAAAATAAAAAGTTATTAGAAACAGATGCGAAAATTGAAGAGTTAATGGCTCGTTACAAGCGTATTAACATTAACGATACAGCAAGATGGAGTAACCAAGGTGCTTCATTTACACGCCAACTTGCAAATATGTTTGAGTTAGCGCGTGTTATTACAATTGGCGCATATAACCGTAATGAGAGCCGCGGGGCACATTACAAACCTGAATTCCCAAATCGTGATGATGCAAACTTCTTAAAAACTACGATGGCGAAATTTGAGGGAGAAGGAAATGCACCAGCATTCCATTACGAAGACGTGGATGTTTCATTAATTAAACCACGTAAACGTGACTATTCTTCAAAACATGATGTAGCTGCTAAGGGTGAAGAGAAGGGGGATAAACAACATGTCTGAGAAAACAATCCGCCTCATCATTACGAGACAAGATGGACCAGATGCACAAGAATTTGATCAAGAGTTTGAAATTCCGTATCGTCCGAATATGAATATTATTTCGGCGCTTATGGAAATTCGACGTAATCCTGTTGATTCAAAAGGAAACGCAACAACTCCGATTGCATGGGATATGAACTGCTTAGAGGAAGTATGCGGAGCATGTTCGATGGTGATTAACGGAAAACCACGTCAATCATGTACAGCTCTTATCGACCAGTTAGAACAACCAATCCGCTTAAAGCCGATGAAGACATTCCCAGTTGTACGTGACTTGCAAGTGGATCGTAGCCGTATGTTTAACGCGTTAAAACGTGTTAAGGCTTGGATTCCAATCGATGGTACGTATGACTTAGGACCAGGTCCAAGAATGCCAGAGAAAAAGCGTCAATGGGCTTATGAGCTTTCAAAATGTATGACATGTGGCGTTTGCTTAGAATCATGTCCAAACGTGAACAGTAAATCTGATTTTATTGGACCAGCACCGTTATCACAAGCTCGTTTATTCAACTCACATCCAACGGGTGAAATGCATAAAGCAGATCGCTTACGTGCAATTATGGGAGATGGTGGACTAGCAAACTGTGGTAACTCTCAAAACTGTGTGCAATCATGTCCGAAGGGTATTCCATTAACAACTTCAATTGCGGCATTAAACCGTGATACAACAATTCAATCGTTCAAAGATTTCTTTGGTAGCGATAATAACTATTAATAAATATTGCCTCTTCATCTTGAAGAGGCAATATTTATAACTTTATTTTTCAGTTTATTCTGTTTATTGGGAAGAAAAGGGGAGAGACTAGTGAAGAGAATTTCTTACATTGAAGACTTTGAGAAATGGGAAAGTGGTTTTTCATTTTACAATCCTGTCAAAGTTCGTTTTGGTGAAGTAGATATGTTTGGGCATGTAAATAATGTAGTAGCTTTTACTTATTTTGAAGAGGCACGTATTGCATTGTTTAAAGAACTTGGATTTATGCAAGAATGGACGCATGAATCATCAGAAACGATGATCGTTGTTGCAGATTTACAATGTAATTTTATTAAGCAAATATATTTTGATGAACAGTTGAAGGTATATGTAAAGGCAGGCTCAGTTGGGAATTCTTCTTTAGATTTACACTATATGGTCAAAAATGCAGCAGGAGAAGTTTGTTTAGTTGGACGCGGTATGATGGTTCAAGCATCGAAAAAAACCGGAAGAGGCGAACCATGGCCTGAAGAGTGGAAGAGACAATTACTACAATGATAGAGTGAAAGAAAATAAGAGAGCAAAATCGCTCTCTTATTTTTTGTCTTCCATCGCTTCCTCTAATGTTAAATGATGTTTATATATGTATGTAGCGTATGGATTACCAACGTAACGTAAATGCCACGGTTCATATGCATATTCTGTTGTTCCTGTTTTATCTTCTAAATAACGGACGACAAAACCGAATTCATGGGCGTGTTCTGCAACCCATTTGCCTTCTGCTGTTTCTCCGAAGATAGGCTCTAATTGGAATTTAGCAGATTTTGAACTAATATCCATTGCTAAACCAGTTTGATGTTCACTTGTGCCAGGAATTGCACTTACAGAATCAGCTTCAGCTTTTCCTTGACGTCTAACGTACGTATCATGCAATGATTTTTGGCGTTTGTATGAACGATAACCAGATACAGCTGTAAGTTCAAGGCCTTCTTTTTTTGCCGATTCGAACATATTCTCAAGCGCGTCTGCAGCATCTTTGCGTAGCAACGTTTTTTCTTTGTCTTTTGGACTAGTAAATGGTACGTTTGGCCTCGTTAAGTCTTCAGGTATGTATCCATCTGGTAGTTTTCGATGTTTATTAACTAAGACAAGATTAGATTCCGGATTTGTTACAACTGAAAAATCATTGTCTAGTTTCTTTGCATTATGATCAGCTTTTGGAAAAGCAGGAATCTCTTCTTTTTGATGGTTATTATGCTTTTGACTTTCGACAGCTTTCGCCCCATTTTGTAATGGTGATTGAGAACCGAAGTAAGCGAAAGATGTGATACCGATTACAATAGTAGCGGCAGAAATAATAATTATCTTTTTCATGATGCCTTGTAATCTCAGTCCTTTCTTAATAAAATATGTATCATTTTTTATTATAAGTCTAGTTGACTGAAAAGGAAATATAAGAGTCGTAACGTAATAGAAATGCAAAGAAAATGTCAGAAAATGTGTGAAATTGTAGTATTTTTTTATATAATTCATTTCTTACCTTTCATGAAATTCATTTTTTATGTAATATATATACATAAGAAGATGTAACGATTATCGAGAATAAAGAACTTCCTGTATAGACTAGGAGTGAAAGGGAATGGATTTTGCAACAATTATTGGAATAATTTTAGGAGTAGCGGCGGTAGTAGTAGGGATGGTTGTCAAGGGCGCTGACGTAATGGCCTTAGTTAATCCTGCCGCAGCATTAATTATTTTTGTTGGTACATTTGCTGCAGTATGCATAGCATTTCCGATGAATCAACTAAAAAGGATTCCAAAATTATTTAAAGTTCTTTTTGGTTCAAATAAAAAAGATTTAAGTTATGAGCAGTTGCTAGAATTGTTTGTTCATTGGACATCTGAAAGTAGAAAATACGGTATTTTGTCTTTAGAGCAACAATTAGATAAAATCCAAGATGAATTTCTTTTGCGTGGTATGAAATTTGTGATTGATGGTGTATCCGCAGAAGATTTAGAGCAGATTTTAGAAGCTGAATTGGAAGCAATTGAAGAGAGACATGCAAAAGGGGCTGCTATCTTTTCACAAGCGGGTACGTATGCGCCTACACTAGGGGTTTTAGGTGCTGTTATTGGTTTAGTAGCTGCGCTAGGTAATTTAACGGATATAGAAAAGTTAGGACATGCTATTTCAGGTGCATTTATTGCAACGATTTTTGGTATTTTTTCAGGTTATATACTATGGCATCCATTTGCAAATAAGTTAAAGCAAAAATCTGCAGCTGAAATAGAGAAAAAACGTTTAATTATTGATTGCTTATTAATGTTACAAGAAGGTACATATCCATTTATAATGAAGAACCGCATTTTAGGTGCACTTTCTGCAACAGAGCGTAAAAAGCTCGAAAAAGGAGCAGAAAAAAATGCGGAGTAAAAAAAATAGAAGAAACAAAAAGAAAAAGCATGATGAGCATATTGATGAAACTTGGTTAATTCCATATTCTGATATGTTAACGTTGTTATTTGCATTGTTCATTGTTTTATTTGCAATGAGTAGTATAGATGCAGCGAAGTTTAAACAGATGGCAGTAGCTTTTCGAAGTGAACTAGCAGGTGGAACAGGAAATAAAGAATTTTTAAGTGATCAAAAACCGAATGAAGAAAAAGAGTTGTCGGCAAATAGTTTAGAGTCTGAGAAGATGAAGAAGAATGCTGAGGCTGAAGTAAAGCAGCAAGAAATGAACGAATTAAAAGCGGTACAAAAAGGAATCGATAAGTATATTGAGGAAAACAAATTATCTTCTTCTTTTAAAACTGATTTAACAGAAAAAGGATTAAAGGTAACAATATTAGAAAATGTACTGTTTGATTCAGGGAAAGCAGATGTGAAATTGGAATCGTTAAATATTGCAAAAGAAATGTCTAACCTACTAGTTTCTACATCGCCTCGTGAAATTACAGTATCTGGCCATACAGACAATGTCCCTATTGCAAATGCGCAATTTGCATCGAATTGGGAATTGAGCACACAGCGGGCAGTTAATTTCATGCAAGTATTACTGCAAAATAAAGAATTACAACCGGAAAAATTCAGTGCTGTTGGTTACGGAGAATATCGTTCTATTGCTCCAAATGATACACAAGAAGGAAAGGCGAAAAATAGACGCGTAGAAGTGTTTATTTTACCTTTAACGAGAAATATGGAATAAAGAGGATGGCGAATGCCATCCTCTTTATTTTGTATCAAATGATTTTAAGTTGTCACGGCGGATTTTATCTTTTTCTGCATCTGATTTTTTGAAATCATAATCATATAAAGCACCTTCCCAATCACCATACATTGGGTTAGGGAAAATAATGAACTTTTCACCAAATTGTGCTTTTGAATCTGCTACGGTTTGATTGCGGTCTTTTACAGTTTTTCCATCAAAACCAGTGAAATCAGATAGGTTATCACCGAAGAATAAGACAATGTCATGTGTTTGAGAAACGAGTTCACGGCGTTTTTCTTTTCCTTTTTCTTTCGGATCTTGTAATAATATATGTTCTTTCGTTGCTTGAGGAGCACCTACACGTTCGAGATTTTTAATTGTTGCATCTAGTTGATTCGTTTTACGATTTGAAATGTAGTAAATATCTACACCTTTAGATTCTGTATATTTTAAGAAATCAATTGCACCTGGAAGGGCTTCTGCTTCAGCTTTATTAATCCAGTCATCCCATTTGTAAGGATAGCCTTTTCCTGTTTTTACGCTCATCGCTTGATGAGGACTGTTATCTAAAACAGTTTCGTCTAAATCAAGTACGATAGCAGGTTTTTTTTCTGTTCCTTTTGCAAGAGCTGCATCAAGCTTCAATTGACCGATATTGTATCCTTGATAGTAAAGTGCTTTCGTTTCACCGGCTGTTTGATACCATAAATCAGCCATTAATTGCTGTTCTGTTAACTTTGCTTGTTCTTCTTTCGCCACTGACTTCTCTGTTGTTCCTGAACATGCTACAAGCGATATAGATAGAACCGCTACAGATAATAAAGTGGTAATGTTCCTCTTCATCTTCATATGTATCCTCCTTGATGTTAGAAAATCATCTTATATTGTATATTAAAATATAAAAATTTTTTTATGAACATTTGCATATTGTCTTTTGTATATATAGTAGTATGTCCTATATTAGAAAGGCGAGTAAAATAATGATAGATTTTTTGACAAATTTAATTGTCGTAATGACAATTATAATTGACAAATGAAACTTTAATATTTACAATTTTAACTAAATAGTACAAATGATGGATTGTAGTTGGTGTTACATGTAAGAGGATGAAGTGTAGTGCTATATTTTATCCTGAATAAACATAGTCTTTGAAAGAGAGCGTGAATGATACTAAAGGGGAGGCTTTATACTTTGAGCTTACAAATTCAAAATTTAACGAAACAATTTGGGGAATCAAAAGCGGTTAACGGTTTGCAAATTTCGGTACCAAAAGGTGAAGTACTAGGGTTACTTGGACGAAATGGTGCAGGGAAAACAACAACAATCAAAATGCTTCTCGGATTATTAACACCTAATGAAGGTTCGATTACATGGGATGGAAAAGCATTCGAGAATAGCGGGGTAACAATTGGGTATTTACCAGAAGAAAGAGGCTTATATACAAAGAGTAGAGTAGTAGATCAGTTGCGATATTTTGGTAGATTAGAAGGAATGTCGAAGAAAGAAGTAGATCTCGCTATTGATCAATGGTTAGAGCGATTAGCGATCCCGGAATACAAATTTAAAACGGCTGGAGAGCTTTCAAAAGGGAATCAGCAAAAAATCCAATTAATTGCTGCTCTTCTTCATAATCCGGAACTTCTCATTTTAGATGAACCATTTAGCGGGCTTGATCCAGTTAATGCAGGGATGTTAGCTAGCATTATTGAAGAACAAGTACAGAGTGGAAAGACAATTATTTTATCTAGCCATCGCATGGAGCAAGTTGAGGCTTTTTGCCAACATGTATGTATTTTGAAAAAAGGTGAAGCAGTCGTAAAAGGCCAGTTAAGTGATATTAAGAAAGAATATGGTTTCCGTAATTTAACGATTGAAGATGTAGCAGAGAATGAAAAGGGATTAGAAGCTATACATGTTCCATATGAAAAGCAACAAGGCCTTCTTTATATAAAAGTACAAGACGATGCAGAGGCCCTCAACATTTTGCAGCAGTTGCAAGAGCAAGGTGTTAGCTTACGCCAATTTAAAATGTTAGAGCCGACGTTAAACGAAATCTTTGTAGAGAGGGCGAAATAACGATGCGTAAATTTTCTCATGTATTTTCATTTTATTTTAGAGAAGCGTTTTTATCTAAAAAATCATTAATTACGAGTGCGATTTTATTTTTAGTTGTGTTTGGGATTTTCGCATTTAACCATTTTACTTCAAGTAATGATGAGAATAAGGATAAAGACAAAATTGCAGTTGTGACAGAGAGTTCCACATATAAAGTACAAAAGGAAGAGCTAAGTAAGCTATTGCCATCAGCAAAAATAACGGTTGGTTCAAAAGAGGATTTTGATAAACTACATAAACAAGTAGAAGAGGGCGAACTGGATGGTTTGTTTCATGTAACAGAAAAGAACGGAGCTCCAGAGGTTACGTATATGTATAATGGATTTCCAAGCCAAGCAACTTCTGCAATCATGGCAGGTTATTTCAAACAACAATATACAATGGTGACAATTGCAAAGCATAATGTTTCACCGGAAATTGCACAGCAACTGCAAACTGAAATTCCAGTGAAGCAAGAAGCGATAAAAGATCGTTCTTCTTCTTTCGGAATTGCCTATTTCTTTACATTTGCTTTGTATATGTTTATTGTCGCGTTCGGAAATACAATTGCAATGAATATTGCTTCGGAAAAAGCATCGCGCGTAATGGAAGTAATGCTTCCGAAAGTAAAACCGCTTACGATGATGTATGCGAAAATATTAGCGGTTGTTTCAACGGCACTATTACAACTTGTCATATTGGCGTGTGGTTACCTTATTCCGTATTTGTTAGGCTGGGTAGATTTAGAGAATGCTTCATTATTTGGAGTGCCAATTGACTTTACGAAATTAGATGCAAAGGTTATAAGCATGTTCTTAGTTTATTTCATTACGGGATATTTACTTTATGCGATGATGTACGCTGCTGCTGGAGCTGTTGTTTCTAAGACGGAAGATTTACAAGCTGTATCTTTCCCAGTAATGATTTTAATTATGGCTGCCTTCTTCATTAGTATTAAATCATTAAGTGATCCGAATAGTACTATCGTTGTTATAAGCTCTTATGTTCCATTTTTCACCCCGATGGTTACCTTCTCACGTATTGTAGCTGGTGAAGCAGGTATGTTAGAAATTACGATAACATTAGTAGTCTTATTGGAAACAATTGGTGTGTTAAATGCTGTTACAAGCCGCATTTACGTAAACGGTGTAATGAATTACTCAGACAAAGTGAAATTTAAAGATTTAGCAAAATTTATAAAGCGTCAATAAAGAGGAAAAAGCATGATTTTCTATTGAAATCATGCTTTTTCTTTATGTATAAATTAAAAATAGTATATAATAATAAGAGTCGTCTTTTAATAGAATGAATACGAAGGAGGGTGTGCAGATGGGAATTAGTAGTCGGTTTACAGTAGGTGTTCATATGCTAACATTACTTGCGATAGATCGGAACTCTCGCTGTACCTCTGAATGGATTGCTGGTAGTGTGAATACAAATCCAGTTGTGATTCGTCGCATTACAGGAATGTTGAAGAGAGCAGGACTTGTTGATGTACAAGCTGGTAAAGGTGGTACGACACTTGCTCGTGATTTAGAAGAAATTACATTACTTGATGTATATAAAGCAGTGGAAGTTGTAGAAGAAGGACAGCTATTTTCCTTCCATGAAAATCCCAACATTGAATGTCCAGTAGGAGCTAATATTCAATCAGTATTAGAAATTATTTTAATGCAAGCGCAAGAAGCGATGGAAAACGTACTTGCAAATGTAACAGTAGATCAATTAGTTACAAATTTAAAGTCTAAAATGAAAGAATAAAAAAGCGAGCATCCTCATAATGAGGGCTCGCCTTTTTTTATTCAGAAATATTGAAAATTCTATTTTTCAGTATTTAAAATGAATTTACCAACAATAGCTGCTACGATACCACCAAGAATTGGTGCTACGATGAATACCCATAGTTGAGAAAGTGCTTCTCCACCAACGAATAAAGCTGGTGCGATACTACGAGCTGGGTTAACAGATGTTCCAGTTAACGGAATTCCTAATAAGTGAATTAATACTAATGTGAAACCAATTACTAGTCCCGCTAAAGACGAACTTCCTTTTTTACCTGTTACAGCCACGATAACTAAAATAAATACGAAAGTTAAAACGAACTCAACTAAAAATGCTCCAGATAAACCAAGAGTTCCGAAACCATTTTGTCCTAAATTATCTAAAGGTGTTTTAGCGGATTTTAAAATTGTTACTAACGTTGCAGTACCTAATAAACCACCTAAAATTTGAGCTAATACATAATAACAAAGTTCCATAGCATTCATTCTTTTGTTGATGAACATAGCGATTGATACCGCTGGGTTAATGTGACATCCAGAAACTGTTCCGATGCTATATGCCATAGCGACAATAGATAGACCGAAAGCCATAGCGATTCCTAATGTTCCAATTCCTTCAATTCCGCCGCCAGTGACAGCTACTCCAGTTCCGAATAATACAAGTACAAATGTACCAATAAATTCAGCAATTGCTTTTTTTAACATAATTTACCTCCTATTATTGCGCATGAAACGTATTATAACATAGGTTTTAGTATAAACAGCCAATGAAATACTATTCTGATAAGGCGAAATAGAGGGACAATAAAAAAGGAGTATGGTTCTTTAGTATAGAACCATACTCCTTTTTATGCTGTTTTTTTCTGTTTAACGACTGGAACAGATCGGTTTAATACGCTATTTGCAACCATTCCTAACATAATAATAATCATTCCAAGCAGGGAAAGCCCGCCAGGAAATGTACCATTTAAGAAAACAATTTCACCAAGCACTGTAAAGACCATCGTTCCAGCTTGCGTTGCTTCAACAGCTCCAAGTAGAGCGAGGTTATCTTTGGCTAAGTCAGTAGCAAAGAAAAACGTCATCGTTGCGATAACACCGGAACATAATGCTAATAAAAATCCTTGCAGCATTTGGCTGGATGTTGGAATGCCTGTAGTGGAAAATCCATATATCCCAAGTAGAATTGTTATAGGAAGACTTCCAATTGCCATTCCTAATACACGCTGAAATGTATCAAGGCGTCCGCCAACAAGTTCCATCATTTTTCGATTGCCGAACGGATATAAGAATGCAGCTAACACGACAGGTAAAAAACCTGAGATGAATTGAGTCATTGTAATGTGGCCTGCGGCAGTCGCTTGCATACAAATTACACCAAGTAAAATAAATAGTGCTACATATAAACTACGAAGTGGAATTTTTCCGCGTACAAGTTTCGTACCTGACTGCGTCTCTATTTTAACGAAAAATAGTGGTGATAGTAGTAAACCTGCTAATATCGTAACTTGCCAAGTTCCGGCGACGAGCCAAGCTGGAGAAAAAACAGCTGCGAAACTTAATAAAGAATAAAAACCAATACCTGCAACGGAACCCCATCCGATCCAAGCGAATGGATGCTTTTTTAATTCTTCCCATAACCCCTTTAAGTTTTTGCGAAATAAAACGATAAGGAATAAAATAGGGAGAGCGAATAAAAAGCGGAAGGAAGCTGTCCAAGCCCAGCTTGTTCCTGATACATTCATTGCTCTATTAATAATAAAGGTTGCAGAAAAAAATGCTGATGATAAAAGACCTAATAAAATTGCGCGCATGAAGTATAGCACTCCTTTCAAAATTAAATAATTATGTATAGTATGATATACTTTAAAATGATAAAAGTAAACTATTTTATACTTTAAGGTGGTTTTGTAGATGAAAGAAAATGAGGACATACAAACGAAAGAAGTCATTCAACAAGTAGGTCAGCTACTAAGACAAATTCGAAATGAACAAAAATTAAGTTTAGAAGAATTAGCCCAAAAAACAGGAGTTAGTAAATTAACATTAGGAAAAATTGAGAGAGGCGAAACGAATCCAACGTTAGCTGTCATTTGGAAAATAACGAAAGGGTTATCGATTCCTTTATCAAGGTTAATGGTTGTTGGAGAACCTGTAGCTGTTGCGCGCTGCGGAGAAGGATTTGCAGTAGATGTAGGACAAGCATGGCATTTAGAAACGATGTTCCGTTACACGAAAGAAACGGGGATGGAAATGCATCGTGCTTGTTTAAGATCGAATAGTATATATGAGCCGGAAGCACATCATGAAGGGGCTATTGAACTTGTAACGGTAATGAAAGGGAAAGTTTCGATTCAAGTGGAGAATGATGTGTATGAGTTAAATGAGTTTGATTCCATTCAATTTGAAGCGAATAAGAAACATAGTTACCGAAATAATGGGGATGAAGTGGCGGTATTACATTTAACGATGAAGTATTCTTCATGAAAAAATCACCTATAGAAAAGAATTCTATAGGTGATTTTTAAGTATATAAATGGCGCCGCTAGTAGGAACGTGGCATAAGTAATAAACAAATGAGATAGACTAAAAAACCTGTTCCAAAACATAGAACGGCAATGACCCAAAGGATGCGAATGAGAGTAGAACTAATATCAAAATATTCTCCTAACCCACCACATACACCAGATAACATTTTATCAGTCTCGGATTTATATAATTTTTTTGACATACTACAATCAACTCCTTTTTATAGCAAAGTGTATACTTCTATTCTATATGGAATTTTATGAGAAGACTATGAGGTTGTATTACATTTTTTATAAAGTGAACTGTGTTTTACAATTTAGATATGGGAGTATATAAACAATGAATCTAATTTATAGCCCAGCACAATAGTTTGCGATAAAAGTAAAAAGGCCTTAGGTAGCAAAGTTAAACCACCAAAAGGGCCTCATATTATTGTTTCATTTTATAGTTGAATTGTTGGTGTATCCAATGTGAAAACAGATAACAAATACTTAGTGAAAGAGTAACAGCTATACTCACCCAAATGCTCGTTAAAGGACTGATTAAGAAGTAAGTTACATAACCGGTAAGGGTACCGATAATCGAGATGAGCGGTATAATGAGGCTGATTTTTTGTTTGCTGAAAATAACGAATAATATTGTGATAATAAGAGATGTATAAAGAATACCAAAGAAAAAAATAATTTCTAAAATAGTATAGTTTGTAGTAATCGTAATGAAAAAAGCTAAAAATCCGATAGCTATAGAAATAAAATGAGCTGTATATAATTTGAAATTTATTTTTGTACGTATCATCGGTATAAAATCTCGAATGAGTTTAGTAAATCCATGCATCCAAGAGATAAAACTAGAAGTTATTGCGCTTAAAGAGCCGATAACGAGTAGATAAAATAAAATGGTAAATTCTATTTTTTTTGGGAGTTGAGCTAAAAGATCGTATAAATGATCTAAGCTCCCGCTAAAGATAACTATCATAATTAGAGAAGCGAACGCCAAAGGGATGGTAATCCATATAAATCCTGATAGTAAAAAAGTCGGAATGATTTTTTTAGGATGAATACGGAAAGCTTTATCCCAAGATGCAGGGCTTATTAATACTCTGCCTGTTTCGATGAGAATGCCGGCAGTAAGAAAATATATTCCGTTTATATTTTCATAAAATAGCAAATACGGGTGATATAAGCGAATTCCATCGTATACATGGGTAATGCCATCTTGCACAAAAAAATAAATTGGAATAATGATCATGGTAGAAAACATTAATACAGTTTGCATAATAGCCATTTTAGTAAATAGCTTAGCGTTACTTAACATTACGAATATTGTACAAAGGGTAATGAAAAGGAAAGAGCCCAATGTATATGGAATATGGAAGAAAACATTAAGTAAAATACTAGCAACTTTCGTTTGAATGAACATACTCTCTATACTTAATAGAACAAGGAAAGAGCATACTATTATATATCCTTTGTGAGAAAGTTTATAAGATAAGTAATCGTGAATGGATTCTCCTTCTGGGAATGTAGAACGTATTTTTTTTATTAAAATCCCCAATAAAATAAGAGTAAAAGGGCCAATCATCGCATAAAGAATGCCAGCGATTAGCCCATAATTGATAATAGATTCAGGTAAAGCGAGAGTCGATATACTTGCGACCCATTTAGATAATAAAAGAACAGTACCAGTTCCGATCCCTAATTGTAAAGGTGTGAAAGCTGAGTTGTTTTTCGTCACGATTTATCCCTCGCCTCTATATTCTTTCGGAGTCATTCCGGTCATTTTGCGAAAAACAGTACTGAAATAATGCTGACTATTAAAACCAGATCGTTCAGAGATTTGAGAGATACACCAATGTGGGTGTTCCGTTAAATATTTCTGTGACATTTCAATTCGATATTGCATGATATATCCGGAAAATGAAATACCTACTTCTTCATGGAACCTTCGGCTTAAATAAGTCGGATTTGTATGTACTTTAGATGCGATGTCTGCTAAGTGTAGTTTGTCATGAAAAGTTTCATGGATGATGTCTAATGTGTCTTGAATAATACGTGAGTAGGAAGGAGTGTTGGAATCTCCTTTGTACTTTTGTAATATATCGATGAGTTCTTTTTCTATAATTGGCTTTGTTATATAGTCAATAACTCCTAGACGAATGGATTGTTTTGCATAATCGAAATTTTGATATGCGGTTACGATGATGATGTCCAAGTTAGAGTTGTTATTTTTTAATTTTTCACCTAGTTGTAGGCCGGATATGCCTGGAAGGTGAATATCTAAAAGTGCTAAATGAATCGAAAATTTTTCATTTATATGTAAAGCTTCATCCGCATCTAAAGCTAGATGCAGTTTCCAATTAGGAAACTGACGGTGGATAAGAAATTCTAATTGCTCCAGTTCCAGTGGTTCGTCATCTACTAATAGCACGTTCATTTTTGTATTACCCCCTCTGTGTTTTTTTCTGTGATGAAAGGCCATGTGATTTCTACTTTCGTGCCGTTCTCTTTTGTAGAGAGGAAAGAGAACGTAGTTTGTTCTTGAAAGAATAACTGAAATCGTTGTTTTATATTTTCAAGTCCGTATCCGCTTTCTTCCGTATGGGAAGTAAATGGTTCGTTTTGAGTACCGTTGTCGGATACTAGAAGTGTAACTCGGTTATTTGTATTGTATAGATGAATATTTAAAATTGCTTGACCAGCTTTTTTTTCTAGCCCATGTTTAAAGGAATTCTCAACTAGCGTTTGAATAACGAAAGGTGGAATATGAGCGTTATGTAAATCTTCAGAAGAGGTAATGCTTACTGAAAGCCTTGAGCGAAATCGCATTTTTTGAATCTCAATATAATAATTCGTATATGCTAGTTCTTCAGAAATAGGAATTAACAAATCTGTTGTTTTATATTTTCCTTTTAAAAATAGAGAAAAGATCTCGAGTGATTTGACAACTTCATCTGTTCTCTGTAGACGAGCTAAGCTTAAAATTGTATTTAATGTATTGAATAAAAAATGAGGCTGAATTTGTTGAGTAAGTTGATGATATAAAGACTGTTGCAACTCTCGTTCTAGTACTATTTTTTTCTTTTCACTTTCTAGTAAGTCGATTCGTTTTTCAAAAATAAATAAACATAATAAAATAATAGCTCCAAAAATTGGAGCTAAGACAAGTATAGTTATTAATACAGCAAATGCTTCATAAGTTAACATACATACCTCAATCTTGTTTTTTATTATTATACTAAAGTGTTATAAATATTTCTATTATTCAGACTCAAATCAAATGATATGACAGGCTACTTTATGACTTTCGCTTATAGATTGAAAACTTGGTTGCTGCGTAGCGCATTTTTCAATGGCATACGGACAACGAGTATGAAAACGACAGCCTGTTGGAGGGTTTAAAGGAGAGGGCAGGTCCCCTTTAAGTTCAATACGCTCTTTTTTCGTTCCTGCACTAATGGTAGGAATTGCTGAGAGAAGCGCTTTTGTGTAAGGGTGTTGCGGATTGTTAAAAAGAGAATGCTTATCGGCAATCTCCACAATGGTACCAAGGTACATTACAATGATGCGATCTGATATGTGACGAACGACAGCTAAGTCGTGAGAGATGAATAAGTATGTTAACCCATATTGTTGTTGCAACTGCTTTAATAAATTTAAAACTTGTGCTTGCACTGAAACATCTAAGGCGGAGACAGCTTCGTCACAAATGATGAGTTTTGGATTAACAGCTAAGGCGCGCGCAATTCCAATTCTTTGCCGTTGACCACCACTAAATTCATGTGGATAGCGCTTCACTGCATCAGGTGGAAGACCAACTTTCCCGAGTAACTCAATAACCTTTGCTTTTCTTTCGCCTTTTGGACATACGTTTTGAATGGTCATAGCTTCTTCTAAAATGCTCCCTACAGTTTGCCGAGGGTTTAAAGAAGCGAAGGGATCTTGAAAAATAACTTGTAAATCTTTTCGAATCTTTCGCATTGCTGAGTTATTTAATGCTAGTAAATCTTTATCTTGAAATATAATTTTTCCACTTGTTGCTTCATCAAGGCGCAATATTGCACGCCCAGTGGTGGATTTTCCGCAACCAGATTCACCAACAATACTAACAGTTTCCTTTTCGTAAATTGTAAAGCTAATATCGTCAACCGCTTTAATATAGCTAATAGAACGTCCTAGAATTCCTTTTTTTATAGGAAAGTATTGTTTTAAGTTTTGTACTTGTAATAACTCTCGTTTATTTATTCGCGTAGCAGTAGACATTTTATAATACCTCCAATTTTTCTGAAGATGATTTATCCCAAAGGTCAGTAAACATCCAGCATCGAACTTCGCTTCCATCTTGCGTGAGTTGAAGTTCTGGAAGAGTATTGTGACATAGTTCTGTTGCATGTGTGCATCTATCAGCAAAGCGACATCCACTTGGCATATGGTATGGACTCGGTACAGACCCAGGAATAGTTTGTAATTCTTCTTGGTCTGTATCGAGTCTTGGAAGAGATTGAAGAAGTCCGATTGTATAAGGATGTTTTGGGTTAGTAAATATATGCTCAATATCTGCATATTCGACGATTTTTCCAGCGTACATAACGGCGACTCTATCGCATGTTTCTGACACGACTCCTAAGTCGTGGGTGATCATGATAATCCCCATACCGAGTTGTTTTTGAAGTGATTTCATAAGTGATAATATTTGAGCTTGAATTGTTACATCAAGAGCAGTTGTTGGTTCGTCTGCAATGAGTAAATCTGGATTACAAGCAAGTGCCATTGCAATCATAATACGTTGTCGCATTCCTCCGCTTAGTTCATGTGGCTCTTGTTTTGCACGCTTTTCAGGAGAAGGAATCCCAACTAGTTTCAACATATCGACGGCTTTATTCCAAGCTTCTTTTTTATTTAATTTTTGATGGATACGAATTGCTTCTGCGATTTGTTCCCCAACAGAATATACTGGATTCAAAGATGTCATTGGTTCTTGGAAAATCATTGAGATTTGATTTCCACGAATTGCACGCATTTCAGCTTCTTTTTGTTGTAATAAATCTTTTCCTTTAAATAAAATGCTCCCTTCAATTTTACTGCCGCTTTCTCGGTCAATTAATCTCATAATGGATAGAGAAGTGATACTCTTCCCACAGCCAGATTCACCTACGATGCCGAGTGTTTCTCCTTTAGAAACAGAGAAATTTACACCATCAACCGCTTTGCTTACACCTTCGTCTGTAAAGAAATGTGTTTTTAAATCTTTAACTTGTAATACCTCTTCCTTTTTATTCATGTTTGTGCACTCCTTTAATTAAGCTCAATACGTTTATTGAAATGACGGTATAAAATATCAACAATAAGATTGACTAGAACGAAGATGACCGAGGCGATTAATACGCCCCCTTGTAACATTGGTAAGTCTCTCATTCGGATGGCGTCTACGATCAATCTTCCAAGTCCATTTATAGCAAAAACTGATTCTACTAAAACTGTACCGCCTAAAAGTGCACCAAATTGTAATCCAACAACAGTAATAACGGGAATTAATGCGTTCCTCAAAGCATGCTTATATATAACGACTCTTTCTTTTACTCCTTTTGCTCTTGCTGTTCGTATATAATCTTGGCGTATAACATCAAGCATACTTGAGCGAGTCATACGTGCTACGATTGCTGCGCCAGATGCACCTAGTGTAAGTGCTGGTAAAACCATGTGCATCCAAGTTCCCCAACCAGAAACGGGGAATATTTGAATTTGGACAGAGAAGTAGAAAATGAGCATAAGTCCAAACCAAAAACTTGGTAATGAGACACCTAATAAAGCGATAATCATAATGGAAACATCTGTCCAAGAATATTGCTTTGTAGCAGAGATGATACCAGCAATCATCCCAATTACAACTGTAATGACGATGCTACACAGTGCGAGTTCAATAGTGATTGGAAGGCGGATTAAAACTTCATCTAATACTGGGCGATTAGAACGAATCGAAACCCCAAAGTCTCCTTGCAATATATTTCCGATATAAGAGAAGTATTGCATGATAAAGGGTTTGTCTAATCCTAATTGGTGGCGTATTTGCTCGACAGTTTCTTTTGATGCTCCTTCACCAGCGATAAGGAGAGCTGGGTCACCCGGTACCATTTGCATAATTAAGAAAACAACGAATACAACGCCGAAAAGAACGGGAATTAATTGTAGTATTCTACGAAATATAAACATTAGCATGTATAATGCCCCTTTCTATTTTTTAAGTCTTGGATCTAGTGCATCACGTAATCCGTCACCAAACATGTTTAAACCGATTACGAGTGTAGACATTGCGATTCCAGGAAACATTGCAATATGTGGTGCGGTAAATAAAAAGTCGCGTCCATTACTTAACATGGCACCCCATTCAGGGGAAGGTGGTTGCGCTCCAAGTCCTAAAAATGATAATCCAGCTGCAGATAAAATTGCTGTAGCTAAGCGTAAAGTAGCTTGGACGATAATAGGTGATAAGATGTTTGGGAATATGTGTTTCATAATAATAGTAAAATCATTTGCTCCTAGTGCTCTTATAGCGTCGATATATTCTAATTTTTTTACTGTTAATGTAGAAGCTCTAACGATACGAGCGAACATAGGGATTGAGAAAAAGCCAATAGCGATAATTACGTTCGCAAGACTTGGTCCTAGTGCGCCTACAATAGCAAGAGCAAGTAAAATACCAGGGAAAGCTAGCATAATATCAATGATTCGCATAATAATTGTGTCAAACCATCCACCGTAATAACCAGAAATGATACCAAGGATAATGCCGAACAATGCCCCTATAAATACAGAAGAAAATCCAACAAGTAATGAAAGGCGTGTCCCGTGTAAAAGGCGGCTTAAAATATCTCTACCTTTATCATCTGTTCCCATCCAATGCTCCATAGATGGTGGTTGTAATTTGTTAACTAACTGAATATCAAATGGATTATAGGGTGCTAACAATGGGGCAAATATAGCTATTAAAATATAGAAAAGAACGATAATCCCCCCGATAAATGCCATCTTATTTTTTTTCAGTTTTCGATAGCTAATAATCCATTTCGATGTGTTCTTCGTTTGAATCGTTTGTAAAGAAGTGTTTTCTTCTTTAGAAAGACGAACTTCCATTTTTCATACCTCCCTTTCTTTATGAATAAATTATCAGAAAATTAAAACGAGTCAACGAGTTTAAAACAATAAGTAAAGAAAATGCAAATAGAAGTAAAGATGTTTCAAAAAAATTCAGAAAATTCAAATAGTAAAGAAAGTGCAAATAGAAGTAAAGATGTTTAAAAACTTTTTCCACAAAGTTATTTATAATTACAAATACATAGACGAAATTGAAAAAGAGAGGGTGGTGGAATAATCTGCTATTAGAAAGTAGGGGAGAGAAAGCTGGATTTAAGGTTTCACTTTAGGATGTAGAGATAAAAGAAAGTGGAGGGGAAGGGCGATGAGATTCAAAAGGGGACTTGTGATTTGTTTTATCACAATTTTATGTCTTTCAGTTTTTCTAGCGGGGTGTTCATCTAATACGAAGACAGGAAATGAAGGGTCAGGAAGCAATGGAACAAAAGAAGGCGGTGTTTTAACAATTGCTAGATTGTCAGATGCTGATAATTTAGATCCGCATTTTATTACAAACATCCCTTCCGCGAGTGTTGTGTACCATAAAGTGTATGAAAATCTTGTACAACGAGATAAAAACATGGATTTTAAGCCGATGTTAGCAAAGGAATGGAAACAAATTGATGATTTGAATTGGGAATTTAAGTTGCAACAAGGAGTGACATTCCAAGATGGTGCACCATTTAATGCTGAGGCAGTAAAGAAAAACTTTGAACGTGTATTAGACCCGAAAGTAGGTTCAAATCGAGCAACTGTTTATTCCATGATTCAAGAAATAAAAGTAATTGATGAATATACAGTACAGTTCGTATTGAAATACCCATACTCACCTCTTTTATCTATTTTCGCAAGTAATGAAGGGAGTATTTTAAGTCCGAAAGCAATTGATGAAAAAGGGAAAGGTTTAGCGCAGCATCCAGTTGGGACAGGTCCATATACTTTTAAGTCATGGAAACCAGGTGAAGAAATTCGACTTGAAAAGAATAAAAATTATTGGGGTGAGAAAGCAAAGGTTGATGAAGTTGTATTCAAAGTAGTACCAGAAGATGCTACTCGTATTGGAATGATTGAAACTAGTGAAGCTCACATTGCAGAGAATTTACCTGTAACTGAGGTAGAGCGTGTGAAAAATTCACCATCCATGGAGTTAATTGAAAATGAAGGTTTAGGTGTAGAATATATTGGATTTAATGTACAGAAAAAGCCATTTGACAATCCACTCGTTCGTCAAGCGATTGCGCATGCGATTGAAACGAAAGGAATTTTAAAAGGGGTATATAACAATGTTGGGACTGAAGTGAATTCTGTAATGACCCCTAAAGTATTCGGTTATACGAAAGACGTAAAAGGATATAAGTATGATATTAATACTGCAAAAAAATTATTAGCAGAGGCTGGTTATCCAAATGGGTTTAAAACAACAATTTGGACGAATGACAGCAAAGTTAGAATGGCGTTAGTGGAAGTAATTCAATCTCAATTAAAAGGGATTGGTGTTGATGTAGAAATTAAAGTTATGGAGTATGGTGCGTTTTTAGCTGCAACGAATAAATCAGAACATGCGATGTTTGTTGGAGGATGGGGAAATGCAACAGGTGATGGTGACTATAATCAATATAATTTATTCCATTCTAGTTCACACGGAGCAACTGGTAACCAATTCTTCTATAGTAATCCGGAAGTAGATAAATTAATAGAAGATGCTAGAAAAGAAAAAGATGAGACGAAGAGAAAAGAAATGTATAAACAGTTACAACAAATTGAATTAAAAGATGCTTTATTAGTACCAATTCGAGGGATTAATCATATTGCCGCAACTACGAAAAATATAAAAGGATTTTGGATTGATCCATCTGGGTATTTGCGACTGGAAGGTGTAGAACTTCAGTAAAATAGGGAATTCTATCAGTGTAAAACACCATTTTACACTGATAGAAATTTTTATCTATTTTTGTTTCATTTGGGAAATAGAAAAATCATATTGCGAAGGGAGATTGACAGAGTGAGTGTAAAATCACAATATTGGTTAACGAATGTGAAGCTTGAATGTGGGTATGTATTTGAGGAATCGCGAATTACAAGTACAGAAACGGAGATTTGTAGTTTGTTTATTGAAGATGGAAAGATTACGAAGATATTACCTGGGATTGTATCAGAGCAAGATGGTGAAGTAGTAAATGCAAACGGTTTACTGGCATTACCAGCATTTGAAGAAATGCATATTCATATTGATAAAACGTATTATGGTGGACCGTGGAGAGCATGCACACCAGTAAAAAGTATATTCACTCGCATTCATGAGGAGCAAACTATTCTTCCGAAGCAATTAGAAACTGCAAAGAGTAGAGCGGAGAAAATGTTGCAATTACTTCTTGAAAATGGAGCGACAAATATTCGAACACATTGCAATATTGATCCTGTAATTGGTCTTGGGAATTTAGAAGCAACGATTGCGGCGCTAGAAACATATAAAGACAAGTTATCAGCAAAAATTGTAGCATTCCCGCAACATGGTTTGTTACGAAGTAATTCCGTAGGGCTTGTAAAAGACGCTATGCGTATGGGAGCTCATTTAGTAGGTGGAGTAGACCCAGCTACAGTAGACGGTAATATTGAAAAATCATTAAATACAATTATGGATATTGCAGTAGAGTTTGATTCAGATATTGATATTCATTTACATGACGCGGACCAACTCGGAACATTTACAATGAAGAGATTGGCAGCATTGACAGAAGAAGCAGGGTGGCAAGGAAGAGTTACGATTAGTCATGCTCTTGGACTTGGAGATGTATCTGTAGAAGAAGCGGAGGAAATGTCTGAACGACTTGCGGCATTAGGCATTGATATAACGTCAACAGTTCCAATTAGTAGACATGTAATTCCAGTTCCGTTATTAAATCGTAAAGGTGTAAAAGTTTCACTAGGAAACGATAGTATAACTGATCATTGGTCTCCATTTGGGACAGGAGATATGTTGCAAAAGGCAAATTGTCTAGCGGAAAGATTTAGATGGATTGATGAGCGCTCTTTAGGGAAAGCACTTCAGTTTATTACGGGTGGGAAATCTATATTAGATGATCAAGGGAATCGTCAATGGCCAAAAATTGGGGATGAAGCAAATATCGTCTTTACAGAAGCGTCATGTTCAGCCGAGGTAGTAGCAAGACAAACAGAGCGCTGTGCTGTTCTATATAAAGGAAATGTTGTTGCTGGTAGTTTGCAAAAAAAGGCTATAAATAATCTTGTTTGAGAGGATGATTGAAATGCAAAATGTGTATTGGTTAACGAATGTACGATTAGAAACAGGTTACAAGTTTAATAGTGAAATAGTTACAGGTACAGAAACAGCTTTGCATCATTTACTCATACAAGATGGAAAGATTGCAAAAATTGTACTTGCGGATGTGCCGCTTCAAACAGAGTATGAAACGAAAGATGCGAAAGAATTGCTTGTTCTCCCATCGTTTGTGGAAAATCATTTTCACCTTGATAAAACAAAACTTGGTGGCCAATGGGAAGCGTGCACACCAGTAAAAAATATTATTGAGAGATTAGAGTTAGAACAGCAGGAGTTACCAATTTTAGCTCAAACAACTGGAGAGAGAGCAGAGTTATTACTAAGAAATATTTTAAATGCTGGTTCGACTCATATACGAACGCATGTAAATATTGATCCGTATATTGGTCTTAAAAACTTAGAATCTGTACGTCAAACTTTAGAGAATATGAAAGGTACGTTTACATATGAAATCGTAGCATTCCCGCAGCACGGTTTACTTCGTACAGAAGCACATTCTCTTATGAGAGAAGCAATGAAAATGGGCGCAACTTTAGTAGGTGGTGTAGATCCAGCTACAGTAGATAATAATATTGAAAAATCACTTTTTGATATGATGGAAATCGCTGTAGAGGCAAATGCAGATGTTGATTTGCATTTACATGATGCAGGGCATTTAGGTATTTATACAATTAAAAAATTAGCTCACTTTACAGAGGAGGCTAGTTGGGACGGACGTGTTGCGGTCAGTCATGCGTTTAGTCTAGGTGATGTATCTAAAGAAGAAGGAGCAGATATGGCAGACTTATTAGCTGAAAGAGGAATGTCTATTATTACGACAGTACCAATTAATAGAAATATGCCGCCAGTACCATTACTTACAGAAAAAGGCGTTTCCGTTTCTTTAGGTTGCGATAGTATGTTTGATTCATGGGGCCCATTTGGCAATGCTGATATTTTTGAAAGAGTAGGGCGTTTAGCAGAAAAGTATCGCTGGATTGATGAGAAGTCTTTATCTTCTTCTTTAGCGTATATTACAGGTGGAAAAACGCCATTGGATCAAGAAGGAAATCAGGTTTGGCCTAAAGTAGGAGATAAAGCTGATTTCGTCTTCTTGCAAGCTACTTGTTCAGCAGAAGCGATTGCTAGACGAGCAAAGCGACCAGCCGTAATGAAAGATGGGAAAATAGTAGCAGGTTCCTTGCAACATGTTCAAGGTGTATTGATTTAATTTACGTATCTCCCTAATTTATATATATTTTTTCAAGGGTTCCTAATGAAAGAATAGGAATCCTTCTTTTTTACGAGAAAAGGAGGGGAATAGGTGACACGTACATATATATTACTGTTTATATGTGTAGTAGTTTGGGGGAGTAATTTTATATTTGGTGCGATTTTAGTAAATACATTTCATCCAGTGTTGTTAACGACACTTCGCTTACTATTTATTAATTTGTTTTTTCTAGCGTACGCTATTATGTGTAAGAAAGACTTATATATAGAAAAGAATGAAATGAAAAGTGTATTATTAATTGGGATCATAGGTGTCGCGATTAATCAATGGTCTTTTTATGAAGGGTTACAAACAGCGGATCCAACAACAGCTGCGCTAATATTAGCACTTACTCCTGTCATGACTTCTATTCTAGCGGTATTTATTTTAAACGAACCGTTAACAGCTAAGTTAGTAATAGGAGGAGGAATTGCTACTTTTGGAGTGTTTTTTGTAATTGGTGTTGGGCAGAGATTCGTCTTTTCAGAAGGGTTAATATGGATTTTTATAACGATGCTATCTTTTTCTTTATCTATCGTTTTAATTCGGAAATTGGGGAACAGAGATGATATGTTTTTGATTACATTCTTTTCTTCAATTTTTGGTTTTTTAATTATGCTACCGTTTCTTGCTTTTACCTTTTCTCATATGACGTTGAAATACTCTATAGAGAGTTGGTCGCTTCTCATTGTGACAGCAATACTTATGCATGGAATTTGTACATTAGTTTGGAATAATCAATTGAGAAAAGCGCAAGCATCAACAGCAGCAATGTTTTTAAATTTAGAACCATTCGTTACGATGGTGGTAGGGTATATTATATTGCAGAAAAGTGTAACAGCCATTCAAATAATTGGAGCTGTTTTTATCGTTTGTGGAGTTTACACTGCAACATTTGGATACGGGAAGAAATCGAAAGGACAAAAAGAGTTGTTTCGAAAAGCTACGTAATAGTATAGAGTGTATTTCTGTGTGGAATGTATAGAAGGGATGAAAAAATTGGGCAATCAACACAATCAAAATCATATTATGGGAACTTTGCAATGGTTTATATTTTTATTAGCGAATTCAATCGCACTACCAATTGTTGTTGGCGGATTATTTCACCTTACGACGGAAGAAATATTTTATTTAATGCAGCGTACGTTTTTTGTAGTTGGTATATCCTCTTTTTTACAAGGTTGGATTGGACATAGACTACCAATTGCGGATGGGCCAGCTGGATCTTGGGTTGGTGTATTTACTGTACTTGCCTATGCAACTGTCGGACAGGATCAATTACATAGTACGTTGCAAATTTTAGAATTAGGAATGATAATTTCCGGTGTCATTTTAATAGGATTAGGAGTAAGTGGTTTTATAGGTCGTATTTTATTTTTATTTACGCCGCTTGTGACAGGGACGTTTTTACTTTTGTTATGTTTACAACTAAGTGGTGTATTTTTGAAAGGAATGCTAGGAATTACAGCCACTGTTTCTCAAGTCGATGGATTTACAGCAATAATCGCGTTTAGTATATTTTTGTTCGTTATTATACTATCTAATTTTGGGAAAGGTTTTGTTAAAAGTTATGCAGTTTTAATAGGGTTAATTAGTGGGTGGGTTATCTTTTTAATTGCAGGGAAAGTGACGATTCCGTCTCAAGTAACTCACTTTGTGCAATTTCCGCATATATTTGCTTGGGGGCTTCCGAAATGGAATACAGGGATGGCTGTATCAAGTTTCGTTATGGTATGTATTTTAGTTTCAAATACAGTAGCTGCTATTATAGCAATTAATCAAGCTACCATCCATAAAGCGACGATTGAACAAAAACAGTTGAGAGATGGTACGTGGGTTGGAGGGATTTCACATATTATTTCCTCCGTATTTTCAACTGTAGGTGTCGTTCCGTTACCAGCAACAGCAGGATTTATACGCCTAACAAAACAAAAATATATACGATCGTTCTTAATGGCATGTGTACTACTAGTCGTTATGTCGCTTTTTCCAAGTATTATTCGTTACTTAGCGTCATTACCATCCGCTGTTGCATCTGCAGTTTTAATGGCTTCATTCGTGCAACTAATTGGGATTGGACTAAACAATATAAAACAAGTGGAGCTTAATGAAAGGAATATAACAATTTTAGGAGTAGCAGTATTATTTGGCAGCGGTGTTATGTTTTTACCGTCTGGAGCACTCCAATCGTTGCCGTCTGTTATGCAATATATATTCGGCAATGGTTTGTTCGTAGGTACAGTTGTAAGTATATTGCTAGAACAAATATGGCGCATTAAACAGTAAGTGGATAAAATGAGTGCGTGCACTGTATAAATGTCTAAAATAACATAAGAAATAAAGCCTATTTTCATTCACCACCTGCACATTTCGTTCATACAATATCTTGACTAAATAAACACCCAACTTACACATATACAGCTCTGGCTTAAGCAAGGAGGGTTATACCAGTTGAAGGAAAAAGCGTATCAATCTAAACCGTTACTCACAAAGAGAGAGAGAGAAGTATTTGAATTACTGGTTCAAGATAAAACAACGAAGGAAATTGCAGGTGAACTTTTTATCAGTGAAAAAACCGTTCGCAACCACATATCTAACGCAATGCAAAAGCTAGGGGTTAAAGGACGTTCACAAGCAGTTGTTGAGCTTCTTCGTATGGGAGAGCTTGAGTTATAAGAAGTAAGCCGACTTTTATACAAAGAGTCGGCTATTTTTCTGTTTGTTTCACGCTCTATATGAATGATAAGAATGTCTCATACATAAATAGGTAGTAAGGAGGGGATATGTTGAAAAGGATATTGTTAGTTTCAACAAGTGCTCATGATATGAAGGGACACCCGACTGGTTTGTGGCTTGAAGAGCTTGCTGCTCCTTATCATTTGTTTAAAAGGGCTAAGTTTGATGTTGATATCGTATCGATAAAAGGCGGGAGGGTACCTATTGATAGAGTATCTATTCCAAATGGTATACCCCGTGAATTTAAGTATGTCGCTTCTTTATTGCAAAATACGAAGCCGATCTCAACTGTTCACTTTTCAGATTATGATGCGGTTTTATTTGGTGGTGGGCACGGGGCGATTGTAGATTTTCCAGGTAATCCATATGTTGCAAATTTGATTGAGAATATGTATAACAATAACCGGATTGTAGCGGCTGTTTGTCACGGGGTAAGCTCTTTAGTCGGTGTGAAAAATAAAGATGGTTCGTTTTTTAGTGCAGGCAAGCGAATAACAGGTTATACAAATGATGAAGAAAAAGCTGTGCATTTAGAAAAGAGAGTTCCATTTTTGTTAGAAAGTAAATTGAAGGAAGAAGGAGCTTTCTTTTATGTTGCACCTAACTTTACGCCGCATGTTGTAGTAGATGGGCGTTTAATTACAGGGCAGAATCCGCAGTCTAGTGTGGAAATAGGTAAGGCTATAAAAAGAGCTGTAAATAAATTATCGTCGGTTTAATCTCTGCACATTTCTTCTTATTGATAGGGATGTCTTCTGTTCAAAGAAAGGAGGCGTAATAAATACGTACTTTATTATAGAAGAAACCGACTTTCATTTAGAAGGTCGGTTATTTTTCTGTCTTGCAAATTATGAAAAAAAGGAGCAAAATAAAAAAGGTCCTAGTCTATATAGGTACACATAAAAAATTTTCATACAGGAGCAATTTTAGTGAGCGAACTTAAATTGCGTAAAATATAATGATAAACATAAAATAAGATGATGAATGAGAAAACGGGTGATGAAGTTGAATAGAGCAATCGGTGTTATCGATTCAGGAGTTGGCGGTTTAACAGTAGCGAAGGAATTAATTCGTCAGTTGCCGAAAGAACGTATTATATATTTAGGAGATACAGCACGTTGCCCGTATGGTCCGCGTTCTCGAGAAGAAGTGCGTCAATTTACGTGGGAAATGACAGAGCATTTATTAGATTTAAATATTAAAATGCTAGTTATTGCGTGTAATACAGCAACTGCGGTTGTACTAGAAGAAATGCAGAAGCAATTACCGATTCCGGTAGTAGGAGTTATCCATCCAGGATCACGTACAGCTTTAAAAGTGACAAATACGTACCATGTTGGGATTATTGGAACGATTGGAACGGTGAAAAGTGGTGCGTACGAAGAGGCGTTAAAGTCTATTAATAACCGTGTTATGGTAGAAAGTTTAGCGTGCCCACCTTTCGTTGAACTTGTAGAGAGTGGGAATTTCGAGAGTGAAATGGCGTATGAAGTTGTAAGAGAAACGTTGCAACCGCTAAAAAGCACTGATATTGATACGCTTATTTTAGGGTGTACACATTATCCGATTTTAGGCCCAGTTATTAAAAATGTAATGGGAGATAAAGTGCAATTGATTAGTTCGGGTGATGAAACGGCGCGTGAAGTAAGTACAATTTTATACCACAGTAAAATGTTAAATGAGGGAGAAGAGCAAAGTGATCACCTCTTTTTAACGACTGGTAAAATAGACTTATTTAAAGAAATTGCATCCAAGTGGTTCGGTCAGCCGATTGAAAATGTGAAGCATATCAATTTAGAAACAGAATAATAGTAGACTCATATAAGTGAACTCCTGAGAAATCAGGAGTTTTTTATTTATAAGCAGCAGGGCTTGTTCTAAAATGTGAAACAGCTCGTATACATAATAGTACAAACTTAGCTTTTAGGGGGGAATGGCATGCCTAAATCCACTTTTAAATGGGTTGTTGGTGCTACTGTGAGCGCTGTTTTACTAACAGGGTGTGGCTTTATAAATCAGGAGAAAGCGACTGAACAAATTGATCCACCAAAACAAGTTACGTATACAGAGGGTGGAAAGAAAGAGGTAGCTAAGAAGGATAAACAAGGGCAAACGGTAAATAGGGAACTATACCTTGTTGATAAAAATGGTTATGTTGTACCACAAACGTTAACTATA
This sequence comes from Bacillus luti, assembly GCF_001884105.1. Lineage (GTDB taxonomy): Bacteria > Bacillota > Bacilli > Bacillales > Bacillaceae_G > Bacillus_A > Bacillus_A luti. Next base: position 56,225 of record NZ_MACI01000099.1, on the reverse strand, counting down.
CCAACTCCGAAAGCAAATGAGGTCATGCAGCAAACGCTAGAATATCTTGTGAAAGATGGACCTGTAACGGATTTGTTACCGAATGGGTTCCGTGCGGTCATTCCAGCAAATACAATGATGACTTTGAATTTGAAAAAAGATGGGACGGCAGTCATTGATTTCTCTAGTGAGATGAAAAAATATGCCAAAGAAGAAGAGCGTCAAATTGTTGAATCTATAGCGTGGACGTTGACGCAATTTAAAGAGGTAAAACAAGTGCAGTTCCAAATAAATGGTGAAAAATTAGCGAAGATGCCTGTTGGTGGTACACCGCTTGGTGAAGGGGTGAGCCGCGCGAATGGTATTAACTTTGATGATGAACAAGTAGCCGATGTAACAAATACAAAACCAGTCACATTGTATTTTATGGCGCAAAATAATAAACAGCAATATTATGTGCCAGTTACGCGCCGCGTTGCAGAAGGGAAAGAAAATGATATTACGACAGTTGTAAATGAACTAGTTAAAGGGCCGAATCAAAATTCACTGTTGAGTGACTTTAATCCAGGGGTCAAACTTATTACGAATCCGAAATTGCAAGACGGGAATATTACGTTAAACTTTAATGAAAATATATTTGCGAATAAAGATAAAAGTAAGATTTCAAATTACGTATTGAAATCATTAGTTTTATCTTTAACGGAAAAACAAGGTGTGAAAAATGTTTCTATTCAAGTGAATGGGAAAGCAAATCTTATGGATGAGAAGGGTGAAAAGTTAACAAAACCTGTAAATCGTCCAGAAAACGTGAATACAGGTGGTTTTTAATCACGAATAATTTGATATACTTATGTAAGAAAGGGGAATTGCTTTTTGGGTTCTCCTTCTTTTATTGTATACATATCATACATTTAAATTTGGCTATACTAACGAGTAGTAGTTATGAGGAGGTTATTTTATGCGAGTAGATGGTAGAGAGAAAACAGAATTACGCCATATACATATTCATACGAATTATTTGAAACATCCAGAAGGGTCAGTATTAATTGAAGTTGGGGATACAAAGGTAATTTGTTCAGCGACAATTGAAGAGCGTGTACCACCGTTTATGCGTGGAGAAGGAAAGGGCTGGGTAACAGCTGAATACGCGATGATTCCACGTGCGACAGAACAACGTACAATCAGGGAGTCAAGTAAAGGGAAAGTAACAGGACGTACAATGGAAATCCAACGTTTAATTGGACGAGCATTACGTGCGGTAGTTGATTTAGAAGCGCTTGGCGAGAGAACAGTTTGGATTGACTGTGATGTTATTCAAGCGGATGGTGGAACGAGAACAGCTTCTATTACAGGGGCATATGTAGCGATGGTATTAGCGTTTGAGAAGTTATTACAAGCAGAAAAAGTATCTAAAATTCCAGTGAAAGATTATTTAGCAGCAACGTCAGTAGGGATTGTTGAAGAACAAGGTGTTGTTTTAGACTTAAACTACGTAGAAGATTCTAAAGCAGACGTTGATATGAATGTAATTATGACTGGAAAAGGTCAGTTTGTTGAAGTGCAAGGAACTGGAGAAGAAGCTACGTTTAGCAGAGCTCAGTTAAATGAATTACTTGATGCTGCGGAACAAGGGATTTTCCAACTAATTGATATGCAAAAAGAAGCGTTAGGTGACATCGTATCTCATATAGAGTAGAGGTGGAAAATATGAAACAAGTTGTTGTAGCGACAAAAAATTTGGGGAAAGTACGTGAGTTTGCTGAGTTATTTGGGCGATTCGATTTAGAAGTGAAATCATTACACGATTTTCCTCATATTGAAGAAGTTGAAGAAACTGGCGAAACATTTGAAGAAAATGCAATCTTAAAAGCAGATAGTCTAAGTAGACAGTTGGATGCTATCGTAATTGCGGATGATTCAGGTCTCATTGTAGATGCTTTAAACGGAAAACCAGGCGTGTATTCAGCTCGTTTTGCTGGAGAGCCGAAAGACGATCAAGCGAACATCGATAAAGTGTTACAAGAATTAAATGATGTCGATTTTGAAAAACGTAAAGCGCGTTTCTACTGTGCACTAGCAGTTGCATTCCCAGAAGCGGATAAAGAGCCGGTAATTGTGAATGGAACGTGCGAAGGGTACATTTTAGAACAGCGCCGCGGGGAAAACGGTTTTGGATATGATCCAATTTTTTATGTGGAAGAATATAAAAAAGCGATGGCGGAACTAAGCTCAGATGAGAAAAACGCCATTAGTCACCGCGGGCGTGCTCTTCGTAAGTTAGAAGAAAAAATCCCGGAATGGTTTTTAGGAGAATAAGGGAGAGAGATTGATGAAAGCTTTAATCGTAAGCGATAGTCATAGCTCTGTGAAGGAATTACAGCAGTTAAAAGCGAAATATGAAGGAAAAGTAGATATCATGATTCATTGCGGTGATTCAGAGCTAACACCTGCTCATGAAGAACTGCAAGGTTTCCACGTTGTAAAAGGGAACTGTGATTATGCTAACTTTCAAGACGAAATTGTAACGGATGTAGATGGCGTTCGTTTCGTAGTTGTGCATGGGCATCGGCATAACGTGAAAATGACATTACAAACGTTAGCGTACCGTGCAGAAGAGGCAGGAGCGCAAGTTGCATGCTTCGGACACTCTCACGTATTAGGTGCGGAATTAATCGATGGCGTTTTATTTATTAATCCCGGAAGTATTTTATTACCACGTCAGCGTGTAGAGAAGACATTTGCTTTATTAGAAATGGATGAAAATCAAATGGAAGTTCGCTTTGAAACATTAGACGGACAACTAGTTGAACAAGCAGTTTTTAAAAGAGGATAAGAAAAATTATCCTCTTTTAAAAAAGGTGTTGACTTTATGTATGGTTATACATATAATAAATATTGTCGATAGGGCAACAGCGCTAACGAAGAAAATAAAATAACATATGCGGGTGTAGTTTAGTGGTAAAACAAGAGCCTTCCAAGCTCTGGTCGAGAGTTCGATTCTCTTCACCCGCTCCATGTCCCAGTAGCTCAGCCGGATAGAGCATACGCCTTCTAAGCGTACGGTCGGGAGTTCGAATCTCTCCTGGGACGCTAAAAAAACCTTGTTATCTTTTGATAACAAGGTTTTTTGTTTGTCTAAAAATTGATGTATGTGAAAGAACTGTGAAATTTTTCGGAGCTCTTTCTATTTCGTTAGCTATATTATCGAATTCTGTTAAAACAGTGAACATATTGATACATACGTTATCAGCAACGAAGACTGACACGATGTGGACGATCAAAAGAAAGTACGATTAATGAACTCGGCGGATCGAACGTTGCACAATCAATTCAAAAGACATGATATCCCTTATAATGCAATATATGAATTCAACGCATGCTTAGGAATCGTTTATAACGATACAAACAAAATGCAGCGGTAAGGAATCGCATCGTTTAGCGTAACTGGCGTCGGTTCATTCACATTCAAAGGAAATAACGTTTCTAGTACGATTGAGCAGCCGTTATCAGAACTTATCCCTGGCAGTGTGTTACAATTAATCGAAGTGGAAAGCGAGGATCTCCAATTGACTGGACGTGTGATTGGACAGTTTAAGAAGGTTGTATAAAAAGGGAGATGGCGCAAAGATGGCAAGATCAAAAGAGACTGATTTAACGGAAAAATTGGCAGAAGGTAAACGAAAATATGGTGACGGCAACTTTACAATACGGAACATCGGTGATGAAACTGACCCGAATTGGACTGTCGTAAAAAATGTGAGGAAGGGATCGGCAGGCATTCGCGAAGAGGAAGATATATTAAGACTGCGATCAAAATATATAAAATAGTACGGGAATGGGCGGATCGGGAGTTCGAATCTTTCTTGGGACGCTAAGAAAACCTTGTTATCTTTTGATAACAAGGTTTTTTGTTTAGTTATTGATAAACTTCTCAAATACAAAACCATAATCTTTCACGTTATATTGCTTCTTCGTATCAACGAGCCAGTTAAAGGCGATCTCATTTATCTCTTTAAATTGGTCTGCTAAATTTACTTGTGCGTTTGAAATACGGCTGAAAGCGTTAGATGCCATATCTAAACTTTTATGTGCATACTGCAATGTAATATCGTTGTCATATGAAATTTCTTCGATTTTAAGTAAAGCCTTATATAAATCTTTTAATTCTTCAATATGTTTTTTATGAACATCAATTGAGTAATACTCATCTCCCATTTGAAACTTAATTTCTACATCTAAGTCAATCGTTCCTGCAGTTTCAAGTGCTACGTTTTTAATTGGATATTTACTGTAGCTAAAGCGGCGTAGTGTACGCTTTTTACTTGTTGCACTTGTACCATCTAGGTGGATTAATCCTTTGTTTGTGAAGCAGTATTCATCTGATTTTGATTTAATTAGAAAATAAATTTTCTCGCCATCTTCATGCATCACGTAATCATCAGCATCAACCTTATCGTAATCCTTCGGTGTAATGACAGAACCTACATCGCTTAATCCTAAAACATCTGCAGCCATTTTTTTAAACATATATAATCCCCCTTGTAAAATAAATTCTTAATTGTTCAAAAATATATTAACACGATTTTAAATCAATTTTTGAAATCTTACAATTCTGTAAGGTAACTGTAAGGTAGTTCGATGGTAACAAATTGCTAATCTTTTATAATAAAGGTAACAACGATAAAACGAGGAGGAAGAAATGATGAAAGGGTTAATCGTAACGGGCTTAACAGTAGCTTTTGGATTTGTAGCGTATGAGAAATTAACGTATGTAATTGATGTTGTAAAACATTTAGTAGCGTAGAAAAAAACTGCCATGAGAGGGAAAGGGAATGAGTGAATGAATGGAATGGTTATTTGGAATTATAGGTACTTGTAGTGTAGTGTTATTGTTCTTTGTCCCGAGTGGTATACTTAGTTCGACAACGAGTTTGTTCTTCTTAAGTTTGTTTGGTTGTACGATGCTTATTATTATGTTTTTAATGAAGCGAAGTAAACCAATCTTCTATTTTAGCATGATTGTTATGGCAATTATTGTTCTCCAAATTATTACCCTTGTTATATACCCCACTATTATAAAAGCTTTCCATTAATAATGAATCCTCTGTGCTTGTTGCTGAGGATTTTTATTTATATAATCTTGGTTTTTGATAAAGGTTTGTTCATGTTGAAATATAAAAATTGAATATTTTTATATTTCAAACAAATGTTTTCAGGATGTTGTGTTCTCATTACGCATTTGATATATTTACTTTGAACATAATTAAAATCAAGAAAAAGAGGCGGACGTATGGATAAAAAAGAAAATACGGTCGTATTGTTTCCTCAACTATCAGAGCGTTATATTGATGAAGGTTTTTTAGCGCTGAAAGAGCGGAAATTCGAAGATGCATTGCGCTGCTTTGAAATATTACGTCAGTATAATGCGGAAACGGAACAAACGGAATTAGCTTCAGTTATTTGTTTGTTAGAATTAAAACGTATGGAAGAAGCGAAAGACAAATGTGAACAGTTACTTGAAACAGGAGCTGTACTATTTGGTGATATTCTTGAAACATATGTGACTATTTTAGTTCAAACAAATGATTATGAAGGTGTTATTGAAACTGTTGAAAAAGTTTTGCAAACGAAAGACATAATGCCGGAACAAAAAGAAAAATTAGCGCAGCTCGCTTTATTTGCAGAAGGAATGCTAAATGAGGAAGATGCATCATTAGCGGATTCTAATTTTGATTTGGACGAGTTTACTAATGAGATTTTTGGTGAAAACTTCGGGCAAAAGTTAAGGGCAATTCAGCAACTTTCGTTAAAAGATTTGGATCTTGCATTACCTGTCTTAAAGAAATTTTTAATAGACGAACAGCAGCACCCTTATTTGAAAAGTTCTATTTTATATAAAATGATAGAAAATCAAATAGAAGAAGAGATAGAAGTAGAAAAGTTTGGAAATACGATCAAGGTGATTCCAGCATTTACAGGTCATAATGAGGAGCAATCCGATAACATTATACATATATTATCAAGCCGATTAGAGCAAAATTATCCGGATATATTTGATGCGATGGCTACATACTGGAAAGAACTACAAATTGGTGTTTTCCCATTCGCTCTATTAATGGATAAAGTAGAGATCTGGGCTGCTGTTTTAGAGAGAATTGGAAGAAAGCGTTTCGGATTGGCTATTGATGAAGAAGAGCTTATGACAGCGTACAATATTGAATTAGAAGAGTTTCATATTGCCTATCAATGGTTATTACGTGTTGAAAGAGAAGGATATTTGCCCGTATAATTATGAAAAAGAGTTGTTCAGTTCTTGAAACGAGCATATTCTATGTTATAATGTAAGGGTTGCAAAAGGCAGAAATCTGTCTGTTTGTAAGAGAAGAGAAGTGTAATTCTCTTACTTAATATGTTTCATATTATTCTCGAACAAAATATACCGTAATTGTCTTTTAGACAATTAATAGATTGAAACATTATATCTGAAAGCTTTTGCTAGAGGATTATTTGTGCATTTGTTATTTCAAAAAAGAGATAATGAAGGTCTTAATCTATAGAGGTATGTGCATACATTATTATAGTTGGAGGGAAAGAATAAATGTCTACAAAATGGGAAAAATTAGAAGGTAACGTTGGCGTTTTAACAATCGAAGTTGATGCTAAAGAAGTAAACAACTCTATCGACGCTGCATTCAAAAAAGTAGTAAAAACAATTAATGTACCAGGTTTCCGTAAAGGAAAAATGCCTCGTCCATTATTCGAACAACGCTTTGGTATCGAATCTTTATACCAAGATGCTTTAGATATCATCTTACCAAAAGCATACGGTGAAGCAATCGATGAAGCTGGTATTTTCCCAGTTGCTCATCCTGAAATCGACATCGAGAAGTTCGAAAAAAATGCTAACCTTATCTTCACTGCAAAAGTTACAGTGAAACCTGAAGTTAAATTAGGTGAGTACAAAGGTTTAGCAGTAGAAAAAGTTGAAACAACTGTAACTGACGAAGATGTAGAGAACGAATTAAAAGCTTTACAAGAGCGTCAAGCTGAACTAGTTGTTAAAGAAGAAGGAACTGTTGAAAACGGTGATACAGCTGTAATCGACTTCGAAGGTTTCGTTGATGGCGAAGCATTTGAAGGCGGAAAAGGCGAAAACTACTCTCTTGCAATCGGTTCTGGTACATTCATCCCAGGTTTCGAAGAGCAAGTAATTGGTCTTAAATCTGGTGATTCTAAAGACGTTGAAGTATCATTCCCAGAAGAGTACCATGCTGCTGAATTAGCTGGAAAACCAGCAACATTCAAAGTAACAATTCACGAAATCAAAACAAAAGAACTTCCTGAGTTAAACGACGAGTTCGCTAAAGAAGCAGACGAAGCGGTTGCAACTCTTGATGAATTAAAAGCGAAACTTCGCACAAACTTAGAAGAAGGCAAAAAGCACGAAGCTGAGCACAAAGTACGTGACGAAGTAGTAGAATTAGCTGCTGCTAACGCTGAAATCGACATTCCAGAAGCTATGATCGACACTGAGTTAGATCGTATGGTTCGTGAATTCGAGCAACGTTTAAGCCAACAAGGTATGAACCTTGAGCTTTACTACCAATTCACAGGTACTGACGCTGACAAGTTAAAAGAGCAAATGAAAGAAGACGCTCAAAAACGCGTAAGAATCAACCTTGTTCTTGAAGCTATCATTGAAGCTGAAAACATCGAAGTTACTGAAGAAGAAGTAACTGCAGAAGTTGAAAAAATGGCTGAAATGTACGGTATGCCAGTAGACGCTATCAAGCAAGCTCTTGGAAGCGTAGACGCTTTAGCTGAAGATATTAAAGTGCGCAAAGCTGTAGACTTCTTAGTAGACAACGCTGCATAATAAAATAACAAGGCACGATTTTAATCGTGCCTTGTTTTATAAATATAGAAATATATTTATAAAACTTTTCGATGAAGAAGGAAAAGTTCCTTTGTAAGTCGAATATACATATTTCAAAAGTTTTAAAAATTTTTTATTTGTACATAACTAGTCATATTATTTGTATTTCTCGCCACGTAGTGACATAATATGTATTTACATACGATACATTTATCGTGTACATACGAAGGCAAGAGGTTAGCACTTTGTAAGGGGTGTGAAAATATGTTTAAATTTAATGATGAAAAAGGGCAATTAAAATGTTCTTTCTGTGGTAAAACACAAACGCAAGTTCGAAAGTTAGTTGCAGGTCCAGGTGTTTACATTTGTGACGAGTGTATCGAACTTTGTACTGAAATTGTACAAGAGGAGCTTGCGAAGGACGAAGAAGTAGAATTCAAAGATGTACCGAAACCGGTAGAAATTCGTGAAATCTTAGATGAGTATGTCATCGGACAAGATAACGCGAAAAAAGCACTAGCGGTAGCGGTATATAATCATTACAAACGCATTAATTCTAACAGCAAAATTGATGATGTAGAATTAGCGAAGAGTAATATCGCACTTATCGGGCCAACAGGTAGTGGTAAAACATTATTGGCACAAACGTTAGCGCGTATTTTAAATGTTCCATTTGCAATCGCGGACGCAACATCTTTAACAGAAGCTGGATACGTTGGGGAAGATGTAGAAAACATCTTACTAAAACTAATCCAAGCAGCTGATTATGATGTAGAGAAAGCGGAAAAAGGAATCATTTATATTGATGAGATTGATAAAGTGGCACGTAAGTCCGAAAATCCATCAATTACACGTGATGTATCTGGTGAAGGTGTGCAGCAGGCACTTCTGAAAATTTTAGAAGGTACTGTAGCAAGCGTTCCACCTCAAGGTGGTCGTAAGCATCCGCATCAAGAGTTTATTCAAATTGATACAACGAACATCTTATTCATTTGTGGTGGAGCGTTTGATGGCATCGAGCCAATTATTAAACGTCGCCTTGGTGAAAAAGTAATTGGATTCGGTTCTGAGAAGAAAAATGCTGATGTAAATGAAAAGCATGTTTTATCTCACGTATTACCAGAGGATCTTTTAAGATTTGGTTTAATTCCAGAGTTTATTGGTCGTCTTCCAGTTATTGCGAACCTAGAGCCACTTGATGAAGATGCTCTTGTTGATATTTTAACGAAACCGAAAAATGCACTTGTTAAGCAATTCCAAAAATTATTGGAGCTTGACGATGTTGAGTTAGAGTTTGAAGAAGGTGCACTAATCGAAATTGCGAAGAAAGCAATTGAACGTAAAACAGGTGCTCGTGGACTTCGTTCTATTATTGAAGGCTTAATGCTTGATGTAATGTTCGAACTTCCATCTCGCAAAGATATCGAGAAGTGTGTTCTGACAAAAGAAACAGTGGCTGATAATGCAGCACCAAAATTGGTGTTACAAGACGGTACTGTACTTGATACAAAAACATCTGCATAATACAAAGGAGAAACAGCAATTTTTATAATTGCTGTTTTTCTTTATGTTTAGCTACGTTCCTCCGCGGAAATACTAAGGGATAAAACATTGCGGGAGGAAATAAATGATGAGCTGGACAAATATATTTTTAGTTGTTCAACTTGTTTTTGGAGTAATTGTAGGATTGTATTTTTGGCATTTACTTCGAAATCAGCGAACACAAAAAGTTTCAATTGATCGAGAATCGAAAAAAGAATTAGAGCAGCTTCGTAAAATGCGTGAGATTTCTCTAACAGAGCCGCTTGCGGAAAAGGTACGTCCTACATCCTTTTTAGATATTGTAGGGCAAGAGGACGGGATTAAGTCGTTAAAAGCGGCTCTATGTGGTCCGAACCCGCAACATGTAATTATATATGGCCCGCCAGGTGTCGGAAAGACAGCGGCAGCACGTCTTGTATTAGAAGAAGCGAAAAGAAATCCGAAATCTCCATTTCGTACGAATGCAACGTTTATTGAACTCGATGCGACGACAGCGAGGTTTGATGAACGTGGTATTGCAGATCCTTTAATTGGCTCGGTGCATGATCCAATTTATCAAGGTGCGGGTGCGATGGGGCAAGCTGGTATTCCACAACCGAAAAAAGGCGCTGTAACAGATGCACACGGTGGTATTTTGTTCATTGATGAGATTGGTGAACTGCATCCGATACAAATGAACAAAATGTTAAAGGTATTAGAAGATCGGAAAGTATTTTTAGAAAGTGCGTATTATAGTGAAGAGAATACGATGATTCCAACATATATACATGACATTTTTCAAAAAGGTTTACCGGCGGATTTTCGCTTAGTCGGTGCGACGACGCGTTCACCAGAGGAAATTCCACCTGCCATTCGTTCGCGTTGTTTAGAAGTGTTTTTCCGTGAGTTAGATACAGAGGAAATTCAAAAAGTAGCGAAGAATGCAGCTGAAAAAGTGGAAATGCAAATTGGTGAAAATGGTATTGAAATGATCGGAATGTATGCAAGAAATGGACGAGAAGCGATTAATCTTGTGCAAATTTCTGCTGGAATGGCGATAAATGAAGAACGTTCTTTCATTAAAGATGAAGATATAGAATGGGTTGTTCATTCTAGCCAACTTACACCGAAATATGAAAAACATATTTATCCGATTCCAAGGATTGGTCTTGTAAATGGACTTGCTGTATATGGTCCGAATACGGGCGCATTATTAGAAATTGAAGTAACAGCGATCAAGGCGAAAGATAAAGGATCGGTAAATGTTACCGGAATTGTAGAAGAGGAAAGTATTGGTAGTCAAACGAAATCGATTCGCCGTAAAAGTATGGCGAAAGGTTCTGTAGACAATGTATTAACAGTACTTCGTTCTCTAGATGTGTTGCCAGAAGGGTACGATATACATATTAATTTTCCAGGCGGTATCCCAATTGATGGACCTTCGGCAGGAATCGCTATGGCAACAGGTGTATATTCAGCAGTGCATCGTACGTATGTGAATAATGAAGTAGCGATGACAGGTGAGATAAGTATACACGGAGAAGTGAAGCCGATTGGTGGTGTGTACGCAAAAATAAAAGCTGCGAAAAAAGCAGGGGCTAAGAAAGTCATCATCCCTGCTGAAAACATGCAACCACTTTTGTATACAATAAAGGGAATTGAAATCATTCCTGTTCGTAAGTTAAAAGAAGTATTTGAGCTAACGTTTATGCAGGAAAATATGCATCGTGGGCTGGATGTACATACTGCTGTAGACGAAACAGATGCACAATCAATGTGAGGGTGGACGACAATAAAATTTGCAAGACTTCGTTTAAGTTTGTATGCTTAAGCGGAGTCTTTTTTCGTTTCATAAGGGAGAAAAAACAAGGGATTTACAATTGTGGAGAATCTCTGCAATTGCATCTAGATGTATTGTAATATAAAATAGTTGAACAGGAGTTTAATTTATTATGGAGGTGCTATGTCTAGTATGAATACGAATGAAAAAATCGTACCCCTCCTACCATTAAGAGGCGTTCTCGTATATCCAACGATGGTTCTGCATCTTGATGTAGGACGTGATAAATCGATACAAGCACTAGAGCAGGCGGCAATGGATGAAAATATCATCTTTTTAGCGATGCAAAAAGAAATGAATATCGATGATCCGAAAGAAGATGACATATATAGTGTAGGTACAGTTGCGAAAGTGAAGCAAATGTTAAAATTGCCGAACGGTACGCTTCGTGTCCTTGTAGAAGGTTTACATAGAGCAGAAGTAGTAGAGTTTATCGAAGAAGAGAATTTTGTACAAGTTTCTATTCAAACGATAACTGAAGAAGTGGAAGATGATCTAGAAGAGAAAGCTCTTATGCGTACGTTACTGGAGCATTTTGAACAATATATTAAAGTTTCGAAAAAAGTTTCAAATGAAACATTTGCAACGGTAGCTGATGTAGAAGAACCAGGCAGACTAGCTGATTTAATTGCTTCTCACTTGCCGATTAAAACGAAGCAGAAACAAGAGATTTTAGAGATTGTATCTGTGAAAGAACGATTACATACACTGATTTCAATTATTCAAGATGAACAAGAGTTACTTAGTTTAGAAAAGAAAATTGGACAAAAAGTGAAACGTTCAATGGAGCGCACGCAAAAAGAATACTTCTTACGTGAGCAAATGAAGGCAATTCAAACTGAACTTGGAGATAAAGAAGGTAAGGGCGGAGAAGTTGAAGAGCTTCGTGAGAAAATTGAACAGTCAGGAATGCCTGAAGAAACAATGAAGGCTGCGCTGAAAGAATTAGATCGTTATGAAAAGTTACCAGCAAGTTCAGCGGAGAGCGGCGTTATTCGCAATTACATTGATTGGTTATTAGCACTTCCGTGGACAGAAGCAACAGAAGATATGATTGATCTTGCTCATTCTGAAGAGATTTTAAACAAAGATCATTACGGTCTTGAAAAAGTGAAAGAGCGTGTACTTGAATATTTAGCTGTACAGAAGTTAACGAATTCATTAAAAGGACCTATCCTTTGCTTAGTAGGCCCTCCTGGGGTCGGAAAAACTTCGTTAGCGCGTTCAATTGCAACGTCATTGAATCGTAACTTTGTCCGTGTATCTCTTGGTGGTGTACGTGATGAATCTGAAATTCGTGGTCATCGCCGTACGTATGTTGGAGCAATGCCAGGGCGTATTATTCAAGGTATGAAAAAGGCGAAAACAGTTAATCCAGTCTTCTTATTAGATGAGATTGATAAAATGTCTAACGATTTCAGAGGAGATCCATCAGCTGCATTACTTGAAGTATTAGATCCAGAACAAAACCATAACTTCAGTGATCATTACATTGAAGAACCATATGATTTATCGAAAGTTATGTTTGTAGCAACTGCTAATACACTTTCAAGTATTCCTGGTCCATTACTTGACCGCATGGAAATTATTTCGATTGCTGGCTATACAGAACTTGAAAAAGTTCATATTGCTCGTGAGCATTTATTGCCGAAACAATTAAAAGAGCATGGCTTACGAAAAGGTAATTTACAAGTACGTGATGAAGCACTTCTTGAAATTATTCGTTATTATACACGTGAGGCTGGTGTTCGTACGCTAGAGCGCCAAATCGCAAAAGTTTGCCGTAAAGCAGCGAAAATCATCGTTACAGCAGAACGTAAACGTATTGTTGTGACAGAGAAAAATATTGTAGATTTACTTGGTAAACATATATTCCGTTATGGGCAAGCAGAGAAAACAGACCAAGTCGGAATGGCAACTGGGTTAGCATATACAGCAGCTGGTGGCGATACACTTGCAATTGAAGTATCTGTAGCACCAGGTAAAGGGAAATTAATTTTAACAGGGAAACTTGGGGATGTTATGAAAGAATCCGCACAAGCAGCGTTTAGCTATATTCGTTCTCGTGCAGAAGAGCTTCAGATTGATCCGAATTTCCATGAGAAAAATGATATTCATATTCATGTTCCAGAAGGAGCAGTTCCAAAAGATGGACCGTCAGCAGGTATTACGATGGCAACGGCACTTATTTCTGCACTAACAGGTATTCCTGTAAGTAAAGAAGTGGGTATGACAGGTGAAATTACACTTCGTGGTCGTGTATTACCAATTGGTGGTTTAAAAGAAAAAACATTAAGTGCTCACCGCGCAGGCTTAACAAAAATCATTTTGCCAGCAGAAAACGAGAAAGATTTAGATGATATTCCAGAGAGCGTAAAAGAAAACCTTACGTTTGTGCTTGCATCTCATTTAGATGAAGTATTGGAGCACGCATTAGTAGGAGTGAAACAATGAAAGTAACAAAAGCAGATATTGTAATTAGTGCTGTTAAACCAGAACAATATCCAGACAGTGATTTACCAGAAATTGCATTAGCAGGTCGTTCAAATGTCGGGAAGTCTTCCTTTATTAATAAAATTTTAAATCGTAAAAAGTTAGTGCGTATTTCTTCTAAACCAGGGAAAACGCAAACGCTGAACTTTTTCTTAATCAATGAGATGATGCATTTTGTTGACGTTCCAGGTTATGGATATGCGAAAGTATCTAAATCGGAGCGCGCAGCATGGGGCAAAATGATTGAAACGTACTTTACAACGCGTGAGCAATTAGACGCAGCTGTATTAGTAGTTGATTTACGTCACCAACCAACAAACGATGACGTGATGATGTATGATTTCTTAAAGCATTATGAAATCCCAACAATTATTATTGCGACGAAAGCCGATAAAATTCCGAAAGGGAAATGGCAAAAGCATTTAAAAGTTGTAAAAGAAACGCTTGCTGTTGAAATTGGCGATGAAATCGTTCTATTCTCTTCTGAAACAGGACTTGGAAAAGAAGAAGCGTGGAAAGCAATTCATAAAATGACAAAAACAAAAAACGCGTGACGAATGTCGCGCGTTTTTTTCTTTATACGCTTTTAGCGTACGTTTAATGTAACTTCAATATTTCCTCGTGTCGCTTTAGAGTAAGGACATACACCATGAGCAGCTTCTACAAGTTCTTGTGCTTCGCTATGTGAAACGCCAGCAACATGTACATCAAGTACAGCGGATAGGCCGAAACCACCATCTGTATCTTTTCCGATAGAAACGTGAGCAGTTACTTCTGTACTTTCTACTTTGACACGTTTTGTACGAATGACAAGTTGTAATGCACTATCAAAACAAGCTGCATAACCAGCGGCAAATAGTTGCTCAGGATTTGTTGCCTCTCCACCTGCACCGCCTAGTGCTTTTGGCATTTTTACATCAAGATTCAATATGCCGTCATCTGAGATTACTTTCCCGTTTCTTCCACCTGTTGCTGTTACTGAAGCAGTATATAGTTTATCCATGTTTATTCCCCTTTTCCATCATTAATTGTTTTCATTGTTTCAATTAGTTTATTTAGCTGAATTAATAAAGAGCGATATTCTTGCTCTGTAATTCCTAAGTTTGTAGCCATCGTTGTCGGTAATGAACAAGCCTTTTCCTTTAAATCTTTGCCTTGTTCTGTTAATTCAATACAAACTTTTCGTTCATCTTCTTTGGAACGAACACGTTTTACAAGTTTTAATGATTCCATTCGTTTTAACATAGGTGTTAACGTACCGGAATCTAAAAATAAACGTTCTCCAATTTCTTTTACTGTTAGTCCATCTTGCTCCCATAGTACGAGTAAAGTAATGTACTGGGGATACGTAATACCCATTTCTTCTAAATAAGGTCGATAAAAACGAGTAACCTCTCTAGAGCAGGCGTAAATAGAAAAACAAAGTTGGTTATCTAGATGCAAAGAGTCCTCTGTCATAAATAACTCCCTTCTAATTAAGTTGTGCACAATTTAATTTTGTAAAACCAATATAACGAAAAAGAAATACAATGTCAAATACATTGTATTGAGAAAGTGTTTGTTACATTTTGGAACAATCATACATATTTTCCTTCATGATGAAAGAAGATAGGGAAGATGATGTTATAATTTATATGGAATAGTTTCCATCACTTGATTATGAGAACTTTTTTTGGTAACGTACAAATAGAGTTGTTAATTTATAATCATTATAAAGTAGGAAGTTTTAATTAGTTTTGCTGAATCTCCTTCATTACATACGGAGAATAAATAAAAAATAATCGGTTGTTCACACGATTGTCAGATTCATAAGAGGAAAGTTGTATTATGATAGTAGATAAAGTGATAAAACGGGTGAAGGGGGACATGCTGCGTGCATATTCTTGTTGTTAGTGTAAATTATCGAACAGCCCCTGTAGAATTTCGTGAGAAACTCACATTTCAGGCAGCAGAGCTAGAACGAGCGATGACTACATTACAAAATCAAAAGAGCGTGTTAGAGAATGTCATTGTATCAACTTGTAATCGTACTGAGGTTTATGCTGTTGTTGATCAATTACACACGGGACGGTATTATATTAAGAAATTTTTAGCTGATTGGTTTCAGCTTGAAATAGAAGAGGTTGCACCATATTTAACGATTTTTGAACAAGATGGTGCAGTAGATCATTTATTCCGCGTAACGTGCGGTTTAGATTCTATGGTAGTTGGAGAAACGCAGATTTTAGGACAAATAAAAGATAGCTTTTTAGAAGCACAGCAAGTGAAAGCAACAGGCACAATTTTTAATGAATTGTTTAAGCAAGTCATTACATTGGCAAAACGTGCCCATTCAGAAACGACAATTGGTGAAAGTGCGATGTCTGTTAGTTATGCTGCTGTTGAGCTCGGAAAGAAAATATTTGGTGAGTTAACAGATTGTCATGTGCTTATTCTTGGTGCGGGTAAAATGGGTGAACTTGCATTGCAAAACTTATACGGAAGTGGTGCTCGTAAAGTAACGGTCATGAATAGAACGCTATCGAAAGCGGAAGTAATGGCTGAGAAGTATATGGGACATGCAAAATCTTTAAGTGAATTACAATGTGCATTATTAGAAGCGGATATTTTAATTAGTTCAACTGGTGCATCAGAGTATGTCATTACGAAAGAGATGATGACGAAAGTAGAGAAAATGCGCTCTGGTCGTCCGTTATTTATGGTTGATATTGCAGTGCCACGTGATATTGATCCTGCAATCGATGAGCTAGAAGGTTCTTTCTTATATGATATCGATGATTTGCAAGGAGTAGTGGAAGCAAACCGTGCTGAGCGTTTGAAAGAAGCAGAGAAAATTCAATTTATGATTGAAGAGGAAATGGTTCTATTTAAAACGTGGTTAAGTACACTTGGTGTTGTTCCGTTAATATCGGCTCTTCGTGATAAAGCATTAGCGATTCAAAGTGATACGATGGAAAGTCTTGAGCGGAAAATACCAAATCTTAGTGATCGTGAGAAAAAAGTAATTAGTAAACATACGAAAAGTATAATTAATCAATTATTAAAAGACCCAATTCTAGTAGCAAAAGAAATAGCTGCTGAGGATGGAGCGACAGAAAAACTCGCTTTATTTGCGAAGATTTTTGATTTAGAAATGGAAGAAGAAGTAGAGAGAAATGCGGAAGAAGTAAAACATAAAAGAGCGTGGACACCATCCGTTCCATCTTTATAATTTGGAAGGATGATCGGATGAGCTTTTTAAATAACAGTATTATTTATCATATTGCAATTATTTTATATGCTTGTAGCATTAGTTTATATTTTATAGATTATTTCCAAAGTAACCGAAAGGCGAACCGATTTGCTTTTTGGTTACTTTCGATTGTGTGGGTTCTGCAGTCTATTTTTATGCTGCTTCGGGCTACAGATTCGGAAACAAATCCTATCTTAACTTTATTATCAGGGATTTATTTTTATGTATGGTTATTGATTACGATGTCGTTAGTCATTAACCGATTTATGCGCGTGGATTTTTTAGTCTTTTTTACAAATGTTGTAGCATTTGGCGTAAGCGCTTTTTCTATTTTTACACCGCTAGGAAAGATGTCGCCAGTACTTGCAGAGCAATTAGTTTCAGAACTTGTATATGTGCATGTCGGTATGGCTATTATTTCTTATGCAACGTTTACTGTATCGTTTATTTTTTCTATTATGTATTTATTGCAATATCGCCTATTAAAAAAGAAAAAGTGGAATGCGAGATTAAGAAGGTTAGGGAATTTACCGAAGCTCGAATCTACGTCTTACGGATTAAATTTATTTTCTGTTCCGTTTTTCTTATTAGCGATTTTATTAGGATGTATATGGGGATATACAAAATTGGACAATTTCCATTGGTATGATACGAAAGTAATCGGATCTTTTGTTGTTTTATTTGTATATTGCACAGGTTTATATTTACGAGCGGCAGATGTGTTACAAGGGAAAAAAATTGTAATGTGGAATATCGGGGCATTTCTCGTAATGCTAGTTAACATTTTTCTATTAAGTAGTTTATCTAATTTCCACTTTTGGTATTTATAATGAGGAGAGAGAATTATGCGCAAAATTATTGTAGGTTCACGAAAGAGTAAACTAGCATTAACACAAACAAATTGGTTTATCGATCAGTTAAAAGCGTTAGGCTTACCATATGAATTTGAAGTGAAAGAAATCGTCACAAAAGGTGATGTTATTTTAGATGTTACTCTTTCAAAAGTAGGCGGAAAAGGTTTATTTGTAAAGGAAATTGAACATGCGTTACTTACGAAAGAAATCGATATGGCTGTACATAGTATGAAAGATATGCCAGCTGTACTTCCGGAAGGATTAATGATTGGTTGTACACCAAAGCGTGTTGACCCTCGTGATGCTTTTATTTCTAAAAATGGAGAATCATTTAAAGACTTAGCAGAGGGCGCGATTTTAGGAACGAGTAGTTTGAGACGTAGTGCACAACTACTAGCTGCGAGACCAGATTTACAAGTGAAATGGATTCGCGGGAATATCGATACACGTTTACGTAAGTTAAAAGATGAAGATTATGATGCAATTATTTTAGCGACAGCTGGATTACAGAGAATGGGCTGGGACGGGGAAGTTATTACAGAACATTTAGATGAAACGTTATGTGTACCAGCTGTAGGACAAGGGGCATTAGCGATTGAATGTCGTGAGGACGATAAGGATTTACTGCAGTTATTATCGCATATGAATGATGCCGTAACAGAAAGAACAGTAGCAGCGGAGCGAGTATTTCTTCATAAACTTGAAGGCGGATGCCAAGTTCCGATCGCTGGATACGCAACGCTTACAGAAAATGATGCAATTGAATTAACAGCTCTTGTCGGTTCTATGGACGGTTCTGTTCTATTGAAAGAGACAGTAGCAGGCACTGATCCAGTGGAAGTAGGACTAGAGGCAGCAGACCGTTTAATTAAACAAGGCGCAAAAGAACTTATTCTTGCTGCAAATAAGGGGCAACAATAAATATGAACGCTCTCGCTGGCAAAACGGTATTGATTACACGTGCCCAGCATCAAGCGAAACAAATGAGTGTGGCGGTAAAAGAAAAGGGCGGAATTCCATTGGAAATTCCGCTTTTGCGTATGGAAGGTATGTCTTCTAGGCAAATTCAACATATAGCAAAACAGCTGCATTCATATGACTGGGTTATTTTTACGAGTAAAAATGGTGTAGCTTTTTTTCTAGATAGTTTGAAAAAGAAGCTCCCAGCAACAATTAAAATTGCTGCTGTCGGTGTGAAAACAAAGTTAGAGTTAGAAAAGCGGGGCTATCAAGTAGCCTTTGTTCCAACTTCATTTGTTGCAGAAGTATTTGCAGAAGAGTTTATAAAAAAACTAAGTGGAAACGAGCGTATTCTATTTCCAAAAGGGAATTTAGCGAGAGATGTCATTCCAGTTGCACTTCGAGGCATTGGTGTTTCTCTAGATGAATTAATCGTATATGGTACGAAAGAAAATGTAGAGAAAAAGCAAGAGCTTATAGAAGCGTTAGAAGTAGGAAAAGTGGACATTATTACATTTACGAGCCCTTCAACTGTTACTAGTTTTGTTCATTTACTTGAGGGCACAAACTGGAGAGAATGGACAAAAAAATGTACAATTGCTTGTATAGGTCCTATTACGGAAAAAGAGGCGAGTCTTTATTTTCCGCATGTTATTGTGCCGAAAGAGTACACTGTAGAAGCATTGCTACAATGCATTTGTGAATCTATAAAATAAAAGAATGGGGATAGAAATCTATGAACTCTTTACAATTTAATCGTCATCGTCGCTTAAGACAAAGCGGTAATATGCGTGCGCTTGTGCGTGAAACGTTTTTACATACGGAAGATTTTATTTACCCTATTTTTGTATTAGAAGGTGAAAATGTTCGTAATGAAGTTCCTTCTATGCCAGGCGTATATCAAATGTCTTTAGATTTATTGCAAGCTGAAATGCAAGAAGTTGTTGATTTAGGTATTCGTTCTGTTATTGTATTTGGTTTACCTGCTGAAAAGGATGAAGTTGGATCATCAGCATATTGTGATCATGGAATTGTACAACGTGCAATTAAGCAAATTAAAGGTGAGTTCCCTGAGTTAGTAGTAGTTGCGGATACATGTTTATGTCAATTCACAAGTCACGGTCATTGCGGCGTAATCGAAGATGGGATTATTTTAAATGATGAGTCTCTTGCAGTTCTTGCGAAAACAGCTGTAAGCCAAGCGAAAGCTGGAGCGGACATTATTGCGCCATCAAACATGATGGACGGATTTGTAACGGCAATTCGTCATGCATTAGATGAAAATGGTTTTGGACATGTACCAGTTATGTCATACGCTGTGAAATATTCATCAGCATTTTACGGACCATTCCGTGATGCTGCGCACGGTGCGCCGCAATTTGGTGACCGTAAAACATATCAAATGGACCCAGCGAACCGCATGGAAGCATTCCGTGAAGCTGAATCAGATGTAATGGAAGGGGCAGATTTCTTAATTGTAAAGCCAGCTCTTTCTTACTTAGATATCGTTCGTGATGTGAAAAATAACTTTAACTTACCAGTTGTTGCTTATAACGTGAGTGGTGAATATTCAATGATCAAAGCGGCAGCGCAAAATGGTTGGATTAATGAAAAAGAAGTTGTACTTGAAAAGTTAATTAGCATGAAACGTGCAGGAGCAGATTTAATTATTACGTATCATGCAAAAGATGCAGCAAGATGGTTACAAGAAGGAGGCGCTAAATAATGAAAAAGTTTGATAAGTCGATTGCGGCGTTTGAAGAGGCTCAAGATTTAATGCCGGGCGGCGTAAACAGCCCTGTTCGTGCTTTTAAATCTGTTGGTATGAATCCATTGTTTATGGAGCGCGGAAAAGGCTCTAAAGTATATGATATCGATGGAAATGAATACATCGATTACGTATTATCATGGGGTCCTTTAATTCATGGTCATGCAAATGATCAAGTTGTTGAAGCGTTAAAATCTGTTGCTGAAAGAGGTACAAGCTTCGGTGCACCAACAGAAATTGAAAATAAATTAGCAAAACTTGTTATTGAGCGCGTACCATCAATTGAGATTGTACGTATGGTTAACTCTGGGACAGAGGCGACAATGAGTGCGCTACGTTTAGCTCGTGGTTATACAGGTCGTAATAAGATTTTGAAATTCATCGGTTGTTACCACGGTCATGGTGATTCGTTATTAATTAAAGCGGGTTCTGGTGTAGCAACGCTAGGTTTACCGGATAGCCCTGGTGTACCAGAAGGTGTAGCGAAAAATACGATAACAGTAGCGTATAACGATTTAGAAAGTGTGAAATACGCTTTCGAACAATTCGGTGATGATATTGCTTGTGTAATCGTAGAACCAGTAGCAGGGAATATGGGAGTTGTTCCTCCGCAGCCTGGATTTTTAGAAGGTCTTCGTGAAGTAACAGAGCAAAACGGTTCATTACTTATTTTTGATGAAGTAATGACAGGATTCCGAGTTGCTTACAATTGTGGACAAGGTTATTACGGTGTAACACCTGATTTAACTTGTTTAGGTAAAGTAATCGGTGGTGGTTTACCAGTAGGAGCATACGGTGGTAAAGCAGAAATTATGCGCCAAGTTGCACCGAGCGGACCAATTTACCAAGCTGGTACTTTATCAGGTAACCCACTTGCAATGGCAGCAGGTTATGAAACGTTAGTACAGTTAACGCCAGAATCGTATGTAGAATTTGAGCGCAAAGCCGAAATGTTAGAAGCTGGATTACGTAAAGCGGCGGAAAAACATGGTATTCCTCATCATATTAATCGTGCAGGTTCTATGATTGGTATTTTCTTTACAGATGAGCCAGTTATTAATTATGAGGCAGCAAAATCTTCAAACTTACAATTCTTTGCGGCTTACTATCGTGAAATGGTAGAACAAGGTGTATTCTTACCACCATCTCAATTCGAAGGATTATTCTTATCGACAGCGCATAGTGATGCTGATATTGAAGCGACGATTGAAGCGGCTGAAATTGCAATGTCAAAATTAAAAGCATAATCATAATGCATGAAAGAAAATCGCTCTCCATAAGGGGAGCGATTTTTTTATTCATAAAGTAGGCTTTCGAAACATAAATCTGTAATGACATATAGTTTGGGAGGGGGAAAAGAAGTGACAACAGATCATTCATTACGATTCTCATTAAAAGAATCTGTTTGGTTCCAAAAAGGACAGGAAGTCGAAGAACTTTTGTCAATTTCGTTAGATCCAGACGTTGAAATAGAAGAGCTTGATCATGAAGTTATCGTGAGAGGGCAATTAGATTTAACGGGAGAGTATGTCGCACGGCAAGATGATTCCGTTTATTCATTAAGAGAACTATCGCCAGCAAAATCAATTGATTATGTAGAAACAAGGGAGGATGGAGTTAATGAACTTGTTCATTCCTTCCCGCTTGAAATATCCATACCGAGAAACCGGGTGAAAGTAATTGAAGAACTATATGTATCAATCGAGGAATTCGATTATGAATTAAAGGAAAATGGTTGCTTACAATTACTAGCGGATATATCTATTACAGGTTTATGTGATGAGGAAAGAATCGAGGAAGAAGAAGAAGAAGAAGAAGAAACGGTGTATGCGGAGTTAGAAGAAGATGCAGCACAAGAGGATGAAAATAGACCTGCGCCGCATGTAGAGGAACCAGCTTATAAGGAACCAGCTTATAAGGAATCAGATGAGTGGGAAGATTATGCATTTGAACCGTTCCAACTAGAAGAAAGAAAAGAGCAAGAAGTAGAGGAAGAGGAAATAGAAGAACATGAATTTGCAGGGCGTGAAGAGGAGAAAGAAATAACGCCGCAATTTGAATTGTTCGGACGAAAAGATTTCAAGAAAGAAAAAGCGAAAAAGCAGGAAGAACAAGAAGAAGTGTACTCACAGAGAGATGAAAATGCGCTTTATTTAACGAAATTATTTACGAAAGAACCAGAAGAGGAATTTACAAAGTTAAGAATGTATTTTGTGCAAGAAGGAGATACGATCGAATCTGTTGCAGAACGTTATGAAACGTCAGTACAGAACTTGTACCGTGTCAATCAAACAGAAGATATCTATTTAACTGAGGGGCAAATTATTTATATTCCTGTTTCAAGAGCGAAGGCGAAATAAGGGGGGAGTTTCCCCTTGTTTTCCTAGAGGTTATGCTTTGAATAGAAAGGGTAATTCGTATGGATATTGAATTACGAAATCGCTATGAACCCATTGTAAGGCAGTATCGATTGGATACGCAGCACATGGAAGAACACGGAAGTGTAACGAAAATTTACACGAATCAAGGTCCATATGCTTTGAAAAAAATAGAAGATAGAAAATTAGCGCGAAATAATTTTCTGCATCATATTCAATATTTGAAAGAGAAAGGTTTTTCAAATTATGTACCTATATACCATGCGACGGATGGAAATTATATTTTAAGTGACGGGACGTATAATTATTATTTAATGCCTTGGTTAGAGCGTGCGGAAGGAAACGGCGAGGATAATGATCAATACCATAAAATGTTTCAGACACTTGGGACGTTGCATCAAAAAACGGTAAAAGAAGAAACGTATACAGAAGAGGATTTAGAAAAGCATTATACGAATATATCTGATCGGTGGGAAAATGATGGTGAGATGTTAGAAGAGTTTCTTGTAGAGTCTGAAGCGAAGTGGTATATGTCTCCGTTTGAATTACAATATTGTACGTACTATCATCATGTAATGAGGGCGCGGGAATTTGCAACGAAGCAATTAAATGAGTGGAACGATGCGATGAAAGAAAAAGAAAAAACACGCATTACGTTTGTACATGGTAACGTGTCACTGAATCATTTTTTATTTGACTATGAGCGGAATGGCTATTTTATTAGTTTAGAAAAATCGAAATTTGCAACGCCTGTGCAAGATATTGTAGGCTTTTATTCTCGGTCTTTAAACACATATCCCATTGCGCGAAATGATCGGTTTGAATGGTATCAAATGTATCAAAAAAACTTCCCGTTTACGAAAGAAGAGCAACTTCTCATGTTTGCTTATATGACGTATCCATCGCAATTTATTCGGCAAATCCAGTCTTATAAGAAAAGAAGAGAGAATCGCAATGAGGAAAATGAAATTCGCGGAGTAAAGAGTTTGCAACAATCGCATTGGCTCGTTAGCAATATAGAATATTTCCTGTCACAATTACAAGCTGCCCAGCAAGGGAACGGATAAAGAAGATGAGTAGAGGATGCTACTTATCTTCTTTTTTTTTACTCAAAAAGCTGTAGTCTTAAATTTATCTTGACGAATAAGGTTTCGTTTTTTACACTATTGTATATAATAATTAACAATCATATAAATGCATTGAAGGGGAAGAGTATAACAAGAAACGTCTTCAGAGAGGAGAATCATTAGCTGGGAGATTCTCTAGATAGTTATGTTAGAAGGTAGCCCTGGAGCATCTTTTCTGAACGGAATAGTTCTCATTAGGAAAAGACGGATTTGTCCGTTATCAAATTAAGAGTATAAGCAAATTCCTGGATTTGTTTGTAAATAAAGGTGGTACCGCGATGTCCCTCGTCCTTTTTTTGGATGAGGGACATTTTTTTATTTTAAGGAGGGAAAATAATGTCAAACACGGAAAAGAATTTACCAACTAAATATGATCATATGTCCGTTGAAGAAGGCCTGTACCAATGGTGGCTTGAAGGCAAATATTTTGAAGCAACAGGAGATGAGAAGAAACAACCATACACAATTGTAATTCCACCTCCAAACGTAACAGGTAAGTTACACTTAGGTCATGCTTGGGATACGACTCTTCAAGATATTTTAACTCGTACGAAGCGTATGCAAGGTTACGATGTATTGTGGCTTCCGGGAATGGACCATGCGGGTATCGCAACACAAGCGAAAGTAGAAGGAAAACTTCGTGAAGAAGGTATTTCACGTTACGATCTTGGCCGTGAGAAATTCCTTGAAAAAGCTTGGGAATGGAAAGAAGAATACGCGTCTCACATTCGTCAACAATGGGGGAAAGTTGGTTTAGGACTAGACTATTCTCGCGAACGTTTCACATTAGACGAAGGTTTATCTGATGCGGTTAATAAAGTATTCGTTCAATTATACGAAAAAGGCTTAATTTACCGTGGTGAGTATATTATCAACTGGGATCCAGCAACACGTACAGCACTTTCTGATATTGAAGTAATTCATAAAGAAGTTCAAGGTGCATTCTACCATATGAACTATCCGTTAACAGATGGTTCTGGTCATATTCGTCTTGCAACTACTCGTCCAGAAACGATGCTTGGTGATACAGCAGTAGCAGTTCATCCAGAAGATGATCGTTACAAACACTTAATCGGAAAAACAGTTACACTTCCAATCGTAGGCCGTGAGATTCCGATTATCGCTGATGAGTACGTAGAAAAAGACTTCGGAACAGGTGTTGTAAAAATTACACCAGCTCATGATCCGAATGACTTTGAAGTAGGTAACCGTCATGACTTACCACGCATCTTAGTAATGAACGAAGATGGAACGATGAATGAAAAAGCTGGTAAGTATAACGGTATGGATCGTTTCGAATGCCGTAAAGAATTAGTGAAAGACTTACAAGAGGCTGGCGTATTAGTAGAAATTGAGCCTCATATGCATTCAGTAGGTCATAGTGAGCGTAGCGGTGCAGTTGTTGAGCCTTACTTATCAACACAATGGTTCGTAAAAATGGCTCCACTTGCTGAAAAAGCAGTAGAGTTACAACAAAAAGAAGAAGAAAAAGTAACATTCGTACCAGAGCGTTTTGAAAACACATACTTACGCTGGATGGAAAACATTCATGACTGGTGTATTTCTCGTCAGTTATGGTGGGGACACCGTATTCCAGCTTGGTACCATAAAGAAACTGGTGAAGTATACGTAGGTACAGAAGCGCCAGCAGATATTGAAAACTGGAATCAAGATAATGATGTACTTGATACATGGTTCAGCTCAGCGCTATGGCCGTTCTCAACACTTGGTTGGCCGGATGAAGATTCAGCAGACTTTAAACGTTACTATTCAACAGATGCATTAGTAACTGGTTATGACATCATCTTCTTCTGGGTATCTCGTATGATTTTCCAAGGTTTAGAGTTTACAGGCGAGCGTCCATTTAAAGATGTGTTAATTCACGGTTTAGTTCGTGATGAGCAAGGACGTAAAATGAGTAAATCTCTTGGTAACGGTATCGACCCGATGGATGTTATCGAGAAGTACGGTGCAGATGCAATGCGTTACTTCTTATCAACAGGAAGTGCACCAGGGCAAGATTTACGTTTCAGCATGGAAAAAGTAGAATCCACTTGGAACTTCATTAATAAAATTTGGAACGCATCACGTTTCGTATTAATGAACATGGATGATATGAAGTATGAAGAAATCGATTTAACTGGTGAAAAATCAGTTGCAGATAAGTGGATTTTAACTCGCTTAAACGAAACAATCGAAAGTGTAACACGTAACATGGATAAATATGAGTTCGGTGAAGCTGGTCGTTCATTATACAACTTCATTTGGGATGATTTCTGTGACTGGTACATTGAAATGGCGAAACTTCCATTATACGGTGAAGATGAAGCAGCTAAGAAAACAACTCGTTCGATTTTAGCTTACGTATTAGACCAAACAATGCGTCTATTACACCCATTCATGCCATTCGTAACTGAGAAGATTTGGCAACATTTACCGCACGAAGGCGAATCTATTACAGTAGCAGCGTGGCCAACAGTTCGCGAAGATTTACAAGATACAGAAGCGGCAGCAGAAATGCACCTTCTAGTTGATATCATTCGCTCTGTTCGTAACATCCGTGCAGAAGTTAATACGCCAATGAGCAAAAAAGTTCAAATGCAAATTAAAGCAAAAGATGAGGCTGTACTTGCTCAACTTACGAAGAACAGCTCTTACATTGAGCGTTTCTGTAACCCAAGCGAATTAACAATTCAAACGGATTTACAAGCGCCAGAAAAAGCGATGACTGCAATCGTATCAGGTGCGGAGTTATTCTTACCGTTAGCTGATCTTATCAATCTTGATGAAGAGAGAGCTCGTCTTGAGAAAGAACTTGAGAAGTTTGATAAAGAAGTAGAACGTGTACAGAAGAAACTTTCAAATCAAGGTTTCGTAGCGAAAGCTCCTGCAGCAGTTATTGAAGGAGAGCGTGCGAAAGAGCAAGATTACCTAGAAAAACGCGAAGCAGTTCGCCAACGTCTAGCAGATCTTGAGAAATAAAAATGTTTTTTAGAGACTCACTATATTGGTGAGTCTCTTTTCTTTGCGTATAATAGAATGATGAAGGTTTTTTGAAAGGGGAAAAGCATACGTGATACATACATACGAAGAAGCGATAGGATGGATTCATAGCCGATTGAAGTTTGGAATTAAACCAGGATTAGAAAGAATGAGGTGGATGCTAGAAGAACTCGGAAATCCAGAGCGTCACATAAAATGTGTTCATCTTGCTGGTACAAATGGAAAAGGTTCAACTTTAACATATATGCGCTACATGCTAGAAGGGGCGAAATATAAGGTAGGAACGTTTACTTCTCCTTATATCGAAACATTTAATGAGCGTATTAGTGTGAATGGAACACCAATTGCAGATGAAGAGATTACTGAACTTGTAAAGATGGTAAAGCCAGTCGTTGAAAAACTAGATGAGACGGATTTAGGAGAAGCGACTGAGTTTGAGATTATTACTGTTATGGCAATTTGTTATTTTGGTAAAGTCAATTTCTGTGATGTTGTTTTATTTGAAACGGGGCTTGGAGGGCGCTTTGACTCTACTAATGTCATTCACCCTGTTCTAACAATTATTACGAATATTGGTCACGATCACATGCATATTTTAGGAAATACATTAGGAGAAATTGCATATGAAAAGGCAGGAATTATTAAGTCAGGTGTTCCGGTAATTACAGGTGTACAAAATGAGGAAGCATTGCAAGTCATTCGAAAAGTTGCGAAGGAAAATCATGCAAACTTATATGAGATTGGCAAGCATTTTACAGTGTTACATAAACAGTCTAGTGAAGATGGAGAACAGTTTGATTTCACTTGTCCTTTCGCTACATTTGATGATGTGCAAATTTCAATGAAAGGTAGTCATCAAGTAGGAAATGCAGCACTAGCTCTTATGGCAGTAATGTATGTAAAAACATATGTATCATTTTTAATTGAGGAAGAAGAAATAAGAACTGGATTACAGGAAGCGTATTGGGTTGGGCGCTTTGAAAAGTTGCAAAGTAATCCGGATGTTATAATAGACGGTGCTCATAATCCAGAAGGTATTGAAAGTCTTGTGAAAACAGTAGAAGCACATTATAAAGATAAAAATGTAATAGTATTATTTACAGCTCTTGGGGATAAACAACTGCATAACATGGTAGGTCAATTAGAAACTATTTCCGATGAAATTATTTTTACAACATTCGCCTTTGATCGTGCTATTTCTGCTGATAAGCTTGCAACATATTCACAAAAAGAGTCAAAATTAGTTTTCGAGAATTGGAAAGAGGCAATTGATACGAAGCTTGAAATGATAGGAGAAAATGATGTTTTCATCATAACAGGTTCTCTTTACTTCATCTCTGAAGTTCGAAAGTATATCCGCGAAAAAAACTAGATAGTATTTACTATCTAGTTTTTTTGTTCTACAAATGAAGTCAAATGCATACATATAAGATAATAATATAGGATAATTTGGCGAATTTCTCTGACAAATATCTCGTTTTTTTGTGAAATGAATATGATATGATGCGGACAACGATAAGAGGTGAGGTGTGAGTGTATGGACAAGCAATCACGAACGATCTCAGTGAAAGTGAATGGAACAGAAGCAAAGTATGAGGAAAAGAAGAAAGATGAATTTGACTGGATGGTAGTAGAAAGTGAGAGACCGAAAAACGTCGTTCCGTTTCAAAAAGCGAAATCGATGTCTATGGAAAAGTATCGAAAGAAATGGAGTAATAGATTAATTATGATTGTTGCTACTGCTATTGTTATGGGTACGGCGCTTGGAATGGGAATGCTTCATGTCACCAAGCAAGGGACGGCGGGGGGAAGTGAAGTAACAGCTTCAAAGCAGACCGGGAATGAAGAATCAAAGGTGGGTGGGACGGGGGAACAAACTCCAGCACCAAAAGAGGAAAAACAAAAAGCACAGGTAGGAACGTCATTAGATCCGATGAAACTATTTTTTGTTCAAGGAGGGATCTATTCTTCTGAAGAAAAGGGACAGGCAGCTCTTGAAGAATGGAAAGCTAACGGGGGTATTGCAGCTTTGAAACCGAGCGGCGATAAGTATGCATTAGTTGTTGGTATTGCTAGTGATGAACAGGGCATAAATCAATTAATGACTCAGTATAAAAATAATGGTGTCTCCGTTTTGAAAAAGAATTGGGATATAACAGATAAAGCGTTACTTAAAGATGATAAAGAAGTAGGAGCGTTTTTAACAAAAGTGCAGCCATTATATATTCATTTAACAAAATATATTTCTAGCGTGCAGGCCGGTGGAAAAAGTAATGAAAAGGATATAGGAGCGATTGAAAAAGAATGGAAAGTAATTGAAAAAGAAGGGAAAAGTATGAAGCAGGAAGAGGCGAAGAAACTGTATATGTATACGTCAGTGGCTGCACAAACAGTGAAAGAAGGGAAAGGTGATAAGGAATCTTTGGCGAAATTAAATCAAGTTATTATTGATGGTATACTTTCGTACGAAAAAATTGTTTCACAAAAAGTGAAATGATAGGATAATGAAATGGCGAAGGAAGAAGTATAGGTGCTTCTTTCTTTTCTTTTGAATTTAGAGCAAAGTGCTTTCTCTATGGCTGGAATATAATCGTATTCAATAAAGAAATATTATTTTGTCTAGGGAAAATAATATTTCTTTCATTTGTGGACAAACTATTCCTTTGATACGATTGATGTAAATTATTCTGCTTCATGTGAGAAAGGAAGGAGAAAATATGAGAAAAATCATTTTAGCTTCGGGATCACCTCGGAGGAAGGAATTACTTGAATTAGCTGGTGTGCCATTTGAAATTGTTGTAAGTGAAGTAGAAGAAACGATTGGTGCGTATTCATCGCCTTCTGATATTGTTATGTCTCTTGCCTTGCAAAAAGCATCTGCGGTAGCAGAAAATAATAGTGATCACATTGTGTTAGGTGCAGACACAATTGTTACATATGAGTCACGTATTCTTGGAAAGCCTTCTAGTGAGGCTGAGGCGAAAGAAATGTTACAATTATTATCAGGGAAAGCACATGAAGTGTATACTGGTGTTGCAATTATAGCAAAAGAAAAAACTGTTACTTTTTATGAGCGTACAGAAGTTACGTTTTGGGAATTAACAGAAGAGGAAATTGATACATACGTTGCATCGAAGGAGCCTCTTGATAAAGCGGGAAGTTACGGGATTCAAGGTAAGGGGTCTATTTTTGTTCAACATATCCAAGGGGACTACTACAGTGTAGTTGGTTTACCAATTGCACGTCTCGTTCGGGAATTGAAACAATTTAATATTGATGTAACCCATGCGTAAAATTGCATGGGGTTTTCTTTGAGAGAACAAATAAAGGGGTGGAGAGATGAACGGTATTCGTGATGTTGTCAGAGAAGAGCAGCCACGGGAGCGTTTATTGTTAGAAGGAGCTGGAAGTTTATCGAATCGGGAGCTTCTGGCGGTGTTACTTAGAACAGGTTCTAAAGAAGAGACGGTTTTAAAGTTATCAGATAAAATTTTGCATCACTTTGATGGCTTACGTATGTTGAAAGATGCAACGTTAGAAGAGTTAGTCAGTATACATGGTGTTGGGATTGCAAAGGCATCTCAGCTTATGGCAGCCTTTGAGCTAGGTAGAAGAATGGTGCGTTTAGAATATCAAAATAGATATAGCATTCGAAGCCCGGAAGATTGTGCGAGATACATGATGGAAGAAATGCGTTTTTTACAACAGGAGCATTTTGTGTGCTTATATCTGAACACAAAAAATCAAGTTATACATAGGCAAACGATTTTTATTGGAAGTTTAAACACATCAATTGTACACCCAAGAGAAGTTTTTAAAGAAGCGTTTCGCCGCGCAGCAGCCTCTATCATCTGTCTTCATAACCATCCCTCAGGAGATCCTACGCCGAGCCGAGAAGATATTGAAGTAACGAAACGTTTAGTAGAATGCGGTCAGATTATCGGAATTGAAGTGCTTGATCATATTATAATAGGTGACCATAAATTCGTGAGTTTAAAGGAAAAAGGTCATATTTAAGACTATGCTTTTTACTTATTTTGTTTTATAATGTGATTTATGAGTTTTTTGTAGAAAATTATCTACAAAAAGGATACAGATATAAAAAACGTACTGTTTTTATCATATAAAGTAAGAAAAAATGAGTCCGTGAAAACAAGAAAGGAAGATAAATAATATGTTTGGATTTGGTGGCTTTACTCGCGATCTTGGAATAGATTTAGGAACTGCGAACACGCTTGTATATGTAAAAGGAAAAGGTGTAGTTTTACGTGAACCTTCAGTAGTAGCGTTACAAACTGATACGAAACAAATCGTTGCTGTAGGTAGCGACGCAAAACAAATGATTGGTCGTACACCAGGAAACGTTGTGGCACTTCGCCCAATGAAAGACGGTGTAATTGCTGATTATGAAACAACAGCAACAATGATGAAATATTACATTCAACAAGCTCAAAAATCAAATGGATTCTTCTCACGTAAACCATACGTAATGGTATGTGTACCATCTGGTATTACAGCTGTAGAAAGACGTGCAGTAATCGATGCGACTCGTCAAGCTGGTGCTCGTGATGCTTATCCTATCGAAGAACCATTTGCAGCAGCAATTGGTGCGAACTTACCTGTTTGGGAACCAACTGGTAGTATGGTTGTTGATATCGGTGGCGGTACAACAGAAGTTGCAATCATTTCTTTAGGTGGTATTGTAACAAGTCAATCAGTTCGTGTTGCTGGTGATGATATGGATGATTCAATCATTCAGTACATTAAGAAAAGCTATAACTTAATGATCGGTGAAAGAACAGCTGAAGCATTAAAATTAGAAATCGGTTCTGCAGGCGAGCCAGAAGGTATCGAGCCTATGGAAATTCGCGGGCGTGATTTAGTAAGTGGTTTACCAAAAACAGTACTAATTCAGCCTGAAGAAATTGCAGATGCATTAAAAGATACAGTGGATGCGATTGTAGAATCAGTTAAAAATACGTTAGAAAAAACTCCACCTGAATTAGCGGCAGATATTATGGACCGTGGTATCGTATTAACTGGTGGCGGAGCATTACTACGTAACTTAGATAAAGTTATTAGTGAAGAAACAAATATGCCGGTTCTTGTTGCGGAAGACCCATTAGATTGCGTAGCAATTGGAACGGGTAAAGCATTAGACAATATCGACCTTTTCAAAACTGCTGCTCGATAATATTGCAAAATAAAAATCAGTAAAATTAAGAGGGTGTGAACGTGCCACAGTTTTTCTTAAACAAAAGATTAATTGTTTTGTTAGTTAGTATTATTCTTCTCGTGGCATTGATTGGAATTTCATTGAAAGAACGGAACAGTTTAACATGGCCAGAGCAGTTTATAAAAGATACTGTCGGTGTTGTAGAACGTGTATTCCAAAAGCCAGCGAATTATGTTGCCGGATTCTTCGAAAACGTAGAAGATGTAAAGCGCACGTATGAAGAGAATAAAGAATTAAAAGCAAAATTAGATAACTATGCAAAGTTATCAGGTGACGTAAAGCAATTAGAAGATGACAAAAAGAAATTACAAGAGTTAACGGGTAAAACACAGTTGAATAGCGATTATACTGAAATTCCAGCTACTGTCGTCTCTCGTAATCCAGATAAATGGTACGATTTAATTGGGATTGATAAAGGGGCACAGCAAGGAATTAAAAAAGATATGGCTGTAATCACTTCACAAGGTTTAGTTGGAAGAGTGAAAAGTGTATCTCAGTTTACATCATCAGTAGAGCTGTTAAGTTCTATGAGTCGAACAAACCGTGTTTCTGCTATTGTACAAGGGCAAGAGAAAATCTTTGGATTGATTGAAGGTTATGATAAAGAAAAACAATTACTTCTTTTCACAAAGATTGGCTCTGATGCACCGGTAGAAAAAGATCAACTAGTTGTAACATCAGGACTTGGTGATATTTTCCCGAAAGGTCTTGTCATCGGAAAAATCGTTGATGTTCAGCCAGATCCATACGGCTTAACAAAAACTGCTTATGTAAAACCTGCCGCTGATTTAAATGACGTAGAGCATATTATAGTTGCTAAACGTGCAACGCCTTCAGCGCCATTAGAATAGGGGGAGAAGAAGAGATGATGAAGATTTTAAAAAGAGCAGCTCTTCCTCTTTTGCTCCTTTTTGTTTTTCTATTTGAAAATATGTTTGCTACTGTTGTTCCAACGGATGTTTTTTGGAAAGACAGTATAGCAGCACCGCACTTCTTTATAATTGTGTTATGTTTTATTACAGTGTATTATAGTCCGGTCCAAGGGATTTATTACGGACTATTATTTGGTTTCTTATTTGATACCGTATACACAGAACTTGTCGGCGTATATATATTTGCTTATCCGATTTTAGCTTACTTAGTCTATAGTGTAATGAAGATATTGCAATTGAATTTATTTATTGTCGTTTCTATCGTATTAGCTAGCATTGCAGCACTAGAGTATTATGTGTATGGATTTTTAACTTTGTTAGGACGTACTCATATGTCAGCGTATGTCTTTTTCACAGATCGTCTCCTAGCTACTTTATTGCTAAATGGAATTTTCCTATTAATAGTTTGTTTCCCACTGAGACGATATTTAACGCGTCTTTCAAAAGCGATGGAAGAAAAAGAAAAAAGGATTTTCTAATTTTATGTCGAATTGAATCGGTGGGGTGAACTTTAGTGGAAGAAAAAAAGCAACAAAATGTAACGATAAAAGGGACAAAAGACGGGATAACGCTTCATTTAGATGATTGCTGTTCATTCTCTGAATTGCTAAGTGAATTGGACGAAAAGCTTTCTACACATTACTATGGTGGCGACGGGCACTCTTTAATTGAAGTGCACGTGAAAGTAGGCAATCGTTATTTAACAGAAGTCCAACAAGAAGAGATTCGTACGTTAATTCGTAATAAGAAGAATCTCGTTGTGGATTCAATTGAAAGTGACGTTATGACTAAAGCGGAAGCAATAGCTTGGAAAGAAGAAACAGAAATTGTCCCTATTTCCAAAATTGTTCGCTCTGGACAAGTATTACGCGTAAAAGGAAATTTATTGTTAATTGGAGATGTTAATCCAGGCGGAACGGTTATCGCTGGGGGGAATATTTTTGTTGTGGGATCATTAAGAGGAATTGCACACGCCGGTTGTGATGGAGATGCCGAAGCTGTTATTGCGGCATCTGTTATGAACCCGATGCAACTTCGAATTAATGATGTGACAATGCGGGCTCCGGAAGAGAAAGAAGACGGAGCGGAGACGGCAGAATGTGCGTATATTAATGAGAATAATCACATTGTTGTCGATCGCCTGCAACTTCTCACTCATCTTAGACCTAATTTAACAAAGTTAGAAAGGGGAATTGTATAGCTGTGGGAGAGGCAATAGTAATTACATCTGGAAAGGGCGGAGTAGGTAAAACTACAACGTCTGCGAACATTGGTACAGCCCTAGCGTTATCTGGAAAGAAAGTGTGCTTAATTGACACAGATATCGGTCTTCGAAACTTAGACGTAGTAATGGGGCTGGAAAATCGTATTGTATTTGATCTTGTTGATGTCGTTGAAGGGCGTTGCCGTTTACCTCAGGCTCTTATTAAAGATAAACGTTTTGATGATCTTTATTTATTACCTGCAGCACAAACGAGTGATAAATCAGCGGTAACACCTGAACAAATGGATGAATTAATACAAGTATTACGTCAAGATTATGATTACATATTAATTGATTGTCCTGCGGGGATTGAGCAGGGATTTAAAAATGCGGTAGCTGGTGCGGATAAAGCAATCGTCGTTACGACACCAGAAGTATCCTCAATGCGCGATGCGGATCGTATTATCGGGCTTTTAGAAAAAGAGGATATTGAACCACCGAAACTTGTTATTAACCGTGTGCGTAGTCATATGCTTCATGAACAGGATATGTTAGATGTTGATGAAATCGTACGTACATTGTCAATTGAGCTTCTTGGTGTTGTTGAAGATGATGATGAAGTTATTCGAGCTACAAATACAGGTGAGCCTGTAGCGTTGCAACCGAGTGGAAAAGCAGCGTTAGCTTATCGTAATATTGCAAGACGCTTGTTAGGTGAGAATGTACCATTACAAGCATTTGAACAAGAAAAATTATCGGTATTTACAAAGGTGAAAAACTTCTTTGGAATCCGTTAAAAGCACTTCGCACATACGCGAGGTGCTTTCTTTTTTCTTCACATGAATATCTTTCTTTCCTAGCTCATACATATGTACAAACTGTATACAACTGTTTCTACTTAAATTAGCGTAACGAAAGAAAGGAGACAGTATGAAGAATAGACGTGTAGAAGAAATTAAAAAGCGGATTGCGAAGAGGAAGGCAGAGCAAGAAAGGATGGAGGAAGAGCAATATTTTGCTGGAGGGAATTTTGATAGCGAAACGGTATTTGTTGAAGAGGGAGAGAAGGAAATTCACCCTTTGTTCCGGAAAGAAATATTTTTCTTCAAAGTGTTATTATCAGCAATATTAGTGCTTTCTGTTGCTATTTTATATAAGAATGCTCCTTCAACTTTCGATGGGGCTAAGGCTGTTACAGAGAGAGTGATGAAAGAGGAATTTCAGTTTGCTACGGTAGCGAAATGGTATGAAAAACAGTTTGGAAAACCTCTCGTCTTTTATTCGCCTAGCGAGAAAAAGGAAGGGACGATTCAACAAAAGGATTATGCAATTCCTGCTTCAGGAAAGGTAATGCAAGGATTTCAAAAAAATGGCCAAGGTGTATTTGTCCAAACAGCTACAAATGCAACAGTGGAGTCTGTAAATGAAGGATTAGTTGTTTTTGCAGGTAAGAAAGAGGAACTTGGAAATACAATTCAAATCCAGCATGCAGATGGTACTGAGTCATGGTATGCAAATTTAAATGACATGTCGGTAAAATTATATGATTACGTTTCAAAGAAACAAAAAATTGGTACGGTGAATAATGATGAAAATAATAAAAATGGCAAGTTTTATTTCGCGATAAAAAAGAATGAAAAATTTATTGACCCGATTCAGGTGATTTCATTTGATTAAATATAGGGATGTTTTAACAAAGATTTCAGTTCATCCGTTGTTTTGGGTTATTATTGTCATTGGTATTTTTACGGCGCGTTTTAAAGAATTGCTATTGTTATTTTGTATTGTTCTTATTCATGAACTTGGGCACGCTTTTGCAGCAGCATATTATAATTGGCGTATTAAAAGAATTCAGCTGTTACCATTTGGTGGTGTAGCTGAGCTTGAGGAACATGGAAATAAGTCGTTGAAAGAGGAGCTTGTTGTCGTAATTGCAGGACCTGTTCAACACGTTTGGATGATGATGGTTGGTTATGCACTGTTTGAAGCTGGTTGGCTGGGTGCGGAGTTATATTCTTTCTTTATGTGGAACAATATAGTGATTTTAGCATTTAATTTATTACCTATTTGGCCACTTGATGGCGGAAAAGTACTGTTTAATGTACTCTCATATCGTTTTCCTTATTTGCAAGCACATGAAAAGATGATGAAATTGTCATGTGTTTTTTTTGGTGTAATATTAGGATGGCAGTTACTTTGGAATAGTAACAATATTATGATGTGGGTATTACTCATATTTTTGGCAGTGTCGTTATATCAAGAGTGGAAACAAAGACGCTATGCGTTTATGCGCTTCTTATTAGAACGTTATTATGGGAATAAAAGGGGAATTGAAAAGATTGCACCTATTGAGGTGCAATCAGACGATCGTCTATATACAATCTTTACAAAATTTCGGAGAGGGTATAAGCACTCTATTATCGTCCATGGAGAATATAAAGAGCATTATACATTGGATGAGAATGAATTACTCTATGCGTATTTTACTGAAAAACGAACAACTTCATCTGTTGAAGAATTAATCGGTTAGTGTTGACGATAGCACTAACCTTTTATTATTGTAAAAGCAAAGAAGATTATAAAGTGAGGAAATAATTTTGAAGACGTTATATATGAATTATGCTGGATCGGAAAAGAGAGTAGCAATTGAAGAAAAGAAAAAAATTGTTGAATTTCTATGGCAACGTAATGAAGAGCAAGAAATTGTTGGACATATTTATGTTGGACGTATTGTAAGGACAATTGCTGGGATGAACGCGGCATTTGTAAATATAGGTTTAGAAAAACATGCGTACCTTTCTTATGATGATGTACCACCTTCCTACCGTATACATGAAGGACAAGCAGTGCTCGTACAAGTCGTGAAAGAGGCAATTGATACGAAAGGTCCTAAATTGACAGCGAATATAGAACTTACAGGGAAATATGTTGTTTATATGCCGTTTGATGAAATGCGCGCTGTTTCTCGGAAAATAAAAAATAATAAAAGAAGGCAAGAATTACTTCAAATTGAGGTAGAAGGAACAGGAGGATATATTTTCCGCTCTGCTTCTGAAAAAGGAACAATTGAAGAAATACAAGCTGAAATGCAAAGGTTGCAGCAGTTATATGAAGAGTTAAAAAGAAAAGAGAGCCAGGGGAAAGCGCCATTATTACTTCATCGACCGGCGACTTTTTTAGATCGTGTATTTCAAGAGAACCCAATTGAAACAATTGAAAAAGTAGTTGTAGATACAAGAAGTATAGTAAAAGAATTAGAAGAAAAAGTCGGTAAAGAAAAGGTATCTTTTTATAATGAAAAGTCTTCAATGTTTAACCATTTTGGAATAGAGCGTGAGATCGAGAAAGCACTTCAAAAAATTGTGTGGCTCCCAAATGGTGCTTATTTAATTGTGGAACAAATGGAGACGATGACTGTAATTGATGTGAATACGGGCAAGTTTACTGGAAAACAAAACTTACAAGATACAGTTCTTCGCACAAATGAAATAGCTGCTGAAGAGATTGCGCGTCAATTAAGACTTCGTGATATTGGTGGTATGATATTAATTGATTTTATTAATATGAAAAGAAAAGAAGATAAAGAAAAGGTAAGAGAATGCCTCATAGCTGCTATGCAAGGGGATCGTACGTATACAAGAGTGCTTGGATTTACTGAGTTAGGGATTTTGGAGATGACTCGTAAACGCAAAAAACATTCTTTACGTGACGTATTACTAGAGGAGTGTGTGCCTTGCAAAGGGACGGGATATGTTATGTCGTATGAAACAATTGCGTATGAGCTAGAGAGAGAACTAATCACATATGGCAATATAGAAGATGAGGCGGTGTTAATCGCTGCGCCTAAAAATCTGCAAAAACAATTTTTACAAAAAGAATTACAAAAAAATATTCCATTTGAAATTTATTTCAAAGATGATATGATCGAAAAGTACGCTATTATCCGTTTTGGGAGTAAAAAAGAAATTATAGAACGGAAAAAATAGTTAGTAGAAGATTCATTGACAATAGTCAACGAATTATGGTAACATCTTTATGTTATAGTTTATAGCACCTAAACGGCTATATGCTACAACCGCACAAGACAGGTTCCCTAAAGGCATTTATGTCTACCTCGTTTTTGGCGAGTCTTAGTAATTAAGAGGAGGTGCAAGTATGTACGCAATTATCGAAACAGGTGGAAAACAAATTAAAGTTGAAGCTGGTCAAGCAATCTACATTGAAAAATTAGATGTTGAAGCTGGTGAAACTGTTACTTTTGACAAAGTTCTTTTCGTTGGTGGCGAAAACGTTAAAGTTGGTAGCCCAGTTGTAGAAGGTGCAACAGTTACTGCGAAAGTTGAAAAACAAGGTCGCGCTAAGAAAATCATCGTTTTCAAATACAAAGCGAAAAAGAACAATCGTAAGAAACAAGGTCATCGTCAACCTTACACTAAGCTAGTTGTTGAAGCTATCAACGCTTAATTCTGGTTAACATGATTAAAATTACGATAAGTCGCACGAAATTAG
Organism: Bacillus luti; assembly: GCF_001884105.1. Lineage (GTDB taxonomy): Bacteria > Bacillota > Bacilli > Bacillales > Bacillaceae_G > Bacillus_A > Bacillus_A luti. The sequence continues at coordinate 17,313 of NZ_MACI01000099.1, read as the reverse complement.
GAAGTATCCAATCATTTAAAATGACTGGACATGCCAATTATGCGCCACATGGACAAGACCTTGTCTGTGCTGGAACTACAGCGGTTGTGTTTGGTTCTATAAATGCAGTGGAAGAACTTTGTAATGTGCAGGCAACTATTGAACTCGGAAGTGATGGCGGATTCTTAACGTATGAATTGCCTAATGATTTAGACGTTCATACAGCAGAAAAAGCACAGATACTTTTAGAAGGATTGGTTGTTTCGCTTAAGACGATCGAACTTGATTACGGAAAGTATATCCGTTTAATAGAAAAAGTGCAGGAGGTGTAACGTATGTTAAGATTAGATCTTCAGTTTTTCGCATCTAAGAAAGGTGTAGGTAGTACAAAGAACGGTCGTGACTCTCAGTCAAAACGTCTTGGTGCTAAACGCGCAGATGGTCAAACGGTTTCAGGTGGTTCAATTCTTTACCGTCAACGCGGTACAAAAATTTATCCAGGTGTTAACGTTGGTCGTGGTGGCGATGACACTTTATACGCGAAAGTTGACGGCGTAGTACGCTTCGAGCGTCTTGGCCGTGACCGCAAACAAGTGAGCGTATATCCTGTTGCTCAAGAAGCATAAGAACTCACGGAAAACTCTAACCTGAGTGCAGGTTAGAGTTTTTCTATATTAAGGGGTATCTAAATGAATGAAAAATGGACAATTATAGATGCATTGCGTCATTCAAGACATGATTGGCTCAATCGTATGCAGATGGTTAAAGGAAACCTTTCCCTTGGAAAAGTGGAAGAGATTCATAAGCTCATCGATCGTTTTGTCCAAGAAGCGAGACAAGAATCCAATCTGATGGGGCTATCGATGCCTTTATTTTCAGAGTGGATTTTAACATATAATTGGAAACAGCAGCCGTGCTTATTGGAGTACGAAGTATTAGGGAATTTACATAACTTATCTCACTTAGATGAGACTGTGTGTACATGGACGAATCAATTTTTCTCAATACTTCAGCATAGTTTAGACGTATATGTTGAAAATTATGTTTGTATCACAATTGAATGTGACGCGGAGAATGCTCGTTTCTTTTTTGATTTTCGTGGTAAGCTAACGAGTGTAGAAGAACTACAGAATTGGCTTGCGAACCAAAACAATAAATGGTGTTCCATTTCTTATACAGTAAGAGACGAAGAAGTCTCAGTTATATTACAACCAATTGAAAAAAGTGTGGTGAAATAATGTTTGTAGATCAGGTCAAGATATATGTAAAAGGCGGCGACGGTGGTAACGGTATGGTTGCGTATCGTCGTGAGAAGTATGTTCCTAAAGGTGGCCCAGCAGGTGGCGACGGCGGTAAAGGTGCAGATGTTGTTTTCGTAGTTGAAGAAGGCTTACGTACATTAATGGACTTCCGCTACCAACGTCATTTCAAAGCTGATCGCGGTCAGCACGGAATGAGTAAAGGTCAGCACGGACGTAAATCTGAAGATTTAATCGTAAAGGTTCCACCAGGAACAGTAGTAAAAGATGAAAAAACAGGTCAAATCCTTGCTGATTTAGTAACGCATGAACAAACAGCTGTAATCGCAAGAGGTGGCCGTGGTGGCCGTGGTAATTCACGTTTCGCAACAGCTACGAACCCAGCGCCAGAAATCGCTGAGAACGGGGAACCAGGTCAAGAACGTGATGTCATCCTAGAACTTAAAGTGCTAGCAGACGTTGGACTTGTCGGATTTCCAAGTGTAGGTAAATCCACATTATTATCTGTTGTATCATCAGCACGTCCGAAAATTGCAGAGTATCACTTTACAACAATCGTTCCGAATCTTGGTGTTGTTGAAACTGGTGATAACCGCAGCTTCGTAATGGCTGACCTTCCTGGACTAATTGAAGGCGCACATGCAGGCGTTGGACTTGGACACCAATTCTTACGTCATATCGAGCGTACACGTGTAATCGTGCATGTTATTGATATGTCTGGTTTAGAAGGCCGTGAGCCATATGAAGATTATGTTACAATCAATAATGAGCTAAAAGAATACAATATGCGTCTAACAGAGCGTCCACAAGTTGTTGTTGCAAACAAAATGGATATGCCAGATGCAGAAGAAAACTTACAAGCATTTAAAGAGAAAGTGGGAGACGAAGTAAAAATCTTCCCAATCTCAGCTGTAACGAAACAAGGTGTTCGTGACTTACTATTTGAAGTAGCGAACTTATTAGAAACAACACCAGAATTCCCAATGCATGATGTTGTCGATGAGTCTGAAGCAAGTGTAATGTACAAATTTGATACTGAAGGTGTTAAATTTGAAATTACACGTGAAAGTGACGGCACGTTTGTTATTTCTGGTTACGATATTGAGAAGACATTCAAAATGACAGACTTCTCACGTGATGAATCTATACGTCGTTTCGCTCGCCAAATGCGCGGAATGGGTATCGATGAAGCGCTTCGTGCACGTGGTGCAAAAGACGGAGATATTGTAAAAATTCTTGAATATGAATTTGAATTTATCGATTAAGACTGCCGAAATAGGGCAGTCTTTTTTTATATCGCAAAAGTCCAATTGTTATAGGAAAATATCCCCACTAATTAAATTTTCAATTTATAATGGAAAAAGGAGTAATTTTAGAAGAATTCTTTTATGGGGAGAAAAAACATGTATAAAATATTAATTGTAGAAGACGATGAAAAAATCGCGGGAATATTAGAGGAGCATTTACAAAGGTATGGCTATCAGTCAATTAGAGCAAGTGATTTACGTCATATTAAAGATGAGTTTGTGAAAGTGAATCCACATCTCGTATTACTAGATATTAATTTGCCGTATTTTGATGGTTTCTATTGGTGTCGTCAAATTCGAAGTGTATCGAATGCGCCGATTATTTTTGTTTCTGCAAGAACAGGGGAAATGGATCAAGTAATGGCAATTGAAAATGGTGGAGATGATTACATTACGAAGCCGTTCCATTTAGATATCGTAATGGCAAAGGTGAAAAGTGCACTTCGACGTGGATATGGTGAGTATGCTTCTGCGGCAGAAAGTGATTGTTTAGGTGTTAATGGATTGTTGTTATTTCCGTCCCAACATGTGGTTGAGTGGCAAGGACAACAAACAGAACTAACTAAAAATGAATTTTACTTGTTAGAGTGTTTAATGAAACAGGCGAATCAATATGTAACGCGCGAAGAACTGTTAGAAGCTTTATGGGACGAAGTAGCATTTGTTGATGATAATACATTAACCGTAAATGTGAAACGTGTAAGAAAGAAGCTAGAGGAGCTAGGCATTAAAAATGCAATTGTTACAAAAAGAGGATACGGTTATGCGCTTCTTACAGAGTGGGGCGAAGGGCATGAAGGTTAAAAATTACCTCATAGACCGATTTTCTTTACTTCTTTCTTATATTGTTAGTCTTTGTTTATTCGGGCTCGTATTGCAGTTGCAAAATCTTTTAGAAAAAAGATCAATTGATTGGAGTACGTGGTTATATGGACTTTTATTAGGGACAGTTGTGTTTACTGTATACCTCATTTACGATTACCGAAAACGGAGTGTGTTTTTAAAGAGAATCGAAAAATATGTTGCTAGTGGGAATACATTACATGACTCGTTACTTATTGATACTTCTTATACGTCAGAGCAAGAGATGGTTGTGGAATCATTTACGCTATTAAGGCAGCAATATATGAATGAAATTCATAAACAACATGCGAAAGAGCAACAGCAAATGATATTTATGAACCAATGGATTCATCAAATGAAAACACCAGTATCTGTTATTGAATTAGTATTGCAGAAGTTTGGTAAAGAGCATCGTGAAGCGAGAGAAACAGTTGAAAGTATTCGTGAAGAAAATAACCGCATACTAAATGGTTTAGATTTAGCGTTACATATGGCAAGGCTAGAGCAGTTTGCGAAAGATTATAAGGTAGAAGTAGTAAATGTGATAGATGTCATTCGAGGTATTATTAATGAAAATAGAAAGTCTTTCATTCAATCTTCTGTATTTCCGAAAGTGATGTTTGAAGAAGATGCGTGTATGGTTGCATCGGATAGAAAATGGCTGAGTATTGCGATCGGTCAAATTGTTGTAAATGCAATTAAGTATACAAAAATTTCAGAAGCAGAGAAAAAAGAAATTCAATTTCAAATTGAAGAGAAAGATCAAAAGGTGTTATTACATATTAAAGATAATGGAATCGGTATTCCAAAGCAAGATATAAAGCGTATATTTGATCCATTCTTTACGGGAACAAACGGCCGTAAAACGAGAGAAGCGACTGGCATGGGTTTATATATTACGAAGGAAATTTGCGATAATTTACATCATGGAATGTACGTCCAATCGGCTGAAGGGGAAGGAACAACATTTACGTTTCAATTTGCAAAAGATGAAGAATATCATACATTAATGAGAAAAATGACAAAACTGTAAGATAACAAAACGTTTTGTAAGGGAAATCACTCGTTTCTTTTTCTTATTTTTCTTATAGTAAATGTAAGAAGAAAACACATAGGGGGATTAGAAATGAGTGTTCTTGAAGTAAAAGGGTTAACAAAGGTATATCAATCAAAAGGTTCAGTAGCGACGACTGCTTTAAATGATATAAATTTTAAAATTGAAGAAGGCGAATTTGTAGGAATTATGGGTCCTTCAGGAAGCGGAAAAACAACACTCTTAAATTTATTAGCGACAATTGATAAACAAACTTCAGGCCATGTGCTTGTAAATGGAGAAGAAATTAATCAAATGCGTGCTGCGAAATTAGCGGAGTTTCGCCGTACACATTTAGGATTCATCTTCCAAGATTTTAACTTACTTGATACGTTATCGATTAAAGAAAATATTATTTTACCGCTTGTCATGGCGAAGAAATCTGTAAATGAAATCGATGCGAAAGTGCTTGAGATCGCAAAATTTTTAAATATCGAAGAAATATTAAATAAAAAAGTATACGAAGTATCAGGCGGACAACAACAACGTGCAGCAGCAGCACGAGCAATCATTCATGAACCGACATTAATTTTAGCAGATGAGCCAACTGGAAATTTAGATTCTAAGTCGGCGAAATCATTAATGGGAGCGCTGCAAGACTTGCATGAACAAAAGAAAGTGACAATTGCAATGGTAACGCATGATCCAGTAGCGGCGAGTTATTGCGAACGTATTCTCTTCATTCGCGACGGAGAAATTTTCTCGGAAATTCATAAAGGAAGAACGAAACAAGCCTTTTTCCAAGAAATCCTAGACGTACTTGCGATGTTAGGAGGAGAATATCATGAACTTTCGCCAGCTCGCGCTTAATAACGTAAAAGGAAATTGGCGTAATTATAAAGCGTTCCTTATAAGTAGCTGTTTATCGATTGTCGTATTTTTCATGTATGCTTCCTTCATTTATCATCCAGATGTCGTAAGCGGTAATATTAGTATGAGGGATATGATTTCAAAAGGGTTAGAATCGATGAATTATATTGTAGTCATTTTCTCAGCACTCTTTATTTTATATGCAAATTCAACATTTTTACGAGCAAGGAAAAAAGAATTTGGTCTATTAACATTAATAGGTGGAACAAAATCTCAACTTGGCCGAATGATTATATTAGAACAACTTATGTTAGGTAGTATTGCCATTGTAGTAGGTATTGGGCTTGGCATGCTTTGTTCAAAATTATTTTTCCAAGCATTAAGTGTAATATTGAAAATAGATAAAACACTGCCACTCGTATGGAATAGTAAAGCAGTTTTGATTACAGCGGGTGTATACTTTATTCTATTTTTGATCCTATCATTGTTTAGCGTTTGGACAGTAGGGCGCTTGCAAATTATTGATTTATTAAGAGAAGCGAGAAAACAAAAAGTAGAACCTTTTGCATTTACATGGTTATGTGTAGTTGGTATAGGATGTATTATTGTTGCATATGTACTTAGCTTCCAAGTGACATTTATGAATTTTATCATTCTGTTTTTACCGATTGTAGGGTTGACGATAGGCGGAACTTATTTACTATTTACACAAGGTAGTACAGTCGTATTAAAGGCGTTACAAAAACGAAAACAATCTTTTTATACATATCCAAATATGTTCGTACTTAGCAATCTTGTTTATAAAATGAAAGATAATGCTCGTTTTCTATTTGTAATTTCTATCATTACGGCCGTTGTATCTTCAGCAGTTGGTACACTGTACGTATTTTTTGAGGATATGAGTTATAAGGCAGTAACTAGTACCCCGCATGCTATTTCGTATGAGGAAAAAGGCATTCATACGCATAATGTCATCAAAGAAGGAAAAACAAAAGAATTAATAAAAAAACACGGGTTTGAAGATGCGCGAGAAGTAACGTACGTAAAACTTCCTGGAACTCAAAAAATCACGATGTTTAACAGTGAACATGAAGTGCCAATGGCGATTGTTTCAGAAAAAGAATATAACGCTGAAGTACGTAAACAAAAGAGAGAGCAAGTTAGAGAAGTTCATAATGCACCAGGTAGTGCAACGATGGTCATAATGGATATGGCGAACGATATGATGAAGATAGATCTTTCAAAACCGTATGAAATTAAAATTAACGGACAAACGCAGTCTGTTCAACTGAATAAGCCAACTTCATTTTCTGTTTTTAATGATAGTGAATATCTCATTGTGAATGATCAAGATTTTGAGAAATACGCAAAACTCGTACCAGATGAAGAAAAGACGAAATATTATGGTTATTATATAGAAGACTGGAAAAGTACAGAAGACCTTGTGTTAGATTTGAAAAAGGAAATTGCACCAGATAAGCAAGCGGAATTAAATAACTCGGTGCTCAATTATAAAAATATAAGGGAATCAGGAGCAATTACGATGTTTATCGGTTTCTTTGTAGCTGTACTGTTCTTCTTCTTCGCTTGTAGTATGACATACTTTAAATGGTTTAACGATAAAGAACAAGATCGTATTCAATTTAAATCATTAAAGAGAATCGGTATGACAGATAAAGAAATTCGTAAAATTGCAATTCGACAAATGGGCGTTATCTTCTTTATCCCAATTTTGATCGGTGCCATTCATAGTGGGTTTGCTCTTCATACGTTAGGGAAAATGCTTTATCTCGATTTATGGAAATCAGGTGCGATTGTAATTGGAGCATACGTTATAGCTTCTGCGATTTACTTTATAATCGCGCAAAGAGGATATTTGAAACACGTGAAAAGCTAGAGAAACCTCTAGCTTTTTACCTATGTAGTAAGTTATAGGGGGACGATAGATGAACACTCGGCAACTAGCGCTGCAAAATATAAAAGGAAATTGGCGTAATTATAAAGTATTTTTCTTAAGTAGTTGTTTTGCGATATTTGCGTCTTTTGCATACATGTCTGTCATTGTACATCCGTATATGCAGGAGACGATGTGGTATCAAAACGTACGCTGGGGACTTATTATATGTAATGTTATAATCATTTCTTTTTTCGTCATATTTATTTTGTACTCTACTTCTATTTTCATAGAAGCGCGTAAGAAAGAATTAGGGTTATATATGTTAATGGGAGCAACGAAATCTAACGTAATAGGAGTGATTATGACCGAGCAAATATTGATTGGGATTTTTGCTAATATTTTCGGTATAGGGATTGGCATGATCTTTTTGAAACTCTTTTTTATGGTGTTTGGCATGCTAATGCGTCTTCCAAAAGAACTCCCTGTCATATTTGACGTGAAAGCGATTGGGGTAACGTTTATTACATATATGGTTGTTTTTATTCTGTTATCTTTTATAAGTGCTTTACGTATATGGAATATAAAAATCATTCGGTTATTGAAAGAATTTCGAACGGATAAAAAAGAGAAGAAAACATCAATGTGGCTTTGTATATTTGGCTTTATTTGTTTAGGGACAGGATATGCGTTAGCGCTACAAGTGACAATGGAAACGATCGGATTATATTTTTTCCCTGTGTCTATACTTGTCTTTTTCGGAACGTACTTTTCTTTTACACACGGTACAATCCAATTGTTAGAAATGATTAAACGAAATAAAAAGATTATGTATACATATCCGTATTTATTTATAGTGAATCAATTGTCACATCGAATGAAGGAAAATGGTCGCTTTTTCTTTATGCTTTCTATGGCAACGACATTTGTAGTTACGGCAACAGGTACGGTGTTCTTATATTTTTCTAGCATGCAAGATATGTGGCGAGATGGGGGCGCACACTCATTTTCATACATAGAAAAAGGTGTTTCTACCCATGAAGTCTTTGAGGAAGGTACGGTTGAACAATTACTGCATCAATATGGATATGATGATTTTCAATCTATGAGTTTTGTTGGAGTGTATGCATCTTTTCAGTCCAACAAGGGAGAAACAGAAGTAGCGCCGCTCATTAAAGAAAGTGAATACAATCAGGAGGCAAGAAAACAAAAACAGAAAACGTATCATCCTAAAAAAGGAACGGTTACACTTGTTTATTATAGTAAATACAATCATTCGAATATATATAATCAAAAAGAGATTCAATTACAAGTAATGAATCAAACGTATCCATTCGTATTTAACGGTCAGAAAGAAGGGGTGCAATTTAACTATCACCTCTCGCACATTAACGGTTTGTTTTTCGTTATGAATGATGAAGATTTTGACAGTATAGCAAATAAGGTTCCGGATTCTGGAAAAATGATGTATAGAGGATACACATTACCAAATATTGAAAATACGAAAAAATTAAATGAAGCTTTACGGAAACATATGAAACAAGATGATAATAACGCATTTCGAAGTAATATGGAGTTATATGTGAATATGAAAGAGTTTGGCGATATTACTTTATTTGTAGGTTCATTCATTAGTATATTATTCTTTCTTACTTCATGTAGTATCGTATATTTTAAATGGTTTCATAATATTGCATCCGATCGAAAGCAGTACGGGGCACTTTCTAAACTTGGAATGACGAAGGAAGAAGTGTGGAAGGTTTCTCGCTGGCAATTGTGTATGCTATTTTTTGCGCCAATTATAGTAGGGAGTATGCATAGTGCAGTTGCTTTATATACGTTTCATAATACAATCTTTATGGATGGTTCATTAAGAAAAGTAGCTTTGTTTATTCTGTTTTATATCGCCGCATGCATCATGTATTTCTTCTTCGCTCAAAGAGAATATAAGAAACATTTAGACTAGCACATGCTAGTCTTTTTTAAATATTCGAAATTTACATAGAAGAATATAAAAAAGTATGGTATAACAGTAAGAAAACGAAAAAGAGGGGAAAAGACGATGATTCGAGTAGGATATTTAGGACCAGAAGCAACATTTACAAATATGGCGGTGAGTCGTTTTTTTCCGGAAGCAGAGCATGTACCGTATCGAACGATTCCAGATTGTATAGATGCAGCTGCAAATGAAAATGTAGATTTCGCAGTTGTACCGTTAGAAAATGCGATTGAGGGTTCAGTAAACATAACGGTCGATTATCTCGTACATGAACAGCCGCTTTCCATTGTAGGAGAAATTACAGTACCGATTCAGCAGCATTTACTTGTACATCCCCAGTATGCAGAAGTGTGGGAAGAAGTATATGCAGTACATTCTCATCCGCATGCTATTGCACAATGTCATAAGTTTTTAAATGAACAATTAAAAGGGGTAACCGTTCGAGATATGACATCAACAAGTGCCGCTGCACAATATGTGAAAGAACATCCTGAAGAAAAAATCGCCGCTATTGCAAACGAAGCAGCAGCAGAAAAATACGGATTAGCAATTGTAAGAAGTGGTATTCATACGCATAAAAACAATCATACACGTTTCCTCGTTCTGCATAAGAAAAAGAAAGCGGTACTCCCAAATAACGGAGAAAATCGCGGAGAGAAAACGACGCTTATGATAACGTTACCCGCGGATTATGCAGGAGCGCTATATCAAGTGTTATCAGCTTTCGCATGGAGAAAATTAAACTTATCCAAAATCGAATCGCGTCCGATGAAAACAGGTCTTGGAAATTACTTTTTCTTAATCGATGTCGATAAAGCATACGATGACGTATTATTGCCAGGCGTAACGATGGAACTTGAAGCACTTGGTTTTTCTGTTACGGTGCTGGGGAGTTATTCTTCTTATTGGTTGTAAGAGATGAGGAGCTGTCTATTCTATCGAAGCAACAGAAACAATTGTGCTAGATTAATAAAATCCCACCTGCAGAAGGTGGGATTTTTTATTTTAACTTCGCAAGACGATCCTCTAACTGATCACGCCAAATATCAGCTAGTTCTGGGATAGCAAGAATCTTCTCGATGCCATCTTTATCTTTTCTATTATGGAAATAGATTTCATTAGAGAAAAGAACAGAAATATTGTTTGGATGACGCTCTAGTAATGTAATTTTAGAATCTTTACGCACGATACCTTCTTGAAGAACGCGGCATAAGTAGCCAGTAAATCCGGTTGCTACAATGCGCGGCAGTATGCCAGGGATGCCAAGACGTTTTGAAATCGTGCTACAAGGTACTCTTGCTTGTGTTACTTGAATGATTGCTTCGCCTAGTTGATATGTATCTCCGATGCAAACATCACGCTCTAACATATTTGTTACGGTAATGTTTTCGCCAAATGTGGAAGCTGGAAGTGTTGTTTGGAATTCCTCTTCCCATAGTGCGTAATGCTCGTGTGGGTACACACAAACTGCACGATCAGGTCCACCGTGATGTTTTAAATCCGCTACATCATCACCAAGGAAGCCGTCTTTTGAGAGAAAAGCTTCTTCCGTAGAATCTTTACATATACCTGTTATCATTTCTTTATCTTCGCCATATTTCATTTGTTTCGGTTTGCCAATGCTAAAGTGAACGAGTTCAATTCCCATATGTAATCTCCTTTATAATTGATTACAATATTATAGCATTAAAAAAGCACAGAGAATTATAAAAACTCTGTGCTTTACATTAATAAACGAGAAATCCTGCTTTATCTAAAGCCTCGCAAGCAGCATCTAACTTTTCTTTTGAATCTGCTTCAATTGTATGTAAGTGAATACCATCTGTAAGTTGCGAAAGATAGGAAGCATTTGTGTTTTCGATTTTTTGTAAATATTGCTCTACATCAAAGCGATTACTTACCATAATGGATGCTGTTAAGTCACCGTATACAGGATGTTCAACTTTTACGTCTTTAATCGTAACGCCGTGATCAACGAGCATTGTAAGTTCTTGACGTACTTCTGCTGGTTTATGTTGGCATACAATTACCCGTTCGAAAGTCTGTTGTTTCTCTTGTGGTTTTAAATATAAATAGCCTTGAGCAGTTGCAATAATTGGTTCGTTTCTTGCTTTAAGTAAGGAAATATCTTGCACGATAACTTGTCTACTTACGTTCGTCTTTTTCGATAGTTCATTCCCTGATAACGGTTCGTTTGCAGCAAGAAGCCATTGCAGGATAAGTTGTCGTCTTTCTTCACCTAAAATCTTTTTTTGTTCATTTTGTTTCATTATGATTTAACACCTCTATAAAATTGATTTCCAATTGTGTGTAGTGCATGAATAGTAGTATCAATTTGATCTTTCGTTGTTTGCTGTCCGAAAGAGAAGCGGACATATTGTTTTGCCTCTTCATACGTTTTTCCAATTGCAAGCATTGTTTTCGAAGGGTCTTGTTTGCCGACTTGGCATGCACTGCCAGTGGAAATGGCAATACCGCGGCGATTACATTCTAGCATAGTATATTGACCTTCTATTCCTTTTATTGTAACCCCAATAATATGTGGTAAACAAGAAGTAGAATGACCTTCTACTTCAATTTCTAGCGGAAGTGTTCGTAATTGTTCTAAAAAGTAGGTCCGTAACGCTTTAAAACGTAAATTCTCTTCCATATGATTTTTTAATATATTCTCAGCTGCTGTTAAAAAAGAGGCAATTCCAGGAACGTTCACTGTACCAGGGCGAAATCCTTTTTCGTGAGAAGTACCTGGGAATATTTGTTTCCAGCGAACTTGCGGATTTATATAGCAAGCGCCGACACCTTTTGGCCCGTATATTTTATGTGCTGAAACAGACAGACTATCAATCCCCATCTCAAAAACATGGATAGGGAGTTTGCCAAATGTTTGCACACAATCTGTATGAAATAAAACATTATATTTTTTTAAAAGTAGCCCAATCTCTGCTATGTTTTGAACGGTTCCGATTTCAGAGTTTCCGTGCTGTATACTTGCTAGAACAGTATCTTCTGTAATAGCTGCTTCTACATCTACTAAACGAATGAGTCCACCTTTATCAACAGGAATTTCCGTAATCGTATAACCTTGTGATGCTAAAGACTGAAAATAACTTCGAATGGATGCATGCTCCATAGGTGTCGTAATAATGTGTTTTCCACTTCTAGCATTTAGAAGTGATTGAATCGCAAGATAGTTAGATTCTGAACCGCCGCTTGTAAAAAATACTCCTTGTTCTTTTCCTCCAATCATTTCTGCAAATGTTTTTCTGCAAACTTGTAATAAAGAAGAGGCTGTCCCTCCGATATCATGTAAACTTTGTTCATTCCCAAAGTATTGTGTTGCTGCTTTCGTATATGTTTGTAACGCTTCCGCGCTCATAGGTGTAGTTGCCGCGTAGTCGAGATATATCATCATGTAAGGTCCTCTCTCTAGTAAGAGTTACATTTCTTGTATTTTTTAAATGGTAGTGAAAATAAGAATTATAAAAAAACTCTTGTCATTATTTTAAAACTATGTAAATATAGGTGTCAAGACAGTTGAAAAGTGTAAAGTAGGAGGCAACGAATATGCCAAGTGCAGATGTCTTAATTATTGGAAGTGGCGTTGCGGCACTTCGTGTTGCAAAAGAGATTTGTCACGAAAAGAATGTGATTATTATCACAAAGGGTACAGAACGTAATAATAATACACATTTAGCCCAAGGTGGAATTGCGGCAGCTGTTGCTACATATGATGATCCTCATGATCATTTTGAAGATACGCTAGTAGCAGGGTGTCATTATAACAAGGAAGAAGTCGTCCGTTATTTAGTCGAGGAAGGGCCGAAAGAAATAAATAATCTCATTGAAAACGGAATGGAATTTGATGGAGATGAAACGGGTCCTCATCTTGGAAAAGAAGGCGCACATCGAAAGCGTCGTATTTTACATGCAGGTGGCGATGCAACAGGAAAGAATTTATTAGAGCATTTCATACAAGAAGTAGCTCCGTACGTTACAGTAGTGGAACAGGAAATGGTGCTCGATTTTATTATAGAAAATGATAAATGTGTTGGAGTTCTAACGCGAAATAGTGAAGGAGAACTGAAGCGTTACGATGCAGATTATACGGTGTTAGCAACAGGAGGAATTGGTGGTTTATACGCTTTTACTTCTAATGACGAAACAATCACAGGCGATGGACTTGCGATGGTGTACCGCGCGGGTGGGGAGCTCGTAGATTTAGAGTTTATACAATTTCATCCGACGATGTTATACGCGGGCGGGCGGTGCCCCGGCCTCATTTCTGAAGCTGTTCGCGGAGAAGGAGCTGTCCTTATAAATGGAAAAGGACAGCGTTTTATGATGGGTGTACATCCTGAACAGGATCTAGCACCGCGCGATGTAGTGGCAAGGGCTATTCATGAACAGTTACTTGCGGGTGAAAAGGTGTACTTAAATATCGAAATGATTCAAAACTTTGAACAACGTTTTCCGACCGTGTCATCAATATGTAAAACGAATGGTGTCGATATAAATAAAAAACTTATTCCAGTCGTGCCCGGTGCACATTTTCATATGGGCGGCGTGAAAACGAACTGTGATGGAGAAACATCCATTCCTAACTTATACGCAGTTGGTGAAGTAGCTTGTAATGGTGTTCACGGCGCAAATAGGTTAGCGAGTAACTCATTGTTAGAAGGCCTTGTATTTGGGAAAAGAATCGGACAACATATTTTATCTAGAATTGCAAAAGAAAGAATGAAGGGTCTAACAGAGAAGGAAGACAAATTTATCGTTCTGAAGCATTTGCCGGCGAAAGAAGAAATACAAGAATGCATGATGAAATATGTTGGGATTGTACGAACAGAGCAAAGTTTATCTTATGCACAGAGATGGCTTAGTAAGTACGGTGTTCAAAATATGATATTACAATATGATGCTCTTACAAATGAAGAGATAACGCTTATTAATATGTTAACAGTTTGTGAGCTTATAGTTGTATCAGCTCTGCAAAGAGAAGAAAGTATTGGCGGTCATTACCGAAGTGATTACCTAGATAGAAATACACGGAAGAAAGAGATCGTTCGAGTGAAAAGAAAACTACAACTTGTGTAATGAGGGGAAGAGGGGCTTTATGAATACGATAAAAGTTAAAGAAGCATTAAATCGATTTTTTCTAGAAGATATAGGAGAAAGAGATGTAACATCTCAGCTTATTTTTCCGGACAATTTACTTTCAAAAGGAACGTTTCTTGCGAAGGATACAGGGGTCTTTGCGGGACGTTTAGTAATTGAAGAAGGGTTTAAATTAATTGATGAGAGAATTAAAGTGGAGCTTCATAAAAAAGATGGAAATCTTGTAGAAAAAGGCGAAATAATCGCAACTGTCCAAGGCCCAATCGCATCGTTATTAACGGCAGAGCGCGTTATATTAAACGTTATTCAGCGTATGAGCGGGATAGCGACGATGACGCATAAAGCTGTTCTTGCGTTAGATAGCAGTCATACTCGTATTTGTGATACGCGAAAAACAATGCCAGGACTACGTATGTTTGATAAGTATGCAGTTGTATGTGGCGGCGGATTTAATCACCGTTTCGGTTTATATGACGGTGTCATGATTAAAGACAATCATATTGCTTTTGCTGGTTCTATTACGAAAGCCGTTACATCAGTGAAAGAAAAATTAGGGCATATGGTGAAAGTGGAAGTGGAGACAGAAACAGAGGAGCAAGTGAGAGAAGCTGTAGCTGCTGGTGCGGATATTATTATGTTTGATAACCGTACGCCAGATGAGATTCGAGAGTTTTCAAAGATTGTTCCAAGTGCCATCGTTACAGAAGCTTCAGGAGGCATTACAATTGAAGATTTATCGAAATACGGAAAAACAGGGGTAGATTATATTTCACTTGGAGCGTTAACACATTCAGTGAAAGCACTTGATATTAGTTTCAATATTGAGGCGTAAGGAAAGTGGCTTAGAGGGGGAGAAAGAAATATGAGTATTTTAGAAAAAGTGCAACCGATTGAAACGATGTTACCTGAGCGTTATTACACGATGTCAACAGAAGATATGGAAAAGCGTGTTCGTGAAATTAAAGAAAAAATGGGGAGAACATTATTTATTCCAGGGCACCATTACCAAAAGGATGAAGTGGTACAATTTTCAGATGCAGCAGGAGATTCGCTGCAGCTTGCACAAGTTGCAGCAAGTAATAAAGAGGCGAAATATATTGTATTTTGTGGCGTTCATTTTATGGCAGAAACAGCAGATATGTTAACGACAGATGAACAAGTTGTCATCTTACCAGATATGCGTGCAGGTTGTTCGATGGCAGATATGGCAGATATTGAACAAACAGAAAGAGCATGGAAAGAGCTCACGAAATTATTTGGAGATACGATGATTCCGTTAACGTATGTAAACTCTACGGCTGCAATTAAGGCATTTTGTGGCCGTAATGGCGGAGCGACAGTAACTTCTTCTAATGCTAAACAAATGGTATCTTGGGCTTTTACACAAAAAGAGCGTCTTGTCTTTTTACCGGATCAACATTTAGGAAGAAATACAGCGTACGACTTAGGTATCCCATTAGATAAAATGGCAGTATGGGACCCGCATACAGATTCATTAGAGTACGATGGAGATATAGAAGAAATTCAAGTGATTTTATGGAAAGGTCATTGTTCTGTTCATCAAAACTTTACAGTGAAAAACATTGAGAATGTACGAAAAAATCATCCGAATATGAATATTATTGTACATCCGGAATGTTGTTACGAAGTTGTAGCAGCTTCAGATTATGCGGGCTCGACGAAATATATTATTGATATGATTGAATCGGCTCCATCTGGAAGTAAGTGGGCAATCGGTACAGAAATGAATTTGGTGAACCGAATTATTCAGCAACATCCAGATAAAGAAATCGTTTCACTTAATCCCTTTATGTGTCCGTGTTTAACGATGAACCGAATTGACTTACCACATTTATTATGGGCACTTGAAACGATAGAAAGAGGAGAAGAAATTAACGTTATTAGCGTAGATAAACAAGTGACCGAAGAAGCGGTTCTTGCATTAAATCGTATGTTAGAGCGTGTGTGAAGCAGCGGGATTCCCGTTGCTTTTTTTCATACATATAATCATAACGGGAACGAAATGGGCATACATTGTTTTGAAGAAATCATTGTGATTTTTTTATGTTTATTCCACTTCTAATGATATGAAAAATCGAAGAAGTGATACAAGTAAAAAGAAGTTAACGTTATTTAGAAAGGGTTACTTCATGAGATTTGTTACTTATAGATAAGTTATACAGGAGGGGGAAAATTTGAAAATTCATATCGTGCAAAAAGGGGATACCCTTTGGAAAATTGCGAAAAAGTACGGAGTGGATTTTGACACGTTGAAAAAAACAAATACACAACTTAGTAATCCAGATTTAATCATGCCAGGTATGAAAATTAAAGTACCATCAAACAGCGTTCACGTGAAACAACATGCTGGAGTAGGTTCAGCACCTCCAAAACAATACGTAAAAGAAGTGCAACAAAAAGAATTTGCAGCAACACCAACTCCGCTTGGAATAGAAGATGAGGAAGAAGTTACGTATCAATCAGCGCCAATTACACAAGCGCCTGCTATGCAACAAACACAAAAAGAAGTGCAAGTAAAACCCCAGAAGGAAATGCAAGTGAAGCCGCAAAAAGAAGTACAGGTAAAACCGCAAAAAGAACAGCCAATTCAAAAAGAACAGCCAATTCAAAAAGAACAGCCAATTCAAAAAGAAAAACCAATTGAAAAACCGTCTGTCATTCAAAAACCACCTGTTATAGAAAAACAAAAACCAGCGGAAAAAGAAAACACGAAGTTTTCGGTAAATGTATTACCACAGCCACCGCAGCCACCAATAAAACAGAAAAAAGAATATAAAATTTCAGACGTCATTAAAAAAGGAAGCGAGTTAATTGCTCCGCAAATTACGAAAATGAAACCTAATAACATCATTTCTCCGCAAACGAAAAAAGATAACATCGTGTCACCGCAAGTGAAGAAAGAAAATATAGGAAATATAGTGTCACCGCAAGTGAAGAAAGAAAATATAGGAAATATAGTATCACCGCAAGTGAAGAAAGAAAATATAGGAAAT
>NZ_MACI01000098.1 GCF_001884105.1 Bacillus luti | reverse complement strand
TCTAGATCTACATGAATTTCCGGTTTTTCTGTTACCTCTGGTTTTTCAAGCACGTTCGGCTCTTCTGTCACCCTTGGTTCTTCTGGTTTCTCTAGCTCTTTCAAGTCTTCTGTTGTTTCTTCTTCTATCTGTTCTTCCTCTAGATCTACATGAATTTCCGGTTTTTCTGTTACCTCTGGTTTTTCAAGCACGTTCGGCTCTTCTGTCACC
>NZ_MACI01000097.1 GCF_001884105.1 Bacillus luti | reverse complement strand
TGTGATGGGGAAGCTCCTTATGGAGCGAAGTCTTTGATTCCCCGCTGCCAAGAAAAGCTTCTAGCGAGATAAAAGGTGCCTGTACCGCAAACCGACACAGGTAGGCGAGGAGAGAATCCTAAGGTGTGCGAGAGAACTCTGGTTAAGGAACTCGGCAAAATGACCCCGTAACTTCGGGAGAAGGGGTGCTTTCTTAACGGAAAGCCGCAGTGAATAGGCCCAAGCGACTGTTTAGCAAAAACACAGCTCTCTGCGAAGCCGTAAGGCGAAGTATAGGGGGTGACACCTGCCCGGTGCTGGAAGGTTAAGGAGAGGGGTTAGCGTAAGCGAAGCTCTGAACTGAAGCCCCAGTAAACGGCGGCCGTAACTATAACGGTCCTAAGGTAGCGAAATTCCTTGTCGGGTAAGTTCCGACCCGCACGAAAGGTGTAACGATTTGGGCACTGTCTCAACCAGAGACTCGGTGAAATTATAGTACCTGTGAAGATGCAGGTTACCCGCGACAGGACGGAAAGACCCCGTGGAGCTTTACTGTAGCCTGATATTGAATTTTGGTACAGTTTGTACAGGATAGGCGGGAGCCATTGAAACCGGAGCGCTAGCTTCGGTGGAGGCGCTGGTGGGATACCGCCCTGACTGTATTGAAATTCTAACCTACGGGTCTTATCGACCCGGGAGACAGTGTCAGGTGGGCAGTTTGACTGGGGCGGTCGCCTCCTAAAGTGTAACGGAGGCGCCCAAAGGTTCCCTCAGAATGGTTGGAAATCATTCGTAGAGTGCAAAGGCATAAGGGAGCTTGACTGCGAGACCTACAAGTCGAGCAGGGACGAAAGTCGGGCTTAGTGATCCGGTGGTTCCGCATGGAAGGGCCATCGCTCAACGGATAAAAGCTACCCCGGGGATAACAGGCTTATCTCCCCCAAGAGTCCACATCGACGGGGAGGTTTGGCACCTCGATGTCGGCTCATCGCATCCTGGGGCTGTAGTCGGTCCCAAGGGTTGGGCTGTTCGCCCATTAAAGCGGTACGCGAGCTGGGTTCAGAACGTCGTGAGACAGTTCGGTCCCTATCCGTCGTGGGCGTAGGAAATTTGAGAGGAGCTGTCCTTAGTACGAGAGGACCGGGATGGACGCACCGCTGGTGTACCAGTTGTTCTGCCAAGGGCATAGCTGGGTAGCTATGTGCGGAAGGGATAAGTGCTGAAAGCATCTAAGCATGAAGCCCCCCTCAAGATGAGATTTCCCATAGCGTAAGCTAGTAAGATCCCTGAAAGATGATCAGGTTGATAGGTTCGAGGTGGAAGCATGGTGACATGTGGAGCTGACGAATACTAATAGATCGAGGACTTAACCATATAATATGTAGCAATGTTATCTAGTTTTGAA
>NZ_MACI01000096.1 GCF_001884105.1 Bacillus luti | reverse complement strand
CAGAAGAAGTAGAAGTAATTGCAGAAACAGAAGAGTCAGAAGAAGTAGAAGTAATTGCAGAAACAGAAGAGTTAGAAGAAGTGGAAGTAATTACAGAAGTAGAAGAGTCTGGGGAAGTAGAAGCAATTACAGAAGTAGAAGAGTCTGAGGAAGTAGAAGTAATTGCAGAAACAGAAGGGTTAGAAGAAGTGGAAGCAATTGCAGAAGCAGAAGAGTTAGAAGAAGTAGAAGTAATTGCAGAAACAGAAGAGTCAGAAGAAGTAGAAGTAATTGCAGAAACAGAAGAGTC
>NZ_MACI01000095.1 GCF_001884105.1 Bacillus luti | reverse complement strand
AGGTAACACGGGTGCTACTGGCGCTACCGGACCTCAGGGCGCTCAAGGTAACACGGGTGCTACTGGACCTCAAGGTGCTCAAGGTAACACGGGTGCTACTGGACCTCAAGGTGTTCAAGGTAACACGGGTGCTACTGGACCTCAAGGTGTTCAAGGTAACACGGGTGCTACTGGACCTCAGGGTGCTCAAGGACCAACTGGCGCTACCGGCGCTACTGGTATCGGAGTTACCGGACCTACTGGACCTAGCTTCCCAGTAGCGACAATCGTTGTAACAAACAACATCCAACAAACAGTACTCCAATTTAACAACTTTATTTTCAGTACTGCAATTAACGTAAACAATATTATCTTTAACGGCACAAATACAGTTACTGTTATTAACGGTGGTATTTATGTAATTAGCGTATCTATTTCTACAACTGCGCCAGGATGCGCTCCTCTTGGAGTAGGCATTTCAATTAATGGAGCAGTCGCAACTGATAACTTCTCTTCAAATTTAATAGGCGACTCACTTTCATTTACTACAATCGAAACGTTAAGAGCTGGTGCAAACATTTCTGTCCAATCTACTCTTAACGAGATTACAATCCCTGCAACAGGAAATACTAACATTCGTCTAACTGTATTTAGAATTGCTTAAACTTCACTATTTATTATTTATGACAAATAAAAAAAGAGCGAAAAATTCGCTCTTTTTTTGTTATGTACACTAATTCATTACTACTCTAATTCAATTGAAACATTTTTTTGAGGTACAAATGTAGAAATTGCATGTTTATAAATAAGCTGTTGCTTACCTTCTGTTTCCAGTAGGACTGTAAAATTATCAAATCCTTTAATTAATCCACGAAGCTGGAAACCGTTTAATAAGTACAGCGTAACAAACGTATTCTCTTTACGGAGTTGATTTAAAAACTGATCTTGAATATTGATAGATTGCTTCATGTCGAATCCTCCTCTTTTTCTCTACTTACTATTATTCGACTTTAATTGTAACTTTCCTTCTATGTATCGTAAAATTTCTGACGCTTTTTCACCATCTGTAACATCAAACCACGTGACATCCATTTTATTACGGAACCATGTTAATTGACGTTTTGCATAACGGCGTGAATTCGTCTTTAATTGTGATACCGCTTCTTCTAAAGAAACACGATTCTCAAAATAATCATAGATTTCTTTATATCCAATGGCTTGAATAGATTGACAATCTCGTACCCCTCTATTATACAGCCCTTCTACTTCCTCTAACAAACCTTGTTCCATCATCAAATCAACTCGTAAGTTAATGCGATCGTATAGCATTGCTCGATCCATTGTCAAGCCAATTAATGACACATCATACAGCAACTCTTTTTCTTGTTTCTCAATTTGTTCACTCATTTTTTCGCCCGTCGTGTGAAAAATTTCTAACGCGCGGATAACACGTCGTACATTATTTGCATGAATACGTTCCGCACTTTCCGGATCTACTTCTTGCAATTTTTTATGTACATATTCTACACCACGTTCTAAAGCTATCTTTTCCATTTGTTCTCGGTATATCACATCACCAGCATCATCTGTAAACTGATAATCGAATAAAACAGATTGTATATAAAGACCGGTTCCACCAACTATAATTGGTAATTTACCACGCTCTGTAATCTCTCGGATATGCTTACGAACACGTTCTTGAAATTCTGCGACGGAAAATGAATCTTCCGGATCTTTTATATCGACCATATAATGTGGAATTCCATCCATCTCTTCTTTCGTCACCTTTGCAGTTCCAATATCCATTGTACGATAAATTTGCATGGAATCACCACTAATAACTTCACCGTTCAACGCTTTTGCAAGATCGATACTTAACTTCGTCTTCCCAACAGCCGTTGGTCCAATGATGACAGCAACTTTTTCACGTTGCACTTCTCCCATATCATTCAACTCGCTTTATGTAATGTACTCCATCTATTGATTATACCCAATCTTAACAATTTTAACGGCATTATTGCAAGTTCTTTCAATTCGGTACATGAAATTTCATATAAAAAAAGAACATAGTTTGTCCAAATCTGCATATACATGATAAAAATCGTTCGGAGAGGATGCGTTGACCATGAAACAATCCACTATCAATTTTGCAGCATTAACAAATGACCTCATTTTGGCTACCGCTACAAAAGAACAAAATTGTTCACAAGAAGAATTATACTTCGCCTTAAATTGTTTACTACGTTCCTTTTATTCTACTCTTCAAGAGACAACCTTACATGCGGAAAATGCACATACAGAATATATGCAAACTCAATTTTGCAGCGCATATAAAATTATTACAGGTAAAACAATTTATCCATTTCAATAATCATTTTTGAGACGAAAGTGTTCTATCACACACAAAATAATAAAAAGCGGTTGCTTACATATTTTCGAGCAACCGCTTTTTTACATTAATAAAGGTAAATTATTGTATAACTTTCACTTTTACAGATTTACGTCCCCAACTATTGGCACTACCATCCGAACCAACTAATACATCAATACGGTTTCCTTTAATCGCACCACCAGTATCTCCAGCAATCGCTTCTCCATATCCTTCCACCCATACTTTCGATCCAAGTGGAATTACCTTCGGATCAACAGCGATTACTTTCATATTTGGGTTCGCCGTTAAATCATGCCCCATTGCAGTTAGTACACGACCACCATACGTACCATTCTCACTTGGATTTGCTGTATACGCTGTCGCTTCTACTGTTATTTCACGACCACCACCTGCAGGCGCACTAGTTTCAGTAGATTTTGCCACTGGTTTCGCCACTGGCTTTGCTTTTTCTACAGGTTTACTTGATTCTACACTCTTAGCGGATTCCTTATTCTTAACTGCTGTATTATTTTTAACCGACGTATTTACTCTAGCCGGTGCTTCTTCTTGCGTTACAACTACTTTCTTTTCAATCAAAGGTGCCGTTCCTGTTAAAAATGGCACATGAACATATCCGACTTTTCCATTGTAGTCGAATTGTAACCATTCATTTTGAACTTGATTTGTCGTTTCAATCACATCATCTTTATTAAGTTTACCAAGAACTTCAGAGCCAGTATTCGCTCCAGCACGAACATTTAATACGCTCGCCGTTACATAATATGTACTTTTTGTAAATTCAGCACTTACAAATGCTTCTTTACCATCTAACTTAATTTTCGTCCATCCATTTTCTGTATTTATCACATCTAATTTATTTCCACTTAACATTTTACCTACAAGTTTTGACTCTACAGTTGGGTTTTCTCTAACATTTAATACATCTGTTGTTACAATCGTTTCTGCTTTCGCAGAACCCGCAAAAATCCCAAGACCAAAAACTGCTGCTGTTGCTATACCTAATAATTTTTTCATGAATAGCCTCCATTTGCTTTGTTTTCGTATTTTTATTATAGCAACAGATTTTTAGGATTTTTAGAAATCACACAATTACAAACCATTCGTAATATACGATTAATGAGTTGTAACATAAATTTCCATATTAATAAATTCCATTTCCAATAGAATCCCCAATAGTTTTCATATATTTTCCACATACGAGCACCAGAATTTTTTTCCAAAAAAAATTACAGTATTACTTTTTTGTTACAAAAAATTCACATTTCATTACATCTTTTACCAAAATTCATCATTCTTCAATTATTAACCTACTTTTTTGTAATAAAAAAAGAGCAGCTAATAGCAGCTACTCCCTTTTCATTTGTTATTTAATTTTCTTTTTCCAAATCCCCATCATAAGAGCTGAAACAACTGTCCCTATTAATATAGAGAAAATATATAGTAATGGTTTATTTACTAATGCAATAACAAACAATCCACCATGTGGTGCTGGTAATGTAATTTGGAATAGCATTGATAATGCACCTGCAATACTTGAACCAACAACACAACTTACTATCACTCGAACCGGATCTGCTGCCGCAAATGGAATCGCACCTTCTGTAATAAACGACGCTCCCATAATATAATTCGTTAAACCCGATTTACGTTCTGCCTCAGTAAACTTTGATTTAAAGAAGGTAGCTGCGAGTGCAATTGCTAATGGTGGTACCATACCACCAGCCATAACTGCTGAGTGAACACCAAAGTTCCCTGCTGAGATTGCAGCGATACCAAATGTAAATGCTGCTTTATTAATTGGCCCCCCCATATCGATTGCCATCATACCACCTAAAATTAAACCTAATAGTATAGCATTTGTACCACCTAAACTATTTAACCAACTCGTTAACATTTCGTTTAACGCAACTACAGGTGGATTAACTACTTTTAACATGATAACACCTGTAATTAATAACCCCAATACTGGGTAAAGCAAGACTGGTTTAATCCCTTCTAACTGCGCTGGTAAACTAGAAAATAACTTTTTCAACCCAACAACAACATACCCCGCTAAGAAACCAGCAATTAATCCACCTAAAAAGCCAGCATTTGCTTGCGCCGCCAAAAATCCTCCAACAACACCAGGCATAAAACCAGGTCGATCAGCAATAGAACTTGCAATAAATCCAGCTAAAATTGGTACAAGGAATAAAAAGGCTCCTTTTTCTCCACCACCAATGGTCATTAACATTTCAGCAATAGGACCTTCCGCCTTAATTCCACCGAACATAAATGCTAATGCGATTAAAATTCCTCCACCAACAACGAATGGAAGCATATTACTTACACCGCTCATTAAATGCTTATAAATTCCTAACCCTTTTTCTTTCTCTGCACTTTCTGCCTTCCCATCTTCTTTTATTCCTTTAAAGATTGGTGCATCTTGTTTTACAGCTCGATTAAGAAGCGTTTCCGTTTTTCTAATCCCGTCAGCGACTGGCACTTGAATAACATGTTTCCCAGCAAAACGGTTCATTTCGACTTGTTTATCTGCCGCAACAATTATAGCCGTTGCGCGTTCAATATCCTCTTTTGTGAAACCGTTTTTTATACCTGTTGACCCGTTTGTTTCAACTTTAATTGCTATTCCTAACTCTGCCGCTTTTGCTTTTAAGCTATCCGCAGCCATATATGTGTGAGCGATTCCAGTTGGGCAAGCCGTAACAGCTAATACGTATGGTTCATTTCCTTCTGGTTTTGCAACCTCAATGCCAGCTTCTTCTTCTTTTTCATTTTCTTTTTCATCAAATAAACGAAGAAGTTCCTCTTCATCCTTCGCTTCTAATAATTGCTTACGAAACCCTTCATCCATTAATAGTGTAGATAGGCGTGATAACGTTTCTAAATGAGTATTATTCGCCCCTTCACTCGCAGCAATCATAAAGAATAAATGTGCAGGCTGTCCGTCAAGTGATTCATAGTTGATACCGCTTACACTTCTACCAAAACAAATCGCTGGTTGCTTAACAGCTTTTGTTTTCGCATGAGGTATTGCAATCCCTTCACCAATGCCTGTTGTACTTTGTGACTCCCGCTTTAAAATAGCTTCTTTAAATTCGGCTTTACTATTTAAACGATTTGCCCCGTTTAATTTCTCAACTAATTCATCTATGACAGCTTCTTTATTTGAAGCTGTCAAATTCATAATGACTGTATCCCTTTTTAATAGTTCTGTAATTTTCATATGTTGCTTCCCCCTATCGCTTAGTTACAATTACTTGCGACAATAATTCTTCTACTTTTTCCTTTGCACATAAATCAGCTGAAAATGCTGTTGCACTCCCTGTTGCAACACCATATTGAAATGCCTTTTCAATATCTTTCGTCTGTTCATATTTACCTACAAACCCTGCAACGAGAGAATCTCCAGCCCCAACCGAATTAATTACAACACCTTTTGGAACAGTTGCTTCATATATACCTTCTGCCGTAAATAATAAAGCTCCCTTGCCTGCCATTGATACGATAACGTGCTCTACACCTTGTTCAATTAATTTTTTTCCATGCGGTAAAATAGCTTCTACTGTTGAAACCTCTACTCCAAATAACTCACCAAGTTCATGATGATTAGGCTTTATTAAAAAAGGCTTATTTTTAATTACATGCTGCAGTGCACTTCCGCTCGCATCTACTACTACGCGAATACCTTTTTCAGCTCCGAACGCTGCAATCGATTCATAAAAAGTCGTTGGGATAGATGCCGGTACACTTCCAGCTAGTACGACACAATCCCCTTGCTTCATACTTTCAATTTGTTTCATTAATATTTCAAATTGCTCATTTGTCACACTAGGGCCTTGCCCATTTAACTCTGTTTCTTCTTGCCCTTTGATTTTCACATTAATTCGTGAATCTCCGTCTACTTGTACGAAGTTTGTTGTCACACCTTCCTCATGTAATACATCTTTAATAAATCGACCGGTAAATCCACCAGTAAATCCAAGCGCTACATTTTCAACACCTAAACGATGAAGAACGCGAGAAACATTAATACCTTTTCCTCCAGGAAACTTCATATCTTTCTCCGCACGATTTACTGTTCCTAAATCGAAAGAATCAACTTGTACTACATAATCAATAGATGGGTTTAAAGTAACTGTATAGATCATTGTTTATCAGCCTCAATTACATTGGTTTGTCTTTTATATTTTTCTAGATCAATCTCTAAATAGTTTGTAATAATATTTGCCTCTTCAACATTGGCAATTTTCGCAAACGCAACTTCCGAAAACTTACTTTCATCAATTAAGAAATATCCTTCGTTTGCTAACGTTAATGCCATTTGTTTCAAAAGTGCCTCTTCTGGATCTGGCGTTGTAAAACCAAGTTGTTCATGTACACCATTCGCTCCTAAAAAACATTTATCAAAACGGTACTTCTGCATACTTTCCTGTGCCATCGCACCAATTAAAGCTTTCGTCCTACTCTTCATCATTCCGCCAAGTAAATATGCACGAATATTATTTTCAACTAAAGCTTCAATATGCATAAGTCCATTTGTAACGACAGTAACATCTTTATTTATTAAAAATGGAATCATTTCAAATGTTGTACTTCCTGCATCTAAATAAATGCAATCACCTTGTTCAACAATACTAGCGGCATACTTCGCAATTTGTTGTTTTATTTGAATGTTTTTGGATGATTTTTCAACCATCGTTGGCTCCTGTCCTTTTCCTGTTAAAACAGCAGCACCACCGTGAACTCTTTTTAATAACCTTTGTTTTTCCAATTGTGCTAAATCACGACGAATTGTCGACTCAGAGCTTTCTGTTCTTTCCACTAATTGTTGTAATTTAATAACCTTCTGCTCTTTTACAAGTTGCAATATCATTTGATGACGTTCAGGAGTTAACATTTTATTCACCTCTTCTTTGATTACAGTATAATGAAAACGATCACGAAAATCAACCACAAACATTCACAAATAATCAAAATCAGCCACAAACAATTATAAACAACAAAAAAGAAACCCATTTGATATAACAATCAAATGGGTTTCTTTTCTTGATTCACTTATAAAGAAGCTTTATATATACTTAAAACATCGTCTTTATTTAATTTTTTAAAGTTACCAAATTCACCATAAGCCATCGCTTTATCCGCCATTAAGTTAATCTCACTTTCCCCAATACCGTAATCAGCTAAAGTTACTGGCGCTTCAATTGAAGTCCAAAATTGACGTAACGCCTCAATTCCTTCTAATGCCACCTCTTTATCTGTTTTACCGTCTGTTTCTACATTAAACACACGAATAGCGAACTGTTTAAAGCGACTTACATTTTCATCTACAACATGCTTCATCCAGTTCGGGAATAAAATCGCAAGGCCACCCCCATGCGGTATATCATGAACAGCTGAAACTGCATGTTCAATATTATGAGTTGCCCAATCTCCTTTTACTCCCATCGCTAAAATACCGTTTAACGCCATCGTGCCGCAATATAAAATGGTCTCTCTATACTCATAATTTTCTAGATTACTTAAAAGCTTTGGAGCGGTTTCTATTACTGTTTTTAAAACAGATTCACAATAACGATCTTGTAATTCCGTATTTGTTCCATGATGGAAATACTGTTCTAATACGTGTGACATAATATCTACCATACCGTAAATCGTTTGATCTCTCGGTACAGATGCAGTATGGACCGGATCTAAAATGGAAAACTGCGGGAA
Organism: Bacillus luti; assembly: GCF_001884105.1. Lineage (GTDB taxonomy): Bacteria > Bacillota > Bacilli > Bacillales > Bacillaceae_G > Bacillus_A > Bacillus_A luti. The sequence continues at coordinate 252,283 of NZ_MACI01000095.1, read as the reverse complement.
AGTAACAGGACTACCCCAACCATATTTTTCATTCGTTTCCCAGTTTGTAATTACAGAACCAGCATTCATTTCAGAACCTGTCGCTGCAAGAGTGAGTACAGTACCAAATGGTAACGCCTCACTAGCAAATGCTTTTTTTGTTACAATGTCCCATACATCACCATCATATTTACTACCAGCAGCAATCGCTTTTGTACAGTCGATTACACTTCCGCCACCAACCGCTAAAATAAATTCGACTCCATTGTCTTTACAAATTTGAATCCCTTTCTTTACTGTCGATAAACGAGGATTCGGCTCAACACCTGTTAACTCAAATACTTCCGCATTTATATCCTTTAAATTAGAAATTACATTATCATAAATACCATTCCTTTTAATGCTGCCTCCCCCGTATACGAGAAGAACTTTTTTACCGAACTGTGGAATTTCAGTTTTCAACTGTTCTAATTGACCTTTACCGAAAATAAGTTTCGTTGGATTACGAAATACAAAATTTTGCATATCCCTTTACCATCCCTTCTATATGAAAAGCAACTATACTTTTGTATAACATACTTTTTTCATTTCACAAAAATATTTGCCTAACAAAAAAATCTCAGCCTTTAAGGCTGAGATTTTTTATTGATAATAAGGTGAGATCATTAAGTAAACAATAACACCAGATAAACTTACATATAACCAAATCGGCATTGTCCAACGTACAATTTTGCGATGGCGTGTTAATTGGTTTGTAAAACCAAATACAAGTGCAAACAATGCAAGTGGTACAATAATTGCTGCTAAGATAATATGTGTAATTAAAATGATGAAATACACATATTTAATAAATCCTTCTCCGCCAAAATGTGTTGCTGGCGCCAAGTAATGATACGATAAATAAGAAACACAAAATAGCAACGTTGTTGTAAATGCTGCTAGGATAAAACCACGGTGCATTTTCACATTCTTCTTAATAATAGAGTATAAAGCTGCTAATAAGAATACGAACGTAAAGCTATTAAAAATTGCATTTAACATTGGTAAAATTGTTACATCAAAATGTACTTCTCCTTCATAGCCAACAGGTCCAAAGAATAAAAATAAAATAATCGCATTTACAATTACAGAAAGCGTTATCACAATAGGAGCATAGCTTTTCTGATTTGTTGATTGATCCACCAAAATGGTCACTCCCTCTTCCTTCAAATATGTATACGTAACCTCACTATTTTAACATATTATTCACAGTGTAAATGTGACAATAGTTTGACACAGCAAGACAAGACAAAGAAAAAAATCCTTCTTAATAAAACTTCTTAAGAAGGATTTTATCGTTTTATTATTTAAATAGCAATGTAATTAGTTTTTGTTAAAAAACGTGCTGCTATATGCTTGAAAAATTTCAGACACTTGATATCCCATTAATGAAATTGCTGTTAATGAAAAGAAACCAATCATAAGAAATCGAAACCACATATAAATCTCCTCCTTGTATTTAGCTTAAAAAGCATTCGCTATATTACAAGTTGAGTGGCACTCTTCATCATCACTTTCTTTTTTCTTTACAATTGCTGTTATAAATCGAATCATAAAGAAGATAACAAAAGGAATTTGTTCGTAATTTATATTGGCATAGTGTAGCAACGGCTCGCGTTGCAAATCGAACGGAGATGAGAAGGAATAGAACATACCTTGCTCTTCCACATATACGATTACAATTTTCATGCAAAATACTATTCCTAGAAACGAAACAATATCTTGCCATTCTGTCGTATATAACAGGTTATACAGCTCTAATACGTACTCTTCCATCATCATCCCCCCTTCCTTTTTTACCATTTTGCTCGCCTTCGTATAAAAAGTCAAGAAAAAAGTTTATATTCACTATGACAATAGTAATTACTCTTTTCTTTATTTGTATATGAATCTTTTCTAGCAATGATTGGATTGGGTTTCCTTCACAAAAAATAAAATTACTATCGTACAAATTCTTCATTACTAATTATTATTTTTCTTCAACACAAATACTGAAATCTCAGGTACACTCCAAAATCTAACAGGCATTCGGGTTGTCCCAATACCACGGTTTACATATAAATATAACGGCTTATTCTTCCCCTCTAATTCATACATTCCTTCAACATAGCTCTCAGCTAATTTTGTAGTGATTAATGGACCTACAAAAGGAATTTGAACTTGTCCTCCGTGACTATGTCCTGACATTTGAAAATCAACTGGGTAACGTGCTACTTTGTCTACAACATCTGGTTCATGTACTAATAGCATATTGAAATCTTGTTGTTTTAAGTTTTTTAAAGTTGGGTCTATTTGTGGCTTTCCTAATAAGAAATCATCCAAACCTGATATTGTAATGTAGTTTCCATTGTCCGATTTAATTTTTTGTACTTCATTTACTAACACCGAAAAACCAGCTTCCTCCATATATTTTTTATAAAACAAACTACCGCCGCCACCTCTATCATGATTTCCAAACACAGCATATTTACCAAGCGGCGCATGAATTTCCTTCAAAATCTTTTTCGCTTCTTCTCTTTCCTCATTATAAGTTCCAAACTTATCTATTAGATCTCCTGTAAAAACTACTATATCTGGATGTAACTCATTCATTTTTTCAACCAAACTATCTAATTGTTTCAATGAAAATTCTGGTCCTAAATGTACATCTGAAAATTGCAAAATTTTCTTATTATTAAATTCTTTAGGGAGTTTAGAAGATTTCACTTCATTCCAAGTAACCGTTATTAATTTTCGTTCTATTTCCGTTGCATAGTAACACACGCCAACCGAAATCATTACCATACTTATAAAAACAGTAATGATAATTTTTCTAAAGTTTGATATGTTTTGTTCTTTCTTCATACGATGAGTATTCATGTTTTCACCTCTAGAAGTACTTTAAAGCCTTATTGTTACATTCATGTGACAACATGAACTGTTATTCATATCCAATTCTATCCCCTTCACTTTGACAAATTTATTTAGAAGTCATAACATATTTTTATAATACATAGATTCTTTGGAAAGTTCTTTCTTTCCATCACAATATGACGGAGGGGTTATTCATGTCTGTATACACACCAGAAGAAATTACAGAACTTGCTGCTAATTCTGGAAGAAAAAAAGCTCATTTATCATTACTCCCTATGTTAATTCTCGGCTTTTTTGGTGGCGCTTTTATCGCATTAGGGTATTTACTCGATATTCATGTTATTGGAACGATGCCAAAATCTTGGGGATCATTTACTAGTTTCTTAGGTGCCTCTGTCTTTCCTATCGGTCTTATACTCGTTATTCTTGCAGGCGGCGAACTAGTAACTGGTAACATGATGACAGTTTCAATGGCTTGGCTTCAAAAGAAAATCACCTTATTCCGCTTACTACGTAATTTAGTTATTGTTACGTTTAGTAACTTTATAGGGGCTGTATTCGTTGCTTATTTCTTCGGTCATATCGTTGGATTAACAGAGGGAGTTTTTTTAGCTAAAACAATTTCTATTGCACAGGCTAAATTACAAGACACACCACTGCAAGCCTTCATTTCTGCAATTGGATGTAATTGGCTCGTTTGTTTAGCTGTTTGGCTTAGTATAGGAAGTAAAGAATTTATCGGAAAGATAATCGGTATTTGGTTCCCAGTTATGACTTTTGTCGCGATTGGATTTCAACACGTTGTAGCCAATATGTTTGTCATCCCAGCTGCAATTTTTGCTGGTCATTTAACTTGGGCTGAATATGTTCCAAATTTCATTTTTGTTTTCTTTGGAAATTTAGTAGGAGGTATGTTATTTGTAGCACTACCTTATTTCATATCTTATAATAAGAAACTATCTTCCTCTACAGAGAAGACGGAAATAAAGAATAAATCTATATCCGCTTAAATTGAATGTCTGTAAAGTCGCGCTAAAAAATATTACAAATTTCATTTTTTTCGCGAATATATGTACGTACACTTGTTCTCGAATGTTTTATACGTTATAATAACAACTTAAATAGCATTATTTACATATGAGGTGAAAAACATGAACAAAACAGAATTAATCAAAAACGTAGCACAAAATGCTGAGATTTCTCAAAAAGAAGCTACTGTAGTTTTACAAACTGTAGTAGAATCAATCACTAACACTTTAGCTGCTGGTGAAAAAGTACAACTTATCGGATTCGGTACATTCGAAGTTCGCGAAAGAGCTGCTCGTACAGGCCGTAACCCACAAACTGGTGAAGAAATGCAAATCGCAGCTTCTAAAGTACCTGCTTTCAAAGCTGGTAAAGAACTTAAAGAAGCTGTAAAATAATGAAAAAATAGCCTTCTCGTTTACGAGAGGGCTATTTTTTCATTACATAATTAATAAAGATCTGACCATTATGCTGTTTCTTTTGTTCCTTTATGCAAATAAAACCTTTACTTTCAAAGAAAGGTTTTGCTGTAATACTCGCTTCTGTATATATATCCTTATGCCCCAAGTTCACTGCTTCTTTTTCTAACTCCTGTAGTATGTATGACGCTATCCTTTTCCCTTGATAATCTTTATGCGTAAATAGACGATCTACGTAATGATCATCATTATAATCCCCAAATCCCACTATCACACCGTTATAATCCGCTACATAACTAATATTCTTCTCTAAAGATTGTAACCAACTTTCCCTATCTAGTCGATCTGGCGCCCATGCCTGTAGTTGTAATTCGTTATAATCTTTTGCATTAATTGTATGAACTGTTTCATAGAACAACTGTAATACTTGTTCTAAATCCTCTTTATGAAATGTTCTAATAATCGTATCTTTTAACATAGTAGAGCCTCCTTACTAAACTATCATTTAACTTTTCTACCACCTACGATTCAATATTGCTGCTTTATTATATCTTTTTTCTTTCTATATGAACAAAAAACAATACTTATTTCAAAGTATTGTTTTTCGTTTTAAAAGCATATGCAATTACTCTATAGATTTTTATTTTTTTAATTTCACTCTTTGCAGTCGTAATGCATTTAATACAACGGATACAGAACTAAATGCCATCGCGGCTCCAGCAACCCAAGGTGCCAAGAAACCGAACGCGGCAATCGGGATTCCTAAGCCGTTATAAGCTAGTGCCCAGAATAAATTTTGCTTAATATTTCTTATCGTCATCTTACTCATAAAGATTGCATCAGCAATACTATTTAAATCACCACGGATTAACGTAATATCTGCCGCTTCCATCGCTACATCCGTTCCGGTTCCAATTGCCATACCGATATCCGCCGTAGCCAATGCAGGCGCATCATTTATTCCATCTCCAACCATTGCTACTTTCTTACCTTGCGCTTGCAGTTTTTTCACTTCTTCTGCTTTTCCTTCTGGTAATACTTCTGCAATTACATGATCAATACCAACTTGCTTAGCGATTGCCTGAGCGGTTTGTGTATTATCTCCTGTAATCATAACAACGTCTAGACCCATTTTCTTAAGTCTTGCGATAGCTGCTTTTGAAGTATCTTTTACAGTATCCGCAACGGCAACTATTCCAGCATACTCCTTATCTATTGCTATTAACATTGCTGTTTTTCCTTCTCGTTCTAGCGCTTCCATCGATTTAGAAACTTCTTCAATATCAATATCGAATTTCTTCATTAATCGACGTGTACCAATTAATAATTGTTTCCCTTCTACAACTGATTCGATACCGAATCCTGGAATCGCTTCAAATGTTTCTGAACTTGGGATATCAATTTTCTTTTCTTTAATTCCTTCTACAATCGCTTCTGCAAGTGGGTGTTCAGAATTTTTTTCTGCCGCACCTACTAAACGTAGTATTTCTTCTTCATGGAATCCATCTGCTACAATTACATCTGTTAACACCGGTTTCCCATTTGTCACAGTACCTGTTTTATCTAGAATAACTGTATCTAATCGGTGGGTTGCTTCTAAATGCTCTCCACCTTTAAATAAAATTCCATATTCAGCCGATCTTCCTGATCCCGCCATAATAGACGTAGGTGTTGCAAGACCTAATGCACACGGACAAGCGATAACAAGTACGGCTATCATTTTCTCAAGTGCTCCGCCAAAATCACCAGGTGTAACAAATAGCATCCACACAACAAATGTAATAATCGCAATTCCAACTACAACCGGTACGAAAACACCTGAAATTTGATCTGCTACCCTTTGAATAGGAGCTTTTGAACCTTGAGCCTCTTCTACTACTTTAATAATTTGAGCTAATGCAGTATCTCTTCCTACCTTAGTTGCTTTCACTTTTAAAAAGCCATTTTTATTTATTGTAGAACCGATTACTACATCCCCAATTGTTTTATCAACCGGGATACTCTCGCCTGTTAACATCGATTCATCTATTGCTGACTTTCCTTCTACAATTTCCCCATCTACCGGAATTTTTTCCCCTGGTTTCACATAAACGATATCACCAGCTACCACTTCTTCAATTAAAATTTTCATTTCTGTTCCATCTCGTACAACAGTAGCGGTTTTCGCCTGTAATCCCATTAATTTTTTAATTGCTTCTGACGAGCGTCCTTTTGCTTTCACCTCAAATAATTTACCTAAAATAATTAATGTAATAAGTACTGCACTCGTTTCAAAATACAAGTCTGTCATATGTTCCGAAGAACCAATCGACCTAATACTTAAATACACACTGTAGAAATATGCCGCAGACGTTCCAAGTGCAACGAGAACATCCATATTGGCGCTTTTATTACGTAACGCTTTATAAGCCCCAACATAAAACTGCCCACCAATGATAAACTGAACTGGCGTTGCAAGTGCTAGTTGTACCCATGGGTTCATAAGCATATCTGGTAAATAAATAAACGATGTAAATGAGAAATGACTTACCATTGCCCACAATAACGGAAATGATAAAATAAATGAAATGATAAATTTCTTCTTTTGTCGCTCAATTTCTTGTAAGCGATGATCAGTTGATCCATTTTGCTCATCTGATTTCACTTCTAATTTATATCCTAATTTCGTAATTGCACTCTTCATTTCATTTACATTAATTTCATCAGGATTAAAATCTACTGTAGCCGATTCTAAAGCGAAATTTACTGTCGCTCCGTTCACACCTTCTAACTTATTTAAACGCTTTTCTACTCTATTGGCACATGCTGCGCATGTCATCCCTGAAACAGTAAACTCAGCTTTATCACTGACAATTCCATACCCTAACGATTCAACTTTTTGCTTAAATTGTTGCGGATTCGTTTTCGCTGGATCGTACATTATTTTTGTTTTTTCAAGTGCAAAATTTACATTTGCATCATGAACACCTTCTACTTTTTTCAGACCTTTTTCAATTCTATTTGCACATGCTGCACATGTCATTCCTGATATTTGAAGATTGGCCTCTTTTTGTTCATTCATATCTCTCACCTCTATATACCCTTATGAGGTATAATTATTAGCAAAATAAATCGTACTTCATTTAAAGTACGATTTATTTCCATATCTAAAAATAATTATTGAACATCGTATCCTTGGTCTTCAATAACAGCAACGATATCTTTTAATGTTACAGCAGACGAGTCGATAGTAACTTCAACAGTTCCTTCTGCTAATTGAACTTTCACTTGTTCAACACCGTTTAGCTCTTTCACACTGCTTTCGATAGCATTTACACAATGTCCACAAGACATACCTTCAACTTGTAATGTTAACTGTTCCATTTAAAATCCTCCTCTTGTTTCTTCATTGTTTGTTAATCACAACTACATCTTACCATACCCCCCTAAGGTAATCAATGGTTTTGTATCATGATTTTTCAATTATTTTCTAAAAGTTTATTTTACATACACTTTTTCACTACAATACATCTAAATCCTATAAGGGTAAACAAAAAACAAGCCAGTTAAAAACTAGCTTGTTTTTACGCTTTTGAAAAACGTTCAAATACTGTCATTAATTCCTCAATTGCTTCGTCACCATTTCCATCTTTAATGGCTCCTGAAACACAATGACTTGTATGATTTTTTAAGACACCCATTCCTACTTTTTTCATCGCTGCATTAATCGCTGAAATTTGCACTAAAATATCCACGCAATAACGATCATTTTCAATCATATTTTGAATACCACGAACTTGGCCTTCAATTCTCTTTAATCTATTTATAATTTGCTCTTTTTCTTTTTCTGATCTATGTGTTACTGATTCATGCTCTTTATGATCCATATTATCACCTTCTTAAAGTTTCTCTTCATCCAATACAAGAATTGCTTTTACGAGTACACCAATTATAGCATTAAATATCTATGTATGATACCCCATATGAGTATATTTCCACTCTATGATTATTCTTAACAAATTATTAGCTTCTCAGTCTCAATTTTCATAATACCCTTTCCTTTTTTCAAAAAACATCAATAAGTGGGGATTGTCCCTCCCCACTTATTATTCGTCCCCAAATATAAAAGTCTCAATTTTCACACGTGCAAACTGAGACTTTTTTCTTCCTATATATAATTACTGCTGATCACATACTTTTGTATCATTCACTACTGAAGTTCCTTCAACGGTTACCGTATGAAAACAGTCATTTACACGAACTGTCACAACATTATCTTGCCGATCAATGATATGATATTCATTAAAATTTTTATTTAGAGCACTGCGAATTTGTTCTCCTTCATAAATTGGAATGCCATGTGATAAAACCCAAATAAGTCCAGCGATAGCAAGAATAGCTTTCATACGATCTACCTCCTTGAGAATATAGTGAACTTTTTATCCGTGCTTTTGCAGCTCTACGAATCATGTTTGGAATAAACCAAGCCTTTTTGGAAATAAGTTCATTTCGTCTATTCTATGCTTATGCTAATTGTGACCGAATTGTGACAACTTTTTGCCTCTTTAGACGAAAAGTTGAAACAAAACTTTCAAAAAGGACAATTCTACTTGAACAAACAAAAGGCTATGGAGAATTTCCCCATAGCCTTTTGTTTGCATTTTATTAAACAATCATTTCGTTATGTTTAATTTTAAGCGTTTCAATTTGAATTGTAGCACGTTCAATATGGAACTGTTTTTTTACATATCAATCATATTTTGAGGAACTTCGTGATTCTCCTGTTTCTTATCAATCGTCCAAATATGAAAAGTATGCATATCTCGTACACACTCTACACACAACTAATAAATCGTAATCCCTTACTTAAAGAAGTCGGCACAACAGATGCATGATTCTCCCCTTCAGCCTCATAAAACATAAATCTAAACTGATCGTGTTTTACTTGGAGAAGGCGCTCTGACAATTCGTTTGCCCCTACAACCATATGACCTCGTTCTAGTGACCCAACTGTAAGGAACACTCCTGTTTCAAACTTGGCACTATTTAATTCACTTATAAGATTCTCTTCTTTTTCAAGCACAGATTGGTTATTCCACCAAATAGATGGACTACTAATAAAATAATTTTGAAAGGCATTTACGTTTGTAAATAGTATATGTAAAGCAAATAAACCACCTAGCGAATGCCCAAATAACGTTTGTTTTCCTTTATCAATCTCAAAATCATTTTCGATTTGAGGCTTCAGTTCTTCTTCTATAAAAGTAAAGAAGTTATGTGCTCCTCCTGTTTTAGGCCACGGTTTGCCATCTGGTTTTAAAGGCGCATCTTTTGAAATTACGCTAGGCGTAAAATCATAGCATCTTTCTTCACCTGAAAATGCACCTTCAATTGGGTAACCAATACCTACTATAATGGCTGGTGAAACACCTGTTTTTTCTGCTCGAACTGATTGTATTTTAACCGCTTCATGGAATGTTTGAAAAAAGGCATTGCCATCTAATACGTATATAACAGGATAGCCTGACTCTGGTGCTGGCTGCCTCGGCTTTGAAATATGAATTTGATATTCCTTACCTTCTAATTTCGAATACATTTTCCACTGTTCTGTATTAGATGTTATAATCTGCTGTTTTTCAATAGTAGTAGTCATCTTATATCCCCCCTTCTTAACTCGTTACATATATTTCTACTTTTTCTTCTTGAGATACAACGCTATCATAACCGAAACAAACAGGAGCCCCATTATACGGATCAATCATGACACGTGCATCAATATGAAATACTTCTTTTAACACTTCATTTGTAATGATTTCTTCTGGGCTACCAGTTGTAACGATTTCCCCTTCTTTCATTGCAATAATTTCATCTGAAAACCTTGCTGCATGGTTAATATCATGTAGTACCATTACGACCGTACAATTATGTTCTTTATTTAATTTCTCCACAATTTGTAATACATCTAATTGATGAGACATATCAAGATATGTCGTTGGTTCATCTAGTAGTAACACTTCTGTCTCTTGTGCTAAAGCCATTGCTAACCATACCTTTTGTCGTTGACCACCTGATAAATTTGCAATTTGTCTCGTTCGAAATTCAGAAGTTTTCGTTATTTCTAATGCCCAATCAATCATTTCTTTATCTTTTGAAGTTAACTTATTTACGTTATTTCGATGTGGATAGCGTCCATAAGAAATTAACTCTTCTACTTTAAGCTCGCCTGGCGCAATTGGAGTTTGCGGAAGTAAAGCTAACTGCTTCGCAATTTCTTTCGTCGGAATTGTATTTAAATCCTGTCCTTGCAAATATACTTTACCGCTCTTTTGCTTTAAAATTCTTCCCATTGTTTTTAACAATGTCGATTTACCACACCCATTTGGCCCTATAATTGTCGTTACTTTTCCTTCTTGTATTTCCACATTTAAATCGCGAAACACTGTAAGCTTTTCATAACTCGTTTCTAAATTTTTTGCACTTAAAATACTCACTTTTATTCCTCCTCTTACGCTTTCGCCTTATAAAGTAAATATAAGAAATACGGTACACCGACAATAGAAATAACGATTCCAACTGGTAACTCTACAGGTGTGAACACTGTTTTTGCAATAAAGTCCGAAGCAATTACAAGAAACATTCCGATTACCCCGCACGTAGGAATAATATACTTATGCTGAATACCCACAAGCCTTTTCGCTATATGCGGTGCCATTAGTCCAATAAAACCAATACTCCCTGAAACTGCGACACATGCGCTCACAAGTCCTATACTACTTAGTAGTAAAATAGATTTCTCTCTTTCTACTGAAACACCTAAACTTGTAATACTCGTTTCTTCCAATTGAAATAAATCTAATAAATAAGCTTTCTTTTGTATGAGAGGAATTAATATAATAAGCCACGGCAACATAGCAATAATATATTTCCAGTTTGCATTATAAATACTTCCAGACACCCATACTGCAGCCATTTCAAAATCAGTTGACTTCATTTTGAGTGATAAGTACATAGAAAAGGCTCCAAATCCTGATCCAATCGCAATCCCTGTTAATAAAAGACGCTGCGAATCTAACTTACCGTTTTTCCAAGAAAACAGATAAATGATGATAGCTGCACCTAATCCGCCGACTAAACCAAACATTGGCATCATCATAATAGAAACCCAGTCTGTGCTTTTTAATTGCCCTTGAAAGAAAAACATAAAAATTACAATTGCTGTTCCTGCTCCGGCATTCACTCCTAAAATACCTGGATCCGCCAATCCGTTTCTCGTAATCCCTTGAATAACAGCACCCGCAACACCGAGACCTAATCCTACTAATCCAGCAATTACAATACGCGGAAGACGAAACTCAAAAATAACTAAATCATGGTCTGGTACTGGATCAATTCTAAGGAGTGTTTTAAATACATCTGTAATCGTAATATCAAACGTACCATTCGTTAAACTAATATAAATAGCACATAGTATTAAAAATATAATAATCCCCATCGTCATTCCAAAACGTTGACTTGAACTTTTAAGCATGTCTCTCTCCTCCTCTTGTACGGATTAAATAAAGGAAGAAAGGAATTCCAATTAAAGATGTTACGACTCCGATTGGCGTTTCAAATGGATAATTTACAAATCTACTTAAAACATCACATAATGCTAGAAAAACGCCGCCAATAACGCCTGCACATGGCAAAATCCACTTATAATCTACTCCAATTATAAAGCGAGTAATGTGCGGAATAATTAAACCTACAAAACCAACTTTCCCCACTAAAGCAACTGCCGTTCCTGTTAAGAAAATAACTGATAAAATTGCCATCGCTTTAACTAGTTTTGTACGCTGTCCTAGGTTAATAGAAACTTCTTCTCCTAAAGAAAGAATAGTAATAGATTTTGATATAAACAGCGCTAAAACTATTCCAATTATCCCAAAAGGTATCGTGATTTTAATTATATTAGGATCGACTTGATCTAATTTTGCATTAAACCAAAAACTAACATTTTGAGAAATTTGGAAATATGAAGCCATTGCAGCAGATACACTGCTTAAAAATGTTCCAATAACTGTCCCTATAATTGCTAACCGAACTGGTGATAAGCCATTTTGAAGAAGCGAACCAAAACCAAACACGATACCGGCTCCAAGTGCAGAGCCAATCATTGAACATAAAACCATGCCAATTGAGGACATGCCCGGAAGAAAAATCATACAAAGTGTAATAACAAAGGCTGCCCCATCCGTCACACCCATAATAGAAGGGGATGCAAGATAGTTTCTTGTCATCCCCTGCATAAGTGCTCCTGATATGGCTAGAAATGCTCCGACTAAAAGAGCTGCAACTACCCTTGGTAAACGTGAAGTAATAATAATATTATGATTTACATCGCTTGAATCAAAATGAAATAATGCGTTCCACACTGTTTCAGCATCAATACTTTTTGCCCCATACAAAATGGAAAGTACAACTGTAAATAAGATGAGTATGGGTGCTATACATAATATAGTTACTGGTACTGCATTTGTTTTCTGCATATCATTCAACGCACCTTACTTATTATATTATTTAGATAAATTTTTCACTGCTTCTTTTAAGAATGCTGTTTTACTCCAAGCAGTACCACCTTGTGCCATTGGATCAACAACGTTTACAAATACTTTCTTTTCTTTCGCGGCATTCATACTTTGCCAAATTGGATTCTTTTCAATTTCTTCTAGCACTTTCGGGTTTTTATTCTCAGTTGTCTCATATTGTAAGAAAATATAATCCGGGTTAAGTTCGGCAAGTTTTTCAAATGAAATCTTCTCTTGTGCTTTTACAGTCTTTAATTGTTCTGGAGCAGTTAGCCCAAGGTCTTTATAAATTACAGGGTTGAAGTACACTCCTTCTGGATATAGGAATAATTCGTTTGCTCTTAGTCTGATTACAAGTACTTTTTTGTCTTTTAACTTATCCCCTAGTTTTGCTTTTGCTTTTTCAGCATCTGCATTATAATCTTTAATAATTTTTTCTGCTTTATCCTTTTTACCAGTTAATTCTCCCATTAACTTTAAGTTATCTTCCCAATTTGTTGAAACATGTGATACTGGGAACGTCGGAGCTACTTTCGTAAACTTTTCAGCTGTTTCTGCTGGGAATTTCGTACTTGATGTAATAACGTCTGGTTTTAATTGAAGTAATGTTTCGAAATTTGGTTCCATTTTCTCACCAACAGATTTCGCACCTTCTAAATCTTTCTCTAGATACTTCGGTAATTTACCACCAACAGTAATGGCACCAACTGGTTTAATTCCAAGTACTGCTGCATCTTCCATTGACTCTAAACTAGCTGTCGCAATTTTATCTACTTTTGCTGGCACTGTATATTCTTTACCTAAGTATGTAATTTTTCTTTTTTCTTCTTTTTTCGTCTCACTAGCCTTTGTTTGTTGTTTTTGCTCTCCTGAAGTTTTATCTGCACTATTACATGCCGCTAAACCTACACTTAAAACTGTAACCATCCCTAATGTAAATAATTTCTTGTTCATCTTTATATAGCTCCTCTCGAATTTTCAAACTATGTTCTCAAAAAACTTAACTATATGAAACTTATCTTACATATATATTTCATTAGATGAATAATCCTATCCAGAACTCATTCTCGTTCACTTCCCCTAAGCTATAATTCTTTTACACCTCATCCATTGATAATCTTTTTCATTGATAATGATTATCGTTACTAAGTATATATTTAATATGCAATTATTTCAAGAAAGATTTGAAAAATTTTAACAAACTGAATTAAAAAAGAAGTATCCGCCTAACGTTAGGGGGACACTTCTTTTTTTAGAAATTTATATGTAATTCAACTGGGCAATGGTCTGATCCCATTACTTCACTATTAATTTTCGCCTCTGTTATTTGGTCTTTCATTCTTTCGGAAACAACAAAATAATCTAAACGCCATCCAATATTTTTTGCCCTGGCTCCCATTCGATACGACCACCACGAATATGCGCCTTCCTGATCAGGATATAGATAACGATATGTATCAATAAATCCTTCTTCTAAAATACATGTGAATTTCTCTCTTTCTTCATCAGAAAACCCGGGATTTTTCCGATTACTTTTTGGATTTTTTAAATCTATTTCTTTATGAGCAACATTTAAATCACCGCAAAAAATAACTGGTTTCTTCCCATCTAATCGTTTAATATACGCCCTGAAATCATCTTCCCATTTCATTCTGTAATCTAATCGTTCTAATCCTCGTTTGGAGTTTGGTGTATATAACGTTATCATGTGAAAATCTTCGAACTCTAAAGTAATAACTCGTCCTTCTTGATCATGCTCTTCAATTCCTAAACCGTATGTAACAGAAAGCGGTTCTTTTTTCGAAAAAATAGCTGTCCCAGAATATCCTTTTTTCACAGCATAATTCCAATATGTATAATATCCCTCTAGATTTAAATCAATTTGTCCATCTTGTAATTTAATCTCTTGTAAACAAAATATATCAGCATTTGATTCCTCGAGATATTCTAAAAATCCACCTTTTGCGATAACTGCTCGCAAACCATTTACATTCCATGAAATTAACTTCACTTATAATCCTCCTCTTGATGTTCACTTTCAAATTTCATGCTACCACAAAATAGAAAATCAAGCATATTTCCATCTTTGTAATCTTGCTCTTACATTTGTAAATACGTACATATGCACATTATTCAGGTTATACTAATTTCAGAGGTGATGTTCTTTGCACAATCAAGGATTTACATTAACAAGTGAGTATTGGCAAGCAATTATTCATAATGATTCTTCCTATGATACTAAATTCTTTTATGCTGTGAAATCAACTAGGATCTTCTGCAGGCCATCGTGCAAATCGAGAATACCGAATAAAAACAACGTACGAATTTTTCTAAATGCTGAGCAAGCATTGCGTGAAAACTTTCGTCCGTGCAAACGTTGTAAACCAAATGGGATAACTCTACCTAACGAAGAGTGGGTAGAACAAATTAAAGATTATATCGAAAAACACTTTGACGAAGGATTAACTCTCGACCTACTCGCAGAAATGTGCCACGGTAGCCCATTTCATTTACAACGTACTTTCAAAAGACTGATAGGAATAAGTCCAATAGAATATATACAACAATTCAGGATTGTTAAAGCTGCAGAATATCTTTCACATACAAATCAATCTATTAAAGAAATTAGTACTGCCGTCGGGATAGAGAACCCTGAGTATTTCGCAACTTTATTTAAAAGGAAAACCGGCTTTACTCCGACTGAATATCGAAAAAAGAATACAATGAAAGAGGGATACAATAATGAATTCCTACAAAAATAAATCTATATATTGGACGCTCCTTACACATAAAAATTGGCGCTTTCATATTGCCGCAACTGAAAATGGACTATGTTTCATTGGATCACAAGACGAAAACTTCGAAGAACTAACTATATGGGCTAGAAAAAAACTGCCGCAATATAAATTGACCCGCAATCCAGATTACTTGCAAACATATACGAAAGAAGTTATCGAGTATTTGGAAAACAAGCGGGAAACTTTTACATTCCCTATCGATGCTTACGGAACCGCCTTTCAATTATCTGTTTGGAATACGGTACGTGAAATTCCTTATGGGAAGACATATTCTTATTCAGAAATTGCCGAAAAAATGCAAAAACCTACAGCTATACGTGCCGTTGCTACTGCTATTGCTGCCAACCCTCTTCTCATTACAATTCCTTGCCATCGTGTTATCGGAAAGAATGGGAAACTAACCGGCTTTAGAGGTGGATTAGAAATGAAGAAAGAATTGCTTATATTAGAAAAGTCACAGGTAGAATGCATATGACAGCTGAATATACTAGCGCATTAACTTTAACAGTTCCGAAAGAATTTAGTTTCCAAGAAAATTTACGGTATCTATCCCGTTCTAACAATGAATGTATGTTTCACATTGAAGATAATAAAATTTATAAAGTTATTCCTGTTCAAAATATAAACCCTTTGGTTGAAATTAATATGAACATTGATGGCCATTTGGAAATACGTTTTTTAGGAGAATCATATATCTCTGACAAATGGATATGCGATGCTGTAGCTAACTATGTAACAGAGTGGTTTGATTTAACTACGGATTTAGCTCCCTTTTATACATTAGCTCAACTTGATCCACTCCTTCAAGGTCCTGTTCAAAACTTTTATGGACTTCGAACTTTAGGTATTCCGGATTTATTCGAAGCACTTTCCTGGGGAATTATCGGTCAGCAAATTAATCTCACATATGCTTATACGCTAAAAAGAAGGTTAGTTGAGACATTTGGAAGTTATGTAGAATGGGACGATAGAAAACATTGGATATTCCCATCACCTGAAATAATTGCAAATTTACATGTAGAAGATCTTAAAGACTTAAAAATGACGACAAGAAAATGTGAATATTTAATTGGTATTGCCAAGCTTATTACAGAGGGAAAACTGTCAAAAGAGGATTTACTACAAACACAAGATGTAAAGCTTGCTGAGAAACAACTAACTGCTATCCATGGTATAGGACCGTGGACTGCCAACTATGTTTTAATGCGCTGTTTACGATTTCCTTCCGCTTTTCCAATTGACGATGTCGGTTTGCATAATGCTATTAAATGTATAACAGGTTCCGAAAATAAACCTGCTAAACATGAAATAAAAGACTTTGCGGCAAACTGGGCAAATTGGGAATCTTATGCAACCTTTTATTTGTGGCGAGTACTATACTAAAAGAACCAAGTAGCACATTCGTACTACTTGGTTCTTTTTTAAGCTTGCTCCTCAAATCGTCTTGAAATTTCTACAATAACTTGAACAGCTTTTTCCATAGTATCTACCGAAACATACTCAAATTTACCGTGATAGTTTTCACCACCAGTGAAAATATTTGGTGTCGGTAATCCCATATATGATAACTGTGATCCATCTGTTCCACCGCGAATTGGATGGATATTCGGTTCGATATTTAAACTTTTCATCGCTTCATATGCAATATCAACAATTTCCCTCACAGGTTCAATTTTTTCAAGCATGTTATAGTACTGATCATTCATTTCTAAAACGACTGCATCTTGTCCATATTTCTCTTGCATTTGCTTCACAATATTTTCAACGTTATGTTTACGCGCTTCAAAATTTTCACGATCAAAATCTCGAATAATATAATACGCTTTACTTTGCTCAACATCACCGTTTAAAGAAAGCAAATGATAGAATCCTTCATATCCTTCTGTATATTCTGGTGCCTCTTCTACTGGTAAATGCCCGTTAAACTCCATAGCCAGTTTAGTTGCGTTACGCATTTTATTTTTCGCTGTTCCAGGATGTGTATTTGTTCCGTTAAATGTTAACTTAGCACCTGCAGCATTAAAGCTTTCATATTCCAAACCACCTAATGGACCTCCATCCATCGTATAAGCAAATGATGCGCCAAACGCTTCTACATCAAAATGCGATGGTCCACGGCCAATCTCTTCATCTGGTGTAAATGCCACTCTAATTTTCCCATGCTTAATTTGCGGATTATGTATTAAATAATTCATTGCAACCATAATTTCAGTCAGACCGGCTTTATCGTCTGCTCCAAGAAGTGTCGTACCATCAGTTGTAATAATCGTATGACCTTTATAAGATGGTAATTCTGGGAATTGTTCTGGTGTTAACACAACATTCAGCTCTTCATTTAATATAATCGCATTCCCATCAAAATTCTCATGAATTTGTGGTCTTACGTTTTTCCCTGTAAAGTCTGTCGCTGTATCTAAGTGTGCTAAAAAGCCAATTACAGGAACATCCTTATCCGTATTAGCAGGAAGTGTTGCCATTACATATCCATTCTCATCCATCGTCACTTCTGTTAACCCAATTTCTTTTAGCTCTTCCACTAATAACTTACCAAATTCGATTTGTCCAGGTGTTGTTGGAACTGTATGGCTTTCCTCATTTGATTGCGTATCAATTTTTACATATCTCGTAAATCTTTCAATAAGCTCTTGTTTCAAATTTGTTCACTCCCTTTTATATTTCTTTCTTCATTATAATCCTTAAGACAAAATTTTTTAACTTTTTTGACTGTGAAAGTATATATTCCATTTACATTTTTAAAGATTTAAAACAAATCAACAGGAGTCATAATATTTGTACATTTAAACTTTAACATGTAACATTCATAATTATAAAATATAGGAGGTATGAAAGATGAGGTTAACCCTCTTTCGCTATTTTCTTTTTTTCTTAGGATTAATTTTCTTTGGCCTTGGAAATGCTCTTGCAGTCAAAGTTAAATTCCTCGGGTTACATCCTTGGGAAGTTTTAAATATGGCCCTCTACCAAAAATTCGGATGGACCATTGGCACGTGGAGCGTCATATGCGGATTATGTCTCGTTTTGATTTCTTTGCTAGTAGATCGAAAATATATAAATGTGGGTACATTTTTAAATGCACTACTTATCGGTCCTATTATGGACTTTTTCTTACAATCAAATATTCTTCCAAACGCTACTAATTATTTATGGCTAAACTTACTCATTTTATTTTCTGGTATTGCCATTACAGGTATCGGAGGAGGTATGTATGTTGCGGCTGGAATTGGCGCTGGACCTCGTGATGGATTCATGCTTACTATTTCCGATAAAACAGGTCTATCTATTAGCCGTGCTCGAATCATTGTAGAATGCGTTGTACTCGGTATTGGATTTATGCTCGGTGGTCCTGTTTTTGTCGTAACTTTTCTATACACTTTTATTCAAAGTCCAATCTTTCAGCAATCATTTAAGATGTTTCAAACACTCTTACATACTTTACAAAACAAAAACAAAGAGCAAATTAATGAAAATTTATAAAACACAACTTAATACAAATGAATTCACCCTATTTACGATTTTTACCGCAAATAGGGTGTTTCTATTTTCATCTCACAATTTAAGAATATAGACTACTCATTCACAATAAAAGTATATACATCATCATAAACACAAACATTTACCCTAATAACGTACTTCCCGGGTTTACTAAAACTAATTGTTTATTCTGTAAAAAAGAGTGTTTTTTATAAATACGAATTAAAACACATTCCATATATTCAGTTTCATTCTCCTATCCATAATCTTTCTACATCCATTAATTGCTCGTCTTTAAATTCCAATTTATATATGTCAGGCTTCGATGTATGTATAAGAAATTCAAACCCGTATTGATTATCAAAATAATTCATCATTTGTGTCATTACAAGCCCATGTGTACCAATTACAATTTTTCCCCCTTGAAAATCCATTAATATTTCTTTTAACACTTTCACTGCCCTTCTCTGACAATCCTTATATGACTCCCCTTCCGTTAGTGCAAAATCCTGATTTGAAAACATCTTCTTTACAAGTGGATACACCTCTTTATCTGATATAATCTGATCCTCACTTAAAAACATACACTCTTTGAGATTTTCATATATTAATATTTCTTTTTCATAGAAACCCGCTGTTTTTTCTATCGTTAACACAGCCCTGTTATACGGACTTGAAATGAAAGCATCAATTTCCTCTGTTTTTAATATGTCCGTTACTCTATGAGCGTCTAAACTTCCCTTTTCAGTTAATCCACGTGTTCTTTCATTCCCTTCTAATTTTGGCGATTCACCGTGCCTAACCATATAGATATATGTATTCATACGTCCTCCTTGAAAATGTTCATTCGTCTTTTATAAAGTGAAACTTTAATCAGTGGGGGTTTTCTTCATCCCCCACTGATTATTAGTTGAACCAATCGGACTTTTATGGGCAGTTGATCCCCCAACTAACTTCTTTGCTTTCGCTGAATTTTGAGGTGGGGGTCTTACTGCCCATTAAAGCGGGATAAACTTTGCTGATTTGTTCGTCTAATCCATTCTCCTACTAAGCTCTCGAATAATTCAGGCTGTTCAATTTGTAAGTTATGCCCTGCCATATCCAAAACTGATAATGTTGCTCTTGGATAATCTTCAATAATTTCTATAATATCTTGATACCCTACCGATATATCTTGTCTTCCGGCTAATAAAAGAACGGGTTTCTCATATTTTTTATGATGAAAATCCATAGTAAGAGAGTAATTATTTTGCAACCTTGCAATAAATTCATAATTAGCAATATCTAGTTCTGGCTTAATTTCTTCTTTAAATCGCTTATATGTATATTCATTTGCTACCACCGCTAACTCACTAAAACCCTCTCTTTCCGTAGAAGTGAGCTTATTTAAAAATTCCTCATCTTGTAAAATTACCTGTTTATCTGGAAGAGTCCTTTTTTCTGGATCCGCTACAACAACAGGACATACTAATAGTAATCCGTTAACTCTTTCAAACAGCCTTGTGAGTATTCCCCTAGCTAAATAGCCTCCGTATGACTCTCCTACTAATAAAAATTCTTCCGTAGAAATGATTTTCTCAATAAATGTGATAAGCACTTCTACTATACGATCTGAACTATTTATCCAATCTGGAGCATTCGATTTTCCCATTCCAGGTAAATCAATATATATTCGCTTATAACTTTCATATTTCTGAAATACTGCTTCCATGCATTTCATCATTAACCTATGATCAGGAGCGCAGCCATGTATGATAATGACTGGTTTTCCTTCTCCAACGATTTCATAGTATATTTCTGCATCTTCAATTCGAAATAACATAAAAAACCCTCCCTATTTACACATTTCTTTTGAATTGCAATACTATCAAACTTATAAGAATACACGTTCTCAATTTACATCCCCTTTCAATTAATTGTCAAATTAAAATTTTCAGACTATAAATAAAAAACTTCCTTCTATTTTTATTTCCTAGAAGGAAGCTAATTTATTTTTACCCCATCATAATTTGAAACCTTGTTCTTCTATTTTCATCAACACAATTCTCCAACCATCTGGATCCTCTATTGTTATCCCTTTTTCTTTCCAATACGGATTCTCTGATTCTACTTCACCGTATCCCATTGCATGCAGCCTCTTACTCACTTTTTCTATTTCACTATATTCTCGCATATAAAATACTAATAAATTGTCTTTCGTTGGAGCTGGACAGGGACTTCCATCTTCATGTCTTGTAAACTCCAGATGATATTCTTCATCAGGTAGACCAAACATAACTCCATCATAGCCTTCATGATCATAGAACTCACCTATACGTTTTAAACCTAATCCTTTTTCATAAAAAGATGTAACCTCTTCAAACTTATCTGTTGGACGTGCTATCCGAAACTTCACCCAGTTTTTCATGTTCTTCCTCCCATACTAAAAATTTCATACATGATTACGTATTATTGTATATGCGTAAAACATTTTTGAAATCCCTCATTAGTATGAGAATAGATACATACAAACGTCTTACTTAAAGCAACCTATAACACCCAAAAACTCATCTAGAAAGAATGTTTTCATCATTTTATATGCAATTTTACATATTTACTTGCAAATCACTAAAAAATCTTTAAAATTCAAATGATGACTAAATATACAATTTCCATCTAAAATCCTAATAACAGTACAAACTATCAAATACAATACTTTTTCAATTTTAAGAAGTATTACACTCTTTAATTCTTTCCTTATAAACATGATTTTTATAAAGAAATCTGATACAATCCTTAAGTAATATTATTATGTATAGATATTACGAATATAGCGCATACTTATAGAAGGTGATTTAATTGAAACTAAATAAAAATTTGCAACTTTGTATATTAATTACAACACTGATAGGCTATTCCATCTATTCTATGTTTTTCTTTCTATTCCCTACTCAGTTTTCAAATTTCAGTGTACGCTTCGCTTCACTCATCGTTGAAGCCATTACATTTGTATCACTCATTTACTCTATATATTCAAAAAAAGTCCGTTCAAATCCGTTTTGGATATGTATCACTATTGCCATTGGAAATTTTCTATTAGGAAAAGTTGTATATACATATCAAAATACCTTTTTTGAACCTGCAATACACCATTTTACTGTTTCTGATGTGTTTTACATGTTTTTCTTACTTTTTTTCCTTATCGCTTTCTGTTATAAAATCTTAAAAAAGTGCAATAAATGGGGAAAATTGTTCTTTATTTGTGATATATGTATCGTACTTACTTCTATATTCACATTAGAATGGTATTTATTTAATGAGCCGGATTTAAATATATTCTCTCTTTCACTGGGAGATATTTTCCTTTCATTTCTATATCCAATTGCAGATTTATTATTTCTTCTACTAGGTGTTAGTATCTTTTTCCGCCCAACAATTTTTAATTCTAAACGGAAAATTTATATTTTTATTTTTGTATTAATAAGTTCTGCAACTTTTAACTATATTTATTTTTACTTAAACAGCCATTTATCAACAGAGACGATAACATTATTACGCCTTTTATATAGAATACCTATATTACTCATTGCGATAGCTGGTTCTATTCCAAAATCTCAAAATAGCGCTACAAGCTATTTTATTGTAGATCCTATTCTAGGAAAAAAAGTTTTAGTCGTATTTCCCTATCTTGCTGTTGCAATCTTAATTGGATTTACACTCAAAGAGCAAACATCATCATCCACCCTTATTACAGGAAATTGTATTACTTTTGTATTCGTGCTGATTCGTCATTCCATTGTACATATGCAAAACAAAAAATTAACACAGCGCTTACAACTATTTAATACTCAATTAGAAGAAAAAGTTACTTTACGAACTACTGATTTAGTCAAAAAATCAATAGCTTTATCTCAAAAGCAACAAAAATTCAAATCATTATATGAATATCATCCAGACCCTATTTTTACAATTGATTTAAACGGGACGTTCTTAAATGTAAATAAAGCAGGAAGTATTCTATTCGGAGCGGCTTCTAGTGAATTACTTGGTGAAACTTGTCTTTCTGTTATTTTAGATGAAGATAAGCCTAAACTTGTGTCTGCATTAGCAAAAGTAAAAAAACAAGAATCTACTTCCTTACAACTTCGCTCTCAATATAAGAACGGCTTTACTTATTTTTTATATGTTACTATCGTTCCTATTATGGTAGATGAACAAATTTCAGGAAGCTACATTATGGTGAAAGATATTACCGCCTTTAAAAAACAGCAAGAAGAAATAAAATATTTAGCATTCCATGATACTGTAACAAAAATTGGGAATCGGGCCTTTTTCCAAAAAAAATTAAGAACTGTTATAAGAAATGCAAAAGCAAAACAAAGTGAATTTGCACTGCTATATTTAGATTTAGACCGCTTTAAAGTTATTAACGATACACTTGGACATTCTACAGGTGATTGTATATTAGAAGAAGTAGCAAAACGTTTCCAATCATGCCTTTCATCACATACTTATGTTTCAAGAATTGGTGGGGATGAATTTACAATCCTAATTGAAAACTATACTGACCAAGATTCCTTATTATCGTTATGTAACCAATTATTTAAAAGCATGAAAAAACCGTTTGTCATACACGAACATAAGTTGACTTTATCTCTTAGCATCGGGATTGCTATTTATCCACATTCCGGAATCGATATCACTACACTATTGAAAAACGCTAATGTTGCAATGTATGACGCAAAGGAAAAAGAGCTTAACTCTGTCTCTATTTATGACGATATAATTGCTAGAAAGATTGAAAGACGATTACGATTAGAAAAAGATTTACCGAACGCAATTCAAAATGAAGAGTTGTTTCTTTTATACCAACCTCAAGTTGATAGCAATTGTAATAAAATTGTTGGAGCTGAAGCTTTAATTCGCTGGAATCATCCAGATCTAGGTATCATTTCTCCAAATGAATTTATACCAATTGCTGAGGAAACAATGCAAATCATTCCAATTGGAAAATGGACTTTACAACAAGCATGTCAGCAAATGAAACGCTGGCACACACTAGGATATTCTCATTTAAAAATAGGGGTTAATTTATCGGCCAAAGAATTTGAGCAAGAAGATTTTATACAATCCATTTCTTCTACTTTAGCAACTACTGGCTTACCCGCAGGTTCTCTTGACCTAGAATTAACGGAACGCATTGCAATGATGGATGAGAAAGAGACATTATTAAAGCTACGGACACTCAAGGGTTTAGGGATTCACATATCAATCGATGACTTCGGTACAGGCTATTCTTCGCTAGCATACTTACCCTTATATCCAATTGATACGTTAAAGATCCCGAGAGAATTTATTACAATGTCCGAAACGTGTGAAGATGGAAAGGAAATCATTAAAACAATCATCACATTAGCACATACATTAGAGATGTCTGTTATCGCTGAAGGCGTAGAAACGAAACAACACGTGAGTTTCCTTCAAAAAAATAAATGTCATTTTATTCAAGGTTACTATTACAGTAAACCTATTCATGCCGATTCATTTTCTACTCTGCTGGAAAAGTGAACTCATTCTTCATAGGTTTATATAATAATTTTCAGCTCCAATAAATACGAAAAAGGAAAGAAGGGTCAGTCTCCTCTTTCCTTTTTCTTTATGTTGCAACTTTTCATTTCCTTCACATATCATTTATTTAAGTAGTTACTAATACATTTATGATAACAGACTTAAATAGGGGGGATTTATATGCACCACGACAACACACATAATAAACGTTACAAAAATACCCCTCTTTCCCTCTTCTCTATAAAAAATGAGCTAAAACAAAAATGTACCAACGTAAATAACTCCCATTACACCCTTTCGAAAGAGGAAGAAATATTACTACATACAATTAAAGAACAAACAAAATTATTAAATCAAAATAATGTAACAAGGACTCGTGCTTACTTTCAGTTTCACAAAAAGTATCCTGAAATACATTGGGCACTGCTCGGACATATGGTGTCACGTAACGGCGGTTGGAACATGACTGATTTAAAAGGAGATTTATATACAAAGCTATTATCTGAAAAAGATCAATTTACTTTCTTTTCTTTTTTAGAACGTGGAAATTGGCTTATTTTTCAAGATGTATATCCACAATTTTTACTATATGAACAAAGTGTAAAAAGAGCTACAAACCTTTTCCGCCTTCTCTCTCACCTCAATGTTTCCACCTTTATGGAAACGATGTGGAATTCCTTTTGGAAAACTGGCGACAAAAGAACGTTAGCAATCGCTACTATTATTAATGAGCAAAATTACTTAGAAAAAAGAGTTATCCAAAATGAACACTTCAAAAAAAATGTTCTAAACAGCATTGGATTTAAACTATTTGATTTTTTTCAGTTCAATCATATCCTCTTCCCTTTTTACGAAAGTAAAATGAATGCTAAAACATTACTAATTGGTGATACAATGACACACTTCACTTCGCTACATGAACGAATTTCACTTGGAAAAAGATTATACACATTGTTATTTCATAATGAACATATTTTATCTCAAGTTAAGCATTGGGCAGATACTAATCCTCATACAGGCTCAAGAAAAGATTACTGGCCACATTTATTTTCAAGTGTAAATGAATCCTTTTCAAGAGAGTTTTATAAACGAAGAATAAAAAATTGCCAATTAAGAAATGATTCCTATCGTATATATAGTCCTGCACTTATGTACGCGTGGAAAAATGTGAAACACGAAGAAACAAAACATGAAGATTGGTTTAATGACTGGCAAGTGATACATTATTTAACTAATAAGGAGGAACATATACTTGGGCAAATTACAGAAGACTACTGCAAAACACTCGAAAAAATTGAATTGGCAATTCTCGCAAAGAAAAATGTCCTCCTTAGAGAAGAAGAATGATTTTTTAGCATTAACAGTTACAATCTTGCTCTCTACTGTTATCGGAACGTGCTTAGATGCTTTCTTTGTCACGAAACAAATATATTCCTTTCCAGTTAGACCGTTCCCATCCATATTTTCAGTCAACATAGGCTTCACGTTATTTGTACTACCAATTTTAACAGCTGCTTTCATACAAATTTCAAAAACATTATCTGCAGTTTCCAGAACTCTACTTATTATCTCAATAGGTATTTGTGCTAGTATGGTTGAACAAGTCACTGAGAAACTAGGTTTATTTATTCATAGTGCAAATTGGCATCATACTTATTCTTTGTTTGGGTATATGATTTTCCTTTCTTTTATTTGGATGATATACAATTGGATACAAAAATAAAGAGACCATTATTGATCTCTCCTTAAGCATAATCTTCATTTATTGCTAATGGTGCCAAAGTTTGAAGACTTTTAGAACGTAAACGATAGGCAACAACGTTCTTCTTGTATTGTTTTATTACATCAACATGTTCCTCATAGCTATATATCGATAATGTAATTGTTCTTTTCCCTTTCTTCGTTTCAATGATGATTGGTGTCCCTTCTCCGTGCGGCGGAAAATAATGTTTATCTAAAAATAAAGCCTCATTAAATTCGTGAATAACTTGCGTTTTCTTTTCCCCTTCTATATTCTTTCCATCTAACGATACAGTCGTATGTTCTTCATCAAGTTTTTGATGTAATTCAAATCTACTAATAATAGATTCTACAACAGAAGTCGGCATACTAGAAACTAGTACTTTAAGAGCGCCAAAAATAAATAATGTAACTATAAACCATGTTGTCACTTTTATCATCTCCATACATTTTAAAATACAAATTTCATTCCATACGGTATTAATATACTAATAAGTATTCCTGTTACAATCATCGTTACTGAACCAATAGTGGCTTCTTTCTCGCCTTCTTTCACTAGACGACTCACACCGATAATATGTGATGCGCAACCCATTCCAACACCTTTTCCAATCGTACTTGTTATACCGCAAAGCTTAAGTACTGTCGGTCCAATAATAGCACCAGTTATTCCTGCCACAACTACAAAACTAGAAGTCATAGATGGAATACCACCAATTTGATCCGCTAATGAAATAGCAATAGGCATCGTTGCTAATTGTGGTAGAGTAGTTAATATCAGTTCTTTATCTATATTTAAAATTCCACCAATCACTACAGTCATACTTGTTAAGGCCACTATACCTATCACTACACCGATAAGTATTGATAAAAAGTTTTTCATAAGTATCTTTCGCTCTTTAAATAAAGGTATGGCCAATGCTACAATTGCAGGGCTCAAGAACCCTGAAAGGATGTCCCCTCCATTTTCCTTATAATCTTGATGAGAAATTCCTAACGTGAGGAATAAACAAATCATAATCGCCGTTACTGTTAACACCGGTAAAGTAAATGGAAACGTGAATTTTTTATATAACTTTGTCGCAAATATATATATTACTACAGTAATAAAAATTAAGAGCATTTCAATAACGCACCTTGTCGATTTTATTTTTTTGATGTTACTAACAATTGACTTACATACCCTGAAATGGCCAAGGTTACTACCGTACTTGCAACAACTAAAAGGAATATACTGCTGCCCTTACTTAACAGAAACGATCCATATTCCATTAATCCGGTTGTCGAGGGAATTAAAAATAACGGTAAAAATACGATTAGCTTCTCCGCACCCAATTCAAACCATTTTAATGGAAAAGTCCGAGTAGAAAGGAGCAAGAACAGTATTAACATCCCTATTAAACTTCCTGGCATCGATAATTCAAATACTTCCTGAATCCATAGACCAACTAGGCTAAATATATACAGCACGCCTACTTGAAGTAAAAGTGTCACGTACTTCATTTCTTTCCCTCTTTTCACTATCTTGACATCCATATTATGAAATCTCATTTAACGTATCAGCAAACCGTGTAATTCCAAGTTGAATTTGTTCTATATTCGCTCTACCAAACGTAAATCGTATATATTCATTTTTAGAACCTAAAACACTTCCAGGAACAAATGCGACACCATTCCGTATAGATTCACCCAATAAGTGGTATTCATCAAACGTTCCCTTCACTTTACACCATACATGTATTCCACCCTCTGGAACGAAACATTCAACTCGCTCTCCCAATATTTCGTTAAGCTTTGCAATTAATACATCTCTTCTTTGCTTCAATTGTCCACGAAGCATCGTAATATGCGTATGAAAATCCTCTGATTCTAAAAATTGATTTGCTACCCACTGCGTAAATACACTATGGCCAAAATCAACTTGCTGCTTTGCATCTGCTAAACGCTCTATTACGCGCGTAGGACCAATTACCCATCCAATACGTAATCCTGATGCAACAATTTTTGATAGTGAACTTATATAAAGAACATTCCCGTTTGGATCCATCGATTTTAATGTCGGATTCACTTCTCCATTAAAAGAAGTCAAACTATACGGATCATCTTCTACAATTGGTATACCATATTCAGAAGATAATTCTAAAATCTTTTTACGTCTCGTTAATGATAGTACTGTTCCAGTTGGATTTTGATAATCTGGATTTAAAAACACCATTCGTATACGATGTTTTTTATGCAAATCAATTAAGTCATCTGGATTCATTCCATGCTGATCAACAGGTAAATGGAATATTTTTAACCCTGCAGATTTAAACATGGGAAGTGAAAAACAATAGGAAGGATCCTCAATCGCAATCGCATCTCCAGGCTTTAATAAGCATTGAACGATAAGATTAAGTGCCTGCTGTGCTCCTGATGTAATAAGGATAGAATTTGAATCCGCTTCAATTTGTTTATATTGATTAACGTGTGCTGCAATTGTTTTTCTCAACATTTCATTTCCAAGTGGATGGTCATAACCGAGATTTTCCATAAATGTTTTCTCAGACATAATCGTTCGAAACCTATCACTTGGAATTAATTCTGGTGACAATTCACCACTCGCTAAATTGATTAAGTCATCTTTTTGTGTTTCTGTTCGAATTTGTTGAACGAGTGGGACATTTGGTAAGAACGATCCATCCTCAACGTACCTACCCCAGTTCGGTATACGTTTATGCGACACACCCCATATATCTGTGTTCACTCTTGTTCCGCTTCCTTTTTGCCGTTCTACTACTCCAAGTGACTTTAATTCTTCATACGCAGCTACTATTGTGCTCCGGTTCACTTGTAATTCCTTTGCTAACATACGCTCAGAAGGTAACTTACTATCAGAAGGAAATTCACCTGAAGAAATGCCTCTTTCAATATAATCAGCGATTTGTTTATACACGGGGGTCTTCTCTGCACGATTTGGTTTCCATTCCATCCTGTTCCCTCCTCTCAAAACGAACTATCTTCAATTTATTAACAACAGGATTAACCAATCTTATTATTTAAAAACGCATCTACTGTTAAATTAAAGCTAGTAGGTTGTTCTAAATACGGTAAATGCCCACTATGTTTAAATTCAGCGTAAATCGTATTTCTTAAACATACCTCAAATTCTCTCACATATTTCTCCGGAACAAAATAGTCGTTTACACCCCTTATAATTAAAACAGGACAAGCAATAATGGAAAGATACGGTCTTTGATCATAATCAACTAATTCAGCAAATAACCTTTGAATATGCGCCGGTTTAATGGACTGTAAAGATTGATAAAACCCCCGGACAATTACTTTATTACCTTCTACTCCCATCGCCTTCAATAACGTATCCGCCCATGTTTTTCCGTTATCCGGTATGCTAAGTAAATCATATACTTCAAGGCGTTCTTTGCGATCTTTTAATTCTAAATAGGGAAATGCATTTACAATAATTAAGCTCGAAACAAAGCTTGGATATTGAATAGCAAAATCAATCCCTACTCTAGCCCCTTTTGAAAGACCACAAATAACTACTTTTTGTAACTTTAAATAATTGCATAACTCATACAAAACATTTGCGTATTCTTTAAAACTAATTTCCACCCCTTCAGATTTCCCATGTCCAGGTAAATCCAGTGAAACCACTGTCCAGCTTTTCTTGAAATATTGCCTTTGATATAACCAATTATTTGAGTTTCCTCCAAGACCATGCAAAAACAACATGACAGGTCCCGATCCTTCTATATTGTAAAAGACCTTTCGATTCCTATATTCAAAATACATATTCATCACCTTCAACTATCGCATCACTTAGTCTTATCTCTGAATGGATATATCCAAAATGGTTCTCTTTCTAACCACTCAACAGTTTCTGGAACACCATCTTCATACTCTCTTTTCAGTTCTGTTACCTTAGTAGCAAATTGTGATGCATGCGCTCGCAATGCCTCCAACTTTTTTGGCACATATTGTTTCACTTCATTTTTAAAATTTGGAGGACCTATTTCTCCGCTTCATGATTATTTGAAAAAGCTACTGCATAAAATGTTGGTCTTTTGTATTCCGGAATAT
Source organism: Bacillus luti (assembly GCF_001884105.1). Classification (GTDB taxonomy): domain Bacteria; phylum Bacillota; class Bacilli; order Bacillales; family Bacillaceae_G; genus Bacillus_A; species Bacillus_A luti. The sequence continues at coordinate 221,761 of NZ_MACI01000095.1, read as the reverse complement.
TAGCTAACGCCTCAGCCACCGCTTCTCCTGTTGCATCATGATCTGGATGAACGGCATATCCCGGATAAAAAGAAATGACTAACGAAGGATTCAATTCTTCTACACATTTTTGTATTACACGTCTTAACTCTCCGGGAGTTTCAAATTCAAGAGTTTTATCACGATATCCCATCATACGTAAATCTTTAATCCCTAAAATGTTTGTAGCTCTCTTTAGTTCCTTCTCTCTTATAGCATATAATGATTCACGTGTTGCAAAAGGAGGATTTCCCATCGCTCTTCCCATCTCACCTAGTGTTAAACAGACATATGTTAAAGGAACCTTTTGCTCCGTATAAGCTAAAACTGTACCTGCCACGCAATAGGACTCATCATCCGGATGTGGAAAAACAACTAAAACGTGGCGTTCATTTTTTATCACTACATACTCCTCCATCACTTTCAATATTAGCCTGTTCCATTGCATACTATCAAATCATTACCGCATACCATGTTACCCCCACCAGTAGAACAAATAGAAGGAGAATATAGATAACAGATAAATTTTTTACATTCTTCTTTGTAGACTTCCCGTAATTCTCCTCCACATTTCGCGCAACTAGTACGGTCCCGAATAGCGATACAATTACAATAATAACCACTAGTGAAATTGCAAAGCTCATTGTATTTTCACCTCTCTAAAGACAATCTATTTTAATAAAGAACTTCCTCTTTAAAACGTTAATAACATACTACCTTTCTTCTCTTATCATAATGGATGTTTGCAAAAAACGGACCAACCACTTTTGTGTTTTTTTGCTCATCCACTTTGAAAATAAAAAAGCAACTGATCACTTATGATCAGTTGCTTTTTCATAGAATTCTCTACACCCATTTTCATATACAATTAACATTCATTATGATGACTTCCCTAATTTAACTAATTCTTCTTCCGAATCAGGACGTAATAAAGAGACTATAATACCAACAAATAAGCAAATAAAGAATGTTGCAGCCTTTGCAGATACAAGCACTTCAAGCGGTGAAAGTGACCAAATAATTGCACTGAAAAATCCAACAATAATCGTCGCAATAACACCTGCGCCCGACATACGTTTCCAAAAAAATATTAATAAAATAATAGCTGAAAATGTGTTACCAATACCCGCCCATGCAAAAGATACGAGGCTGTAAATTACAGATCCAGATTTAAGTGAAATAATTATACCTACAATACCGCTAATAACCGCTACAATACGTGATAAATGAACTAGCTTTTTACTTGAAATATTCCAGCGCAATGTTTTATGAATAATATCCTCACTAATAGAAGTTGTAATGACTAATAATTGCGATGAGGCAGTCGACATAATTGCCGCTAAAATACCTGCAATGATTATCCCCGCTACCCATGGCGGTAGTATATCAAATACCATATAAGGTAAGATCATCTCTGGATCGTCTATTGTACCTTGTTTATATAAAGTAGAAGCGAATATGGCTGATAAAAAAGCACCAATGTATACAACTAAAGTCCAAAGAATCGCCATATTACGACCTGTAATACGCTCTTTCTCAGTGGTAATTGCCATAAAGCGAGAACTTAATTGTGGTTGACCACCTAACCACCCAAAAAACCATGATACGTTTGTAAATAACATTGTACCTAAGGCGATTCCATTTAAACCACCAACCCAACTATCCGCACCATTTTCCATTTTAGCAAGCTCAGTTGAAATACTTAATCCTTGGTTTTGAATTTCCATAAAAGCTGCAATGGGAACGATAATGAATGATACAAGCATCAAAAAACTTTGAATCGTATCAGTCCATACTACAGACATAAAACCTCCCATACAAGAGTATGCAATAATGATTATAGCAATAATAATCGTTCCCCATGTAATATTAAAACCAGAGAATGAATAAACAGTTTTTCCCATTCCGGAAAATTGTGCTGCTAAATAGCAAACGAAAAACAATACAAGAACAATCGAAGCTAACCAACGGATGATATCTGCATGCTTTGGAAATTTCACAGCTATGTAATCCGTTAAACTATTCACCTTATATTTTTGTTGTTCCGTCATAAAACGTTTTGATAAAAATATCCATGAAAAAATAACCCCTAAAAACATTCCAGATAAAATCCAAATACCAGATAAACCAGCTACATAAATAAATCCAATTGCCCCTAAAAACATATAAGCTGATTCTCCTGTTGCACGCTCTGAGAACGCTAATGCCCATCCCGGAAGTTTATTCCCTCCTAAAAAATAGTCGTTGTGCGATAAATCTTTCTTGCTGAAATATATACCAATTGCAAGCATCGCAAGTAAGTATATAAAGATTTCAACATATACAACAGTTTGCATGACTTTATTCCTCCATCTGATTAAAGTAAACAATACCAATAGGTTTTATCAGATAGTATTTCGGAATTTTTTATTTGTCAATAGTTAGATTCCAAGTTTGAGGCGAATTTCTTGCATATTTCTAAAAATTCTAAAGCACCTGGAGAAAGATGGACACTACGATTATGGGCAATTCCAACATTCCTAACATACGACTCATAAAAATTTTTTCGGATAAGTTGATGTGGTGCATGAATTAAAAGTGAACTCGGTACAATTGAAATTCCTAAGTTTTCATTTACCATCGACAAAATAACTTGATCAACGGAAAAATCATATACGATATTTGGATGAATTTTATTTTCTGTTAAAATGCGTGAAACATCACGATCAATCGTTCGCTTTGGCATAATCCATCTTTCATTTTTTAATTGTTCTAGGTGCAGTTTCTCTTCATTAGCTAACGGATGATGCTTTGCCATAATACAAACGAGTTCATCATTAAAAACATGATTAAAAATAAGATCTTTTGAATGCGGCTCTACTAAAAATCCAATATCAACAACCCCATTATGTAGCCATTGCTCAATTTGATCATAATCGCCTTCCATTAAACGAATGTGTAAGTTGGGATGATGCTCCTCAAAATACGCTAACACTTTCGGCAATAAAACGAGCGATACACTGGGTAGTATACCAACAGATAATGAACCTCCAATAAGATTCTTTAAATCAGCAACTGCACTTTCAAGATGTTGCTGCTGTTTTAATATTTTTGAAATATGATCATAAACTACTTTTCCTTCGTTCGTCAAAACAATATTATTTCGATTGCGGATAATAAGAGCTAAGTTTAGTTCTGCTTCTAAATTACTAATAGCGTGACTAATAGATGACTGTGTAAGATTAAGCTTTAAACCAGTTGCAGTAAAATTCCCAGTATTGATGAGTGTATGAAATGCTGTATATTGTGCTAACGTAGCCATTGGTTAACTCCTTTTATGAATTTTTTTCATACTCGAATATAAAAACATTCATTTGATTTATTTTCATGCCCACCTCTATAATAAAAACAAAAACCAAGTAAATCAATACGGATTATTGAGGGGGTGCTAAAACATGGCAGAGGAAAAATTGATGATGAAAGCCTTATCCATGGACATCATTACAGCAAAAATGTTTACCGAATTACATGTATCTATTACCGAAGAGTATGATGAACGTGGACGGAACTTAATCCAAAAAGGGTTAGAAGTCTTCGGACTGAAAGACGCTGAAGCTATGGCAAAAAAAGCAACTGCAGAAGGTGAAAATCATACCTTCTTTGAATATTTACCACAAACTGTTGAAGGTGAAGAAAAATTTTCAAATTTAACTACGTATGCACGTTTTTCGAAAATGTTTGCACAAATCGCAAAACAAGTTGTTGATGAATATGGGATGGAAGGCGAACAAGTCATCATGCGAGCAGTCGAACGTTTCGGACAAAAACGTGGTGCTGGAATTGCACAGCGCGCGCGAACAAATGGCCTAGACAATTCTATTGAAAATTATTTAACAAACTATGATATGGGACGCAGTGATTTATTTGAAATAGATACCATCTACAAACAAAATGAAATTGAACAAACATTTACTCAATGTCCATTTGGTCAACAATGGGCTGATGACGAAATGGGTAAATACGGTATTCTATATTGCAAAGTAATCGATCCATCCATCGCCAAAGGATATAATAAAGATTTCGAAGTCGTGCATGACCAATTTGTACTTCGCGAAGGTCAATGTCATTTCCAATTCCAAATGAAAGAGTGAATGTAATGATTAATACGAATCGGCTGTTAGACCGCCTTCAACATTTAAGCAAAATTGGTCGTAATAAAATAACTGGCGGCATAAATCGCTTTTCTTTCACACATGAAGAACAACTAGCTATTAACCTTATAACCTCTTTTATGAAAGAAGCAGGTATGACTGTTACTACTGATGCTGTCGGAAATATTATTGGCACATTTGGTGAAGGTACTGAAACAATTATGCTAGGCTCACATATTGATACCGTTCCAGAGGGCGGAAAATATGACGGTGCTTTAGGAGTTTTAGCTGCAATTGAGATTGTGCAAACAATTCATGAACAACAATTAGCACTTTCAAAAAAAATACAAGTAGTTGCATTTAAAGATGAGGAAGGAACACGCTTTGGATTCGGATTGATTGGCAGTCGCGCTATGGCTGGCCTTTTAACACATAAACAATTACAACAAAAAGATATGGCGGGTATTACTATTGAAGAAGCTATGAAACAATTTCATTTATCCCCTCTTCCTTTAGACAACGTAAAACGTAGTGATATTAAAGCTTATTTAGAAATGCATATAGAACAAGGAAAAGCACTTGAAAATGAAGAACTACCGGTGGGCATAGTTTCAGGAATCGCTGCACCGTTATGGCTAGAAGTTACCGTTACAGGAATTAGTGAGCATGCTGGTGCAACGCCAATGCCAATCCGGCATGACGCGCTAACGGCAGCAAGTGAAATGATTTTAGCCATTGAACACATGCTTAATAATACGACCACCTCTGTAGCAACTGTCGGTAAACTAAATGTCGAACCTAACGGCGTAAATGTCATCCCGGGTAAAATAACCTTCACTATTGATATCCGTGACATAGACGAACAAAAAATAAGCACATTAGAAACTAATATTATAGATCAACTAAAAAAAATTGCTGAACGTAGAAATGTTACGATAGATTCAAAGGTGTTACAACGTGTCAAACCTGCAAAAACAGATGCTTTCTTAAATCACCAACTAACAAAAATTATCGAAAAAAATGGTATACGGCCTTATTCATTAATAAGTGGTGCTGGGCACGATGCGATGAACATTGCTGCTGTGGCACCAATCTGTATGTTGTTCGTCCGCTCCAAAGATGGTATTAGCCATAACCCGTTAGAATATAGTTCAGATGAAGATATCATAATCGCTACGAATATTTTTTATGACACAGTCCTTGAGCTTACAAAATAATTTTTCTATTTAATAGAAGAAAACCAAAATAAGAAGCCATCTGAAAAATTATTTTCCGATGGCTTCTTATTATAAAGACAACTAAATCTTTACTCATTATAGGAATAAGTAATTCCTGAAAGTCTCCTCCCTTGAATCATACATACCTTACGAAAACAAACACACCTTCCCTCCCTATCAAAATAGCTAGTTCCTCCCTTCACTAATTTGTTATACACTAAGAAAATAACAAACAAACTATTCGTTAGCAGGTGAAAGAATATGTATGATGTTACAATTATCGGTGCTGGAGTAAGTAGCATTTTTATGGCTTATTCACTAGCTAAAAGTAACAAAAAGGTTTTAATTCTTGATAAAGGTAAAGCGCTAGAAGATCGCCATTGTCCTTTAGACGAAGGAAAAGCGTGTAATTGTACTACATGTGATAAATATTTCGGATTTGCTGGTTTAGGAAAATCTGAAGGGAAATTTAATTATACAAACGGATTTGGTGGAGAACTTGAGCAAAAGGTTGGTAAAGAAAGCTTTATACAACTCATGGCCGAAGTAGATGAAATTCTATGTCAGTTCGGAGGAAATTCAATTTCAAAATATTCTACAGAAAATCCAAATCTCAACAAGAGGGCTGAATCGTGCGGTTTACAAATGCTAACAACTGAAGTACGGCATCTTGGTACTACCCTTTCAAGTGAAATTTTTCAGCAGCTCTACGAATTTTTACTTACGAAAATAAATATACAATTCGATATAGATGTACAACATATTATGAAACAGAAAGAGCATTTTACAATAGAGACAAATGAAGGAAAAGTTCAATCTAAGCAACTAGTATTGGCAACCGGGCGTTCCGGAGCCGATTGGTTAAAAGAAATGTGCACTTCTCTACATATTTCTCAAGAACAAACCCGTGTAGATTTAGGTATTAGAGTTGAAATGAAAGAACATCAATTACGTTCTATATTAAAAGATACTTTTGAAACGAAACTTTCTTATCAAGACGAAAATTTCACAGCAACTACATACTGTATGAATCCAAAAGGACGAATTATTCGAAAGTACGAAGAAGGTTTAGTTATGCCTGACGGTCAAAATTTTCGAGAGAAAGGAACTGGCACACCTAACTTAAATTTCACTTTATTTATCCCGCGCTATTTTTCAACTCTCAAAGAAGCAAATTTGTATGCAAGCTCAATTATTAAAGGCATTAACCAAGGACGAGATCGGATTATTATACAGCGCTTAGAGGACTTAATAAAAAAACAACCTACAACGGAAAACAGCATGAAACATAATCGTATACAACCTACACTTCACGGAGATTATGGAGATTTGCATAAAGAAATCCCTCCATTATATATTGAGGGGCTCAAAGAATTTTTATTACGTTTAGAACAATTTATACAAGAACCTATCGATCAAGATACTTTATTATATGGAATTGATGGAAAGTTCTATACCCCTACGATAAAAATCAATAACCATTTCGAAACAAGTATACATGGGTTATTTTTAATTGGAGATTGTTCTGGCGTCACTCATTCATTATCTCAAGCAGCTGCAAGTGGTCTATATGTTGGAAACTATTTATCTGATATTTGAACACCCTTCAAATCGTTTAAGTTTCACTATCATTAATAATTAACCCACAAAAGATTAGGATTTTACGAAATATATGAAAAATACACAAAAACTACATTCTCTATAGAATGTAGTTTTTTTACTCATTAATATCCCCGTTTACTTTACGCTCTCCTTTCATTTAAATTTCGACTAATTGAATGTCAATAGTTTAATAAGTGTCTATCCATTTTCACTTTCATTTGTTCGATATTTTGTAACATCACCATAGTGTTTAATATGGTAGGATGTCTATAAGTCAATTTCACTACAACTATGACTTTTTCTGCTTCGTTTCTAAAACAATTAAATTTATGTTACTTCGCTTTAAAATTCCACATTGTGTGTATATGAATACTTCAAATTATTACCTTTAGAAAATATAAATCTACAATGGTTCATTACACTCTAATAGTTATAAAAATATAATATATAACTTCAGTTGAATAAATCGCATAAAGAAGGTGTAAAAATGAAGAATAAAATCAATTTACAAATGCAAAATGTTAGCTTTGTTATCATAATGGCTTTGGCAGTTTGGTTAAAAACATATCTTATTACGCGATTCAGTTTTGATTTAAAAATTGAGTCTTCTACACAAGAGCTGATTTTGTTTATTAGCCCCCTAGCCGCCTCATTAGCATTCGTTGGATTAGCATTATTTGCAACGGGTGAAAAACGAAATTATATCGCGCTATGTATTAACTTCTTATTAACAATCGTACTTGTTGGAAATGTAATGTTCTATGATTTTTATAGTGATTTCGTTACGTTACCAGTACTTGGACAAACATCAAACTTTGGCCAATTAGGCGGCAGTATTATAGAAATATTGAACTATAAAATTATACTCGCTTTCGTAGACATTATTTTCTTCTTTATTTTGTTAAAAAAGAAGTCATTAGTCTTCCAAACAGGACGCGTAACTCATTCGGTACGCTTTGTATATTTTCTCTTAACGATTGGTATATTTTTTGCAAATCTACATCTTGCAGAAAAAGAAAGACCTGAACTATTAACGAGATCATTCGACCGAGTCATGCTTGTGAAAAATTTAGGACTATACACGCATCAAGTATATGATTTAACACTGCAAGTAAAAGCAGGTTCACAAAAAGCACTTGCTGATAGCAGTAAATTACAAGAAACTGAAAACTACGTAAAGGCAAACCAAAGTGAACCAAACCCTAATATGTTTGGTGCAGCCAAGGGAAAAAACGTAATCGTTGTCACCCTTGAATCCCTGCAAACCTTTTTAATAGGCGCATCAGTTAACGGTCAAGAAGTTACACCATTTTTGAATGAATTCATAAATGAAAGCTATTACTTTGATAACTTTTTCCACCAAACTGGGCAAGGAAAAACATCCGATTCTGAATTCTTAATCGATACGTCGTTGTATCCATTAAATCGAGGAGCTGTATTCTTCACACACGGTAACAATGATTATACTGCAACTCCAGAAATTCTGCGTCAGCAAGGTTATTTCACTTCTGTATTCCATGCGAATAACGCCACATTTTGGAATCGTAATATCATGTACTCTGCTCTCGGTTATGATCGTTACTATAATGAACTTGATTACAAAATTACGCCCGAAACAAATTTAAATTGGGGATTAAAAGATATCGAATACTTTGATCAATCAGTAGATATATTAAAAACTATTGATCAACCATTTTACGCTCGTTTCCTTACTTTAACGAACCATTATCCATTTACGTATGATGAAGATACAAAATTCATTGAACCATATAACTCGGGTAATGGCGTATTTGATCGTTACATCGTAACAGCACGTTACTTAGACGAATCAATTAAAAAATTTATTGAGCGTTTAAAAGCCGAGGGAATGTATGATGACTCTATTATTGTGTTATACGGTGATCATTATGGCATTTCTGAAAAGCATAATCGCGCAATGGCACAGTTTTTAGAAAAAGATCAAATAACAGAATTTGATACTTTAAATTTACAACGTACACCTTTATATATTCATGTCCCTGGACAAACAGAAGGTCAAACGATTTCAAAGCCTACTGGACAAATCGATATGAAACCTACTATTCTAAATTTATTAGGGATTGATACTACGAACGATATTCGTTTTGGTCATGATATGTTTTCAGATGAATATACCGGTTTTGTTGTTTTACGTGATGGTAGCTTTATTACAGACAAGTATGCATACAAAAACAATACTTTCTATGACCGCATAACAGGTGAAATTGTAGATTTACCAAAAAAAGAAGCACAAGCACTCATTAACCGCGCACAAAATGAATTACGAATGTCTGACAAAATTATTGAAGGCGATTTATTACGTTTCTCAGAAAGTAATAAAATTAAAACTGGTGAAGTACAAACTAAAATTAAAGAGACTGAAAAATAATTTATATAAAAAGGAGCAACTCATTATGGTTGCTCCTTTTTTTACTTTCTTATAACACATGATGCAATTTCAAATAAAAACTCTTATATATCTTACTTTTACTCTGCGCTTGTTTCTAAACTTACATCTATATAAGTATGATCATCACCTATATTTAAAATTACTTCACATTGACGTAATCTCAATTCAAAGAGCATGATAGAATCATGATATACTTCAGGATTGGATTTCATTTTATGTAACATCTCTTGTTTTTCTTGTATTTCTAATTGCGTATTTTCTACAGCTTGTTTCAAGGAGTTAAATGGATTCCTAAAAAATATATTAATATCCCGCTCTTGTGTGTTTTCAAATAGCTCAAATTGCAAAAAGAATTTCTTCATAATAGAATCCGTTACCTCGGTATAATCTTCATTTTCTACATACTGTTTGTATTTGTTATATAGCATAGCTTTGTTTTTAGGAAGAACTCCAAATAATTTACCGGCACTTTTCAGTAAAAATTGTGCTGGCGTAAATCGACGTAAAATATTTACTTCATCCATTTGTATTCTAGTCGTCATTCTGTCAGTATCTCTTCGCCAGTCATCAAGTACTTTAAAGTCACATTCTAACTGTATTCGATTTTCTCCAAATAAAGAATTAAGTCCTTCACTAAGTTCTTCTAAGTACGATTGACTTTGAAGGAGCTCATTATTAGAAGTTGCAATCCAATTTTGCATAGAAAGAGCAAGATTAGGTAATACAGTTTGTTCTAAATATTTATGCACTCTTTCATTCATTGCTTTATTTAGTTCCATATCCATGTGACCAAAATCGCTTTCTTCACTCATTAAATCAGAACAACTCTGTAATATCTTCGGAATATTTTCAGTAAGATCATTCGTAATTTCCGTTTTCATTGTACGATATGACTCTGTAATGAAATGAATTTTTTCCTTCTCAAATGCAGAAAGGTTATTAATGCTACCGTTTAGTTTCACTAGCATATCTTCATTCCAATTAATAGCATCCACTAGATTATTTTCTTTCTCAACGCGTTTATCCAAAAGATATGTAATTGTTTTTCGAATGAAGAACAATAGCTTTTCAGTACGTTCTGCATCGATATTTTTATGGTTAAAGTTAAAACGAATAAACTCTGTTAAATCATTTAGTTGTTGGCTATTTGTATATAACGAAGAATAAGGGAAAATCCTCGCATGCGGGAAATATGTGTTTATTCTTGCTGCCGTATCATGTAATACTCTTTTCACTTCTGCTTCACTATAAATGTTATCGATTTTATTTAATAAGAAATGCACTTGTAAATTTGGTGTATGTTCTTGAATGCTTAATAGAATATCACGTTCCTTATCAGTAAAAGGGGAATCCGCATTCAATACAAACAATAATTCATCCACAGAATTTAGATATTCAAATACCTCATCCCTAGTGTCGTTATTCCTATTAAAGCCAGGTGTAACTACGAATGTAAGCTTATTTTCACTTAAAAATCTGCATGGTAATTTAAATTCAACACATGCTCTATCTCTATATGTTTGGTGGTGTAACGACATTATATTATGGTAATCAAAGAAATTTTCAGTTGTTGTAATGGCTGAATCTGATATAGCTTTAATTTCTGTATGAGCATCATTTTTTAAAACTACTACATTTGAGATAGCGTTTTCTAATATATTTTCTCCTAATATAGAGTTAACAAATGTAGTTTTTCCATTTCCTGAAGTTCCCGTTACTAAAATACGATTTGTTCTTAAATCTGCGAGTTCGTCAACTAACCATCTAAATCGGTGACCTATTTCTATATTGTGCTTTTGTGCCCACTCTGTAATAGATTCAAAAAGATGTAGACTGTACTCTAAACCATTCACATGATTAACAGAATATAACAGTAGGTCTTCCGCATGTTGTATATTTGCTACATCCATTTTGGAAGGGAAAATTTCATCCCATGCCAACACAGCTGCTGATGGAAATACAGCATAAGATGGATTGACTACTTTTAACCAATTTGTTAAAAGACTTGGAATGATATCATGTAATTGTCTAAGCATATATTTCCCTTGAATTAATGCAAAGTATGTTTCTTCATAAAGAGAAGAAATTTTGTCCCATATGTCGGACGAATGTATTTCAATATGTAAGAAAAATTCATTTATTGTGTTAAGCCACAATAAATAATTTTGTTCATTTTTATAACTGTTCCAAAGTGATGAAACCATTTGCGTAAATTGCACTTGATCTACATTATTTAATGTAACTAATGCATCATAAAAATAATCTGGTGAAATATGTTTAGTAAATCCTTTATCGATATATCCTTTTAACACCTCAAACCATGGATAAGATTCTGTTCGAATTAACTCATTCACAGCAAGCTCTACTGCACTATCAAAATCTTGCTGCTCCTCATAAAAAGAACGGGCAATTTTTGTGACATTCGGATAATCCGGATTTAAAGAAACCGCTTCTTTAATAACAGCGAAAGCTGAATCAAAACTATTTTGCTCTATGTAAAGAGAAAGTAATTGTAGTCTAATTTCGGTCATCAATATTTTATTATCAGTAGTAATGGAAGTATAAACATTTTCAGCAACTGATAATTGATTAAGTTCGAAATAAGCATCCGCAATATTTTTTTGTGCCCATGGCGCTAATTCATTACCAACCTTCTCCCATTTAAAAATAGCTGCTTCAAAATCTTGATGGCGATAATAAAATTCACCTTGTGCAAAACGAATATAAGATCCATCAGAAATCTCATTTTTTTCTTCGTTTACATACGCTTCTCCAAGTACGTCAAGAGGTGCTTTTGTTTCATTCTCCATTAGGAACGTTTCATAATACATCTTTTTTATTAATTGTTTTTCTACTCTCATCTTTTCCCCCACTATATCTTGAAAATACACTTTTAAGATATGTCAATACTTTTTTGTATATATGCTTTTTATCTTAACAAAGAATATCTTTTGGAAAATTTCATTTTCCTTTCATTTTTCAAGTTAGATTGAATTTTCATGAGAAAAGTTTCAGTTTTTTTTCAATTCCCTTTCAGTTATGAAACAGCATTAAATGTTCCTAATAACCTGATAAAACTATAATTCCCCTGCATTATATTATCAATAAAAACCTATATAAGCCATATTATAAAAACAATTTATAACGAATATATATACAAAACTCCCTTCCCTAACAAATAAAAGAAATCATTATCATATATTTCTCCAATTGTTTTCCTTTAAAATATTTCAGTAGTTATGTAATTAATTTGTTCTAACCTATATAAATAACTAGTCCAAAAAAAATCTATATGCATATCATGTTATAGTAAAGAATTCAGGAAATCCTAAAAGGAGGCACTTTCATGTTTGAAGATAAATCTAAAATAAATTACCCATATGAATTTACTGAAACTACAACAGTTCCCCTAACAAACCCCATTGATAAAAAATTCAAGAACGGCACAGGTACACACAATTTCCCAATTAAAAAGCATTATAAAGAGCAAGTTTTATATACTGAAAAAATTAATAATAATAATAAAAATAAATAATCATATTGATCCTTATAACAATTAGCCAAATAAGAATCAATATTTGGCCATGCATAAGTTATATGTTTAGTAATGTAGCAATCTTTATTATACAATTTACGTACCTTTAAAAAGTGCTGATATACGGCGCTTTTTTATACATAGATAAATGAAAGTTATCTTAGTCTAGAACTACTTACAACCTTAAGGGTGATACACTCAAATTTAAATAAACTACAAAATCACTCCGCCATATTTCCGTTTAACAATTAACTCTACATATTAACTGTTGTCGAGGAAAAATTACCTTAACTACTTTCCTTTGATTGAATCGACTTGTCAGTTTAAGAGCATTTCGTTTCCTACTTGTGTAACAAACGGACCAGATTATTGGGAAAAGAAAACAAATCACCCAATGCTTTCTGAATATTATGGGAGGATGTACATACTGTGAACACTGTATATTTAGTGTTTAAGTCAACTTATAATTAAAAAATCGCGCTACATTAAATTGAAAGGTGAAAAAGTATGATTACAAATCAACAATTAGTAATAAACAATTTGGAAGAAAAATTAAAAGTATTTACTCATGCAGTTAGCGGAGAATTTACACAAGAAGAAGATTTCGTCATAGCAAATACAGAAATTCCTACTGATACGTTCAATGTAGTATTACCGAAATCTCCAAATATCAAAAATGCAGTTAAGATTAAACATGGTATCGATAATTTTTTTGATAAAAAATATCCCTTTAGCATTTGGATTGATGCTCAGTATTTAACTGAGGACTGGACAAAACTTATGCAAGAATATGACCAAAAAGAAGCAGAACGTAATGTAATGATGAAACTTGAAAATACGCTTAATGTTGGGCAAAGGATTTCCAATCAGCTTATAATTACTAATGTAAAAAATAATGAAGAACTTTTGAAATATAGCGGAGTATTTATGAGCCTATTTGAAGGTACACCCGAAAAAGATGCATTAGAAAATTATTTTAATAAGTTTTCACAAATGAAATTAGGTTCAGAAGTTCAAATGTTTATTGGATGCATAGATGAAATGCCTGTAACTACTGGTTTATTAATAGAAAGCAAAAATAGTTATGGTATTTATGATGTGATGACAAAAGAAGCATTTAGAGGTAAAGGAATTGGCAGTGAAATGTTTCAGTTTCTTCTAAATCAAACAATGGATAAACAAAAGCCAGTTGTATTACAAGCTTCAGATGCCGGAAAAAATATTTATAAGCGATTTGGATTTATAGATGTCGGAGAAATGGTTGTATTTGAATAAAAGGTTTTCTTATTTAGCTACAAGGCAGGATTGTTGAGCAATATAGGTAGGAAATAATCCAACTTCTTATAAAAAAATGACCAATGGAAACCATTAAGGGCGTGTTTTGATCAATCTTTTTTCAAAACACGTTTTTTCTTTTTGTTTGTTTCTCAAGGTTATTTGCATTCATTTGAACAAGCTTTATTCTAAAACAACAATGGAAACAAAAAAGATGTTTTCGGTATTATACCGAAAACATCTTTTAAGTACTTTATTTTGAACTCAATACATTATCTCTACATAACCCTCTTAAACATCTTCTCCAACTCATAAGTAGAATGATGTACAAGAATCGGCCTTCCGTGCGGGCATGTGTATGGGTTTGTTGTTGTACGAAGTTCCTCAAGTAAAGCAAATATTTGATCGTTCGTTAAATACTGATTTGCTTTAATGGAAGCTTTACAGCTCATCATGATAGCAGCTTCTTCACGCAGTTTTTTAATATCAACCTTTTTTAGTTTAACGACTTGTTCCATCATTTCGTCGATAATTTCTGTTTCTTGTCCTTTCGGGAACCACGTTGGATGCGAGCGAACGATAAAGGATTGATGGCCGAATTGCTCCAAGAATAGTCCAACTTTTTTCAGTTCTTCTAGCTGCTCTTCGACACGTAAAAATTCAGTAAGCGATAAGTCAATACGGTATGGTACAAGTAGTTCTTGTACTTCTTGTGCTACCCTTCCTACTTTATCACGGAAGTATTCATAATTAATACGTTCCTGCGCGGCATGCTGGTCAATCATATATAAGCCTTTATCATTTTGAGCGAAAATATATGTTCCATGCATTTGTCCAATTGGATAAAGCGGTGGTAAATCATTACCGTTCATTTCAATCTCTTTTATTTCCTGAACTTCTTCTTCTAATTCCTCTAACTCAAAGTCTTCATCGTTACTGCTCCATGATTTCTCTTCTCGAATCGGTTCTTGAATTATAGGTTTAGTAGATGGCTGCCAACTTTGTTCTTCTCTTACGAGCGACTGTGGTGGTTGCCATTCTTGCTTCGGCGGTTGCCACAGTTGTGCTGGCTGTTTCACAGCCAGTGGTTCTTCTTGTTTTTCATCCATGCCAGTCGGTAAAACGATGTTTGGCATAGATGGTTCTTTCGGCTTCGTATGCTCAAACTGGAATTGTTCTTGCACACTTTCATCTTTTTCTTTTTTCTTCGTTGTTACACCTGCATCTGGAATGAGCTGTATTTTTTTGAATGCTGCTTGCAAAGTTTCTTCGATCAGCTTTAGTAATTCTTGTTCTTTACTAAAACGAACTTCTAATTTCGCTGGATGCACGTTAACGTCAACTAGCATTGGATCCATTTCAATCGATAAGAAGCCGATTGGATATCGTCCGACTGGCAATAATGTATGGTATCCTTGCTGAACGGCTTTCATTAATACGAAATTTCGAACGTAACGACCATTTACGATCGTTGACATATAATTTCGAGATGCTCTCGTTACTTCTGGTAATGTTACATAACCTTTAATTGTGAAATCTAAAGATTCAGCTTCAATTGGAATAAGCTTCTTCGCAACTTGAATGCTGTAAATCGATGCAAGTACTTGTCTTACATCACCATTTCCTGATGTGTGAAGCAATTTCTTTTCATTATGAAACAGCTTTAACGATACTTCTGGGTGTGACATTGCGATACGATACACGATATCTGTAATATTCCCAAGCTCTGTATGAATGGTTTTCATATATTTAAGACGCGCTGGTGTATTAAAGAATAAGTTTTGTACTGTAATATCTGTTCCTTTTCGGCTCGCTGTTTTCTCCTGCTTTATAATGTCTCCACCTTTAATCATAAGGTGCGTACCAGGCGCATCACCTGTGCTAGTGATTAATTCTAATTCACTAACTGAGGCAATACTCGGCAATGCCTCACCACGGAAACCGAGTGTTCTAATGCGAAACAGATCGTTCTCATCTTTAATTTTGCTCGTTGCATGTCGTTCAAAGGCGACAATACAATCTTCTTCTGCAATGCCATCTCCATTATCAATGATGCGAATTTTTGATAAACCAGCTTCTTCTAAGTGGATTTCAATAGATGTACTATTCGCATCGATAGAATTTTCCACAAGTTCTTTTACGACTGAAGCAGGGCGCTCTACTACTTCCCCTGCCGCAATTAAGTTAGAGAGTTGGTCATCGAGTTTGCGAATTTTCCCCATCTACTTACTCATCCTTTCTTTAACTTTTTCTGTAAGCGATACAGTTCGTTCATCGCTTCTAAAGGTGTCATATCAAGTAAATCAATTTTTTTAATTTGTGCAAGTACTGCCGTTTCTTTTGCATCTAGAACTGGCTTGTCTTGTTTTTTCGAAGACTGTTCTCCACCAAAGAATGATAATTGTGATTCTTCTTCAGTCTCTACTTTCGCCCTTTGTACTTCTACTGGCTCTTCTTTTACAACTACAGGTTCTGGAGCAACTTCTTGTACTGTCACTTCTACACGCTTTGGAATAATAATTTCTTCCTGTCCTTCTAGTTGTGCTAACACTTCTTTCGCACGAGCGATTAAACTATCTGGAAGCTCCGCAAGTTGTGCAACATGAATTCCGTAACTTTTATCAGCTGCTCCATCTTGAATTTTATGAAGGAATACTACTTTTCCGTTCTCCTCAATTGCTGAAACGTGTACATTCTTCAGTTGATCTAGACTTTCTTCTAGCACCGTCAATTCATGATAATGCGTAGAGAATAACGTTTTCGCACCAATTTGGTCATGAATATGTTCAATGATTGCTTGTGCAAGTGCCATACCATCATACGTAGATGTACCGCGTCCAATTTCATCGAATAAAATTAAACTTCTTTCTGATGCATTTGCAATTGCATTTTTTGCTTCTAACATTTCGACCATAAATGTACTTTGTCCTGATATTAAATCATCCGCTGCACCAATTCTCGTAAAGATTTGATCAAATACAGGTAATACTGCTTCTGTTGCTGGTACGAAACAACCGATTTGCGACATAACCGTTACAAGTGCTAATTGTCTCATATACGTACTTTTACCAGACATGTTCGGTCCTGTAATTAAAAAGACATCCATCTTCTCTGGCATAATACAATCATTCGGTACATACAATTTCCCGTTCAATACTTTTTCAACGACAGGATGACGACCATCTTTAATAAAGATTTCACGCTTCGTTGTTAGTACAGGTTTTACAAACTGTTCTTCTTCACTAACTGTCGCAAAACTTTGCAGTACATCTAATTCACTAATTACTTTCGCTAAATGCTGTAATTTCGGAATGAAGACTTTTACTTCTTCACGAAGCGCTGTAAATAAATCGTATTCTAGTTGTACAATTTTTTCTTCTGCTTCTAAGATTAACGTTTCTTTTTCTTTCAGTTCATCTGTAATGAAACGTTCCGCATTAGCAAGCGTTTGTTTGCGTTCGTAGCGGCCTTCTGGAAGTGCTGCAAGATTCGCCTTCGTCACTTCAATGTAGTAGCCGAAAATACGGTTGTACCCGATTTTTAACGATTTAACTCCTGTAATATCACGCTCTCGTTTTTCAAGCTCAGCGATCCACGTTTTTCCGTTTTTACTAACGTAACGATATTGATCAAGCTTGTCATTATAACCGTCTTTAATAATATCTCCATCTTTAATAGAAAGCGGTGGGTTTTCTTGAATACTTCTTCCTAGTAATTCAGTTAAGCTCTCACATGGATCCGCTCCTTGAATTAACCTTGCTGCATAAGCATTATCTAACAAACTAATCGCTTCTAAAATAGCTGGTACTTGAAGTAAAGATCGTCTTAACTGTAATAAGTCCCGTGCATTCACATTACCAAATGCAACTTTCCCTGCTAAACGTTCTAAATCATATACTTCTTTTAGTTTTTCTTTTAAATCTTCACGTAAGAAGTAATCATTTACAAATGTCTCAACCATTTCTAAACGCTCTTCAACTTTTTCTTTCTGAATAAGTGGACGTTCCATCCACTGTTTTAACATACGACCACCCATAGCTGTTTTTGTTTTATCTAATAGCCATAATAATGATCCTGTTTTTTCTTTCGTTCGAAGTGTTTCTGTCAGCTCTAAATTTCGCTTTGAATGCACATCAATTTTCATAAATTGATTCGTATAATAAATTTCTACTGGTTGCAAGTGATCTAACGAACGTTTTTGTGTTCTTATTACATAGTTAAATAAGCGTCCAATTGCTTTAATTAACTTTGCTTGTGAAACATTTTTCACAAGATGTTCTAATCCTTCCGGAATAGTTGTTGCATCTTCATACGAAATCGTCATTTTTAATGTTTCAGTTAACTTTTTTAGTTCATCTTTAGAAAAGGAAGAATCTACAACAATTTCTTTCGAACCAGTTGCATACACTTCTAATAAAATATCTTCTACTGAACCTGTTAACAACGTTACTGTATTTTGTCCAGTCGTTAAATCATTACAAGCTAAAGCATACGATCCATCTTCAAAATGTGTTAATGCTGCTAGGAAGTTATTTTCTTTCTCATCAATCGTACGCCCTTCCATCATCGTTCCTGGCGTAATTAGTTGTACTACTTCACGGCGCACTACACCTTTAGCTGTTTTTGGATCTTCCACTTGCTCACAAACAGCTACTTTATATCCTTTTTCAACAAGTTGTTCAATATAATTTTTAGCTGCATGATGCGGTACACCGCACATCGGTATACGATCACTACTGCCACCATCTCGGCTCGTTAATGTAATTTCAAGTTCATGAGCTGCTTTAACCGCATCTTCAAAGAACATTTCATAAAAATCACCTAAGCGGAAAAATAAAAAGGCATCTTGATAGTCTGCCTTAACCTTTAAATATTGCTGTATCATAGGCGTATATTGCGTCATACTTTTCCTCCATAATTCTTACATAATAATCTATTTTCATATATGTCACATTTCACGGACACTCTTATCTCCTATTTCAGGAGTCTTTCTTCATTATAGCACATTTCATAAGGAATCATGTTCATTCAAGCACCACTTATGTAAAGTAAAAAGCTAGGAAGAACTTCTCCCTAGCTTTCTATTACTCTTCTTCTGCATCAACGATAAAGTTCGGGTCTAACTCTTCAAACTCATCATCATCGATTTGGAAATCTTCGTCTGATTCTACACAACCTTCAGGATTTACACTTACACAAATTTTCGTTTCGCCAACTACTTCTGTTACAAATTCACGTTCTACAGTTACAACAATTTTATTACCGTTTGGTGACACAAGAGCTTCTAAACAATTTGGCGGCTGAATAACACGAGCGATAATTTCTAAATCATCACCAGAAAAGTTTTTATCACGATAGCCAATGCTTACTTCATCCGTGTAGTTCACACGTTCTGTTACAACTTCTGTCTTTGTATTGCCATCAAATGAATACCAAGTGTTCACATCATAGAAACCTTCAATTTCCACATGCTTTCCGTTCTTTCTTGCTTCATACGAGTGGTTAATTACCCAGCACCCTAAAATACTTGTTGGCTCATTATTCGATTCACATGTATGCGTTGACTTTGTATACTTACGTCCTTTTCCAACCACTGCTTTTGTAATAATCTCTCTAAATTCGGACATTCGTAACCCTCCTCAATCACTATTCACTTAATCATATGCGTGACAATAGCGGAATGTGTCATTCTTTTTTCGAGAAGAACTTACGTTTAATCCACTAAAAAAAGAGATGTCAATTCGACATCTCTTTAACAACCACAATTTCCTTTTTTACTTTCTACCGCTGCGCCCGTTTCACCCTTCAATACATCGCCATTAGTTGAAATTAATATTTCATCTGTTACGTTGTTAGAAATCGTACTTGCAACTAGCTGTAGTAAGTCATTTACGTATGTTTGTGAAGATTTAAATTCTTGTACGACTGGGATACTATCTAACTTATCTTGCAGGGCATCAATTTCAGCTTCTACTTTTTTCAAAGCTTCCCATTTCCCGTAATGTTGCAAGTTTACTGCTTGTTTTTGCAGTGCTTTAATTTCATCAATTGCACGCTTTACATTTTCATTTTTATGAATTTGCGCCTCTGCTTTCTTAAAGAAATCAACTTCTTCTGTTTCAGAAATCATTTTTGCTAATTCTTTCGCTTGCTCAACAATTTCATCTTTCGAATATACTTTCATCTATTATTCCACCTCAATCGGCTCTTCAACTAATTCTCCGTTAAGAGACCAAGTTTTTGCATCCGTTACTTTTACTTTCACAAGCTGACCAATTAAAGATTTTGAAGCGACGAAGTTTACAAGTTTATTAGTACGAGTATAACCTGCAAGTACTTCCGCGTTATTTTTACTTTCCCCATCAACTAACACTTCTACAATTTGCCCTTTATAACGATTGTTCTTTTCAATTGCCAATTTATTTACTAATGCATTTAAGCGTTGAAGACGTTCTTTCTTCACTTCCATCGGTACGTTATCTTTCATTTTCGCAGCTGGTGTACCTTCGCGCGGTGAATAAATAAAGGTAAAGGCAGTATCAAATCCTACTTCACGATATAGCGACATCGTTTCTTCAAATTGCTCATCAGTTTCATTTGGGAAACCGACGATAATATCAGTTGTTAATACCGCATTTGGAATTGCTTCTTTAATTTTTCTTACAAGCTCTAAATAATGCTCACGTGAATATTTACGCGCCATAATTTTTAACATATCTGTACTTCCAGATTGAACCGGTAAGTGAATATGTTCTACTAAGTTTCCACCTTTTCCAAGCACTTCAATTAAGTGATCATCGAAATCGCGTGGATGGCTCGTTGTAAAACGAATACGAGCTATATCAACTTTACGGAGTTCGTCCATTAAATCGCCTAGACCGTATTCTATATCTTCAAAGTCTTTACCATATGCATTTACGTTCTGTCCAAGTAACGTAATTTCTTTATAACCATTCGCAGCTAAATGACGAATTTCTTGGATAATGTCTTCTGGACGCCTGCTTCGCTCTTTTCCACGTGTATACGGTACGATACAATATGTACAGAACTTATCACAGCCATACATAATATTTACCCAAGCTTTAATATCACCACGGCGTACTTTCGGAAGGTTTTCAATTACGTCCCCTTCTTTTGACCAAACTTCAACTACCGTTTCCTTCGAGAACATTGCATCTTTTAGAATGTACGGTAATCTATGAATATTATGCGTTCCAAACACCATATCTACATGCTGATTTTTTTGCATAATTTTATTTACAACAGATTCCTCTTGAGACATACAACCACATACACCAATTAAAAGGTCCGGATTTCTTCGTTTTAGTGATTTTAAATGACCTAGTTCACCGAACACTTTATTTTCAGCATTTTCACGAATGGCACAAGTATTTAATAATACTACATCTGCATCCTCAGTTGAAAAGGTTGGCTCATATCCAAGTGCAGTGAAAATACCAGCCATTACTTCAGTATCATGCTCATTCATTTGACAACCATATGTACGAATATAGAACTTTCTCCCTGTACCAAAATTGCGAAACTCTTCAGGTAAGCCAAAATCCCGTTCAATTTTAACTTCTTCTTTCCCTCGCTTTTTCGCATCTTTTAAGGATGGTGGTTGGTATACATTTTCAAAGTATTCGCTATAATCTTTCTCTTCTTTTTTCGTAGAGGAATTTGCTTGTTGACTTGCTAATCGTTGTTGCTCGTTCATCGGTAATCTCCTTTCACCCTTAACTATACACACTCTATAGTCCATTTTAATGCGCCTAGACCCACCTCAAAAATGGTTAGATAGCTTGAGAGATAACTTGTCCTTTGAAACTTGAGTAATCAATCTAATCATCCGTAAGAATGAAGTCTTCCCCACACAAATAGACATTCCCTTTTTGTATTTCTTTTGTCCTACCCAAAAGCATATTGCTTTATCCCTATAAACATTACCATAGTATGAAGCGTTTCGCCAATTTTTACAAAGAAGAAGGCTTATCCTATTATTACATTTCCTAGTTAATGAACATGCAATTTTCATACAACGATTTATATATTATTTTACCATTCTGAATTTTCTAAGTAAATATAACTACCTTATATTTTTCCTCATTAAAAAAGGTTGCCAAATGGCAACCTGCTCTTCTTACATTACATAAATTCAGCAACAAGTTCATCAAACATTTTCTGATCCATATTTAAATCAGATTTCACTAAAGGCTCTTCACTATAGCCTTTTACAAGTTCTTGGTATGAAGGTTGCGCTGTATTTTGATAAATTAAACCTGTTACTAATCCGTTATTTTCCATTAACGTTTGCATTGCCATCATGCGATTAGACGGATCATATCCCTCTACTGTACTTAGTTTTGTTAAATTTTCTTTAAACCAATCGTAAGTATTTACTTTATTGTAAGTAACACATGGGCTGAATACGTTAATTAATGAAAATCCTTTATGGTTAATACCAGCTTCAATAATTTGTGTTAATTCTTTTAAATCACTTGAAAAACTTTGCGCCACAAATGTTGCACCAGCCGTTAAAGCCATTTCCATAACATTTAGTGACGGTTCAATTGAACCTTGTGGTGTACTTTTCGTTTTAAATCCAGCTTCACTACGTGGTGAAGTTTGACCTTTTGTTAATCCGTAAATTTGGTTATCCATTACGATGTACGTAATGTCGATATTACGACGAATAGAATGGATTGTATGTCCCATACCGATTGCAAATCCATCACCGTCACCACCTGATGCGATAACTGTTAAATCACGATTTGCCATTTTCACACCTTGTGCAATTGGAAGGGCACGACCATGAATACTATGCAAACCATATGAATTAATATAACCTGAAATACGACCTGAACAGCCGATACCAGAAATAACAGCAAGTTCATCTGGGTTTAAGCCAACGTTAGCTGCCGCACGTTGAATTGCAGCTTGCACCGAGAAGTCTCCGCAACCTGGGCACCAATTTGGTTTTACACTGTTACGAAAGTCCTTAAATGTTGCCATTTAGTACAACCCCTTTTTTGCATTCGTTGTAAATCTCTTTTGGCAAGAATGGGTTTCCATCATATTTTAAAAGACTAGAAATTTTCTCACCATTACCAAGATTCATTTTCATAATGTTAGCAAGCTGACCTGTTGCATTGTTTTCTACAACTACAACGCGCTTCGCATTTTTCACAAGTGGATCGATTTCAGCTGTAGGGAACGGGTGAATTAAACGCACATGAGCATGGTTTACTTTCATACCCTCTTGTTCTAAACGCTCCATTGCCTCTTCGATCGCACCACGAGTTGAATTAAATCCAACAAGCAATACGTCTGCTTCGTCATGCTTAACATTTTTATAAACAGGGGTATTAAACTTCAAGTTATCCATTTTACGGAAACGTTTGTCCATTTGATCTTTACGGTTTATTGCGGATTCAGAAGGTTTACCCATTTCATCATGTTCTACACCTGTAACATGGTGAATACCATTTTTCATACCAGGTAGAACACGTGGTGAAACGCCATCTTCTGTTACTTCATAACGCTTGAAGTATGCTTTATTCTCACGTTCTGGTATTTCTATGTCTAAATCAAGCTTACCACGGCGAATTTCCACTTTATCTAACTTAAGTGGTTCTACAGTTTGTTTCCCTAAAGAAAGCTGTAAATCTGTTAAGAAGATAACAGGAACTTGATATTCTTCAGCTAAGTTAAACGCTTCTACAATATCATAGAAAGCTTCTTCAACTGTACTTGGTGCCATTACGATTTTTGGAATCTCACCATGCGTACCGTAAATCATCGCCATTAAATCAGACTGCTCTTGTTTCGTTGGTAATCCCGTACTTGGACCACCGCGTTGTGTATCAACAATTACTAATGGTGTTTCTGTAATACCCGCTAAACCAATCGCTTCCATCATTAAAGACAGACCAGGACCAGCAGACGCTGTTAATGTACGAACACCAGCATAGTTTGCACCGATTGCCATTGTACAAGCTGCGATTTCATCCTCAGTTTGGATTACTGTTCCGCCAACTTTCGGCAATTTTTTAATTAAGTATTCCATAATTTCAGATGCAGGCGTGATTGGATATGCTGACATAAAACGAGCACCACCAGCTACCGCACCAAATGCGATTGCATCGTTTCCAATCATAAACATACGTTTCTGACCATCAGCTTTTTCAAGCTGCATCATGTTTACTTTCTCACCTAGCAATTCTTTCATATATTGAGAGCCACGTTTAATTGCGTCCATATTTTTTTGAACGACTTGCTCTCCTTTACGACCAAAGATCTCTTCAACAACATCTAAATAAGCTGTTTCATCTAATCCTAATACCGCACTTGACGCCCCAACTGCAACCATGTTTTTCATTAATGATGTGCCTAATTCTGAAGCAATGTCTGTAAACGGTATCACATATAAATTCACATCTGTGTTGTCAGGTATTGTTGGATTAAATTTCGCATCCGCAACTACAATCCCACCCGGACGTAGTTCATGGAAATTAAAATCAATTGTTTCTTGATCAAAAGCAATTAAAATGTCTAAATCATCTGAGATCGCGCGTACTTCTGTTGTACTTACACGAATTTTATTATTTGTATGGCCGCCTTTAATACGTGATGAGAAGTGGCGGTAACCGTATAGGTAATATCCTAATCGGTTTAATGCAATACAGAAGATTTCTCCTGTACTTTCAATTCCTTCACCTTGTTGGCCTCCAACTTTCCATGAAAGTTGACTAATCATCTCCTACACCCCTTTTGGCTGCATTCATTGTAGTGTATTTTTTTACAGTAATAGTTTAGCATTTTTTATGCAAATAAACTACAACGGACGCAAATTATGCCTCTTCTGATTTCCCTGAATCTTTAGTATAAAGCTATTTCGTTTTTCATTCTAGTATTAGGTCTTAAAAAAATCAATAATATCAAATGAATTTATTTTAATTTTTCTGAATTTTTAAAACAAAAACTCAAAAACTGATATGTTCAACAAAATTATCGTATAAAAACCGTTCGACCATAGATGCATCATAGTGTTTGTAAAGCTCATTAACTACATTTTCATACTCTCTATATGCAGTTAAATCTACAACCGTCTCCAAAATCCCATCAAAGTCTGAACCAAAGCCTATATTCTTTTCTCCACCTAAGGAACAAATATATTCAATATGTCTTACTATATCTGTTATATTTGCCTGTCTTTCGCTCGTTAAAAATTGTGGTACAAAAGTAACGCCAATCACGCTATTTTTCTTTATGAGTGCTCTAATTTGTTCATCATTTAAATTACGTGGATGTTGACAAAATTTATAGCAATTTGAATGAGATGCAATTGGGTTTTTAGCAATTTCTATAACATCCCAAAAGCTTCTTTCATTCAAGTGAGACACGTCGGTCCATAAATGTAACATATTCAGTTCTTGTACAATATGTTTCCCAAAGGTTGTTAAACCCGCTCCACGCGTCTCTAGCGCACCGTCAGCTAATAAATTGGCATAGTTCCATGTCAGCCCAAAGGAACGCACTCCCAATCGATAAAACAGCCGTAATTTCATTGCATCCTTTCCAATGGCTTCGCAACCTTCTAATGTTAACAGCGCTCCAATCTCGTCCTGTTTTAACATGTTAATATCATCTTTTGTCTGAATAAACTTCACACCCGGTAATGATAAAATTTCATTATAAAAAATATCTACCATTTGTAATGCCACTTCAAATCGTTTTTCATATAGCACCGTTTCTGGCACATATATAGCAAAACATTGTATACTCCCTTTTCTTTTCTTTAATTGTTCCAATGTAATATGTAATTGCGGATCGTTTTTAAAATCCTTTTTCCCCTGTGCACTCCATAACTGAAAGAGTACATCACAATGAGCATCAAAAATTTTCATTTCCATTCCTCCATTATAAAAACAACCTGTTTGCATACTGCAAACAGGTTGTTTAAACTTAACGAGGTTCTACAATTAATTTTATTGCTGTACGCTCTTCCCCATCAATCATAATATCTGTGAACGCTGGGATACAAATCAGGTCCAAACCACTAGGCGCTACAAATCCTCTTGCAATTGCTACTGCCTTTACCGCTTGGTTCAATGCACCTGCACCAATGGCTTGAATTTCTGCTGTTCCGCGTTCGCGAATAACACCTGCAAGTGCACCAGCTACAGAATTAGGGACCGACGTTGCTTTAACTTTTAATATTTCCATTCCGCGTTTCCTCCTCGTTTCTATAAAAAGTATTAGCAATTATTTCACTTTAACTTATATTCACGAGGAATGACGCGTATTCCTGCTAAATTTCTGTAATTTTTCTAAAAAATTAAAAAATAATAACTTTTCTAATTTTAACCTAGAAATTACTCAAAAAATGGTTGATCATCATTAATTAAGATACGTTGAATTTTCTTAGCTTTTCCTGTATTAGGATCCACATCAACTAGCACTGCACTTAATTGTGTTCTACCAGTTGTCACTTCAAATCGTACTGGTAAGTTTGTTAAAAACTTCTTCAATACTGCTTCTCGATCCATACCTAAAATTCCATCGTAGGGCCCTGTCATACCAACATCTGTGATATATGCCGTTCCGCTTGGTAAAATACGATTATCTGCTGTAGGAACATGTGTATGTGTACCTACTACTGCTGTAGCACGACCATCAACATACCAACCTAACGCTTGTTTTTCACTTGTAGTTTCCGCATGGAAATCAATAAAGATAATATTCGTACGTTTTTTTGCAATGTTTATTAATTCATCCACTTTACGGAATGGGCAATCAATTGGAGGAAGGAATGTACGTCCTTGTAAGTTAATAACTGCAACTTCTGTTCCATTACAGTTCACAAAGATAAGTCCTTTTCCTGGAGTTCCTTCTGGGAAGTTAGCTGGTCTTGCAAGATATTTTGCATCATCAATAAATTCAAATACTTCACGGTTATCCCAAGCGTGGTTTCCAAGTGTAACCGCTTGTGCCCCGCATTCTAAAAAGTTTCGATATATTTTTTCCGTAATTCCACGTCCACCTGCTGCATTTTCTCCATTAATAATGGTTACTGTAGGTGTATATTTCTTCTTTAATGCCGGTACGTATTGTTGAATCATACCTCTACCAGGAGATCCTACTACATCCCCAACAAATAATATTCTCATATGTCTTACCCTTCCTATGTACTACATTTTTTATTACTATAGCTTCAAGTGATTCCCTTACAATATATGTATTATAAGTTTGTTTCACTTGTATGCTAATTTCCTTTATTTTAACCAATTCCAACACAAAAAAATAAAGTGGTGTTTCACCACTTTATTTTGCGTATTCCACTGCACGTGTTTCACGAATAACAGTTACTTTAATATGTCCTGGATAATCCAGTTCATTTTCAATACGTTTTCGAATATCACGAGCTAAACGATGAGCTTCTAAATCATCAATTGTATCTGGTTTTACCAGAATACGAACTTCTCGTCCTGCTTGAATTGCGAAAGATTTTTCTACGCCTTCATAAGACTCTGAAATCTCTTCTAACTTTTCAAGACGACGAATATAGTTCTCAAGCGTTTCACTACGAGCTCCAGGTCTTGCAGCTGATAATGCATCTGCTGCTGCAACTAAAACTGCAATGATAGAAGTTGGTTCTGTGTCCCCGTGGTGAGATGCAATACTATTTATAACTACAGGATGCTCTTTATACTTCGTTGCGAGTTCGACACCAATTTCAACGTGGCTACCTTCTACTTCATGATCAATCGCTTTACCGATATCATGTAATAGACCAGCACGTCTTGCTAGTTTTTCATCCTCACCAAGCTCTGCTGCCATAAGTCCAGTTAAATATGCAACTTCCATAGAGTGTTTTAAGACGTTTTGTCCGTAACTTGTACGGTATTTTAAACGACCTAAAATCTTAATTAAATCTGGATGTAATCCGTGAACACCCACTTCAAACGTTGTTTGCTCTCCGACTTCGCGAATATACTCGTCCACTTCACGTCTTGATTTTTCGACCATCTCTTCAATACGCGCTGGGTGAATACGTCCGTCCTGTACTAGTTTATCAAGAGCGATACGAGCTGTTTCACGACGAATTGGGTCGAATCCAGAAAGGATAACCGCTTCTGGTGTATCATCAATAATTAGGTCAATACCTGTTAACGTTTCTAACGTACGAATATTTCGACCTTCACGTCCGATAATACGTCCCTTCATTTCGTCATTTGGAAGATTTACAACCGAAACGGTTGTTTCAGCAACATGATCAGCTGCACATCTCTGCATTGCAAGAGATAAGATTTCTTTTGCTTTCTTATCCGCTTCTTCTTTCGCACGAACTTCACTTTCTTTTACCATTACGGCAATTTCATGAGAAACTTCATTTTCTACTTTACCAAGAATAATTGCTTTCGCTTGTTCGCGTGTCAGATTGGAAATGCGCTCTAATTCTGTTTGTTGCTTTTGAACTAACTCTCCCACTTTGCTTTCCAACTCTTCAATCTGTTGTTGTCTCGCTACAAGAGAATCCTCTTTCTTTTCTAACTGTAGCTCGCGTTTATCGAGCGTTTCGTCTTTACGATCAAGGTTCTCTTCTTTTTGCATTAAACGATTTTCTTGTTTTTGTAATTCGCTTCTACGGTCACGAATTTCTAATTCAGCTTCTGTACGAAGTGTATGAATTTCATCCTTTGCTTCTAAAAGCGCTTCTTTCTTAAGTGCTTCAGCCTCACGATTCGCTTCGTCTAGAATACGTTTCGCTTCATTAGCTGCACCATTAATCTTCGCTTCAGCAATAGACTTTCGAACAAAAAAGCCAACAACTGCACCGACTGTTGCAAGCAAAATGGAGATGAGTATCCAAACTGTACTACTCATGATTTCACCTCCCCTTGCTATGAATGAAAAAAGACTGTCGGCATGTACATTGAATACCAACATACAGCAAAGACCGTCGTCCCACTTTTTTAAGGGACTTTCTTCATTTCACAATTAAAATGTCATATTATTATTTCGGCAAGATTT
This sequence comes from Bacillus luti, assembly GCF_001884105.1. GTDB lineage: Bacteria > Bacillota > Bacilli > Bacillales > Bacillaceae_G > Bacillus_A > Bacillus_A luti. The sequence continues at coordinate 192,523 of NZ_MACI01000095.1, read as the reverse complement.
AAGTCTTACTCCGAATATTACTTCTCTTCTTGAGAAGAGTGTTTCGTATATAAGAAAAAATATACATTCTCATTGTATCTATCGCAATTTTCATTGTCAAGCGTTGTCTACTTTTACTTTCTTTACCTTCAGCCCTAATTCATATATGAATTTAAAAAGCAGACAGCATATTATCCTGGAAAACCTTAGTAAATTCCAGTTTATTCATATAAAACATGCATATATTCCTCTTTATACATAGCCTTTTAAGCAGATTAAATATTTTCTCTCCAACGATATACAACGCTTTCATAATAATTAAAAATAAAAGACACGGGACCGTGTCTTTTATTTTTTAATCTTGAAGATTTGAATCTTCCGTGTCTTCCACACCAGAGTCTTCACCAATTCCGTGATGATCACGAACAAAGAAGGCAATTTCCTCTCTTAAATCCGTATTCTCTTTTAAGAATTGCTTCGAATTTTCACGACCTTGCCCTAAACGCTCTTCATTATAAGAGTACCAAGCACCACTCTTTTGAACGATATCAAGTTCAGAAGCCATATCTAAGATTTCACCTTCTCTTGAAATACCTTCTCCATACATAATATCAACTTCAGCAACACGGAATGGTGGTGCTACTTTATTCTTAACTACTTTTACTTTCGTTTTATTACCAACGATGTCGTTACCTTGCTTTAATTGCTCCGCACGACGTACTTCAAGACGAACTGTTGAATAGAATTTCAACGCACGACCACCTGGAGTTGTTTCTGGCACTATCTATAGATTTTCCATCTCTATAGTCCGGACTATCTCTTCATCTCTTTACAGAGAGCCTTGCACTTCCAGCAGTAGCCTATCACCTGCCGTACCCTACTCAGTTAACTAAAAGTCCTTTTCGGTAGTCTCTACACCTTCCCCATATCACTATGGAGCTTGGCACGGTATTACCCTAAATAATGGTGGGCTTCACCGTTAGCAACTATATGAATAGTTACACCCTTAGGCAATAAGGTTCACAAGGTTTTTTAACATGCTATCACTAGCAAGGGAAACCCAAGGTAAACTCCTTAATCTTTTGCAAGACTTTTTCTTTATTTGCTAGCTCTTCTTCATGTATAACAAGATATTTATAACAGCTCTCTTCCATAAATAAAAGTTTTCTTTTATCTCGTTCTTTTATTTTCGGGAGTGAGTGTGCCCATTTCCCATGGACATCTAAACAATATTTTCTACCTAAGTAGAAATCAATAGACCACTTATCGATTCTTTTTTGCTTAATGAACGCCAAATCTAAGCTTAACAATATCTCTTCAATCTGTTGTTCCAGTAAAGTATCATAATTTTTCTTTCTGACCTTTACATTAAGCTCTTTTCTCCTTTTAGCAACACATGTATCGGACACACCATACTTAACGGCAATGTCAACATGTGATAAATATGGATTTTTCAACTCTTGTTCAACTTCTGCGGTTTTAGGTAAGTAAATCTTCCTATGTCTGTTTCTTTTAATTCCGAGTAGCTTTAATATTTCACCTACTCGCCTTTCATCAAGATTAATTTCTTTACCTATATCTTTTAATTTTCTATCCGCATGTTTCACAATAAAATCCACTTGCCATTGTTCTATTTTTCGATAAGTTCTATTTCCAATTGTCACTGCCACTTTAATCTCTCCTTATAAGAAATCCCTTATAAAGACTTAAATGAGGAAGACAAATAAAGATTCAAGTACTACACACTGATTAAGCAACTTGTAGTTGATTTCCAAACATAACCCCAACTTTTTCACGAATTTGGTTAATAAAGATTGCGATTGTTTTTGATTTATTAATTGCACCTGAAAGTTTACGAAGTGCTTGAGACATTAAACGAGCTTGTAAACCTACGTGTGAGTCACCCATGTCTCCTTCAATCTCAGCTTTCGGTACAAGAGCTGCTACAGAGTCAATTACAATAATATCAACCGCACCACTTCGTACAAGTGCTTCTGCGATTTCTAAACCTTGCTCCCCTGTATCAGGTTGTGATAATAGTAATTCATCTATGTTAACGCCTAATTTTTGTGCATATACAGGATCCATCGCATGCTCCGCATCAATGAACGCTGCTTGTCCACCTTGACGCTGTACTTCAGCGATTGCGTGTAATGAAACTGTTGTTTTACCTGAACTTTCAGGTCCGTAAATTTCAATAATACGGCCACGTGGGTATCCGCCTACCCCTAGTGCCACATCAAGTGCTAAAGAACCACTTGAAATTGTAGAAACTCTACGCTCCGCTTGTTCTCCTAATTTCATAATTGAACCTTTACCGAATTGCTTCTCTATTTGTTTTAACGCCATATCTAATGCCGCTTGACGATCACTCATTCAAAATTCCTCCTTAACTGAATTGCTAATCTTATTATACCTATTTTCAATTCAATTTGCCAACAAAAATCGAACATTTATTCGATTTTTTTATTTTCCATTAAATAAAACTGCATTTAACCATTAAAAAAAAGCTAAAAGAGACTTATATCTCTTCTAGCTTTTTATACAAATGATAAAATCCATATTTTGCTGAGCGTTCCCTAATTTGTTGACGACTTCCGCTTAAATTAAGAGAAAAGACTACAGTTTGTTCATCCTTAATCGCCAATCCAACAAATACTGTTCCCGGCTCTTTATGTTCTGAAGCATCTGGTCCTGCTACCCCAGTGAAACTAATTCCGATATCCGCTTTTAATAATTCTTTAACATTTTCAGCAAGATAACGAGCACATTCTTTACTAACTGCACCATCCGTATGCAATATTTCTTCAGGCACATGCAAAACATGCTGCTTCACATCATTATGATAACAAATGACACCGCCTTTAAATACGGAAGATACACCCGAAATTTCTGTTACTTGATTTCCGAAAAGACCACCTGTTAAACTTTCCGCACAAGCTAAAGTTAATTCTTTTTTCTTCAATAACTCTATTGCCTTATAATGCAGAAATTCTTGGTCATATCCGTAGAAAAATTCTCCTACTCTTTCTAAAATCAAATCTTCTATACGCTGAATGAGTTTCTCCGCTTCCTCAGCATTTTGATGCTTTGCAGTTAAACGTAATGTCACTTCTCCATCATTTGCGAGTGGGGCGATTGTCGGGTTCGTTTGTCCATCAATTAAATCTTGAACTTTCACCTCTAATTGAGATTCCCCAATCCCGAAGAAGCGAAGCACACGAGAATAAATGTTTTCTCCCGTTGTAAAGTTACGTAAAAAAGGCTCTACATAACTTACATACATCGGCTTCATTTCTTTCGGTGGTCCTGGTAACAAAATATAAACTTTTCCGTTCTTATTTAACCCCATACCAGGCGCCATACCGTGATCATTGGCAAATACATTTGCTCCATTCAAAACAAGTGCCTGCTTTTTATTATTTTCAGTGAACTCACGACCTGTACGCTTAAAATAATCGCTTATTGATGCTAATGCCTTTTCATCATATACAAGCTCTTCTCCTAAGCTAGACGCAATTGTTTCCTTCGTCAAATCATCTTTTGTCGGGCCTAATCCACCTGTAAAAATAAGCATGTCCGCACGTTCTTCCGCAACTTCAATCGCCTGCTGTAATCGTTTGTTATTATCCCCAACTACAGTATGGTAGTACACGTTAATTCCGATTGAAGCTAACTTTTCAGATAAAAACTGGGCATTTGTATTTGCAATTTGTCCAAGTAATAATTCAGTTCCAACCGCAATAATCTCAGCATTCATCCCAATTCCCCCATAAACTTCTATTTTGAGTTTACAAAAGCAGCTCTATTTTTCCAGAAATAATCCCATCCTGAAATAACAGTAAAGAATAATGCAATCCATATAAAAATATCAGCAACCGGAATATGGATTAAATTTAAAGGTACATCGTGTAATAAATATGCTGCAATCGCGATAATTTGTGTCCAAGTCTTAATTTTCCCTAGCTGATTTGCTGCAACTACTTCTCCTGTTCCAGCAAGTACAAGGCGTAAACCTGTTACTGCAAACTCACGGCTTATAATTACAATAACAATCCAAGCAGGTACATATTGCATCTCTACTAACGTAATAAGTGCCGCTGAAACAAGTAATTTATCCGCTAACGGGTCAAGAAATTTCCCTAAATTCGTTACAAGATTATACTTTCTTGCGTAATGTCCATCGATCCAATCTGTAGCTGAAGCAACAATAAAGATAAGTGCTCCTACTAAATGTTGAATTGGTAAATCAACATTACCAATTGTGTATGAACCCCAATTAAAAGGCGCTAACATAATTACCATAAAAATTGGAATTAAGAAGATTCTAGATATTGTAATTTTATTTGGTAAATTCACAGCTATTCCTCCATCATATCAAAAACATTTGTTCATTGAAAAAAGTCATCGAAGCGATGACTGTTATTGTGCAGGTTGCTCTATCCCTAGATTTTTAATCAAGAATTTTTGGTGATAATTCTCTTCTGGATTCAATGGGAATGTAACGACTTGGCCATTCAATTTAAATTCAACATTCGGTGCACTTCCTATATTAAGGTTTACCTCTTTCGCTGTTGATAAATCATATTTTTGGGTCTGGCCCGCCTGTATAATACCGCTAAAGATATCATTTCCTGCCTCATTTTTAATACCTACATAACTTGCATCTTTTGTTATAATTTCCAGCTCTAACGTTTTATTATTATGAATTTCCAAAGTAGATACATTACCACTTGTTCCAACTACTTTCACTTCTTGTTGTCCCGTTGGTTGTGTTGGTTGTTCCTCTTTCTTTGGCTCTTCTTTTTTCGGTTCTTCTTTCTTTGGTTCTTCCGCTTTCGCTTCTTCTTTCTTCGTATCTAACGGAGAGTTTTCCGCTTTTTTAACTTCAATTTTCTCACTTTGAGCACTTGGAACTTTCTCATCATTTTTTCCAGTTAACGCTTGAAACACAAACCAAATTACCACTCCACATGCGATTACTAACAGCGCAACTAAGATTTTCGGCATATGATCTGCAATTGGCCATGATGAAGATTTTTGCATTGTTTCTTGTGTTTTTTGTCCAGTTGATACTTGTGGGACTTCACGCTTTTCAGATTGTGGTATCGTACTCTGATATTCTACAAGCAGTTCCTCTCCATTTAATCCAACAGCATCTGCATATTGTTTAATGAATGCACGCGCATAAAAAGCTCCCGGCAATACATCATAATTGCCTTCTTCAATCGCTACTAAATGACGTTTTTGAATTTTTGTAATCTCATGCAGCTGATCGATAGACAAGCCTTTCGCTTCTCTTGCTTCTTTCAGCTTTTGTCCTAATTCTGTCACTACTAACACCTCAATATTTCTTTAAAAGTCGAACATAGAGAAATTATTTTGCGTACCTTGCTCAATTTCATCTACTAAATTATATTGAATTTCTTCATCATAATCGTTACGTAACTCGATAATATAATCAAAATCATCCAATGTATATTCTGACTGACTCACAAATACATCAGGATGCTCCACAACTTTTGTTGCAGGCAATCTCATAATTTCACGAACAAGCTGCCAATGTCTTTCATTTGCACGCTTTGTTGACACAATTCCATCTAGGATGAAAATATTGTCGTCGCTATACTCATCTTCAATCAATTGACTACGAACAGTTTGCTTAATAAGAGTAGATGATACAAACAACCATCTTTTATTTGCACAAACACTTGCAGCAACAATGGATTCTGTTTTTCCAACACGAGGCATTCCTCGTATCCCAATTAGTTTATGGCCTTCTTTTTTCATTATCTCCGCCATAAAGTCAACAAGTAAGCCTAATTCATCACGTACAAATCGAAATGTTTTCTTATCATCTGCATCTCGTTGTATATACCTACCATGTCTAACCGCTAGCTTATCTCTTAGCTTTGGCGGACGATATTTCGTTACCGTTATGTTATCCATCGTATTTAAAATTGATTCAAGTCTAGAGATTTGCTCTTGATTATCACACATAAGGAGTAAACCACGCCTTGCATTATCCACACCATTAATTGTGACAATATTAATGCCGAGCATACCGATTAACGAAGAAACGTCACCAAGCAAGCCAGGTCGGTTTTTATGTATTTCATATTCAAAATACCATTCAATCATCCAAGATCACTCCCCTTGCTTACTTTACACCTACGTACTATATTATATGATTTCACCTTAATAGGGAAGCTAAATGTATAATCTAACCCGCGTAATTATTATACAAAAAAAGTAGAGAGGAGAATCTCCTCTCTACTTTTACTTATGTTGCACAAACTTAACCATTAAATTTGCGATTGTGTGTTGCTCTTGTTCATCAGCAACTTTCCAAAGCTCGGCTAATAATTTTTCTTGGTCATTACGTCCTTCTACTTCATTAGCAAGGTAATCACCAACACGGAATGCCATATCTGATACCGCGCCACCATCTAAACCTTTTCCTTGCGCTTGCTCTAAACGGTCTCCTAAGAAACTCTTCCACTGATCGAAATTTTCTAATACTGACATAATTAAGCACCTCACTATTGAGTAATAAAATCATGCTTAATTTGTACAATTTCTCATTTTTTATGTAAGAATTTTTTAGCAATGCCAACCGCCATTCACTCCGATAATTTGCCCAGTTATGTAAGATGACCCTGATGATGCAAGGAATGACACTGTTTTTGCTACTTCTTCTGGTAAACCGATTCTACCTAATGGTATGTCCTCAGCAATTCCAATTTTATCCTCTTCAGAAAAAGCACTTAACATTTCTGTTTCAATTGCACCTGGTGCTACTGCATTTACACGTAATCCACTTAAAGAAACCTCTTTCGCTAAAGCTTTTACGTATGAATTTTGGGCTCCCTTTACCATGGAATATAGCACTTCACAAGAAGCACCTATTTGCCCCCATATAGACGAAACAATTACAATATTGCCATCTCTTCGTCCAATCATTGACGGAAGTGCCATTGATAGTAGCTTATAGACACTTTTCACTTGCAGTTCCACCATATAATCCAATTCCTCGTTCGTTACATCTGTTACAAGTCCAAAGATACTCTTCCCAGCTGCGTATACGATAACATCAATAGGATGTTCAATTTGTTCCCACAATTGCTCTGCCCCATCACTAGAGGCTAAATTCGCTTTTACAGGGATTACTTCCTCCCATTCCTTTTGTAACTCTGTTACCTTCTTTTTATTGCTATTGTAATGAACATATACTGTATATCCATCCTGAATTAATTGTTTTGAAATAGCAGAGCCAATTCCTCCGCTCCCTCCAGTTACTAGTGCATACTTTTTCATAAATTCCCTCTCTTATCTCTACAAGTTCAACTTTCACACAACTAAATAATACCCTCATCTTACAATTTTTCAATAATAAGATGAGGGTATCTTTTAAATTTTATTTTTTCGGTAAAACTTGACAAACACTCATTTTTTCTTCTGATAATAATAATTTCGCTACTTCTTGTAAGTCTTGAACGGTCAGCCCTTCTAATACAGTCAATGCATCGAATAAGCTAGATTCATTAAACGCATATCGCGTAAACTGATTTGCAATATACTCTGGTGAATTTAACGAGCGTAAAAAACCACCAATTTTCTTTTTCTTCACTCGCTCTAATGCCGACTCATCTAATTGATTATAATCTGTTTTTAATAAAATATCTTTCAAACGCTCTGCCAATTCATCCGGACGCTTCGTATCGCCGCCAACCATTGCAAAACCAAAGTTATTTTCTTCCGTATAATCATACGAGAACGAATCATCAATAAGCCCTTCATTATATAAAGTTTCGTAATGAACAGAACTTTTCCCGAATAAATAATCTAAAAGTAAAGTAAGCGCGATTTCTTGTTTTAAAAGAGCATTTCCTTTTTCTTTTAAATTTGTCGCTTTAATACCTACTAAACATTTCGGTGTTTGGACAGGCATCGAAATGATTTTCTTCTTTTCATTTACTTCATTTGGCTCTTCTTCAAATGAACGTACAATTTCTGGCTGATTTTTATAATCTTTTTTCGCTTGATTTTCACGTACTAAATCCATAGTTTTCTCTGGATCAATTGCACCAACAACAAATAGTAACATATTACTCGGATGATAAAATGTTTCATAACATTCATATAATAAATCTTTCGTAATTTTACTAATAGACTCAATTGTCCCTGCAATATCAATTTTAATTGGGTGCTTTACAAACAAACTATCAATTAACCCAAAGTATAAGCGCCAATCTGGATTATCTTGATACATTTGAATTTCCTGCCCGATAATCCCCTTCTCTTTTTCAACTGTTTTTTCAGAGAAGTAAGGCTCTTGTACGAAGTTTAACAATGTATTTAAATTTCGTTCTACATTTGATGTACATGAAAAAAGGTAAGCTGTTCGTGTAAAGGATGTAAAAGCATTTGCCGATGCTCCTTGTTTACTAAACAATTGGAAAGCATCATGGTCTTCTTTTTCAAATAATTTATGCTCAAGAAAATGAGCAATCCCATCAGGTACACGAATCATTTCTTCTTTACCTAATGGTACAAATGTATTATCCATAGAACCATATTTTGTCGTAAACGTTGCAAACGTCTTATTAAAGCCTTGCTTTGGTAAAATATATACATCTAATCCGTTAGGAAGTTTTTCATAATAGAGCGTCTCTTTTAATTGCTCATAAACAATCTTCTCCATTTATTCTCCCTCCGTTCCATGTAAAAAGTAAATTGTATCTAGTTCAATATTTTTTGCCACTTTCACAATCTCTTCCTTCGTTACACTTTCAATACCCGTAAGCCATTCTCCAACTGGGCGCGTACGATCCGAAATAATACCATGATACAGCATTTCCACAAATCCGCGCGGTGTATCAATCGCTTCTAATATTTGATTTTGAATGACACTTTTTGTTTGATGCATCTCTTCTTCAGAAAACTCTCCGTTTTGCATCGCCAGCATCTGCTCTTTAATAATTTCAACTGCTTTTTCATAATTTTTCGCTTCGATTCCTGACATAACAAACAATAAACCTTTATGACTCTCAAAGCGCGACGCTGCATAGTACGCTAAGCTATTTTTTTCACGGACATTTACAAATAATTTCGAGTGAGAGAATCCTCCAAATAACCCGTTGAACAATTGCAGTGCAAAATAATCTTCATCTTTATATGTGACAAACGTACGATAGCCAATGTTTAATTTACTTTGTTTTAATTCTTGTTTTTCAACAATTTCTTTTTCTTCATTATTTCGCTTATGAAGGAGTACATTTCTTTCTTTCACAGGACGCGCCGAAACAGAAAAATATTTACTTACAAGATCAACTGCGTTTTCTGAAATATCACCAATAATATAAAGATCCATTTCATCTTCCGCTAACACTTTTTGATAATATTGATACAGACTTTCATTTGTAATAGAAGAAACACTCTCTTTTTTTCCATTTGCACTTAAACGATATGGTTCTACTTTACACATTTCTTCGATTAACCGCTCGTTTGCATAGCGCATTTTATCATCATAAGTAGCTTCAATTCGTTGCAAGAGCGCTCTCTTTTCACTTTCTACAATAGAAGGTAGAAAACTGTTCCCCTCTGTTGCTGGATGTAAAACAATATCCGATAACATAGAAAGCGCTTTTTCAAATAACGGTGGTGCATCATGTAAATATACTTCATTTGCAATGTCTACATAAATGGAGATGATGTGATCTTCCCCTTTTTTACTTACATCTACCGCCAAAGAAGATCCATATAATTCTTCTAAATATTGACGAAGACGAATTACAGAAGGTAGTTTTTCTGTCGCACTTTGCAATACATATGGCAATAGGGCACGCTCTGTCACCGTCTCCTCACTCAAAGGTGCTTTAAAACGAAATACAAACGTATTCGTTTTATATTTATCAGTTGGAATAATATGTACGCGCAAACCACCTAACTCATGTAATTGTTGTTCCATCAGTTTCATTTATAGCCCTCCTTTACGTATGTAGGAATATTCCTCTTCAATATACAGTTTTTAGAAATATAAAATCAACTTTTCTTCCTTATTATGCTTACATATGATTCTTTCTAAAAACTTTAGTATGTAAGGAATATGGAAAAATCCCGTATTAAACATATTCTATGTAAAAAAGCCCGCACTAATGTGCGAGCTTTTTTATGCTTACAAAATTCTTATCGTTTTCCTTTTTCATAAGGTGTTCCTAATGCTTTCGGCGCTTCCGAACGACCAACAAAACCAACAAGTGCTAATATTGTGAATACATATGGTAATATCGTTAATAAAACACTTGGAATTTGATCTAATACAGGAATTGTTCCACCTGTTACGCTAAGCGATTGTGCAAAACCAAAGAATAGTGCTGCGCCTAATGCACCTAGTGGATTCCACTTTCCAAAAATCATAGCAGCTAAAGCTAAGAAACCTTGTCCTGTAATAGTTGCTCCAGAAAAGTTATTAGAAATTGACATTGCAAAAACTGCCCCACCAATTCCAGCAAACACACCTGATATACAAACACCGATATAGCGCATTTTATATACATTAATCCCCATCGTATCGGCTGCCATTGGATGTTCACCAACAGCACGTAGACGAAGCCCAAACGGCGTTTTATAAATAACATACCAAACAACGAATGCTAAAATAATGGCAATATACGACGTTATCGGTACGTTTGAGAAAAATACTTTCCCTATAACAGGAATATCCGAAAGACCTGGAATGTCAATCTTTTCAATACGGTACTGAATAAAGTCAGTCTGTCCTTTATCAAAAATCTTCTTAATTGCAAATACTGTTAAACCAAGAGATAAGAAGTTAATCGCTACACCACTTACAACTTGATCAGCTCGGAATGTAATAGATGCTACCGCATGAAGTAATGCGAATAATCCACTACCAATTGCCGCAAATAATAATGCAATCCATGGCGTCATCGTTCCCCAAGTATCGCCCATTAATAGGTTTGTAACAACTCCAATAAATGCACCAAATAGCATTAGTCCTTCTAATCCGATATTTACAACACCTGATCTTTCACTAAATACACCACCTAGTGCTGTGAAAATTATAGGTGCTGATGTATATAACGTACCCGTCACAAGAATGGCTAATATATCTAAAAAGCTCATTTATTTCCCCTCCTTGCTCATGCGTGTAAGCGCCCATCTTAACACATAACTACATGCAACAAAGAAGATGATACACGCAATAATTACGTTAATAAGCTCTGATGGTACATCTGCCTCAAAGTTCATTTGAGGGGAAGCACTTTTCAAACCGCCAAATAATAATGCTGAAAGAATAATACCAAACGGGTTATTTCCTCCAAGGAGCGCTACGGCAATTCCGTCAAATCCGACTCCCGTAAACGAAGACATCGCTGTCATACTTTGGAATGTTCCTAATCCTTCCATTGCTCCACCAATCCCTGCAAATGCACCAGCAATTGTCATAGAGAATACTACATTACGAGAAACTTTCATACCTGCATATTGAGAAGCATGTTGATTAAATCCTACTGACTTTAATTCGTAACCTAAAGTTGTTCGATCTAATAAGAACCACATTAAGATAGCTACTAAAATGGCCACAATAATTCCCCAGTGAAGGCGTGAACCATCAGTAATGGAAGCAAGCCAATCAGAAGATAATGACGCACTCTCTTTAATGTCGTACGTTTTATCATTACCCTCATGTAAAAAGCGCTTAATGATGTCATATGTTACAAATAACGCGATATAGTTCATCATAATTGTTACAATAACTTCATTAACTTGAAACTTTCCTTTTAAGTATCCAGGAATAAAGCCCCATATTCCTCCCACCAACGCTGCAAATAAAATAGATAATGGAATGTGAAGAACAGCTGGTAGCGAAACTGCATAACCAAACCAAACTGCCGCAAGCCAACCAACTAACAATTGACCCTCTACTCCGATATTAAATAGGCCTGTACGAAATGCAAACGCCACAGATAATCCAGCAAGAATAAGCGGTATCATTGTACGAAGCGTCTCACCAATTGCACTTGCACTGCCGAACATTCCTGTCCAAAGTGCACTATAACCAACTATTGGATCATACCCACTAACTAGCATTACAATTGCTCCTACAAGTAAGCCGAAAATAACGGATAGTACTGGGACTAAAATATTTATCGTTCGTTCTGTTAAAAGTTTTTTAGCCATTTGTACCCACCTGCTCTTTCTTTGTTCCTCCAGCCATTAACAATCCAAGCTGTTGTTCGTTCGTTTCTTTCGCATCAACAATTGCCACAATTTTCCCTTCGTAAATAACAGCAATTCGATCACTAACATTTAAGATTTCCTCTAACTCTAGTGATAAAAGTAGCACTGCTTTTCCTTTATCCCTTTGTTCTATTAATCTCTTATGAATAAATTCAATTGCTCCCACATCTAAACCACGTGTTGGTTGCGCAGCGATTAATAAATCTGGATCACGGTCTACTTCACGTGCAATAATTGCTTTTTGCTGATTTCCACCAGATAGAGCACGCGCTAACGTTTGCTCACTTGGCGTACGTACATCAAACTGTTCAATAAGCGCCTTTGCTTTTTCTGTAATTTTGCTGAAATTTAAAATCCCTTTTTTTGAAAACGGATTTTTATAGTAAGTTTGCAGAACTATATTATCTCTAACAGAAAAATCAAGAACGAGTCCGTGTTTATGACGATCTTCTGGAATATGACCAATTCCTTCTTCTGTTATTCTTCTAACAGGCCAATTCGTTATTTCTTTTCCTTTAATTGCAATAGAACCTGACTCAACTTTTCGTAAACCAGTAATTGCTTCTATTAATTCACTTTGTCCATTTCCATCAATCCCTGCAATACCAACAATTTCCCCCGCACGAACAGTTAAGTCAAGGCCTTTTACAGCAGGTAGTTGGCGCGCATCGTGAACAACAATGTTTGCAATTGAAAGTACTTCTTCTTTTGGCTTAGCGTCTATTTTTTCTGTTTTGAAATTCACTTGACGTCCGACCATTAATTCTGCAAGTTTATGTTCATCCGTATTTGCAACGTCAACCGTTCCAATCCCTTTTCCTTTACGAATAATTGTACAACGATCGCAAACTTCCATAATTTCTTTCAACTTATGTGTAATAAGAATGATAGATTTACCTTCTTGTACAAGCTTTTTCATAATTTGAATAAGCTCATGAATTTCTTGTGGTGTTAACACTGCCGTCGGTTCATCAAATATTAAAATTTCTGCCCCTCGATAAAGTGTTTTCAAAATTTCAACACGCTGTTGCATACCAACAGAAATATCCTGTATTTTTGCATATGGATCTACAGCTAAACCGTATTGCTCAGACAATTTTTGGATTTCTTTAGCAGCTTCTTCAACAGCAATTTTCCCTTTTTTCTTCGGCTCATTTCCGAGAATAATATTCTCAGTAACTGTAAAATTATGAACAAGCATAAAGTGCTGATGGACCATCCCAATACCAAGGTCATTTGCTATATTTGGGTTTGTAATTTTTACAGGTTTCCCTTTAATTTTAATTTCACCTTGTTCTGGCTGGTACAAACCAAATAGTACATTCATCAATGTGGATTTCCCTGCACCATTTTCTCCAAGTAAAGCATGTATTTCTCCCTGCTTTACTTGCAGCGTAATATCATCATTCGCTACAATGCCTGGGAATACTTTCGTAATGTTATTCATCTCAATTACGTATTCCATTGTGTTCCTCCTTTTAACAGGGAACATTCCCCTATTACACTATTAACTTATTAAGCAATTTGGAAGTTTTATACATACAAAGGTTAGTTCTATGAACTAACCTTTGCTATTTCTCTATTTATTTTTTTAGAGAAGCTTCATATTCTTTATACTCTTTATCTGTAGCTGGCACTTTAATTTCACCATCTGTGATTTTCTTTTCAAGCTCTTCTACTTTTGTTAAAATTTCAGGATTAACTTTTTTCACGTTGTCAGTTGTTTTTGCAATACCAACACCGTCATCTTTTAAACCAAATGCTTCTACTTTACCGCCTTCTAATTTACCATCTTTTGCTTCTTGTGCTACTTTTTCAACAGCGATATCTACACGTTTTACCATTGAAGTTAATGTTACGTTTTCAGGCATACCTTCTTGATGTTGGTCACGGTCAACACCGATTACCCAAACGTTCTCACCTTTTTTCTTACGGTTTTTCGCTTCAGTGAATACGCCGTTACCTGTACCACCAGCAGCATGATAAATTACATCTACGCCTCCACCGTACATTGCTGAAGCAAGAACTGTACCTTTTTCAGGCTTATCGAATGCTTCTGCATATTCAGATACGATTTCAATGTTTGGATTTACTGCTTTTGCACCAGCTTTAAATCCATTTTCAAATTTACTAATTAAATCACTCTTCATTCCACCAACAAATCCTACTTTATTCGTTTTTGTTGACATAGCTGCCACCGCACCTACAAGGAATGACCCTTCATGATCTTTAAATGTAATGCTCGTTACGTTTGGTGCATCTACAACAGTATCAACGATTGCGAATTGTTGTTTTGGAGATTCTTTTGCTACCTCTTTAATTGCACCTTCTAATTTATAACCAATTCCGAAAGATAAATCATACTTATCTTTCGAAAATTTCTTTAAGTTTGGAATATAATCTGCTTCTTTTTCAGACTGTAGGTAACGATAATTTGTTTTTTCTTTTAATTTATTATCTTTACCAAACTTTTTTAAACCTTCCCAAGAAGATTGGTTGAATGATTTATCATCAACGCCCCCAACATCTGTAACCATACCAACTTTAAACTCTTTATCATCTTTTTTGCCGCCATCCGCTTTATCCGAATTACCACATGCACCTAACACTGTACTTGCTGCTAACGTTAACGATAATAATAGACCTGTTTTTTTCTTCATACTAGAAACCCCTCCTAAAATAATAAATATATCTCTTTATTCTTACGCTGCTGTCCCTAACTTCTTGCTGTCACCTCCCTAAAATGGAACATGCCTACATACGCTTTCTTAATACGTGGAAGCTAAACTTATCAGCTCTAAAGTAATTGATAGAATACAAAATTGGTTCATCATTTTGATCATAGTGCATTTGCTTTAAAACTAGCAGCGCCGTTTCAGGTTCACATTCTAAAATCGGTGAAATTTTCGGATGATAACCTATTGGCTCAATGTGAGCAACCGCGTACGTAATACGTTTGTGCGTATTATTATGTATAACAGTAAGCAACGATTCCTCATTGTATCCTGATAAATCTGGTAAAATCTCTTTTGCCAGTTTATCAACGCAATATACAACTGGTTCCCCATCTGCTGTACGCACACGCTCAATCATTACTGCATTAAATCCATCTTCACAATTAAATTTCTCTTTTTCTTCTTCTGTTAAAGTTGTTGTAGATGATGATAAAAAGATTGTTCCTGGTGTTTTCCCCACACTAGAAATCATATCTGTAATACTAGAAAGTTGCTCAATTCCAGAAGAAAATAGCGGTTTCGCATTTACAAATGTCCCCACACCATGTCTACGAATAACAACATTTTCTTCCTCTAAAATACGCAGTGCTTCCCTTAAAGTTGCTCTACTTACGCCAAGTTCTTTCGCTAAATCAAACTCTGACGGTAACTTTTGTCTTTCTTTGTAAGCTCCATCTTTAATTTTTTCTTTGATGTGATCTATCACCCGTAAATATAGGTGACGACTATCGGATTTTACTGACATAAGACTCCCCCGCATTTCAATTATTCGACCTCTGATGTAAGACTTCTTTTCTCTTTTTTCAACTTACAACATAGTAAATTACTAAATACTAAAAATAAACATAATCGTCGAATAAATATTAATAATTTTTCAAGAATAAATTTTCACTCTTTACTCCATAAAAAAAACTTTGCACCATAAACATTCCTCATATCGAGAAAAAGTTCGGCACAAAGATTCCTTACATCCTTTGTTACACACTTTTCCCCTCATAGTCCAGCAATTCATGGTTGCTAGGTAGAAACTTATGGACCTTATCTCCAAGATTATATGAGGCAGTGATTCTTTTCGAAGTAATCTTACCACTTGCTCCCATACGTGTCAACAAAATTTAACATTTTTCTACATTGAATATCGAACGTTTATAAAAATCATACTCGTAGTATTCGCATTCTAAAGAAATTACCTAGATGTAAGCCCTTTCTTTATCGTTGACTATAGTATATAACAAAAACAGCATATAAAAAAGCCTAATTGTAAAAACAATTAGGCTTTTTTTAAGAACTTTTTTCTTGCACATCATTTATAAGTACTTCTCTCGGTTTACTACCTTCATAAGGGCCTACTACACCATTCATTTCCATTGCATCAATTAAACGAGCAGCTCGCGTATACCCTACTCTAAATCTACGTTGCAGCATAGAAACAGAGGCCGTTTGCATTTCCACTACGAGTTGAACTGCTTCATCATATAATTCATCTTCTACTTCCTGCTTTGTATCAGGAACATCTTGCGGAATCATATCTTCTTGATATTGTGCTTTTTGCTGCCCAATAACATATTCTACAACTCTTTCAACTTCATCGTCTGATAAAAATGCGCCTTGTACACGCACAGGCTTCGATGCACCAATTGGTATGAACAACATATCCCCTCGGCCTAGCAGCTTCTCTGCACCACCACCGTCAAGAATTGTACGAGAATCTGTTTGAGAAGATACAGCAAATGCAATACGTGATGGAATATTTGCTTTAATAACACCGGTAATAACATCAACTGACGGACGTTGCGTCGCGATAATTAAATGAATACCAGCAGCACGCGCCATTTGTGCTAAACGCATAATTGCATCCTCTACATCTGAAGAAGCAACCATCATTAAGTCTGCCAGCTCGTCCACAATTACTACAATATACGGTAATTCAGGTTGTTTCGCTTCTGATTGACTGTTGTGCTCTTTAATATAGTCATTGTATCCTTCAATGTTACGCGTTCCACTATGAGCAAATAATTCGTAACGACGCTCCATCTCACTTACAACTTTTTTCAAAGCCTGTGACGCCTTTTTCGGATCAGTTACAACTGGCGTTAATAAGTGCGGAACACCATTATATACATTTAACTCTACCATTTTCGGATCAATCATCATTAATTTTACTTCATGCGGTTTTGCACGCATTAAAATACTAACAATAATACCGTTAATACATACACTTTTCCCACTACCAGTCGCACCAGCTACTAGTAAATGGGGCATTTTATTTAAACGAGCTAATACCGCTTCCCCTGTAATATCTCGTCCAAGACCAATTAATAGCTTTTCTTCCGGATGATTATTAGCCTTTGAATCCAGAACCTCTCTAAGCGTTACCATAGAAACTTCCGAATTCGGAACCTCAATCCCTACAGCTGATTTCCCGGGAATTGGTGCTTCAATACGAATATCTTTCGCCGCTAATGCAAGCGCTAAATCATCACTTAAACTAACGATTTTACTTACCTTCACTCCCATATCCGGATATACTTCATACTTCGTAACTGCCGGACCTCTATGTACTTTGGTTACTTTCGCTTTCACACCAAAACTTTGGAATGTCCGTTCTAATTTACGAGCATTTTCGTAAATCTCCGCATTTTCATTTGTCACTTGTTTATTTTTTGGGAATTTCAATATATCAAGAGAAGGAAGCTTATAGTCTTTATTTTCCACATTTGAAAATTGCATAGGAGGTGCTTGCGTTTCCGCCTCTAACGATTCAACAATTTTTTCTCCACGCTTTTTCTTTGGCTCCTCAACAGGTGGAGCTTCTTCGATAAACGGAGAAGGAATCGACTCTTCTTGTTCTACTTCGATTCGTTTATCCTCTTCTTCATTTACAGGATAATTCTCAGTGAAATTTGAAATAATCGGAGGATCAATTTGGATTTCTTCCACTGGCTCAATAATTTCTTCTTGTTCTGCAGCACGTCTGCTCCGTGTACTTCTTGTTGTTTTTTTCTTTTCTGTTTGTTCAGCGGCTCTTTTGGATCTCCAATCTTTATAATCCCCTTGCACCACTTCAAATTGACTTCTAAGAATTCTACCAACCGGAGCTAGCACTTCTCCAATATGTTTATTGGTTATACAGAGTATTCCAAGAATAACCAATATAATCCCGATAATATAGGCTCCTACTTCATCAAATAAGAAGTAGCATGTTGCGAACATAAGCGCACCAAACATACCTCCACCTAAATGAACACTATCTGGCCCCTTTTTCATTTCAAGAAAGAAGTTATCTTTCGTACTCACAATAACAGAAGTATTTTGCACTGCTCCATCTTTCGTAAGTAGGTTAAATAATGTAATATGACTAAACATTAATATCGCCAATACAATTAAATAAAATCCAATTAACCTTTTATTTAAAAGGTTTGGCCATCCACGTTTTATAACAAAGGAAACCGATAAAGCTATTACACCTAACACACCAATTATGTACCACTCACCAAAGAAGAAGCGAAAAAACAACACAAACGATTTTCCTACAACACCTAGCTGTAAAATCGTAATGATTGAAAGTGCAAAAAGAGTTAAACCAACGATTTCATAATACAAAGTTGGCTTTATCGTACGTCTTGCTTTCGCCTTCGTCCCTCTTTGCTTTTGTTTTGCCATTTCTTCACCTCACGTTCTGCATATAAGAAAAACTTCCTTCTAAAAAGCCCTACTTATATGTCTGTTTTCTCTATTTTTTCAGGTCTTTATATCTTCTATTTTTACACTTCCTGTAAAATGCTAAATAAACAGAAGAAAGCAGCCTACTCATGGCTGCTCAACCGTCTTGTTTTTTATATTATACCATAGCTTCTAAGCAAAATCCTTCTTTTTGCTAAAAGGTTATTTTCTGTCCAGGCTCATAATCTAAGTAATCAAAAGGATTCGTACTTAACACGCGTACAATAGAATAACACCCATGTTCCTCTTCAGAAACCATTAATTCCACACCATTTATATTTACAACTTTTTGACTTTCACACTGTGAATAATCGGCTGGATACACAAGTTGCTCTGGCATAATTGTATATAAAATCATTGTAGCATTGTCCCTTCAGCATTATTATCCATGCGTGCATCTATTAATTCATTTAATTTTCGAAGTGCACTGCCAATACCACCAACATCATCTATAAGTCCATACTTCACTGCATCTCCACCAATTACATTCGTCCCAATATCCCGCGTTAAATTCCCCTTCGCAAACATCAGCTCTTTAAAACGATCTTCCGTTACTTTCGAATGCTTCGTCACAAATCGAATGACTCTTTCTTGCATTTTATCCAAATACTCAAATGTTTGTGGTACACCTATAACAAGACCGGTTAGACGAATTGGATGAATCGTCATCGTCGCAGTTTCCGCAATAAATGAATAATCAGTAGAAACAGCGATTGGCACACCAATAGAGTGCCCCCCACCTAAAACAAGAGATACCGTTGGCTTTGAAAGCGAAGCTACCATTTCAGAAATTGCTAGCCCAGCTTCAACGTCACCTCCAACTGTGTTCAATATTAAAAGTAAACCTTCAATTTTCGGATTTTGTTCAATCGCGACAATTTGCGGAATGATGTGCTCATATTTTGTTGTTTTGTTTTGCGGAGGTAACTGAACATGACCTTCCACTTGCCCAACGATTGTTAAACAATGAATACGTGATTCGTTCATTTGTGGCACATTCGTTTGTCCAAGCTGTTGAATTTTCTCTACTATCGAAGCTTCTTTCCCCGTTTCTTTTGGCTCAGCTTCTTTCTCTTCATTTGCATTACGCTCACGTTCTGTCATATCGCATCCCCTTTCACTCGTATATCACTATTATTTCTTAAGTTATAAATTTCATTCGACGGAGTTGGAAAAGAAAAAAGATCACCCGTAAAGGTGACCTTTTTTAAACTTCCATAATAATCGGTAAAATCATAGGTTTTCTCTTTGTCTCTTCGTACAAGAACTGACCTAATAATTCACGAATATTTTGTTTTAACATAGACCATTCAATCGAATACTCTTTAATTGATTGCTCAACAATCATGCGTACAATCTCTGTAGATCTGTCAATTAACGCCTCTGATTCACGAACGTATACAAAACCACGTGAAATAATTTCTGGACCAGAGATTATTTTCTTTTCATCTTTACCAAGTGTTACAACAACTACTAATATTCCATCTTGAGATAACATCTTTCTATCTCGAAGTACAATATTACCAACGTCACCTACACCTAATCCATCGATTAATACATTACCAGCTTGTACTTTGCCAACTAAGTTTGCTTCATCGTCACCAAAAGCAATTACATCGCCTTTTTCTACAATAAAGATATTTTCTCTTGCAATACCTACATCTTCAGCTAAATATGCATGTGCTTTTTGCATACGGAACTCACCATGTACGGGTACAAAATACTTCGGTTTCATTAAATTTAACATTAATTTTAATTCTTCTTGACTACCATGACCTGAAACGTGTACTTTTCTTTCGCCGTAATAAATTACTTCCGCTCCAGCTCTAAATAATAAGTCAATAATTTTCGAAACAGAAATTTCATTACCTGGAATTGGAGAAGCCGCAATAATAACAGTATCACCTTTACGAATTGAAATTTGTTTATGCGCTTGCTTCGCCATTCTAGAAAGGGCTGCCATTGGCTCCCCTTGACTACCTGTCGTCAAAATAGCTACCTTTTTCTCTGGGAAGTTATCTACTTCTTGTAGCGAAATAACCATACCCTCTGGAACATTTAAATAACCAAGGCGTCTAGCAATGTCTACTACTTTCACCATACTACGTCCCACTACCGCTACTTTTCTGCCCGTTTCAGCAGCCGCATCAAACACTTGTTGAATACGGTGTACATTCGATGCGAATGAAGCAACAATAATTCGACCTTCTGCGCCGTAGAACACTTTAGAAATTTCTACACCAACTTCTTTTTCCGAACCTGTATAGCCTGGACGCTCAGCATTTGTACTATCAGATAATAAGCAAAGTACGCCTTCATTTCCGATTTGCGCCATTTTCCCAAGGTCTGCTCCACTATTTCCAATTGGAGTTTGATCGAATTTAAAGTCTCCCGTATATACGACAGCACCTTTTGATGTATGGAAACAAACGCCAACAGAATCTGGAATACTATGTGTCGTTCCAAAGAATGACACTGTTGTAGTATTAAACTCTACTGTTGAATTTGCGTCGATTGTTTTTAAGTCTACACGGCCTAACATGCCCGCTTCACCAAGTTTTTCTTGTATAAGTCCTACCGTTAATTTCGTTGCATATACTGGAATAGATAATTTACGAAGTACGTAAACAATTCCACCAATATGATCTTCATGACCGTGAGTAATAAATAAACCTTTTACTCGCTCTTGATTTTCCACTAAATATGTAATATCAGGAATAACAATATCAATTCCAAACATTTCATCTCCTGGGAACATTAATCCTGCATCTACAATAAAAATTTCAGAATCAATTTCAACACAGTACATGTTTTTCCCGATTTCACCTACTCCACCAAGAGCAAATACTTTAACAGACTCATTCTCTTTTCTCTTCATGTTGTTGCCTGGTTTAAAAATCTTGCAAACACTGATTTCACTAAAATTGCAGAGACACCAGGGGAAACTCTGCAACCACCATATATTCACCGTCCAAGACGAATGTCCTTACCGTTATGCGATATCATGTCCTTGTTTATTTTTTAAACCAGGTTTCACCTCTCTTTCATTATATAAATCAAATATCTTATTCGATATGATATGAAAATTTAACCAAATTATAATTTTTACCAATTTTGCTAAGCATACCCGTACTAAGCTACTTAGCCATATTATACCTGATACAAGAAATAGAACACAAGTTAAATCGTGAGAAAGAAAAAGGAAAAGAACGGATTTCCAACAAAAATATCGAACGAATTTCCTTTATATTTACTCCGATTTTGTACTCCATATTATTTTGAGGAAATAGCTCTAAATACTCTAAATTAATTTCACAATATGGATTTTCAAGACTTATTTTTCTAGAATCGAACAAAAACACTTATAAAATGAAGTTTTTTTATGAATTACGTCATATTCGAGACAATTACTCTGAAAAATAGAAGCAGTAGTTTATTACGTTTATACAAATGTTTATTCTATAATAGCTATGATTTTTTGCTGCCCTTAAAGGTGTATGATTATTTTCTTATACATATTGCAATACATAATGAAGAAGCGGTTAAACAGGTGCATAATATAAATCTTATAAGAACACATAGATGAGAATAAAGGGGAAAAGATTTTCATATCAATAAAAAAATGACCTAGCTTCACACTAGGTCATTTTTTATTAACGAGGGATAGATTGCATAACAGATTGTAACGTTACTCTTTCTTCTTCTGTTAACGGAAGAAGTGGTAAACGTACAGAACCTACGTCTAACCCTACCATTTGTAACGCTGTTTTTACTGGAGTTGGGCTTGGCGCCATAAATAATGAATCAGTTACTCTAACAAGTAATTGATGTAACTTTTGTGCCTTTTTGAACTCTCCTGCTTGAAATGCTGTAATCATTTCTTGCATTTCATTTCCGATAACATGAGATGCTACAGAAACAATCCCTTTCGCTCCAACTACCATAGCCGGTAACGTTAAACCATCATCACCGCTGTATACTGCAAAGTCGTCCGCTGTTTTTTCAATGATTGCTGTCATCGTCAACACATCGCCGCCTGCATCTTTAATCGCAACAATGTTTTCTATTTCTGATAAACGAACAACTGTATCAACGGAGATTTGTACAATAGATCGTCCTGGAACGTTATATAGCATAACCGGAAGCGGCGTGCTTTCAGCAATCACTTTAAAATGCTGATACATTCCTTCTTGACTCGGCTTGTTATAATACGGCGCTACTAGCATTACTGCATCAACACCAACTTCTGTTGCCTTTTTAGTTAATTCAATAGAAGCATGCGTATTATTGCTACCTGTTCCAGCGATTACGGGCACCCTTTTATCGACAACAGATACGACATGGCGATATAACGCTACTTTTTCTTCTGAAGTTAATGTAGGAGATTCTCCTGTCGTTCCTCCTACCACGATTGCTGTTGTACCGTTATCAATTAAATAATTTACCAATTTCGTTGTCTTTGCAAAATCGATATTCCCGTTTATATCAAACGGAGTTACCATCGCAGTTGCAATTGTCCCAAAATCTATCATGGTCTCACTCCTTACTGTTCCAGTTGCTTTTCTTTTGAAAGCTCAAATGCACTATGTAATGCATTTACAGCCTCCACTAAATCGACTTCTTTTACAAGAACCCAAATTGTTGTATGACTATCTGCTGATTGCAGAATTTGAATACCTTTTTCCGCTAAAGCTGTAACGATTTTCGCAGTAACCCCTGGGTACCCTGCCATTCCAGCTCCTACAATAGATACTTTTGCACAATGCTCTGTCACAATCGGCTCATATCCAAGGTTTTTTAATAATTCAACTGCACGATTTGATACATTATCACTCACTGTATAAGCTACACCAGTAGGTGAAATGTTAATTAAATCAACACTGATTCCTTCGTTCGCCATTTCTTTAAACACATGCTGTTGCAAATCATATGCCGTTTCTTTTGCAAGCACTTTAATTTGCGTCACATTAGATACATGAGCGATACCTGTAACAGGACGTTCTTCTACATCACGGCCTTTTGTAGCACCATCAGATGCTGAAATGAGAGTACCTTCACTATCAGAATACGTAGAACGTACACGAAGCGGTACTTTTGCATGCATCGCAATTTCAACTGCACGTGGATGAACGACCTTTGCACCTTGATAAGCCATGTTACAAATTTCATTGTACGTTACAGTTTGAAGATGGCGTGCATCTTTTACAATACGAGGATCCGCAGTCATAACACCTTCTACATCTGTGAAGATATCGATATATTCAGCATGAAGCGCAACACCTAATGCTGAAGCTGAAGTATCGCTACCACCGCGTCCAAGTGTTGTCGTATCACCTTTTTTCGTTTGTCCTTGGAATCCTGTAACAACGATTACATCTACATTTTGTAACTCTTCATGTACACGATCGCAGTTCATTTCAATAATTTTAGCATTTGTAAAATCATCATTTGTTACAAAACCAGCTTGCGCACCATTTAATGCTGCTGCTTTTATACCGTTCTCATTTAACATGTTAGAGAAAACGATTGCTGAGATTAATTCTCCGCATGATAGTAATAAATCTTGCTCACGTTTAGAAATAGTAGATTCCTCTTGGTTTACAAGACTTAACAAAGTATCAGTAGCATACGGTTCACCTTTACGACCCATAGCAGATACGACAGTAACTACTTTATAACCCGCATCTAACGATTTTTTTATATGATGAAGCGCATGCTTACGTCCATTTTCATCACGGACTGACGTGCCACCAAATTTTTGAACAATTATTTTCATATTTTGCACCTTCTCTTAGCCGTTTACACTAATTGTAATTTTACTAAGCGCTCTGCAATTTGAACAGAATTCCATGCAGCGCCTTTTAATAAGTTATCAGATACGACCCAAAGATGGAATCCTTTATCGTTATTTAAATCTTTACGGATTCTTCCAACGAATACTTCGTTTTTACCTACTGCAGTAGCTGGCATTGGATATAATTGCTCTTCTGGATTATCTTGCAGAACAATACCTTCCGCATTTGCAAGTAAGCTCTTAAATTCTTCTACTGTTACGCCTTCTTTTTCTACCTCGATGTAAACAGACTCAGAATGTCCTGATACGACTGGTAAACGTACACATGTCGCAGCTACTTCTAGTTCTGGCATATGCATAATTTTTTTCGTTTCATTAATCATTTTCATTTCTTCAAATGTAAATCCATTATCTTGGAATTTATCAATCTGTGGAATCGCATTAAAAGCGATTTGGAAATGCTTCTTGTCACCTGATACAGGTAAAACATTCGCTTTAACTTCTTCCCCATTTAAGATTGCTTGTGATTGTTCATGAAGTTCTTCAATCGCTGCCGCACCAGCACCTGATACAGCTTGGTATGTGGAAACGATTACTCGTTTTAAACCATATTGCTGACGAACTGGCTCAAGAGCTACTACCATTTGAATTGTAGAACAGTTTGGATTTGCAATAATACCATTATGTTCTTTTAAGTCGTTTTCATTTACTTCAGGTACAACAAGTGGCACGTTTTCTGTCATACGGAATGCACTTGTATTATCAACAACAATCGCACCGCGTTTTGCTGCTTCTGGCGCTAATTGTTTCGATACAGATCCACCAGCACTAAATAGTGCGATATCTACTCCTTCAAAACTTTCAGGAGTTGCCTCTTGAACTGTAAATTCTTCGCCTTTAAATACAAGTTTCTTACCTGCAGATCGTTTAGATGAAAGTAACGTTAATTTCCCGATTGGAAATTCTCGTTTCTCTAAAGTATTTAACATTTGTTCACCAACTGCGCCGGTTGCTCCAACTACAGCGACATGAAAAGTTTTTTGCTTTTCCATCACTATGCCCCTTTCTAGATACCAATCCTTCTATAACTTAGAATCAGAAGGAGTATACAATACCCCTTCTAATCTTAATAACGTTAATTTTATCATATTCTACAGTAAGAATGATGGTTTCATCAAAAATTGTCCGTTTTTTTTCGTTTTTTAATTCATATATCTGAATTTTTCTACGACAACTGGTTGCAATTGCTTCCCTTGCAGTGCTTCTAATACTGTATCTTCAAGCAGCTCCATACGAGCTACCATTGAGTTCGGTTTTTTCTCTGGTGCGTCTTGACCGAATGGGACGAAGTAGATGTTTTTTGTGGCCATGAGGCGCATTAAGTTGACACCATTTAATCCTAATGCATCATTCGTCGAAACAGCCAATACGACAGGCTTGCCATTTCTCAGCGTCGCCTTTGCTGCCATTAGTACAGGAGAATCTGTCATTGCATTCGCAAATTTACTCATAGAGTTTCCTGTTAAAGGAGCAATTACCATACAATCTAATGGGATTTTAGGTCCAAGTGGTTCTGCTCCAACGATTGAATTAATCGCCTTAAAACCTGTTACTTCTTCAATCTTTTTAATCCACTCTGCTCCTTCTCCAAATCTCGTATTTGTTGATTGAACAGTGTAAGAAACAACAGGGCGTACTTCCGCTCCTTCAGCAATTAATTTTTCTAAGTGTGGCATAACTTCCTCGTACGTACAATGTGAACCTGTAAATCCGAAACCAATTCGTTTCCCTTTCAAATTCATTTCTTTTCCTCCCCCTTTGCGATTGCGTCTGCTGTTAATAACTGAGAAAGAACGTTTGCTAAAATTTGCCCTGCCGTTTTCGGAGCAACAATGCCCGGCAAACCAGGTGCTAACAACGCTTTAACTCCTCTTTTTTCCGCATATCTAAAGTCGGTACCACCTGGTTTAGAAGCTAAATCAATTACTAACGTATGAGCTGGCATTTTTGAAATAACATTGGCTGTTACAACGAGATGCGGAATTGTGTTAATGACAATATCGATATTTCCTACTTCTTTCTCAACATCTTGCATATGGAAAGGAGAAAACATCATTTCTGTAATACGTGCAATATGTTCAGATCGTCTTGCTCCAACTTTGACGTGGGCTCCTAATGATTGAAATGCTCTGGCAACACTCATCCCTGTTCTACCAAATCCTAAAACCATTACATTGGACCCATGAATTGTATAGTCGGTATGTTGAATTACCATCATTAATGTACCTTCTACAGTCGGAATAGAATTGTAGATTGCCACATCATCACGATCAAATAATTTAACTAGCTTTCGGTTCGTAGTAGATACGAGATTTTCCAAGTAAGGCGTACCAATACCTGAATATATAGTAAAATGCTCTGGTGTATTTTCAATTTGTTCTTTCGTTATAGAAACTTTTTCATTTGAAAAAATAGTATCTACTTCTCCCTTGGCATTTGTACCTGCAACTGGCAAAATAATTGCATCTACAGAAGTGAAATCTAAATTTTGTATACTTTCTTTTGCTGCCCCTGTGAAACCATGATCTAACTGATCAAACCCTATCAATGAAAGTTTTGCATCCAATTCGACTAGCTTGCGAATTACTTCTAGCTGTCTTGCATCTCCTCCTATGACAGCAATATGCATCTCAGTCAACATTCCCTAATTCACCTTCTTTTTCTGTCATTTATAAGAAAAGTGCCTACTTTTTCTTTTTCCTCCACATCATATGTAATGTACGAGTTTTAGGTGATTGAAAAACGAAAAGCACATATGATTTATCAGCTTTATATGTAGATATAAAAAAGACGACCAAAATGGTCGCCATTCATTTCGAATTTGAATGATCTGTAATATCACAAAGGATCATATCATGTCCCACTTTCTTAATTTGCCTCCACGCTACCCTTATTTCTTGTGGTTCCTTTTTAAAACCTCCCCATTTTCCAGCAGGTATAATAAGCGCTTCTATTTGTCCATCTCCCTCATTAATCTCTAAATCCACATAGCCTAAAACCCCCATTTTTTCTGCTCTTTCTAAATCTACGATCTCTTTACCACTTAATTCACTTAATCGCATATACTCTCCTCCTATCGAATTTTTCATGTAAGCTATCTATATTTAGTACCTATTCTGTATGGCTAAAAAAAATAACCGTACCTTTTTTAAAAGAGGTACGGTTATTTTCGAATATATTATGAAAAACAATTATAGTTTAATTCCTTTTGGAAGTTTTCCATCCGGACTAATAAGTGCCGCAGAAAACTCATCTGTAAACATGTTACGAATTAACCCGTCTACATTTTCTTTTGTTACAGTGTTAACACTTTCAATAATCTCATCAAGTGAACGATGCTTACGAAGAAGCAATTCATTTTTACCATTACGGCTCATACGACTATTCGTACTTTCTAAACTTAACATTAAGTTTCCTTTTAATTGCTCTTTACTATTGATAAGCTCTTTTTCTGTAATACCTGTATTTTTCAATGTCTCTAACGTTTCTTGCATTGTATCATACAGCGTATCTAATTGTTGACTACCTGTTCCACCATACAGTGTTAACATACCTGTATCTTCATAAGAAGAGTGGTAAGAAAATACTGAGTAGGCTAAC
Organism: Bacillus luti; assembly: GCF_001884105.1. Classification (GTDB taxonomy): domain Bacteria; phylum Bacillota; class Bacilli; order Bacillales; family Bacillaceae_G; genus Bacillus_A; species Bacillus_A luti. Next base: position 164,365 of record NZ_MACI01000095.1, on the reverse strand, counting down.
CCGCGTTGCTCACGTACTTCTTGGAATAAACGACTACTCATACTGCCGCCTAAAATATTATTTAATACAATTAAGTTATAAATATCTTCGTGTCCCATTTGCAAGCCTTTATATCCTAAACATAAATGAGCTTGTTCCGTTTCCTTTTTACGTGCTACCTTATTAAAATGGAAAATTGGGCTATGTACTTGTTCACGGTTTGTCGTTCCTTCATAACTACCGAAATATTGCTCTACTGTTTGTAAAAACGCTTCATCAATATTTCCTGCAATTGATACAACTACATTTTCAGGCGTGTAATGATCTTTTATATATTGACGCAGCGTATCACCTGTAAACGTATCAAGCGTTTCTTCTGTTCCTAAAATAGGATATCCAAGTGGATGCGTTTCATATGTTGCTTTTGTTAACATATCATGTACAATATCATCTGGAGCATCTTCGTACATTTTAATTTCTTCACATACGACATTCTTCTCTTTTTTCAGTTCTTCTTCATCAAATGTTGAATTAAAGAACATATCAGCTAAAACATCTAAAGCATATTTAGCATGCTCATCTAGCACCTTCGCATAGTAACATGTATATTCTTTTGAAGTAAAAGCATTCACTTGCCCACCAATGCTATCAAATGATTCTGCAATTTCTCGTGCGCTACGTGTTTCTGTCCCTTTAAAGAACATGTGCTCTAAGAAGTGAGAAATCCCGTTATTTTTTACATTTTCATTTCTTGATCCTGCATGGATCCAAATACCAATCGCAACCGATCTTACTGTTGGTATGTTCTCCATAACTATTCTTACACCATTTTTACAAGTATATTTTTTAATCAAAAACTTTCCTCCTACTGCCAGTTTCTCTAAATAAATGCTATTATTTAATGATAACAAGTTTAAGGATGAATGTCATGCAAATGTATTTAATCTACACGTTTTTCATCCATTAATTCTGTTATATTCCCTACTTTATATCCTTGTTCCTTCAATTTTGTAATCATTGTGTCTAATGCTTCTGCTGTAGAAGAGGTAGGATGCATTAATACAATAGCACCTGGATGTATTTTGCGCATCACCCTTTGCAATAGTACGTCTGGTTCTGGTCGTTTCCAATCGATTGTATCTACTGTCCACATAATCGTGCCCATGTGAAAATCATCTGCAATTTTCACTACTTCATCTCGAAAGCTGCCACTTGGCGGGGCAAACCATCTCACTTTTTGATTCGTAGCAACTTCTATCATTCGATTTGTTTTTTGCAACTGATCTCGTATTTCATCAGATGCTAACGTTTTCATATTTGGATGTGTGTAAGAATGATTTCCGACTTCTTGATTTGCATCAACAATCATTTTTGCAAATCGTAAATTTTCTTTCACCCAACGGCCTTCTAAAAAGAAAGTCGCCTTCACATCATGTTTTTTCAAAATCTCTAATATACGAGGCAAATACTCATTTCCCCATGCCACATTTATTGTTAATCCCACCATCTTTTTATTTGGATGTCCCCTATAAATTGGAGCCGGTGATAAATCTTCTAGATGGACACTTGGTGATACTTCCTTGAATTCAAGATGTTTTTGATCAAATTTCTTTAGCTTTTTCATATTATTATACGATGCTTCAATATCCACCTGTCTTCCATTATATCCAGGTGTTGCTTTCCATATTTTATCAATCATCGCATTTTGCGGTGCAATCTCATATTGTTTTGCATGCTTTTGAATTTCTTCATATAAGTTATCCTGTGCAAAAACGGAATAAGAGCCTACACTGACATATAAAAAGAATATACATATGTATGCCAATATACGAACTTTCATATAAACCCTCCCATTAACTATATAAAAAAACATTTTCTTCTTATCTTTGTTAATTTGAGCGTTATAATGAAAACTATACCTATACTGACATAAAAATATATGTAAATCATATTTTTACATAACAAAAAAAGCCAGTTATACTGGCTTTTACTTATTGCTGCTCTTGTTTGTTTTCTTCTTTAGCAGCTTCTTTTTCTTGCTCTTCTTTTAGCAATACTTTTCTAGATAAATTCACGCGACCTTGCTTGTCAATCTCGATAACTTTAACTGTAATTACATCACCGATTTTCACAACGTCTTCTACTTTACCTACACGCTCAAGTGCAAGTTCAGAAATGTGAACTAATCCATCTTTACCGCTGAATAATTCAACGAAAGCACCGAATTTCTCAACACGTTTCACTTTTCCTTCGTAGATTTCTCCTACTTGTACTTCGCGAACGATATCTTCGATAATTTTCTTAGCTTTGTCGTTCATTTCTTGATTTATTGAAGAAATGAATACTGTACCATCTTGCTCGATGTCAATTTTAACGCCAGTTTCTTCAATAATTTTATTGATTTGTTTACCGCTTGGTCCGATAACGTCACGGATTTTATCTGGGTTAATTGTCATTGTAATAATCTTTGGAGCGTACGCTGATAATTCAGTGCGTGGCTCTGCAATAACAGATAACATATGATTTAGAATATGCACACGACCAACTTTCGCTTGTTGCAATGCCTCTTCTAAAATTTCACGAGATAGACCATCGATTTTAATGTCCATTTGTAGTGCAGTTACACCTTGTGCTGTACCTGCTACTTTAAAGTCCATATCACCTAAATGATCTTCCATACCTTGAATATCAGATAAAATTGTGTAATGCTCACCTGATTTAACTAGACCCATTGCAATACCTGCAACTGGAGCTTTAAGTGGAACACCAGCATCCATCATTGCTAAAGTACTACCACAAATACTTGCTTGTGAAGTAGAACCATTTGATTCTAAAACTTCAGATACAAGACGTACTGTGTATGGGAAATCTTTTTCAGATGGAATTACAGGCTCAAGAGCACGTTCTCCTAGTGCACCGTGACCGATTTCACGACGACCTGGTCCACGCATTGGTCTTGTTTCACCAACACTAAATGATGGGAAATTGTAATGGTGCATAAAGCGTTTTGATTCTTCTACACCAAGACCATCTAAAATTTGCACATCGCCTAATGCACCTAATGTACAAATACTTAATGCTTGTGTTTGTCCACGTGTGAATAAACCAGAACCGTGTGTACGAGATAAAATACCAACCTCTGATGCTAATGGACGGATTTCGTCACCTTTACGGCCATCTGGGCGGATTTTTTCAACTGTAATAAGACGACGTACTTCTTCTTTTACAATTTTATATAAAATCTCATTTACTTGTCCTAATGTATCAGCGTCAGCTTCCTGCGCTTCGTAATGCTCAATTACACGCTTTTTCACTGCGTTAATTGCATCTTCACGTGCATGTTTCTCATGTACTTGAATTGCAGAATGCATATCCTTCTCAGACATTTCACGTACAGCTTGATTAAGATCAGCGTCAACTTCATAAAGTTTCACTTCTGTTTTCTCTTTACCTACAGCTTGTACAATCTCTTCTTGGAATGCAATTAGACGTTTAATTTCGTCATGACCAAACATAATTGCTTCTAACATCGTTTCCTCAGGCACTTGATCTGCTCCTGCTTCAACCATGTTAATTGCATCTTTCGTACCAGCTACAACAAGGTGAATATCACTTTGTTCTTGCTGTTCTACTGTTGGGTTGATAACGAATTCGCCGTTAATACGACCAACTGTTGCACCCGCGATTGGACCTTCAAATGGAATATCTGAAATCGATAACGCTAATGAAGAACCAAGCATAGCTGCCATTTCAGAAGAACAATCTTGATCAACACTCATTACAATGCTAACAACTTGTACTTCGTTACGGAAACCATCTGCGAAAAGTGGACGAATTGGACGGTCGATTAAACGACTTGCCAAAATTGCTTTTTCACTTGGACGACCTTCACGTTTAATGAAACCGCCAGGAATTTTTCCGACTGCATATAAACGCTCTTCATAGTTTACTGTAAGTGGGAAGAAATCTACATTTTTAGCTTCTTTTGATGCAGTTGCTGTAGATAGAACCGCTGTATCGCCATATCTTACTAATACTGCCCCGTTCGCTTGCTTTGCAAGCTGACTTGTTTCAACTGTTAGCTGACGACCAGCCCAATCTATCGAGAAGACTTGCTTTTCTTGACTCATTTAAGTACCCCTCTCAATTTAAAGTATTCAATTCTTCTATGTAAATGGATAGTATATCACAATATTCTACCTCTAGTATTACCGAAAATGAAGTAAGCTATAAAGAGTAGAAGATATATTTTTACCTAACAAAAAAGCGGGAATATTCCCGCTTCTCTGACTATCGACGTAAGCCAAGCTTTGTGATTAATTCACGGTAACGTGTGATATCGCTATTACGAAGGTAAGTTAGTAAGTTACGACGTTTACCAACCATCTTTAATAGACCACGACGTGAATGATGATCTTTCTTGTGAGTACGTAAGTGCTCGTTTAGAGTGTTAATTTGCTCCGTTAGGACAGCAATTTGAACCTCTGGAGAACCAGTATCAGTCTCATGAGTTCTAAATTGTGCAATGATTTCATTTTTACGCTCTTGTGTTAAAGCCATCCTATTTCACCTCCTAATAATTAAACCCCCAATTACCTAGCAAGCGTCGGTGAGTCGCAATGCCAAGCAATGGTTGTCATAAAGTACATAACATAGAATACTACTTTTCATTTGAAAAAGCAAGTATATTCTTTTCGTTCGTAAAATATTCTTGTGCTGTTTTCTTATCTTTTGCGATTTGTTCAACTAACTCATCGATGCCATTGAATTTCTTCTCTTCTCTTATACGCATATGCCACTCTACTGTAACATTTTGATCATATATGTCTTTGTTAAATTCAAATAAGTGCACTTCAATAGATAATTGACGCTCATCTTCTTTAAAGGTTGGTTTATATCCAATATTACATACACCATCGTACCATTCATCGTGAACTTTTAATCTCACTGCATAAACACCTACAGGTGGTAATAGATACTCATCACTTAAACCTACATTAGCTGTCGGAAAACCAATTTGACGTCCACGTTTGTCACCGTGTACAACCGTTCCCCCTACTGTATACGCTCTACCTAAAATAGATGGAATTTGTTCCATTTCGCCATTTCGAATTAACTTTCGTAATGCTGTAGAACTTACTTTCTCTTCTTGAAATTCAACTTTTTCAATCACAGTCTGTGTAAACTCCCCTCTTGCATGAAATGGTAAAGTCTCCATCTTTCCTTTTCCTAAACGTCCATATGAATAATCAAATCCTGCTACTACATGCTTTACATTTAAACCAATAATATAATCATCTACAAATTGTTGTGGCAATAAGCCTGCAAATGATTCGTCAAATTTAACAACATATAATATATCGATTCCTAAGTTCTCGACTATTTTTTCTTTATCACACATTGGTGTAATATACTCGGCATGCGCTTCTTTTTTACCTAAAACAACAGATGGATGCGGATAAAATGTCATCACTGCACTTTTGTATCCCCGTTCATCTGCTATTTGCTTCGCAGTTCGAATCACACATTGATGTCCTAAATGAATGCCATCAAAAAATCCTAATGCCATTACAGTAGGTGGTAATTCTAATTTATTTTGTTCATGTGGATGAGTTAAATGAATAAGTTTCACGCTTGAATTCACCTTTTTCTGTAATAATCCTTCCAATAATTCATTATAGCTTTAGTTCTTGATTATTCACAAGTACTTTCATCGGCTTTAGCATACCAGGGTGTTTTGGATGGTGCTCATAAATTGCAAGGCAGCGATCGTTTTTATCAAACACTGTTATAAATGGCGCCGTTATCTGCAATTCATTTTTTAAGAACATACCATTCTTTATTTTTTCTGCTTGCTTTTCATCTACAACCATTTTCGGGAACTTGCTTAACGCTTCATCAATTGAAATGAAGATAGACTCTACTGTTCCATTTTGCACGTTTTCTTCAATTTCTTCAAATGATATGCAATCTTCTAATAAAAATTCACCAGATGCTGTTCTTACAAGGTGAGACATATGTGATGGAAAACCAAGTTTTTCTCCGATCATTACTGCGAGCGTTCTTACATACGTCCCTTTACTACATGTTACACGGAAACGGAATGAAATATTTTCTCCTTCAAAAACTTCACGGTCATCTAGTAATACAAATTCATGAATTGTAATTGTACGAACTGGACGTTCAACCTCTTGTCCTGCTCTTGCATATTCATATAATTTTTTCCCATTAACTTTTACAGCCGAAAACATCGGAGGCATTTGTTCAATCGTACCTGTTAATGCCGCAAGAACCTCTTCCACTTCCTTACGAGTAATAACACGATCTACATTTTTCGTTTCCACAACTTCACCCGAAGCATCTTCAGTTGTTGTTGAAAAACCTAGTGTCACTTCACCTTCATACGTTTTCGTTTCACTTGTTAAAAATTGCGCAATCTTCGTCGCTCGTCCAACACAAATAGGTAATACTCCTGTTACATCTGGATCTAATGTTCCTGTATGACCAATTCGTTTTTCACGCAATATCTTTCTTAATTTAAATACACAATCATGTGATGTCATGCCCTTTGGCTTATGTAATAGTACTACACCTTCCATATATGTTCACCTCATCGTAATTCTTTCATAGTCATTACCTAAAACTTATTTTACATTGAAAAAATGGATAGACAAATGTCTATCCATTATTCTTCACGTTTACCTTCTTTATTAATTTCATGTAAAAGTGTATCAATTCGATGACCATATCCGATAGATTCATCAAATTCAAAGGAAATTTCCGGCGTTTTACGAAGACGAATACGTTGGCCAATTTCTGAACGAATGAAGCCTTTTGCCTTCGCTAAACCTTTTAGCGTACTTTCTTTCTGTTCTTCATCACCTAAAACAGAAATATACACTGTAGCAATTTGTAAATCTCCACTCACTTGTACATCTGTTACAGTAACAAATCCGACACGTGGATCTTTAATTTTACGACTGATGATGTCGCCTAATTCTTTTTTCATTTGCTCGCCTACACGGTTTGCACGTAATTTCATAACTCTTCACCTCATTCAATACCATTCCAATTGTGTTATCGTACGTTCAATTTCAGGAAATGAATCGATATACTCAAGTACACGATTCATTTCTTTTTCACAAATAACACGATTAGAGGATACAGAAACAATTGCAATTTCTGTACGTTGCCATACATCTTGATGCCCTACTTCTGAAACAGCTACGTTATAACGCTGCTTCACACGAGTTAGCACCCGTTGCAAAATTGCTCGTTTCTCTTTTAAGGAATGCACATCGTAAATCATACACTCGAATGAGAGTGAAGCGATAATCATCGCTTCACTTCTTCCATAATGTACGCTTCAATGATGTCCCCTTCTTTAAGATCATTATATCTCTCAATTGTAATACCACACTCATAGTTTTGTGCAACTTCTTTTACATCGTCTTTGAAACGTTTTAACGTATCAAGTTGTCCTTCGAAAATTACTATACCATCGCGGATAATACGAACGCCACTATCACGTGTAATTTTACCGTCTATTACGTAACAACCTGCGATTGTTCCAACTTTTGTTACTTTAAACGTTTGACGAACTTCCGCTTGACCGATTACTTTTTCTTCGAATTCTGGATCAAGCATACCTTGCATTGCTAATTCAATTTCTTCGATTACTTTGTAGATAATACGGTGTAAGCGAACATCAACGTTCTCTAATTCAGCTGTACGCTTCGCGTTCACATCTGGACGTACGTTAAATCCAATTACAATTGCATTAGATGCAGAAGCTAAAATAACATCAGATTCTGTAATCGCACCTACACCAGTGTGAATAATTTTAACTTTTACGCCTTCAACATCAATTTTACGAAGTGATGCTGCCATTGCTTCTACAGAACCTTGTACGTCTGCTTTTACAATTAAGTTAATTTCTTTTACATCGCTCTCTTGGATTTGTTGGAATAAATCTTCAAGGCTTAATTTAGATTTCTCACCACGTTGTGCAAGTAACGCTTCTTGTGCACGTGATTCACCGATTTGACGAGCTTTCTTCTCATCAGCGAATGCCATGAAACGATCTCCAGCCTGTGGTACTTCATTTAAACCTGTAATTTCAACAGGAGTTGATGGACCAGCAACTTTTACACGACGACCAATATCACTTACCATTGCACGAACACGTCCGAATGATGTACCAACAACGATTGGGTCTCCAACTCGAAGTGTACCGTTTTGAACAAGTAATGTCGCGATAGTTCCTTTACCTTTATCAAGTTGTGCTTCAATTACAGTACCAGTCGCATAGCGATTTGGATTTGCTTTATATTCTTCTACTTCACTTACAAGAAGAATCATTTCTAGTAAGTTGTCAATTCCTTCGCCTTGAATCGCAGAGATTGGTACGAAGATTGTATCTCCACCCCATGCTTCTGGAACTAATTCATATTCTGTTAATTCTTGCATTACGCGATCAGGATTTGCTGCTGGTTTATCCATTTTATTCACAGCTACAATAATTGGTACTCCAGCTGCTTTCGCATGGCTAATCGCTTCAACTGTTTGTGGCATAACACCGTCATCAGCTGCAACAACAAGGATTGTAATATCAGTTACTTGCGCACCACGAGCACGCATCGTTGTAAATGCCGCGTGACCAGGCGTATCTAAGAAAGTAATCTTCTTATCATTTACTTCAACTTGGTATGCACCAATATGCTGAGTAATTCCACCTGCTTCGCCAGCAGTCACTTTTGAGTTACGAATAGAGTCAAGTAATGTTGTTTTACCATGGTCAACGTGTCCCATGATTGTAACTACAGCTGGACGTTCTTTTAAGTTCTCTTCATCATCTTGCTCATCGATGAATGTTTCAAATTCAGTCTCACTTACAATTACTTCTTCTTCTACTTCAATACCGTAATCAGTAGCAATTAACTCAATTGTATCTTTATCTAAGTCTTGGTTAATTGTTGCCATAATTCCTAGCATGAAAAGTTTCTTAATAATTTCAGACGGCTCTTTGCTTAATTTTTTAGCAAGCTCACCTACTGTAAGGCTTCCAGAGAAAGTAATTTTATCTGGTGTTTCTACTATTTGTGTTTGTTGTCTTCCAGCAAAGTTATCTTGACGCTTGTCTTCGTTACCTTTACCTTTTTTCTTTTTCTTGTTGCTGTTCTTTTTACTACGAACAACCTTTTCTTCTACTTCAAACTCATCTGCAACAGAAGGTTTTTCTGCTTGGTATTCATTATCTAATTTGTTTACTACTTCATCGTCTAACATTGTCATATGATTCGAAACCTCGATATTCATTTCTTTTAGTTTTGTCATAAGATCTTTACTTGAGATATTATGTTGTTTTGCATATTCATGCACTCGAATTTTACTCATACCTTCACCCCCGGTAATTTGTATCGAGCATGCTACGCAGCTTTTTCGCAAAGCCTTCATCTAACACAGCTACAACGACTCGCTCATCTCTCCCAATCGCATGCCCTAATTGTTGTCGATTTTCGACCTTTCTCATTGGTACGTTGTAATACGTCGTTTTATCCGTGATGCGTTTTGTAGTATTTGCTGACGCATCTTCAGATAGCAATACAAGCTTTGCTTTGCCACTTCGTACTTCTTTTAAAACGAGTTCTTCACCCGAAATAAGTTTTCGGGCCCGGTTTGCTAGTCCTAAAAACGATTTCCAATCGGACACTTATTTCGACTCCTTCTCAACAAGCTCAAGAAGCTCTTCGTATAGAGAACCGTCGATTTTCGCTTTTAGATGATGTTCCAAAACATTTTTCTTTTGAGCTTGAAGAATGCTTTCTTTATCTTTTGACAAGTATGCACCTCGTCCTGATTTTTTTCCAGTTAAATCAATGGACACTTCTCCCTCTTTGGAACGAACAATGCGAACGAGCTCTCGTTTTGATTTCATTTCTTGCGTCGCAACACATTTTCGTAACGGAACTTTTCGATTGCTCATACTCATCACCTCTATTCGATTTCGTCTTCAACAGAATCGAATCCGAATGCGATTACGCTATCTTCTTCTGTTACAATACCAAGTTGTTTCGCATCAGACTCACTCTTAATATCAATTTTCCAGCCTGTTAATTTAGCCGCAAGACGCGCATTTTGTCCACGCTTACCGATAGCTAATGATAGCTGGTGGTCTGGAACAACAACAGTTGTCGCTTTTTCTTCTTCATCTACAAGCACTTTAACAACTTGTGATGGGCTTAAAGCATTTGCAACATATTCAACTGGATCATTTGACCAGCGAACGATGTCAATTTTTTCACCTTTTAATTCGTCTACAATGCGTTGTACACGTTGTCCTTTCGGTCCTACACAAGAACCTACTGGATCCACGTCAATGTTCTCTGCATATACAGAGATTTTAGAACGATCGCCAGCTTCACGTGCTACAGAACGAATCTCTACCGTTCCATCATAAATTTCAGGAACTTCCATTTCGAATAAACGTTTTAAAAGACCAGGATGTGTACGTGATACGTAAATTTGTGGTCCTTTTGTTGTTTTTTCTACTTTCGTAATGAATACGCGAATACGATCATGTGGTTTGTATTGCTCATTAGGCATTTGCTCACTTACAGGTAATAAAGCTTCTACTTTCCCTAAGCTTACATAGATGAAACGAGCATCTTGACGTTGTACAATACCAACCATAATATCTTCTTCACGGTCACTAAACTCAGAGTAAATAACACCGCGCTCTGCTTCACGCACTCTTTGTGTTACAACTTGTTTAGCAGTTTGTGCTGCAATACGACCGAAATCTTTTGGTGTTACTTCGATTTCTAGTACGTCACCATCTTGGTAGTTTGGATTAATTTGTCTTGCTTCCTCTACAGAAATTTCAAGACGTGGATCAAACACATTATCTACTACGTCTTTACGTGCTAAAACTTGAATTGTTCCCACTTCTGGGTTAAAGCTCACACGAACGTTTTGTGCTTGATTAAAATTGCGCTTATAAGCAGAGATTAACGCTGCTTCAATCGCATCAATAATAATATCTTTGCTAATTCCTTTTTCTGACTCTAATACGAGCAAGGCATCTAACAACTCAGTGCTCATGAAGATCCCCCTTCTAACTAAAACGTAACAGCAAGTCGCGCATTTGCAACTTTATCCATTGGAATTTGGATTTCTTTTTTACGTGTTTTAATTGTTAATAATAATGTTATTGTTGTACCATCGTAAGAAAGCAGTTTGCCTTCAAACATTTTTTCACCGTCAATCGGCTCATATGTTTTAATTGCCACTTGTTTTCCTACCGCTTGCTGGAAGTCTTTCTCTTTCTTTAATGGGCGTTCCGCTCCAGGAGATGATACATCCAAAAAGTAAAGATGAGGAATTGGATCCTCTTTATCTAAAGCTTCGCTTAAACGTTCACTTACCGCACCGCATTCTTCAATGTCGACTCCCTTTTCAGAATCGATGAATACGCGTAAGAACCAGTCTTGTCCTTCTTTCACATACTCTACATCTACAAGTTCAAGATTTAACTCTTCAACGATCGGCTGCGCAAATGCTTCTACAACTTCTGTGACTTTCTTATCCATAAACAGCCTCCTTCCTGCCGCCATGTACCATTTACAAGAAAAGACTCCGTCCATAGAACGGTCTATCTTATTCTTTCTCGTTAGCTAACAAAAGCCCCTGCCGTTAAGCAGGGAATATCTGTCTTAGTATTACCAAATTTAAGAAGTAAAACTTGTAACAAAATATGTATATACGACAGAAATTTCTTACCTCTCTACATCAATAAAACGTAGATAGTAACACGAAAGAGTGGGTTTCCCCACTCTTTTTTTCACACAATATACATGACATGGTTATCTCGGTTAATAGTATACCATAGCAAATGTTGATTTGCAAAGACTTTTCCTACCTATTAGAACAGTGATAACTGGTTTTGATCCGGCAAATCTCCTAAGCAACCTTGACTATCTAAATACTCAATTATCGTTTTCGAAACCTTACTGCGTTGCTGTAAGTCTTCTTTTGATAAGAAGTCGCCATTTTTACGTGCTTCTACAATACTTAAAGCAGCGTTCGTACCTAGACCAGGCACTGCATTAAATGGAGGAATTAATGAGTCGCCATCAATAATAAATTCTGTTGCATGTGAGCGGTATAAATCAACCTTTTGGAATGAGTATCCACGTTCACACATTTCAAGTGTCATTTCTAGTACTGTTAATAAACTCTTCTCTTTTGGCGCAGCATCGAGTCCCTTTTGCGCAATTTCATCAATTCTCACACGTATAGATGCCGAGCCTTTCGCCATCGCCTCTACATCAAAGTCATCTGCACGAACTGTAAAGTAAGCCGCATAGAATAGAAGCGCGAAATGCACTTTAAAGTATGCAATACGTACAGCCATAAGTACGTAAGCAGCCGCATGGGCTTTTGGGAACATGTACTTGATTTTCTTACATGAATCAATATACCAACCTGGTACGTTATTACTTTTCATGTCCTCTTCCCATTCTTCTGGTACACCTTTACCTTTACGTACCGACTCCATGATTTTGAAAGCTAATGATGGGTCTAAACCTTGATAGATTAAATATACCATGATGTCATCACGACAACCAATAACTTCACTCAGCGTACATGTACCGTTATAAATTAACTCGTTTGCATTACCGAGCCATACGTCCGTACCATGTGATAGTCCAGAAATCTGCACTAACTCTGAGAATGTCGTAGGTTTTGTCTCTTCTAACATCTGTCTTACGAATTTCGTACCAAACTCTGGTATACCAAGTGTACCTGTTTTACAGTTAATTTGTTCTTCCGTTACGCCTAACGATTCTGGGCCAGAGAAAATTTTCATTACTTCCGGATCGTCCGTTGGGATTGTTTTCGGATCAATACCACTTAAATCTTGTAACATACGAATAACTGTCGGGTCATCGTGTCCTAGTATATCAAGTTTCAATAAGTTATCATGAATCGAGTGGAAATCAAAGTGTGTCGTTCTCCACTCAGCCCCTATTGAATCTGCCGGAAACTGTATTGGTGAGAAATCAAAGATGTCCATGTAATCTGGCACAACGATAATACCACCTGGATGCTGTCCGGTTGTACGTTTTACACCGGTACATCCTGCTACTAAGCGGTCAATCTCTGCATTGCGAATCGTTAAGTTATGATCATTTGCATAACCTTTTACATATCCATAAGCCGTTTTCTCTGCAACTGTACCAATCGTTCCTGCACGATATACATAATCTTCACCGAACAGTACTTTCGTATAGTTATGGGCACGTGGTTGGTATTCTCCAGAGAAGTTCAAATCGATATCGGGTACCTTATCTCCTTTAAATCCTAGGAACGTTTCGAACGGAATGTCATGTCCATCTTTTACATAAGGAACATTACATGTTGGACAACTTTTATCTGGCAAGTCAAAACCAGAACCTACAGAACCATCATTAAAGAATTCGGATTGCTTACACTTCGGACATACATAATGTGGTGGTAATGGGTTTACCTCTGTAATTTCCATCATCGTTGCTACGAATGATGAACCTACCGATCCACGCGAACCTACTAAATATCCGTCTACTAACGATTTTTTCACAAGCTTATGTGAAATTAAATAAATTACGGCGAATCCGTGTCCAATAATACTTTTCAATTCTTTTTCTAAACGCGCTTCTACAATTTCAGGTAGCTCTTCACCATAAATGCTACGCGCCATTTCATAACTCATATCACGCGTTTCATCATCTGCACCTTCAATTTTCGGTGTGTATAGATCATCTTTTACTGGATGAACATCGCCAATTAATGATGCAATTTTTTGTGTATTCGTGACAACAATTTCTTTCGCTGTATCTTCACCTAAGAATGAGAAACACTCTAACATTTCATCTGTTGTACGGAAATGTACAGGCGGTAACGAATGTCGATTTAATGGATTAGCTCCACCCTGCGAGCTGACTAAAATTTTGCGATACATTGCATCCTCTTGATCTAAATAATGCACGTTTCCTGTAGCGACAACTGGTTTATCTAACGTCTCACCTAGTTTTACTAAGTTAGAAATAATTGTTTTTAATTGCCCCTCATCTCGAACAAGCTCACGTTCTACTAAATGACGTAACACCTCTGGAGGCATTACCTCAATGTAATCATAGAACTGCGCAATTTCTTCTACCTCTTCTGGAGCTTTTTGCATCATTGCCTCAAACACTTCACCTTTATCGCAAGCTGTTCCTACTAAAATTCCTTCACGGTATTTTTTTAATAGTGACCTTGGTACACGTGGTACACGGTAAAAGTAATTCAGATGAGAATAAGAAACAAGTTTGTATAAATTTTTCAATCCAACGTCTGATGTAGCAAGTAATGTCATATGACTTGGACGTCCACGTTTATATGCATCCCCTTGTCCCATGCTATCATTTAATTGATCGTGATATTCAAAACCTTTTTCAATCACATCTTTTAACATTTTCACAAGTAAATATCCCGTTGCTTCAGTATCATAAATCGCACGGTGATGTTGCGTTAATTCAATATCAAGCTTTTTACACATCGTATTTAATCGATGATTTTTCATTTCTGGGAATAAGAATCGTGCAAGTTCTAACGTATCAATAACTGGGTTATTCGTTTTTTCTAGCCCCGCCTTTTTAAATCCTACGTTAATGAAGCCCATATCGAAGCTTGCGTTATGAGCAACAAGTGTATGGTCGCCCATCCATTCCTCAAACTTTTTAAACACTTCATCCACTTCTGGAGCATCTGTTAACATATCATCTGTTATACCTGTTAATTCAATAATCGTCGCCGATAGTGGTTGATGTGGATTTGCGAAAGATTCAAAGCGGTCAATAATTTCGCCACCTTTTACTTTTACAGCCGCCAACTCAATAACTGTATCGTACACAGCTGATAACCCTGTCGTCTCAACGTCAAAAACAACATACGTTTCCTCTGCCAGTAAACGATGCGCTTCGTTATATGCTATCGGTACACCATCATTAACTAAATTTGCCTCTACACCGTATATAACTTTAACCCCAGCCTTTTTACCCGCAGAGTATGCTTCCGGGAAAGACTGAGCAACAGCATGGTCTGTAACCGCAATAGCCTCATGCCCCCATTTCCCTGCTTGGGCAACAAGCTTAGAGACAGGCGTAACAGCATCCATTTGACTCATTGGAGTATGAAGGTGCAGCTCTACACGTTTTTCGCCTTCTGGCGCTTTATCTTTACGAGACGGTCCTGTTATTTCATTAATATCATTTGCAATCATTACTAGATCTCGAACGAATGTATCATTTTGGACAGAACCACGAGCCTTCACCCACATTCCTTTTTTCAAGGATTGTAGCATTGGAATATCTTCTTTATCACGTGAGAACATTTTGATCATAATAGAATCTGTATAATCCGTTATTTTTAACGTTAATAACGTACGTCCACTACGAAGCTCTTTTGTTTCCACATGGAAGACATATCCTTGAACCGTTTTTCTTCTTTCTTCATCTTGAATTTCTCGCATCGGTGTAATCTCTTCATCTGGCTTAATCAGATACCCGAGTGTAATCGGTCCTTCATGCACAACGCTGCTTTCTTCAGCTTGCTTCTTCGCCATTTCTTCCATAGCTTGTATAACACGCTCGCGGTCTTCTTGCTGCGTTTGCTCACGAAACTTTTGCATTTCTTCTACATTTTGTTTTATATGTGTGTCTAACTGAAAACGTGGAAATCCAAAAGCTTCATATTGTTCACCTACTGGTTTCGCAACGTTTTTCTTTAGAGCAGTAGATTCTAGCTCATTATTCACATTTATTAGCAACTTCACGCCATTCACTTGTGGAAGTTGTTTTTTTAAGTACGCAAACATAGGTGAAAATGTAATTCGTTCCGTACAAAGTGGCCAATACGCCCTCACTTCTTCTTCTGTAAATTGTTTATTCTCTGTTTCTAATGCAAATGTTGTTCTTGCAATATGAGAAAATGATTGCTTAAGCTTTGTTTCTAGCAATTCATATAATTCTGTTGGCAAAATACGTGGCACTTGTAAGTCAAAATGCCAACTTTTATTTGCTTTATCGATAACTAGCTTTTCAATACCACCGCCATGTAAATATTGATTTATAAGGTCTTCTGGTATTTGCAACTGCTGGAGCAAAATTTGAAATCGCTCTTGTTGTTCATTTGTTAAAGACATAAGCACTCTCCTTCCATTTGCTATTATAAATTGAAACGTACTACAAAGAAAGATTTCTACCTTCTTCTTTTACAAAATACGTTTACAAAGAAAGAGAAGGTACCTCATTACGAGGTACCTCTTCTTATTTTAAAATATTAGCAATATATGTTTGAAGTTCTTCTACTTTCACTTCTTCAGACTCGCCTGTAGCACGTACTTTCACTTCTACAATACCTTCGTCTGCTTTTTTACCAACTGTAACACGAACTGGAAGGCCGAATAAATCTGCATCTGCAAATTTAACACCTGCACGTTCTGCACGGTCATCTAATAATACTTCATAACCTTGCTCTTGTAATGAGCTGTATATACTTTCACCCATTTCACGTTGTGCATCAGATTTCATGTTCACTGGAATTACATGCACATGGAACGGCGCGACAGCTTTAGGCCAAACTAAACCGCTCTCATCATTAAACTGCTCTGCAATTGCTGCCACTGTACGAGATACACCGATACCGTAACAACCCATAATAAGTGGTTGTGTTTTCCCGTTTTCATCTAGGAACGTTGCGTTCATTGCTTCACTATAACGAGTTCCTAATTTGAATACATGACCAACTTCAATTCCGCGTGCGAAAAGAATTGTTCCGTTTCCGTCTGGAGATTGGTCTCCTTCTTGAATGAAGCGTAAATCTGTATATTGACTTACTTTAAAGTCACGTTCTGGATTTACATTTACATAATGGAATCCTTCTTCGTTCGCTCCTGAGCATCCGTTGACAATTGATGCTACAGCATGGTCAGCGATAATTTCGATATCACCTGTTACACCAATCGGTCCTAATGAACCAACTTCACAATTTAATAGTTGTTTTACTTCTTCATGAGAGGCAAGCTCAACAACTGAAGCACCGTATACATTTTTCACTTTTACATCGTTTACTTCATGATCACCACGAACAAGTACCACTACTAATTTCTCATCTACTTTAAATACCATAGACTTAATACACTTGTCAGCTTCAATGTTTAAGAATGCAGATACTTCTTCAATTGCTTTTTGGTCTGGTGTTGCTACTTTTTCAAGTGCTTTTTCTGCTTCGTCACTCTTCGTATACGTAGCTACAACTGGAGCCATTTCGATGTTCGCTGCATAATTAGATGTATCAGAGTATGCAATAGTATCTTCACCGACTTCAGATAATACCATAAATTCATGTGTATCTTTTCCGCCCATTGCTCCAGAATCAGCAATGACTGCACGGAAATTCAAACCACAACGAGCAAAAATATTAGAGTACGCTTTGTATAAACGATCGTATACTTCATCTAAGCTCTCTTGTGTAGCATGGAAAGAGTATGCATCTTTCATTAGAAACTCTCTTCCACGTAATAAACCGAAACGAGGTCTTTGTTCATCACGGAACTTCGTTTGAATTTGATATAATGTTAACGGCAATTTTTTATATGATTTTACTTCATCACGTACAAGATCAGTAATTACTTCCTCGTGTGTAGCTCCTAATGCAAATTCACGAGCATTACGATCTTTCATACGCATTAATTCAGATCCGTAAGAATACCAACGACCTGATTCTTGCCATAGTTCTGCTGCTTGCATAGCCGGCATTAATAACTCTACAGCTCCTGCACGTTCCATTTCTTCTCGAACGATACGTTCTACCTTATGCAGTACTTTTAAACCGAATGGTAGAAAACTATAAATACCAGAAGCATTTTGACGCATAAAACCTGCGCGAAGTAATAATTGATGACTTTTAATTTCAGCATCAGCTGGAACTTCACGTAATGTAGGACTGAATACCATACTTTGTTTCATTTATTCGCACCTCTTCATTTTACTCTTACACGCAGTAAAACCCCTCACCTCGAGTTAGGTGAGGGATTTTATTCTACGAGCTCTATTTCATTATAAGTTTCACTTTATTTTACAAGAAAAACTTACGAATGTCATTCCATGTTACAACTAACATAAGTAACATTAATAATGCAAAGCCAATAAAGTGAACCATTCCTTCTTTTTGACGGTCAATTGGTTTCCCTCGTAATGCTTCAATTAAGAAGAAGAACAAACGTCCACCGTCTAAAGCAGGAACTGGTAGTAAATTAAATAAACCAAGGTTAATGCTTAAAACTGCCGCTAAACTTAATACACGTGTAAATCCATAATCTACAACTTGATCTGTTAGATTATAAATTCCTACTGGACCTGACAACTCATTAATAGAGAATTGACCAGTTACTAATTTCACAAGAGACTCAAAAATTAGTTTCGTCCACTGATAAGTTTGTTCAAAACCTGATTTAATAGAACCCATCACTGTTTTCTCTACAGGAGAGTAAACACCAATTCTACCAACTTCTTCTTTACCTTCTTTATCAAGTGTTGGCGTTACTTTCACATTAAACTGTTCACTATCACGTTTTACTTGTAACGTAATTTCTTTATTCGGGTTTTCACGTACAATGGTAACAACATCTTTCCATGTACTTGTGTTTTTCCCATTAATTGCTTGAATTGTATCGTTTTCTTTTAATCCAGCTTGCTCTGCAGCACTATTCTCCATCACTTTTCCAACCATTGGTTTGTCAACGGGAACCCCTTGTACAAATCCAAGAATCACAAAAATAACAAATGCTAAAATGAAGTTCATTGCAGGACCCGCAAAGATTGTTAAAGCGCGTTGACCTAATTTCTTAGAGCCAAACTGCCTATTGTACGGAGCAATTTGAATTTCTTCCCCAGCAGTAATGATACGAGCCTTTTCATTCACTCGGAATGTTTGAAGCTCCTCCTCGTATTCTTCATAGCCCGAAATTGTTAAATTATGTTCTAACTCAGCTTGTTCCACTTCAATAACGCGAACATTTGGATACTTTTCATATCCATCAAAAACTAATTTTACAACTTCGTCTTTTTCATTTAATACAAGGCCAACCTTTTTCCCAGGCTTTAACTCAACTGTATCTGCATCCTCGCCAGCCATTCTTACATAGCCACCAAGGGGCAGTAATCGAATCGTATACACCGTTTCATTCTTTTCAAATGAGAATATTTTCGGACCAAAACCAATCGCAAACTCACGGCATAAAATACCTGCTCTTTTTGCGAAATATAGATGCCCTAGCTCATGGAAAAATACGAGTGCACCGAAAATTAATATAAAGGCAATCGCTGTATTCAATTCCATACCACCTTTGCTAAATTTGTTCCATCACAAACCGTCTTGTGGCTGCATCAATTTCCAGAATTTCCTCTAAGCTCGGACGTGCAATGACATTGTGATGGTTCATTGCTTTTTCAATGAGGTCTTCCACTGTTAAGAAACCAATTCTCTTTTGTAAAAAAGCTTCAACAGCTACTTCATTCGCTGCATTCATTACAGCTGGCATACTTCCACCTGTTTTTCCAGCTTCATACGCAAAACGTAGGCAACGGAAACGTTCTTGATTCATTTTCTCAAAATGCAATGTTCCCATTTCCCATAAATTTAACTGCTTTGTATCTGAAAGAGGTAATCGATCAGGATATGTAAGTGCGTATTGAATTGGTACTCGCATATCAGGTGAGCCAAGCTGTGCCATTACACTACGATCTTCAAATTCAACCATAGAATGAATAATACTTTCTTTATGTAAAACAACATCGATTTGCTCATACGGGATACCAAAAAGCCAATGTGCTTCAATTACTTCTAGTCCCTTATTCATCATTGTAGCAGAATCAATTGTAATTTTCGAACCCATTGACCAGTTTGGATGTCGAAGCGCATCTTCTACGGTCACATGATGCAATTCATCTCTCGTTTTATCACGGAAACTTCCACCAGAAGCCGTTATAATTAGTCGAGAAATTCTTTTTTCATTTTCACCATTCAAGCATTGAAAAATAGCTGAATGTTCACTGTCTACTGGAAGTAACGAAACATTATGTTTTCGCGCTGCTTCCATTACAAGATGCCCTGCAGTTACTAACGTTTCTTTGTTTGCAATTCCAATTGTTTTTTTTGCCTCAATTGCACGAAGTGTTGGTAACAACCCTACACTACCTACAACAGCATTTACTACTATCTCCGCATCTGGATGTAGTGCTACTTCTAAAAGTCCTTCACTACCATATACAATTTTTGTATTACCAGAGACAGCTTGTAATTTTAAAACATCTTCCTCTCTTTGCACAGAGACAATTTGCGGAGAAAATTCTTGAATGACCTTTACTGCGTAGTCAATATTTTTCCCTACAGAAAAAGCAACGAGACGGAATTGGTCTGGGTGCGAGCGTAATACATCTAAAGTTTGTGTACCAATTGATCCGCTTGCACCTAATAAACTAATGTTTTTCATGACTCCAACCCCTCGTTCATTTATTAATTGTATTGTAATAAGAAGTAGAGAATTGGTAAAACGAATAACCAACTATCTGTTCGATCTAATATACCACCATGTCCTGGTAAAATTGTACCTGAATCTTTTACGCCATAATGACGTTTAAAAGCAGATTGTACTAAATCACCAATTTGTCCAAAAATAGAAATGATAATTGTCAACACAATTAAAATCCCTATATTAGCCTCAACTGGGAAGAACATATTGTAAACAAGTGCCACAACAATTCCACAAACGATGCCACCTAATGAACCTTCAATCGTTTTATTTGGACTAATTTCTGGCCATAATTTTCTTTTCCCTAACGCTTTACCTACGAAATATGCGCCTGAATCAGTAGCCCATATAACAAATAATGCGCAAAACACATATTTAATTCCTAATATTCTCGTTTCATTTAAATATAAGAATCCCATTGCAACATATGTTGTTGCCATTAGTAAAAATGAAGCATTGTCAAAAGTAAATGTATTCTTGGAAAGGACTGTATATGATAAAAGTAATAAAACAATCACAAATGTGATTTCTAATTTACCTAATCCAATCCATGTAAACAGTTCTGATGCACTACTTGGAATTAAAATAATCCATAATAATACTGCAGCTAAAACTGTTGGTACTGAAATAAGCGTAAGCTTATTCATACGAATTAATTCATATAAACCTATAGAAGCAAGTGCATACACTAAAACCGTAAAAGGCACGCCACCGTAAATTACGATGGGAATGAATAGCGCGGCAGCAACCACTCCAGTAATAATTCTCTGTTTCACTACCAAACCCTCTCTTTCTACACGCCTCCGAATCTGCGCCCTCTATGTTGAAAGTCTGTAATCGCATTTAGCAAATGTTCCTCGGTAAAATCTGGCCAATACACATCTGTAAACCAAAATTCCGAATATGCAATTTGCCATAACATGAAATTACTAATACGTAGCTCTCCGCTCGTACGGATTAACAACTCTGGGTCAGGTAAAGAACTCGTCATTAAGTAGGAAGAAAGCATTTCTTCACTTACATCTTCAACACGAACTTTTCCTTCCTCACTATCTTTCATCATATGTTGCACAGCAGAAACGATTTCATCTCGACTTCCATAGTTTAACGCGAAATTAAGAATTAATCCCGTATTCTCTTTCGTATCTTCCATGGCTTTTTCCATCGCTCTGCGTGTATGCGTAGGAAGACGATCTTGTTGCCCTATTACTCGGACTTGTACGTTCTCTTCAATCAATTCTGGTAAAAATGTACCTAAAAATTCTTCCGGAAGCTTCATTAAATAATCAACTTCCTTTTTCGGTCTTTTCCAGTTCTCAGTTGAAAAAGCATAGAGAGTTAATACTTTCACATTAAGTTTACTTGCAAATTTTGTAATTTTCTTTACAACTTGCATACCTTCATGATGTCCCGCAATACGAGGCATTGCTCTCCTCTTCGCCCATCTTCCATTACCATCCATAATGATAGCAATATGTTCTGGGATGTATCCTTTTTTCACTTCTTCAACGAGATGATCAAACGATGTGTCCTTTTTACCTTTAAAAAAAGGAAAGTTTTTAAACATCATTCATACCCTCCAGCAAGCAGACGTATGCCTAAAAGTGTAAAAAGACCCCCTTAAGAAGAGGGTCATATTTGCGAAGGTATCGCTATTACACTTCCATGATTTCTTTTTCTTTGTTTTTTGCGATTTCGTCAACTTTTGCAATATATTTATCTGTTTCTTTTTGGATATCTTCAGTATATCCTCTTAAATCATCTTCTGTAATCTCGCCAGCTTTTTCAAGCTTCTTAAGATCATCGTTACCGTCACGACGTACGTTACGAACAGCAACTTTTGCTTCTTCAGCATATTTTTTGACAACTTTTACAAGATCACGACGACGCTCTTCTGTTAATGCAGGGAATGCAATACGAATTACAGTTCCATCATTAGAAGGGTTTAAGCCTAAATCTGCTTTTAAAATTGCTTTTTCGATATCACCGATAGAAGTTTTATCATAAGGTTGAATTACTAGTAAACGTGCTTCTGGAACTGTAATGTTCGCTAATTGCACAACAGGTGTTGGTGCACCATAGTAATCAACTTGTACTTTATCTAATACAGACGCGCTTGCACGGCCAGCACGAACTGTTGCTAATTCACGAGAATAAGCAGCAACTGCTTTTTCCATTTTTTCATTTGAAGACTTCAATACTTGTTGTCCCATATTTATTTCCCCCTTACAACTGTTCCGATATTTTCGCCTAAAACGGCACGTTTAATATTACCTTTTTCCATAACCGAGAATACAATTAATGGAATATCATTATCCATACATAAAGAAGAAGCCGTAGAATCCATTACTCCTAAACCTTCTTTTAACACATCTAGGTAAGTAAGTGTTTCGTACTTCGTAGCTGTCGGATCAATAGATGGATCTGCACTATATACGCCATCCACATTATTTTTCGCCATTAAGATAACATCAGCTTCGATTTCAGCTGCGCGTAATGCTGCCGTTGTATCTGTAGAGAAGTAAGGATTACCTGTACCTGCTGCAAAGATTACAACACGTTTCTTCTCTAAGTGACGAACTGCTTTACGACGAATGTAAGGTTCTGCCACTTGACGCATTTCAATTGAAGTTTGTACGCGAGTTTGGATTCCGATATTCTCCAAGCTATCTTGAAGTGCTAACGAATTCATAACTGTAGCTAACATGCCCATGTAATCTGCTCCTGCACGATCCATGCCCATTTCACTTCCAATTTTTCCACGCCAAATGTTCCCGCCACCAACAACAACAGCAACCTCTACATCAAGTTCTGCAATTTCTTTCACTTGTTCCGCAACTGATTTAATAACAGCTGGGTTAATTCCAAATCCTTGTTCGCCAGCTAAAGCTTCTCCGCTTAGCTTTAAAACGACACGATTATATTTCGGTTTACTCATAATGAACCTCCAATTGCTTACATCTTTATTTTAAAAAAGGGAACACAAAGTGTTCCCTAATCTGTATTAGTTGCTACCTTTTACTTGGTTCATTACTTCTTCAGCAAAGTTGTCTTCGCGTTTTTCGATACCTTCACCAACAGCGTAGCGAACGAATCCTTTTAATGTTCCGCCTTTAGACTCAACGAACTGACGAACTTTCATATCAGGGTTTTTAACGAATGCTTGGTCAAGTAAGCAAATCTCTTCGAAGAATTTGCCTAGACGGCCTTCAACCATTTTTGCAACGATTTTTTCAGGCTTGCCTTCGTTTAATGCTTGTTGTGTTAATACTTGACGCTCATGCTCAACTTCTTCAGCTGTTACAGCATCGCGGTCGATGTATTTAGGGTTAACTGCAGCGATGTGCATTGCAACATCTTTAGCAGCTGCTTCATCAGTAGAACCTTCAAGAACTGTTAGAACACCAATGCGTCCACCCATATGTAGGTAAGCACCGAATGCATCTGCATCAGTTTTTGTTACGATTTCGAAACGACGAAGTGTAAGTTTTTCACCAATTTTAGCGATTGCTTCATTGATGTGCTCTTCAACTTTTTTACCATTTTCCATTGTTTGAGCCATAGCTTCTTCAACGTTAGCTGGTTTGTTAGTTAATAGGTGAGCAGCTAATTCTTTAATTAATGTTTGGAAACCTTCGTTTTTCGCAACGAAATCAGTTTCTGAGTTTAATTCTAAGATTAAACCGTCGTTACCGTTTGTTTCGATGAAAGTTAAACCTTCAGCAGCAATGCGGTCTGCTTTTTTAGCAGCTTTCGCAATACCTTTTTCACGTAAGAAGTCAATTGCCTTCTCCATGTCGCCATTAGTTTCTGTTAAAGCTTTTTTGCAGTCCATCATACCTGCGCCAGTTTTTTCACGTAATTCTTTTACCATTTGTGCAGTGATTGCCATACTTTTCATCCTCCTAAAATATGTATTTATACCTTTTATAAAGGTGTTTATACCTTAAAAAAGGTGATAAAAGGCCGAACCCCTTATCACCTTTCCAAATTTGTTACGCAGTAACAGTTTCTTCACCTTGTTTTGCTTCAAGGATCGCGTCTGCCATTTTAGATGTAAGAAGTTTTACAGCACGAATTGCATCATCGTTTGCTGGGATAACGTGATCGATTTCGTCTGGATCACAGTTTGTATCAACGATACCGATGATTGGAATGTGTAATTTGCGTGCTTCAGCAACTGCAATACGCTCTTTACGAGGGTCTACTACGAATAATGCACTTGGAAGACCTTTCATATCTTTAATACCGCCTAAGAATTTCTCAAGACGCTCTAACTCTTTTTTAAGTTGAACAACTTCTTTCTTAGGTAGTACTTCGAAAGTACCATCTTCTTGCATTCTTTCGATGTCTTTAAGACGCTTGATACGCTTTTGGATTGTTTGGAAGTTTGTTAAAGTTCCACCTAACCAACGTTGGTTAACGAAGTACATACCAGCACGAGTTGCTTCTTCTTTAATAGCTTCTTGTGCTTGTTTTTTAGTACCTACGAATAAGATGTCTCCACCTTCAGCAGCGATGTCACGCATCGTTCTGTAAGCTTCCTCAACTTTTTTCACAGTTTTTTGTAAGTCGATGATGTAGATACCGTTACGCTCTGTGAAAATGTAACGCTTCATTTTTGGGTTCCAACGACGAGTTTGATGTCCGAAATGAACACCAGCTTCAAGCAATTGCTTCATAGAAATTACTGACATAATATAGTTCCTCCTAAATGGTTTTTGATATCCTCCGTTTACTTCATCTCTAAGCGAAACTACAAACGTAGCACCAACACTTAAATCAGTAAACGTGTGTACTTTGTACTGACACCACTGCTTACTATATCATACTGAAATATTACAATCAAGTCGAAAATGCGAACAATGTAAAACTTTCTTTATTCACACTCGAATTCTAGTATTACCAACCTGCATTTCTTTTAAGCAAAAAAATGAAATTCAATTCATAGCTTTTCCAAAGAACACGATTATGACGTTTTTTAAATACACCATCAATCTTTTATACACAAAAACTCTCCTCAAAAAATGAGGAGAGTTTTATAAATTAGTTTGTTTTTAATTTAGCAAGTTCCTGTAGAAACTTGTCGTTTAGCACTTTAATGTATGTTCCTTTCATACCTAAAGAACGAGACTCAATAACACCAGCACTTTCTAATTTACGTAGTGCATTTACGATTACAGAACGAGTAATTCCTACGCGATCAGCAATTTTACTTGCAACAAGTAAACCTTCTGTTCCATTTAATTCTTCGAAGATATGCTCGATTGCTTCTAACTCACTGTAAGATAATGAGCTAATCGCCATTTGAACAACAGCTTTACTACGTGCTTCCTCTTCGATTTCTTCTGCTTTTTCACGTAAGATTTCCATACCTACTACAGTTGAACTGTATTCAGCAAGGATTAAATCATCGTCTAAGAACTCTTGACCAAGACGAGCTAACACTAATGTACCTAGACGCTCACCGCCACCAACGATCGGTACGATTGTAGTTAAACCTTGACCGAATAATTCTCTATTTTCTACTGGGAATGCTGTGTAAGCACTGTTTACATCTAAGTTTGAAGATGTTTCTGTAATGTTGAATAAGCTTTGCGTATATTCTTCTGGGAATTGACGCTCAGCAAGCATTTGTTTCATACGCTCATTCTCGATTTGTTGGTGAATCGCATAACCTAGTAATTTACCACGACGACTTACTACGAATACGTTCGCTTCAATTACTTCACACATTGTGTCAGACATTTCTCTAAAGTTTACAGGCTTCCCTGCTGCGCTCTGTAATAACGCATTTAATTTTCTCGTTTTTGCTAATAATTCCATTTCAAAAGTTCCTCCTACATATTACTCACATATTTTTTCATCACTTGGAAACTAGGGCGAGTCACCTGATGACACTATTACAAAATAAACTGGCTCACATCTTTATTTTTAGCAATTGTTGCTAATTTCTCCTCAACGTATTGAGGTGTTATCGTTATTTTCTCTAACGTAATTTCAGATGCTTCAAACGATAAATCTTCAAGGAGCTTCTCCATAATCGTATGAAGTCTTCTTGCTCCAATATTATCTGTATCCTGATTAACTTGATAAGCAATCTCAGCAATCTTACGAATAGCTTCGTCTGAAAATTCAATTTCTATACCTTCAGTCGCTAATAATGCCATATATTGTTTAATTAGCGCATTGTCAGGCTCGATTAATATTTTCACAAAATCATCTGTCGATAATTTCGTTAATTCTACTCGAATCGGAAATCTCCCTTGCAATTCCGGAATTAAATCCGACGGTTTAGACATATGAAACGCTCCAGCTGCAACGAATAAAATATAATCCGTTTTTACTGATCCGTATTTTGTCGCAACATTCGATCCTTCTACAATTGGTAAAATGTCACGTTGCACGCCTTCACGTGATACATCTACGCTATTCGACTGCTTACCAGCAATTTTGTCAATTTCATCGATAAAAATAATCCCGAGCTGTTCAGCACGATAAACAGCCTCTTGTGTAACTTCATCCATATCAATTAAGCGCTGTGCCTCTTCATTTGTCAAGAGTTTTCTTGCTTCTTTTACAGAAAGTTTACGTTTTTTCGTTTTTTTCGGCATAAAACTTCCTAATGCATCTTGGAAATTCATTCCCATTTGTTCCATACCAGTTCCTTGCAACATATCGAACATGGAAGACTGTTGTTCAGTCACTTCAATCGATACGATTTCATCTTCAAGAAGTCCTGCAGCAAGCTTTCTTTCCACATCTTGACGTTTCTTTTCAATTTCAACATCTTCTTGCACATCAGATGTTTGATTCGAATTTTGAGCCCCACCAAAAAGCATTTCTAATGGGTTTTTAAATCCAGATTGCTTCTCTGGACTTGGCACTAAAATTTCAACAAGACGTTGGTTCGCTTGCTCTTCTGCTTTGTCCTGTACTTTAATTACCATTTCTTCTTTCACGATACGAACTGACGTTTCCACAAGGTCACGTACCATCGACTCTACATCTCTACCTACATATCCAACTTCTGTAAATTTCGTAGCTTCAACCTTAATAAAAGGTGCTCCAACGAGTTTCGCCATTCGTCGTGCTACCTCTGTTTTACCAACACCTGTCGGTCCAATCATTAAAATATTTTTAGGCGCAATTTCATCACGTAAATCTTCAGCTAATTTACTTCGGCGGTATCGATTTCTTAAAGCTACAGCAACCGCTTTCTTCGCATCTTTTTGACCGATAATGTATTGATCTAATTTTTCCACAATTTGACGCGGAGTAAAATGTAAATGCATATAAAATGCCTCCCTTACGATTCTACAATTCTTCCACAATTATATTGTGGTTTGTATAAACACAAATATCGCCAGCAATCTCTAAACTCGCTTTCGCAATTTGCTTCGCTGTTAAGTGTTCACTTGCATATTGCTTTAAAGCACGACCTGCTGAAAGCGCATAATTCCCACCAGATCCAATTGCTAAAATACCATCATCTGGTTCAATCACTTCTCCTGTACCTGAAACAAGGAGCATAGTTGTTTTATCCATGACAATGAGCATCGCTTCTAGTTGACGTAACATTTTATCGCCACGCCATTGTTTTGCCATTTCAACAGCGGCACGCTGTAAGTTGCCATTATACTCTTCTAATTTCCCTTCAAACATTTCGAAAAGAGTGAACGCGTCAGCAACTGAACCTGCAAAACCAGCTAAAACTTTACCTTGAAAAAGCTTGCGAACTTTACGAGCTGTATGTTTCATTACAACAGCATTTCCCATTGTTACCTGGCCATCTCCAGCCATTGCACATTCTCCATTATGATGAACTGCAAATATCGTTGTAGCGTGGAAATTTCCCATAGAAAAAACTCCTTTATATGTTTTTATAGCTTTAAAAGCAATTTATGCCCGCGGGTGATGCTTCATGTAAACAGAACGTAATCTTTCTTTAGAAACATGCGTGTAAATTTGTGTCGTCGACAAATTTTCATGACCTAACAGCTCCTGTACAGTACGTAAATCCGCCCCTTCATCTAACATATGTGTAGCAAATGTATGCCTTAACATATGAGGACTTATCCGCATTGTCAATGAAGCCTTCTTAATGAGTTCGTTTAATACATAACGTACACCACGGCTCGTTAGCGGCGTTCCTTTCGCATTTAAAAATACCATATGAGAGTGTTCTTCAGTCTTGTTCGCTAACTGTTTTCTTCCGTTCTCTATATAAGTAATTAAAGCATCTTGTGCATAGCTTCCGAACGGAATATACCTTTGTTTTTTTCCTTTTCCCATCACTAAAATTGTTCCCACTGCGAAGTCAATATCGGTAAGTTGTAAATTGATACATTCACTCACACGGATCCCAGTCCCATACATCAACTCTAATAATGCTTGATTCCTTTGACCTAGCGGTGTCTCTGTATCAGAAACTTCGAATAATTCCTCTAATTCTTCAGCATATAAAAACTTTGGGATTGACAATTCTTTTTTGGGGAGTGACGCAAGTGCAAACGGGTTATCTGTCCGATAACCTTCACGCATCAAAAAACGATATAAACTTCGTAAGCTTGATACTTTTCTTGCGACAGATTTACGGGCTAACTTTTCATCGTGCAACGTCGTTAAGTACAAACGAACATCCGCGTATGTAACATCTAAAAAAGAGGATATACCTTCTCGCTCCATAAATTGCACAAAATGTTCTAAATCATTTTGATAACTTGCAATTGTATATTTTGAATAATTTCTTTCAATTTGTAAATATCCAACGAATAATTGTAACAAATTCTCCACATTCACATAATTCACCTCAATAAAGGCTACTAAATCGTATCACAACTTAGTAGCCTTTGCAAGATATTTAACTAAATATTTACAAAATTTTGAATTGTTTCTAAAGCGCGTGTAGCGTACGCTTCATTTCGTTCTGCTTTTCTTTTAATTTTCTTCTCTAACGGTGCAAATAGACCGAAGTTTGCATTCATTGGCTGGAAGTTTTTCGCATTTGTCGCTGTAATATAGTTCGCCATGCTTCCCATTGCAGTTACAGGTGGTAATACAACTGGCTCTTCACCTTTTACAAGTCGAGCAGCGTTAATACCCGCTAATAACCCTGACGCTGCCGATTCAACATATCCCTCTACACCCGTCATTTGACCTGCGAAGAATAAATCATCACGTTGTTTATATTGATATGTTGGACGAAGCAAGTTAGGTGAATTAATAAACGTATTACGATGCATTACACCGTAACGTACAATCTCTGCGTTTTCTAGCCCTGGAATTAGCTGTAATACTTCTTTTTGTGGTCCCCACTTTAAATGCGTTTGGAAACCTACAATATTGTATAACGTTCCTGCTGCATCATCTTGACGTAACTGAACAACAGCATATGGCGTCTTTCCTGTTTTCGGATCTTCTAATCCAACAGGCTTCATCGGTCCAAATACTAGCGTCTGTCTTCCTCTACTTGCCATAACTTCTACCGGCATACAACCTTCAAAGAAAATTTCTTTTTCAAATTCTTTTAAAGGCACTGTCTCAGCAGCAATTAAAGCTTCATAAAAACGGTCAAATTCTTCTTCTGTCATTGGACAGTTTAAATATGCTGCTTCACCTTTATCATAACGTGATTTTAAATATACTTTATTCATATCAATGCTGTCTTTTTCAACGATTGGCGCTGCAGCATCATAGAAGTAGAAATAATCTTCACCTGTTAGTTCCTTTAATTGTGCAGAAAGGTCAGGAGAAGTAAGTGGACCTGTTGCAATAATAGTTGGTCCTTCTGGAATTTCAGTGATTTCTTCATTCATAACAGTTACGTTTGGATGATTTTTCACATATTCAGTTACTTTCGCCGCAAATTCATGACGGTCTACAGCTAAAGCACCTCCAGCTGGTACAGAACACTCATCGGCTGCACGAATAATTACTGAATCCATTAAACGCATTTCTTCTTTAATAACTCCAACTGCATTTGTTAATGTGTTTGCACGAAGTGAGTTACTACATACTAATTCAGCGAATTTATCTGTGTGGTGAGCCGGTGTTTGCCTTACTGGTCTCATTTCGTATAATCTAACTTGAACGCCGCGTTTTGCAATTTGGTAAGCTGCTTCACTCCCTGCAAGACCTGCGCCAATGACGTTTACTACTTGTGTTGTCATATATATATCACCTTTCCTTTTCTTCCCGAAAAAAATGTGAGCAGTTACGCTCACATTTGTTGTTCTTCTTCATAATCGCACGAAATACATTGTACTTGCACGCCTTTTTTCAACTTTTTCTCTACAAGCATACCTTCGCACTTCGGACACTTACGGCCAATCGGCTTATCCCAAGATACAAAGTCGCATTCTGGATACGTACCGCATCCATAGAAAAGACGTTTCTTTTTATTACTACGGCGTTCAATAATTTGACCTTTATCACACTTCGGACAAGTAACACCGATTTCTTTCACAATCGGTTTTGTATTACGACAATCTGGGAAATTCGAGCAAGCCATAAATTTCCCGTATTTACCCATTTTAAAGACCATTGGGTGATCACACAATTCACAGTCTTCCCCAGCTGGTTCATCTTTAATTTCCACTTCACGCATTTCTTTTTCCGCTTTTTCTAGACGCGGTTCAAAGCCTACGTAGAAATCATCAACAATTTTTACCCAATTCGCATTTCCTTCTTCTACTTCATCAAGGCTCTGCTCCATATTGGCAGTAAATTCAATGTTAATAATTTCCGGGAAAAACTCTAAAATGAGTTCAATTACTATTTCACCAAGTTCAGTTGGAACGAAGCGTTTATTATCCAAGCCTACATATCCACGTTTTTGAATCGTTTCAAGTGTTGGCACATACGTAGATGGTCTTCCAATTCCAAGTTCTTCAAGTGTTCTTACTAAACGAGCTTCTGTATAACGCGGCGGAGGTTGTGTAAAATGCTGCTTCGGTTCTAAGTCCTTAGAAAATACAGTTTCCCCTACTTCTAAAGGCGGCAACATCTTATCCTTTTCTTCAGCCCCATCGTCTTTCGACTCTACATACACCTTCATAAATCCTGGGAACTTTACAACCGATCCACTAGCACGGAACTGAACATTGTTATTAATGAGTCTCGCTGTCACAGTATCCATTATAGCAGACGCCATTTGACTTGCAACAAATCGCTCCCAAATCAATTTATACAACCGAAGTTGGTCACGGCTTAAGAAACTTTTTAGTTCCTCTGGCTTTCTCATTACCGAAGTAGGACGAATCGCCTCATGCGCATCTTGCGCATTTGATTTTTTCGTTTCCTTCTTCTTTTCTGTTCCTATGTATTCCGTACCGAACGCCTCAGTGATGTAAGCACGAGCCTCTGTTTGAGCTGTTTCTGAGATACGTGTTGAGTCAGTTCTCATATACGTAATAAGACCTACAGTCCCTTGCTTTCCAAGATCTATCCCTTCATACAATTGCTGTGCAAGCATCATTGTTTTCTTTGCTCGCATATTTAACTTACGTGCAGCTTCTTGTTGCAAGGAAGATGTTGTAAATGGTAATGCAGGATTACGTTTGCGCTCTTTTCTCGTTACATTTTCAACTGAAAACGCATTATCTTTCATCTGTTCAATTATTTCATTCACTTGCGTTTCATTCGTTAATTGAACTTTCTCACCATCTACACCGTAAAAACTTGCTTCAAATGTGTCTTTCCCTTTCACAAATTCTGTCTTAATTGTCCAGAATTCTTCAGGTTCAAAGCTTTCAATTTCTCTTTCACGTTCGATAATTAAACGAACTGCTACAGATTGTACGCGTCCTGCACTTAATCCTTTTTTTACTTTCTTCCATAATAAAGGACTAATATTGTAACCAACAAGGCGATCAAGTATACGTCTTGCTTGTTGTGCATCTACTAAATCCATATTAATCGCACGCGGATGTTTAAATGATTCTTTGATTGCATCTTTTGTAATCTCATTAAACACAACTCGGCAATCTGATTCAACGTCCACATTTAGCGTATTTGCTAAATGCCAAGCAATTGCTTCCCCTTCGCGGTCTGGATCGGCCGCGAGATAGACTTTCTTTGCTTTTTTTGCCGCTGATTTTAAATCTTTTAAGACGGGACCTTTACCACGAATGGTAATATACTTCGGGGTGAAGTTATTCTTTACTTCTATCCCCATTTGACTTTTTGGCAAATCGCGAACGTGTCCCATAGACGCGACAACTTTGTATTTTTTTCCTAAATATTTCTCAATGGTCTTCGCCTTAGAAGGCGACTCCACGATTACGAGGTAATCTGACATGCTAGTGCCTCCTTAAGAGGTGGATTCAAGTCTTCATTAATCTTATTGATTTCTCTTGTTTTTGTCAATCAAGAATGAATATACCATACAGTGCCAATCTACCATTTGTCAATAATTGTTTAATAAAAACATAAAAATATAAGGTTAATTTAAAATCTCTTCTAAGATATCTTCTGCATTTCTTACTAGTTTTGCACCTTGTTGAATAAGATGATTTGTTCCCGATGCACCCTCTATAAATATAGGTCCAGGAAGCGCAAATACCTCTCTATTTTGCTCTAACGCAAGGTCCGCAGTAATAAGTGTTCCACTTCTCGATTTCGCTTCTACAACTAAAACCCCTTTACTTATACCACTAATAATCCGGTTCCTTTTTGGAAAATACCATTTTTTCGGTGCATAGTGCGGCGGATACTCTGTTAATAACAATATATATTCCTTCCAGGCCTCATATAAATGTCTATTTTCTTTCGGATACATATAAGATAATCCGTGTCCCAATACCGCAATAGTCGGGCAATACTGCTTTACTGTAATTTCATGAGAGATTGTATCTATCCCCCTTGCAAACCCGCTGACGATAAGCCACCCTCTTTCTAATAATGGATGTACAATAAACTTTAAACTCTCATGACCATATAAAGTCGGCTCTCTCGTTCCAACAATCGCTAGTTTATTTGTTTTTTTGAGGAAATTCTTTTCTCCTTTTC
The DNA here is from genome assembly GCF_001884105.1 of Bacillus luti. GTDB lineage: Bacteria > Bacillota > Bacilli > Bacillales > Bacillaceae_G > Bacillus_A > Bacillus_A luti. The sequence goes on along the minus strand of NZ_MACI01000095.1, from coordinate 130,761 downwards.
CATATAAAACAAAGGGAGGATCTTGTATTTCACGTAATAATTGTGGATAATCTTCATCCCATATAGTCAAATAAAAGACTCGATTTTTTTCTAAATAAGATATATATTGCGGTAGATTTGAAGTTTGAAGAAAATTTACTAATTCTGAAGATTTTTTCGAGGATATTCCTGTGTAGTGTTCCATTTGTTTTGAATTAAAAGTGTATATTTTTTTCAATTCTGGATCGACATATAGTAACCTTTCTATCGCCTTCCAATGGTCTGCTAGCATGTAATGAAGATGCAATAATCGTTCTCGTTTCATCTCACTTCTCCTTACCCATAATTTTTATTATGTAAACAGAAGAACTATAAAAAGACACCTCTAATAAGAAGGTGTCTTTCAAAAAGTTTAATAGTTTTTACAAGTCTCAAATAATCCCTTTTCTTTTAATACAGAGATTAATGTTTCACCCATAACAGCTGGTGTTTCTGCTACTTTAATACCACAAGCTTCCATTGTTTTAATCTTTTCTGCAGCAGTTCCTTTACCACCAGAAATGATTGCTCCAGCATGGCCCATACGTTTGCCTTCAGGCGCAGTTTGGCCACCAATGAAGCCTACAACAGGTTTTGTCATATTAGCTTTTACCCATTCAGCTGCTTCTTCTTCCGCTGTACCCCCGATTTCACCAATCATAATTACAGCATGTGTTTCTTCATCTTCATTAAATGCTTTTAACGCATCAATAAAGTCTGTACCGTTAACAGGGTCTCCGCCGATACCTACAGCAGTAGATTGACCAATACCTTCTTGTGTTAACTGATGTACAGCCTCATACGTTAATGTACCAGAGCGAGATACGATACCTACATGACCTTTTTTATGAATGTATCCTGGCATAATACCGATTTTACATTCATCAGGCGTAATAACACCTGGGCAGTTTGGTCCAAGTAAACGTGTATGTTTACCCGCCATATATCTCTTTACGTTTACCATATCTAATACAGGAATTCCTTCAGTAATACATACTACTAAATCAATTTCTGCATCAACTGCTTCCATAATTGCATCAGCCGCAAAAGCGGGTGGAACGTATACAACTGAAGCGTTTGCGCCTGTTGCCTTCACTGCATCTTCTACTGTATCAAATACTGGTACACCTTCAATATCAGTGCCACCTTTACCTGGTGTTACACCACCGACAATTTTCGTACCGTATTCAATCATTTGTTTTGTGTGGAATAACCCTTGAGAACCTGTAATACCTTGAACAATAACTTTTGTATCTTTATTAACTAATACGCTCATTTTTCTCCCCCGCTTTCTATTAGCCCACTAGTGAAACAATTTTTTGTGCACCGTCTGCCATAGATTCTGCTGCAACAATATTTAATCCAGACTCATTTAAAATTTTCTTACCTAACTCTACGTTTGTACCTTCAAGACGTACAACTAAAGGCAACTCAAGGCCAACTTGCTTCGTCGCTTCAATAACACCTTCTGCAATAACATCACACTTCATGATGCCACCAAAAATATTAACGAAGATACCTTTTACATTTTTGTCAGAAAGGATAATTTTGAATGCTTCTGTAACTTTTTCAGCTGTCGCACCGCCACCAACATCTAAGAAGTTAGCTGGATCACCATGGTAATGTTTAATGATATCCATTGTAGCCATCGCTAAACCTGCACCATTAACCATACAACCGATATTTCCATCTAATGGAATGTAGTTTAAGTCATATTTAGAAGCTTCAATTTCTTTTGCATCTTCTTCTTCAAGATCACGAAGTTCTAAAATGTCTTTATGGCGATATAAAGCATTAGAATCAAAGTTTAATTTCGCATCTAATGCCATAACTTTACCGTCACCTGTTGTAACAAGTGGATTAATCTCAGCGATAGAGCAATCCTTTTCGATAAACGCACGGTATAAGCCCATCATAAACTTCACAGCTTGTCCTACAAGCTCTTTTGGAATATTGATGTTAAATGCGATTCGGCGCGCTTGGAAGCCTTGTAAGCCTACTGCTGGATCAATATATTCTTTAAAGATTTTTTCAGGTGTTTTTTCTGCTACTTCCTCAATTTCTGTTCCGCCTTCTTCAGACGCCATTAAAACAACTTGAGAAGTTGCACGATCTAACACAAGACCTACATAATATTCTTTTTTAATATCGCAACCTTCTTCGATAAGTAAGCGTTTTACTTCCTTACCTTCAGGACCTGTTTGATGTGTTACAAGTGTAGTTCCTAAAATGCTCTCTGCATATGTACGAACTTCATCTAAATTTTTTGCAACTTTTACTCCGCCAGCTTTGCCGCGTCCACCAGCGTGAATTTGTGCTTTTACTACACATACATCCGTTCCTAATTCTTTCGCTGCTTCTACAGCTTCTTCTACTGTAAATGCAACCTTCCCGTTCGGAACGCTAACCCCATAGCTTCTAAGGACTGCCTTACCTTGGTACTCATGGATATTCATGGTCCCATCCTCCCCTGTTTTCCTGTTTTACTCGAAAAGTTTTTTAATGTTTAAAAAACATTACATTGCCATTGTATAAGATGATTGGCACGCTGTCTACAATAAAGTGTCAGAAAACTGAAATCGCTTTATTCTTTTTTGAAAATAGTAATGTTTATATGTCAAAATAAAAAATAAGCTGCGTTTTCGCAGCTTATTTTTGAATCATATCTTTAATAGGTGCAAACGATTTTCGATGTTCCTCTAACACTCCATGTGCTTCAATCGCTTCTAAATGTTGTTTTGTTCCATATCCCATATGTTGTTCAAATCCATATGCAGGATACTTTCCTCCAAGCTCTTTCATCATACGATCTCTCGTTACTTTCGCAATAATAGATGCAGCTGAAATAGAAATACTTTTAGCATCACCTTTAATGATCGATGTTTGCGGAATTGGTGTAGGGAGTTTCATCGCATCAATTAATAAATATTGTGGTGTACAAGATAAATTCGCAACAGCATCTAACATCGCTTGTTTCGTCGCTTGATAAATATTTATTTCATCAATAACTTGTGGTGATACAATTCCAACTCCAATTGCAATGGCTTGCGCTTTGATTTCATCATAAAAACGCTCTCGCTTCGCCTCACTCAGCTTTTTCGAGTCATTTAAACCTGGAATATAAAAATCTTCCGGAAGGACAACAGCCGCTGTCACAACAGGCCCAGCTAACGGTCCACGCCCCACTTCATCAATACCTGCGATATATGCGAGACCTTTTTCACGTAATGCATTTTCGTACTTTGACATTTCCAGAAATTTTTCTCTTTCCTTTTGTGCTAATTCTTTTTGTTTATACCACTTCAAAATTAGTTTTTGAATCCCTTTTCGCTCATCCTTCAATAGCAATTGAAAATGCTCATCTTCTTCACTTATAATTTCTTGTAGTATATTTTCCGCTTCTTGTATAGTCATTTTTTGCATCCTTTTACACTCCCTTTAAATGTATCCAAAAAGAAAAGACGCACAAACGCACGTCTTATACTTCTTCTATTTTTTCTACATCTTCTATCTGCTCTGCAAACTCTTCTGGTGTTTCAAACGTCATTTTTCCAAGTTTGCCACCACGAAGCTCACGAAGCACAAGCTCAGATGTTTTATCATAATCAATCATTCCGCCGCCCATTAAACAGCCTCTATTTTTTCCAACTGCATCGAATAACTCCACAATATCTTCTGGAATGTCATTTAAATTATATCGCTCTTTCAAACGTTCTGGGTAATGCTTCTCCATAAAACGGAATGCGTAAACAGCTACATCTTGCAAATTTAAAATGGAATCTTTAATTGCTCCCGTTGTCGCTAAACGAAGACCCACTAACTCATCTTCAAATTTAGGCCATAGAATACCTGGCGTATCTAACAATTCCATTTCCTTCCCAACTTTAATCCATTGTTGAGCTGTTGTCACACCTGGACGATCACCTGTTTTAGCAATATTTTTCTTCGCCAATTTATTAATTAACGTAGATTTACCAACATTCGGTATCCCTACAATCAATGCACGAATCGCTCTCGGTCTAATACCTTTAGCAACCATTTTATCAAACTTTTCTTTAACCAACACTTTACAAGCCGCTGCAATTTCCTTCATACCTTGTCCAGCTTGTGCGTTAATCGAAATTGCCATATGACCTTTTTCTTTAAAATATGCGATCCATTGTTTCGTTAAACGATCATCTGCCATATCTGCTTTATTTAAAACAACAAGCCTCGGTTTATGCGTAATAATCTCATCGATCATTGGATTTCGAGATGATAAAGGTAATCGAGCATCTACAAGCTCAATTACAACATCAATTAACTTTAATTTTTCTGTTACTTGGCGTCTAGCCTTTGCCATATGTCCCGGGAACCATTGAATTACCATGTTGCCACCTTCTTTTTCTTTTCTTTTATTTTATTTCACAATACGAGCATCTTTTAACGGCCAATATAGCATATTTGCTTTACCAATCACTTGATCCATTGAAATAGTTCCAATTGAACGGCTATCTTTACTAAAACGACGATTATCGCCCAAAACAAATAATTGACCTTCTGGAACAGTTTTCTTCCCTGTCATTTCTTCAAGAGTAAAATCATATGTAAGCGGTCCGTCAGCAATTTGTTTTTTCTGCTTGTCTAAATACGGCTCCTCATAAGCCTTTCCGTTAACATATAGTTTATCATTACGATACTCTATTTCATCGCCTGGTAGGCCAATAATACGCTTAATATAGTCCTTATCTTCCGTTGCTCGGAATACGATAATGTCAAATCGTTTCGGATCTCCTATGTGATAACCAATTTTATTGACAATCATTCGATCACGATCGTGTAAAGTAGATGCCATCGATACTCCATCTACGAGAATTGGTGCAAAGAAAAACTGTCTAATAACGCCCGCTAATACAACAGCAATCAAAATTGCCTTGATCCATTCCCAAAGTGAACTCTTTTCTTTCTTCATGTATTTCCCCTCCACGGTTATGTAAGCTGCTCGTATTATATCAAAATTTTATATAGATTGGAAAAAGGGAGCTTGCGCATTTACAAGCTCCCATACATGTCTTATCGAATTTCTTTAATACGTGCTTTTTTACCGCGAAGGTTACGTAAGTAGTATAACTTAGCACGACGTACTTTACCACGGCGAAGTACTTCGATTTTCGCGATTCTTGGCGTGTGAATTGGGAATGTACGCTCAACACCTACACCGTAAGAAATTTTACGAACTGTGAATGTTTCACTGATTCCGCCACCACGACGTTTAATTACAACACCTTCGAAAAGCTGAATTCTTTCACGAGTTCCCTCAACTACTTTTACGTGTACACGTAAAGTGTCTCCAGGACGGAATGAAGGAAGGTCAGTTTTTAATTGGCCTTTTGTAATTTCTGCGATTAATTGTTGCATATTAAATTCTCTCCTTTAAACAGATGCTCTTATAAAGTCTTAATAAATTACAGCGGAACACCGTTAATACGGCTACTGATTTCAGTAGCACAAATGTTATAATAGCATATTGCTAGGACTGTTGCAATAGAAAATATATCAAGCCCTTATCGGCCTTCTTTAATTTGTTCTAGCCATTTCTTTTCTTGTTTAGATAATTCTCGTTCTTCCAGTAAGTCCGGTCTACGTGTATACGTACGACGCAAGGACTCTTTATGGCGCCATTCATCAATATTTTTATGATTTCCTGACATTAGTACATCCGGCACCTTCATCCCACGAAAATCAGCTGGACGTGTATAATGCGGATGTTCTAACAAACCTGTACTAAACGAATCCTCCACTTGCGAGGCATGGTTTCCTAGTACTCCTGGCAATAGACGTACGACACTATCAGTAATAACCATAGAGGCCAATTCTCCGCCAGTTAATACGTAATCACCAATAGAAATTTCATCTGTTACGAGATGTTCACGAATTCGTTCGTCATATCCTTCATAATGCCCACATACAAAGATTAGATGTTCTTCCTCTGCAAGCTCTTCCGCTTTCTTCTGAGTAAACCTTTCTCCTTGCGGACACATTAAGACAACTCTCGGCTTACGCTCTGTTTCTTTCGTTAAATCTTCCACCGCATCAAAGATAGGTTGCGGCGTTAACACCATCCCAGCGCCTCCACCATACGGATAGTCATCTACACTATTATGCTTACTAGTCGTATAATCACGGAAATTGACAACACGAAGCTCTACAGCTTCTTTTTCTTGTGCTTTCTTTAAAATTGAAGATCCAAACACACCCGTAAACATATCTGGAAACAACGTTAAAATATCAATTTTCATTATAGCAATCCTTCCATTACATGAATGGTTACTAATTTATTTTCGATATTAACTTGAAGTACAACGTCATCGATATAAGGAATTAAAAGGTCTTGACCCTTTGGACGTTTAATTACCCAAACATCATTTGCACCAGGAGATAGAATCTCTTTGATTGTCCCTAGCGCTTCTCCTTCTTCTGTCACAACACTGCAACCGATAATTTCATGGTAGTAGTATTCACCTTCAGCTAATTCGCCTAACTGCTCTTCTGGTACTTTTATTAAAGAACCTTTAAGCTTCTCAACTTCATCTACATTGTTGTATCCTTCAAGTGTTAATAAATCAAATGTCTTATGTTGACGATGAGAAGTTACCTTTACCGGAAGATAGTCTGTATCTTTTTCATTCGATATGTATAACGTGTTTCCTACTTTATATCGCTCTTCCGGAAAATCAGTACGAGAAATAACTCGGATTTCTCCTCTTACGCCATGCGTATTTACAATTTTCCCTACGTTAAACCATTTTGTCATAAATAGTATGTCACCCCTGGTTTCTATATAAATTAAGCATCTCCATTTCACATATGGAACATGCAATCTCTCTTTAAATGTTAAAAAAGGGAGAGGAATAACTCCTCGCCCTTTTTACGTTTATTGAATTTCCAGTGTTACTTTTTCATCATTATGATGTCCCACTGAATACAAGAGCATTCGAATCGCTTTCGCAACTCGCCCTTGCTTTCCAATGACTTTTCCAACATCCTCAGGATGTACAGTTAATCGATACTTTATCTCTCCGTTGCAAAGTTCCTGTGTAACTTTTACATCTTCAGGATGATCGACAAGAGGCTTGACAATCGTCTCGACTAACTTCTTCATAGTCATTGCCTCAATTACTTACCTTGTTTAGATAAGTGGAATTTCTCCATGATACCTTGGTTAGAGAATAAGTTACGAACTGTATCAGATGGTTTAGCACCATTTCCTAACCATTTTAATGCTGCTTCTTCGTTGATCTTAACTTCAGCTGGTTGAGCAACCGGATTGTAAGTACCGATTTCCTCAATGAAACGTCCGTCACGAGGAGAACGAGAATCTGCAACAACTACACGATAGAAAGGAGTTTTTTTAGCTCCCATACGTTTTAAACGAATTTTAACTGCCATTTATAAAGCACCTCCGAATTTATTTCACACAGATAATTATATTAGCAAAAAGACTATTGCTTTGTAAAGTATTTTTTCTTAACAGAGCCATCTTTTTTCCTTACATGAATGGAAACTTCAATCCACCTAGTCCTTTTTTCTTACCTTTTTGCATTCCAGTCATCGTTTTCATCATCTTTTTCATATCATCAAATTGCTTGATTAAACGATTGATTTCTTGTACCGTTGTACCGCTACCTTTGGCAATGCGTTTTTTACGACTAGCATTGATTATTTCCGGTTGTTCTCGCTCTAATTTAGTCATAGAACGAATAATTGCTTCAATATGCCCAATTTGCTTTTCATCAACTTGCGCATTTTTCAGCCCTTTAATTTTATTTGCACCAGGAAGCATTCCTAACAATTCGTCAAGCGGTCCAAGTTGACGCACTTGTCCAAGTTGTTCTAGGAAATCGTCAAGCGTAAACGAAAGCGTACGCATTTTTTGCTCAAGTTCTTTTGCTTTCTCTTCATCAACTGTAGCTTGCGCTTTTTCAATTAATGTTAAGACGTCTCCCATCCCTAAAATACGGGATGCCATACGTTCTGGATGGAACGCTTCAATCGCATCTAGTTTTTCACCCATACCAGCAAATTTAATTGGTGTGTTTGTTACAGCTTTAATAGATAATGCAGCACCACCGCGCGTATCACCATCTAATTTCGTTAATACAACACCTGTTAAACCTAACTGTTCATGGAAACTTTGTGCAACATTTACCGCGTCTTGTCCCGTCATCGCATCGACAACAAGGAAAATTTCATCCGGTTTCGCAACTTCTTTCACTTTCGCTAATTCATCCATTAGTTCTTCATCAATATGCAGGCGACCTGCTGTATCGATTAAAACATAATCGTGATGATCTTCTTTTGCTTTTGCAATCGCTTGTTTCGCAATTTCAACAGGACTTACTTGATCTCCTAAAGAGAATACAGGCATGTCCAATTGCTTCCCTAATGTTTCAAGCTGTTTAATAGCTGCTGGACGATAAATATCAGCTGCAACAAGCATCGGTTTACGATTATGCTTTTTACGAAGCAAATTCGCAAGCTTACCTGTCGTCGTTGTTTTACCCGCACCTTGCAGACCAACCATCATTATAACAGTCGGTGGCTTATTAGCAACAGCAATTTTGCTTTGCTCTCCGCCCATAAGTTCTGTAAGTTCTTCCTGTACGACTTTAATTACTTGTTGTCCAGGTGTCAAACTTTTCATTACATCTTGTCCGACAGCACGTTCAGACACACGCTTTACAAAATCTTTTACTACTTTAAAGTTAACGTCCGCTTCTAAAAGAGCTAGACGAACTTCTCTCATCATTTCTTTCACATCGGCTTCAGAAACTTTTCCTTTGCCGCGGATTTTTTGCATTGTCTGTTGAAGTCGGTCGGCTAATCCTTCAAATGCCATATTGCCGCCCTCCTAATCTAATTTTTCGATAGCTTCAACAACTTGTTTCATTTCTTCATTCACATGCTCTTCTTCGCTGATTAGCTGTTTTAGCTTTGCAACAAGTCGCTGTCGCTCTTGAAACTTTTGAAGTAATACTAATTTATCTTCATATTCTTCAAGCATCGCTTCAGTCCGTTTAATGTTATCATACACGGCTTGGCGACTTACATCAAATTCTTCCGCAATTTCACCAAGAGATAAATCATCTAGATAATAAAGCGACATATAACTTCTTTGTTTTTGCGTTAACAACGATTGATAAAAATCAAATAAATAGTTCATTCTCGTTGTTTTTTCGAGCATGTTGGATCATCCTTTGTTAAGTGATTTCCCTTTACATGAATTAGTTTACATGGAGTACAAAAGAGTGTCAAGTTTTTTTCTTAACATCACATTTTTTTATAGAAAAAGAAGCGGAAAATACCGCTTCTTTCGCTTATACTTCTTCTGTTTCTACTAAGTTCGCAAATAAACCATACACATATTGTTCCGGATCGAACTGTTGCAGATCATCCATTTGCTCTCCTAATCCAACGAATTTCACCGGTACATCCATTTCGTTACGAATCGCTAGTACAATACCACCTTTAGCAGTTCCATCTAACTTCGTTAAAACAATACCAGTAACATTCGTTGCTTCACGGAATGTTTTCGCTTGACTTAAACCGTTTTGCCCTGTTGTTGCATCAATAACAAGTAATACTTCATGAGGAGCTCCTGGTACTTCGCGCTCAATTACACGCTTTACTTTCTCTAACTCTTTCATTAAGTTCACTTTATTTTGTAAACGTCCTGCTGTATCACATAGTAATACGTCTACTTTACGTGCTTTTGCAGCTTGAACAGCATCATACATAACCGCTGCTGGATCAGACCCTGATCCTTGTTTAATCACTTCTACACCAACGCGATCGCCCCATACTTCTAATTGTTCAATCGCTCCAGCACGGAATGTATCTCCTGCCGCTAATAAGACAGACTTTCCTTCTGATTTAAATTTATGTGCTAACTTACCAATTGTCGTTGTTTTCCCTACACCGTTAACACCAACAAATAAAACAACTGTTAATTGATCTTCTTGTATATTAACTTCATTACTAAAATCGCTGTCACCTTTATAAATTCCTACTAACTTTTCTGAAATAACAGCCTGTACTTCTTTCGGATCTTGAATGTTACGACGTTGTACTTCTTCTTTCAACTGATCAATTAATTCCATTACTGTCGAAACTCCGACATCGGCACTAATTAAGATTTCTTCTAATTCCTCAAAGAAATCTTCGTCTATTTTGCGATAACGATACACTAAATCATTTACTTTATCGGCAAATGAATTTCTTGTTTTTTCCAAACCTTGTTTAAACTTCTCTGTTACCGTATCTGTTTGTTTAGAAATTTTTTCTTTTAATTTTTTAAAAAAGCTCATACTTCCCATCCTTCCTATTTACTTGCCACTAGTTCTTCTCCATCATCTAAGCGAACCGAAACAAGTTTAGATACCCCTGATTCTTGCATTGTTACACCATACAATACGTCAGACTCTTCCATTGTACCTTTTCTATGTGTAATTACAATAAACTGCGTCTCATCACTAAACTTCTTTAAATACTGTGCAAAGCGGGCAACATTTGCCTCATCTAGAGCCGCCTCTACCTCATCTAGTACACAGAATGGTACTGGGCGCACTTTTAAAATACCAAATAAAAGCGCAATCGCTGTTAAAGCACGCTCTCCACCTGAAAGTAAACCTAAGTTCTGCAGTTTCTTCCCTGGCGGTTGCGCTACAATATCAATACCCGTATTTAATAAGTCATCTGGATTCGTCATTACTAAATCCGCTCTACCGCCTCCAAATAATTCAGAGAATACCGATTGAAACTCCATTCGAATTCCTTCAAATGTAGTAGAAAAGCGTTTTTTCATTTCTTCATCCATTTCAGTAATAAGTTGGTGCAATGTCGTTTTCGCTTCTTCTAGATCATCTTTTTGCTCTAGTAAGAATGTATGACGCTCTGCTACACGCTCATACTCATCAATCGCCCCTAAGTTTACTGTACCTAGCTCTTCGATAGATAGTTTAATTAGCTTCACCTTTTTACGTGCATCCTCAGCAGGCATCATCATTGTATACTTCAGTTTTGCCGCTTCAAATGAAATCGTATATGTTTCACGTAAATGTTGTAATCTATTTTCTAACTCTACATCAAGCCGATTTATTTTTACTTCTTGATCTTTCAACATCTCAAGAATGTATTTATGTTTACCTGTTGTTTCTTTCAAATTACGCTCTAAATGTTCTACTCTCTCTTGTAACGATACACGTTGTTCACGACGAGAGCGGATCAACTCTGAAGTTTGATTACGATCATATGCTTTCTTCTCAATCATATTCGTAATTTGCTCTTCACCACTTGAATTCGATGTCATTTCTTGTTTTAAGAACGCTAAATCCTCTTTCGTTTTGACAAGTGTCGCATCCGTTTCTTCTTTTTCTTTCGTCAATCGTTCAACTTTTTCTTTTTGATTAGATAAGCGCTGTTGCTTTTCAGCCGCTAACACTTTTAACTCAGTCATTTCTTTTTGAACTTTTTCTTTCGAAGAATGTTGCTCACTTTTTTGTTTTGTTAAAGCGGTAATTTTACTATCTAACTCAGTAATATCAGCTTGAAGATTCGTTAAAATTCCTTCTAATTCCTCTTTACGCCCTTGCATTTTCACTCGATCTTGTAAGAATCCTTCAATCTCTAAATCATAAATAGATAAGCGATCGTTAATACGATGTTCTTCTAATTCTAAACGATTAATTTCTTCTCTTAATCTCTGCTCATCTACACGCTCAGCTTCTACACCTTGTCTTAGTTCGCGTATTTTCACTTCTTTTTCTTGAATTTCTTGTTTTACTGCTTTAACAAAGTTTTCTAACTTCGTTGTTTTTTCTTCCATATCAGTTAACTTGTTAGTCCACTCTTCCAGTTCACGTTGGCGTCCCAATAAAGAAGATTTCGCTTGTTTTACCGCTCCACCCGTCATAGAACCACCAGGGTTCACTACATCACCTTCGATCGTTACAATGCGATAACGGTATTGTAGTTGTTTCGCTAACTCATTTGCTCCGCGTAAATCTTTCGCAACAATAACCGTACCTAATAAATTCGAAACTACATTTTCATATTTATTGTTGTACTGAACAAGTTCTGCCGCCACACCAACAAACGATGGGTGTTGATTTACGATACGTAATTGCTCAAATGATAACGATCTACTTTTAATAACAGCTTGTGGTAAAAACGTTGCTCGTCCATGTTTATTTTGCTTTAAAAACGAAATCGCATTACGAGCATGTTCTTCAGTTTGCACTACGATATGTTGCATAGCTGCACCTAAAGCGATTTCCATTGCGATTTCATATTCTTTCGGTACAGTCAGAAGTTCTGCAACAGCTCCCTCGACACCTTGCAATCTATTCTCTCTAGCTTTTAATACTTCACGTACCCCTTGATAGAAACCAGAGTAATCTTCTTGCATCTCTTCTAACATTTCTTTTCGAGAACGTGCCTGTTGTACAAATTGATACGCTTGATATAGTTTCGTTTCATTTTCACTATACTGCGCCTTACATTTCCCTAGCGCCGTTTCCGTCTTCTGTATGTTCGAAAGAATACCAGCTACTTTTTCTTTCACTTGTTCGTAACTTTCTACAAGTTTCGTCTTTTTCGCTGTAATTTCCATACGCATCTCTACATATTTCGCGTTTTCTTCATCAAGACGTTCATTTTTAGAGCTCTGCTGTTTAGATTGTTCTTCAATCATAGATAACTCATTACGATGACTAGCTTGGTGATTTAAAAGTTCAATATAATCACCTTTTAAATTCTCAATTTGTTCCTCTAAATTGTCAGCGAAAGTTGCAAGCAATAGCTCATTATCATGCAATTTTTTCTCTAACTCTTTTACTTGATCTACAAATTGCATCAAAACTTCTGTACTCGATTCAATTTCACCATCATAACTTTTAGCTTTTTCTGTTAATTCAACAATTAACTGTTCGAGTTGCGCACAATGCGTTGTTGCATTTTGCTTTCTCTCTTTTAATAACTCACGCTGTCCTTCTAGTTTTTCTAGCTCTTTACTAGAAAGAAGCAGTACCTCTTGTAAGGAATCTACAGACTCATCTACCGCTTGTAATTGTCCTCGTAATTCCTCAAGCTCTTCTTCACCTTTTTGTAAATTCGTTGACATTTTAGCTTCTTCGTTTTTATTATGCCCAAACTGATTTCGAAGCGCTTCCCATTTCTCATGTAATTCTTCAATTTCATGTACAATAAGTGCTGCTTCTACTTTCTCTAATTCTTCTTTTTTCTCGAGATAATCTTTCGCAATAGAGGCTTGTCTTTCTAAAGGTTCTACTTGACTACTTAATTCGTGAATTATATCTTGTACACGATTTAAGTTTTCTTGTGTGTCTGCTAATTTGCCTTCAGCTTTCTTTTTACGAAGTTTGTATTTCAGCACACCTGCAGCTTCCTCAAATACACCGCGACGCTCTTCTGATTTACTACTTAAAATCTCTTCAACTTTCCCCTGGCTAATAATCGAAAAAGCTTCTCTTCCCATACCAGAGTCCATAAATAAATCAATAATATCTTTTAATCTACATGATTGTTTATTAATATAAAAATCACTATCACCCGAACGAGATACACGGCGCGTTACACATACCTCATTATATTCAATTGGCAAACGTTGATCTTCATTATTTAAAGTTATTGTTACTTCAGCAACATTAACTGCTCTTCTCGTATCACTGCCCGCAAAAATAATATCCTCCATCTTTGCACCACGTAATGATTTTGCAGATTGTTCACCAAGTACCCAGCGAATTGCATCCGTAATATTACTTTTTCCACTCCCATTAGGTCCTACTACAGAAGTTACACCTGGAACGAAATCGACAGATACACGCTCAGCAAAAGATTTAAATCCTGCTATTTCTAATCTCTTTAAAAACACGAAAGGCCTTCCTCCTATTCTCCGTTGTTATAAATGCCGTCTGCATACAAACGGGCCATTATACGGATTTCCCTCCCTTTTATTTACAAACAAAAAGAAAGTTTCATTCTATGCATAAGGAATCCCCCTCATTCAAAGGGGGATTCCTTATAGTTGTTCTTTTAATTTTTTCAACGCTTCTGCAGCAGCTTGTTGCTCTGCTTCTTTTTTCGACTTCCCACTACCAAGACCTAATGCCACGTTATTTAACGTAACACGTGACACAAATTCTCGATTGTGAGCCGGTCCTTTTTCTTGCAGAATTTGGTATTCAATATTGCCACTACCATCACGCTGAATCAATTCTTGTAATTGACTCTTATAATCCATCACATGAGAAAAAGCACCTTCATTAATTTTCGGATATACAACTTCTTTTAAGAATCCCCAAACTGTTTCTAGCCCTTGATCAAGGTAAAGGGCTCCAATAAACGCTTCAAAGACATCCGCTAATAAAGCTGGTCGTTCACGTCCACCCGTCATTTCCTCACCTTTTCCTAATAAAACAAGGCTACCAAATGACAACTCGTTTGCAAAACGAACAAGAGATGGCTCACATACAATAGCTGCACGTAATTTTGTTAACTCTCCTTCGCTCATTGTCGGATATTTTTGAAACAGATACTGTGATACAGTGAGTTCCAATACAGCATCGCCAAGAAATTCCAGACGCTCATTGTCCTCATGCGGTTTTTTTCGATGCTCATTCACATACGATGAATGCGTAAATGCTTGAATCAATAATTTTTCATCTGTAAACGTAATACCTATCTCTTCTTGAAATACTTTAAACGCTTCACGATATTTTGTTTCGTATTTTTTTTCTCTATGTTTTCGGTACGGCATAGGTCCCTCCAGATATAAGCCGAGAAGCCCCGCTAAAAAACGGGACTTCACTTAAGCATTATAGATGACTCTCTATGTAAGTCACAGCATCGCCAACAGTAGCAATCTTTTCAGCATCTTCATCAGAAATTTCCATTTCGAATTCATCTTCCAATTGCATTACAAGTTCTACTACATCTAGGGAGTCTGCGCCTAAATCTTCTTTAAAGCTCGCAGCTGGTACTACTTCAGTTTCTTCTACACCTAAACGATCAACGATGATTTTTGTTACACGCTCTAAAACATCTGCCATTCCATTCACCTCCCCTCAAATATTATATTAAATATTAGCAAAAAAAACTAGTTGAAATCGATTCTTTTATTACATTACCATTCCGCCATCAACATTTAACGTTTGGCCTGTCACATATTTACTTTGATCAGAAGCGAAAAATGTGACAGTATTTGCGATATCTTGCGCTTCACCAAACTGAGCTGCAGGAATTAATTTTAACATTTCGGCTTTTATATTTTCATCCAGTACATCGGTCATATCAGTCGCAATAAACCCAGGAGCAATTGCATTTACTGTAATATTTCGACTCGCTAACTCTTTTGCCGATGTTTTTGTTAATCCAATTACACCTGCTTTAGCAGCAACATAGTTTGCTTGTCCTGGATTCCCTGTTACACCAACAACAGAAGCGATATTAATAATACGTCCATGACGTTGACGCATCATATATCGAGATACTGCCTTCGTACATAAAAATACACCTTTTAAGTTTGTATTAATAACTGTATCCCATTCTTCTTCTTTCATACGCATTAATAAATTATCTTTCGTTACACCTGCATTATTTACAAGAATATCAACTTGTCCAAATGTATCTACCGTTTGTTTTACCATATTCGTAACGTCTTCTGCATTTGCAACATCTGCTCTTACTGCAATTGCATCCGAACCTAATTTCTTTATTTCATCAACTACTTCATTTGCCTTTTGCTCATTACCAGCATAATTTACTACTACATTTGCCCCTTGTTTCGCTAAATCTATTGCAATCGCACGGCCAATCCCGCGTGAAGCACCGGTTACTAATGCTACTTTTCCTTTTAACATCAGTTTTCTCCTCTCAAATTTGAAATGGTATCTTTTAATGTCTCTTCATCGTATATCGCATATGCTTTCACTGATGAATCAATCGACTTCATAAGTCCAGCAAGCACTTTCCCAGGTCCAATTTCAATAAATGTATCTACCCCTTGATTCACCATATATTCCACAGATGGATACCATAATACAGGCGAATAAAGCTGTTCGATTAGCTTTTCTTGAATATCTGCACCACGTGTAATAACGTCCGCTGTAACATTCGCGATGACTGGAATATTCGTATCTCGAATTGTAATTTCATTTAAAACACTTTGGAATTTTTCAGCTGCTGGTTTCATAAGTGAAGAGTGGAACGGTCCACTTACTTTAAGCGGAATCGCTCTCTTCGCGCCATTTTCTTTCGCTCTTTGAGAAGCAATCTCTACTCCTTGCTTCGTTCCAGAAATCACAATTTGCTTCGTGCTATTCATATTAGCGATTTGCACTGCATATCCTTCACTTGTTACTTCTTCAGTAACTCGTTTCAATATATCTGGGTCAGCACCTAAAATAGCTGCCATCGCACCTTCCCCGCCTGGAACAGCCTCTTCCATATATTCCCCGCGTTTCCTTACAGCATATACAGCATCTTCAAAAGTTAATGCACCAGCTGCCACAAGAGCGCTATATTCACCTAAACTGTGTCCTGCTACAAAATCAGGTGTAATACCGTACTCTTTCAAAGCTGTCAAAATTGCATAACTCGTTGTTAATAATGCCGGCTGCGCATTTGTCGTTAATGTTAGCTTTTCCTGTGGTCCTTCAAAAATCACTTCTGAAAGTGAATCCTGTAACACCTCATCTGCTTTTTCAAAAACTTTCGCAACCTCTTTATTATTATCCGCTAACTGTCTACCCATTCCAACTGCCTGTGAACCTTGGCCCGGAAAAAGAAATGCTAGTTTTCCCATTTCAAATCCTCCTCTTATTGGAGTGGCTCTTTCTCCATTACACTTGAAATTGTAGGAATAACTTCTTTCGCTACCATTTCTCTCGTTTGACGAATCGCACTGAATATCGATTGGTCATTAGAAGAACCATGAGCCTTAATGACAGGAGCTTTCAATCCAAATAATGCCGCTCCGCCATACTCCGAATAATCCATTTTATCTTTTAATACCATAAGTTTTGGTTTTAATACCGCTGCTGCTAATTTACTTGTAAACGAACTCATTAATTGCTCTTTTAACATAGAGAATAATGCAAGAGCTGTTCCTTCTAGTGACTTCAGTGCTACATTACCTGTAAAACCATCGCACACAACAACATCTGCTACACCTTGCAATAAATCTCTCGATTCTACGTTCCCAACGAAATTAATTGGTGCGTCTTTAAGCATTGCAAAGACTTGTTTAGAAAGCTCGTTACCTTTTCCGTCCTCTGTTCCAACGTTTAATAGTCCAACGCGAGGATTTTTAATCCCTCTTACTTTCTCAGCGTAAACAGATCCCATTACCGCGTACTGATATAGATGAATTGGTTTTGCATCAACGTTCGCTCCAACATCTAGCATAACAAAACCTTTTCCATCAACAGTTGGCATTGTTGGTGATAATGCTGGTCGTTCAATCCCTTCCATACGACCGACAACAAATAATCCAGCCGCCATTAAAGCTCCTGTACTACCTGCTGATATACAAGCATCTGCTTCACCATTTTTCACTTGCTCTGCTGCAAGTACCATTGAAGCTTGTTTTTTTCGACGAACCGCTCTTACTGGTTCATCTGTCGATTCAATTTTTTCGTCTGTATGAAGAATCGTAATTCGCTCTTCACTAGTTAAGTGTTGACGAATTTCTGCCTCTTTTCCTACTAACGTAATATGTAAATCTGAATATTCCTTAATAGCTTTCATTGCCCCTAACACGACAGCCTTCGGAGCATGATCGCCACCCATTGCATCTATTGCGATTTTCATAAGTTGTTACCTTCCTCACTATAATTACTAGATCGATACATTTCAAAAGTGCCTGTAAAAACAAGTTCTTCTCCAACAAAGCTGCGCACTTTGACAACCGTCCGTCCTTTATCATTCTCTACATCTTCAACGCGCGCTTTTGCAACAACACGCTCTCCTAATTTTACAGGACGAATGTATCGAATGGTAGACTTTGCAGTTAAAGCTAATTCTTCATCAATAACCGCAACAGCTAGTGAGTTTGCTTGTGCAAACAAATGATGCCCACGGGCAATTTGATTTCTTTTAAATACATGCTCTACCTTAACTTCAAAGATAGAAATTGCATGTCTATCTAATTCTATATCGATAATTTCGCCGACAACCTCTTCTAACGGTAAAGATTTCACATCTTCTTCATGTTGCTTTGTAGCTACATGCTTAATTCTCTCTCTTAATTCAGGAATAGATAATTCCATTCGATCCAGACGAACCGTTTGTATACTAACCTGAAATTTTTCAGCTAAATCTTCATCCGTTATAAAAGGATTCGTTTCGATTGTTTGTTGTAATAATTCTTGTCTTTCTTTTTTACTTCTTCTTTTTTTCATACCGCACCATCCGTTTTTTATGACTAGGTACTAACAGTAGTATATAATCATTAAAAGTAGAATGCAACAAAAATTTTTGTTGACTCCCTTTAATCGAGCTTCTCTCCTTGGAACACACCTGTCCCATCAAGATACGTGCGCAAGGCAGCATACTGATCGTTGTGCCAAAACGCTTCTGAATCTACTAGTATCGCCGCATCTTGTCTCGCTGTTTCTAACGCCCGATAATCATGTACCATATCAGCAACCTTAAATTCTGGTAAACCACTTTGCTTACTTCCAAAGAAATCCCCTGGACCTCGTAATTCTAAATCTTTTTCCGACAATACAAATCCATCATTTGTTTCAGTCATAATGCGCATTCTTTCTTTTCCCGTTTCTGATTTCGGATCTGCGATTAATAAACAATACGATTGCTCACTACCACGTCCAACACGCCCTCTCAGCTGATGGAGCTGCGATAAACCGAAACGCTCTGCGTCATAAATGACCATAACAGTCGCATTCGGTACGTTAACACCTACTTCAACAACTGTTGTTGATACAAGAATTTGCACTTTATTTTCACTAAATTGTCCCATTATCTCTTCTTTTTCCTGAGAGGATAATCTCCCATGCATTAATCCAACCTGACACTTCCCTTGATAATGATGAGTTAGCATACTATGTAAGTCGATAGCATTTTGAACATCGAGTTTCTCAGATTCTTCAATAAGAGGACAAATAACATATGCTTGTCTTCCCTTTTTTATCTCTTTCTCCACAAAACCGAGAACGCGATCTAACATATCATGTTTTGCCCAGTATGTTTCAATTACCTTTCTACCCGCCGGCATCTCATCGATTATAGATACATCCATCTCTCCAAATGCAGTTATCGCTAACGTACGTGGAATTGGAGTGGCTGTCATAAATAATACATCTGGACTTTCACCTTTCTCCCGTAAAACCCGGCGCTGCGCTACACCAAATCGATGTTGTTCATCAGTAATAACGAGACCTAACCTATGAAATATAACTTCATCTTGAATTAAAGCGTGTGTTCCGACAAGGATATCTATTTCTCCTTGTTCTAATTTCGCCAAAATTTCTCGACGTCTCACACCTTTAACAGAACTTGTTAGCAATTCAACCTTCATACCAAAATGAGAAAACGTCTCCGCGAGCGATTGATAATGTTGTTCTGCTAAAATTTCTGTTGGAACCATTAAAGCACCTTGATAATGCGCTAATTTCGCTGCATACAGACCGATTGCAGCAACGACCGTTTTCCCTGAACCTACATCACCTTGCAGCAGACGATTCATCCGATAGGGAGATGTCATATCTTTCATAATTTCATCTACAACTCGGCGCTGCGCACCAGTTAACGGGAACGGAAGTGTATCGATAAACTCTTGTAATTCTGCTGAAGGAATTTCTTTTTTCGTCCCTTTCGAATTTTCTCTCTCCATTTTCCGTAACGTTTGCATTTTTAATTGAAATAGGAAAAACTCTTCATAGACAAAACGGCGGCGTGCTTGTTTTAAATCTTCCTGCCCTACTGGAAAATGCAAGGCCCTGAGCGCTTCATAGCGTGGTAATAATTTATATCGACTTAACAAACCATCAGGTAACACTTCGACTATAGAGTCCCCATACTCCTTTAACGCTTGGGCAATAAAACGACGCATCTGTTTCACTGTAAGTTTCCCTTTTACTGAGTATACAGGCTCTACTTCTTGTTGACGTACTACCGGTCCAAAATGAAGTTCTGATACCGCAATCGTTTGACGATGCTGATCCCATTTACCAGTAATCGTTACTGCCTCATCTAACTTTAACTTTTGCTTATAGTACGGTCTATTAAAACATACAGCAGTAATTAAATAACGACCGACAAGGACACGAACTGTAAGGCGTGACTTCTTTTTCCCGTAATATTGCAGTAAAGGAGCACTATGAACTTTCCCCTCCACTGTTACACGCTCATCATGCTTTACTTCAGCAAGATCTTTCATCGCATAGTCTTCATAACGGTACGGAAAATGTTCTAATAGATGAGAAACTGTGAAAATTCCCATCTCGTGTAGTAATTCAGATGTTTCTCCACCGATTCCCTTTACATCTGTAACAGGAACTTGTACACCTTCATTCAAAATTCTCACACCCCGTCACATTATTTTCTTTGTTGCACTTTACCTGCGTATTCATTAACATCTGCAATCGCTCTCTTTCACCCTATATATTCTATCATAGGCATTCTAAGAGAAACTACTCAAATCCCTCATAAACAACACGAAAGAAAAGAGCCTCACTATTAGCAGCAAGGCTCTTTTTTATCTTCAATATGCTAGCCCTTTGAACACCAACTAGTAACAAACTTCATATTACTACTTCGTATTCATTAGCAAGTAAGGAATCCATTTATTTTCAAAACGAATCTTTTCTTATTCTACAGAGAAGATGAAAGAGTACACTGGTTGGTTCCCAGCATGCACTTCTACTTCTGCATCTTCAAAATTCTCTTCTACAAATTCAACTAACTCAGCTACTTCTTCGTCAGTTGCATCTTCACCTTGTAGAATCGTTACGATTTCAGAATCTTCATCAATAAGCGCTTCTAGTAATTGCTTTGCAGCCCCTACTTTTTCAGCATTTGTTGATACGATTTTTCCATCTGCAATACACATGAAATCATCTTTTTGAATTGCTACACCGTCAATTTCAGTATCACGAACCGCATACGTAATTTGACCTGTTTTCACATGAGATAAAGCTTCTTTCATGTTTTCTTCATTCTCTTCTAATGTTCCAACTGGATTAAATGCTAACATTGCAGCCATACCTTGAGGAACTGTTTTAGAACGAACAACAATAACTTCTTGATCCACTACTGACGCTGCTTGTTCTGCCGCCATCACGATATTACCGTTATTTGGCAAGATGATAATCTTTTCAGCATTTGCTTCTTCAATCGCCTTCACGATATCCTCCGTACTTGGATTCATCGTTTGGCCACCTTCGATAACTTTCGTCGCACCAATGCTCTCAAATAAAGTTTTAATACCAGATCCCATAGCTACAGTTACAATACCATACGGTTGCTTCTCTTTCGATTGGCTTGGTTGCTCAGGCATCATAGTAGGTTCATCTAATAAAGCAGTATGCTGTTCACGCATATTTTCTACTTTAATCTTAATTAAGCTACCATAACGTTGTCCATAATTCATAGGATCTCCAGGATGTTCCGCATGAATATGAACCTTAACAACCTCATCATCTGATACAACAAGTAGTGAATCTCCGTATACACTAATATCTTCACGGAATTTTTGTTCAGAGAAATTATGTTCTTTCATTTTTTCAGGCTCTAATTTCACCATGAATTCCGTACAATATCCATACTTTATATCTTCTGTACTCAATTGGCTTTGTACACTACGGTGATGTTCTGCGCGTACCATGTCATTCATAGATGGTTGGGCAGACACATTAGAAGAAATCGTTTCTCCTTTTAAGTCAGCTAAAAATCCTTCGTATACAACAACAAGACCTTTACCACCGCTATCTACAACGCCAACTTGTTTTAATACAGGTAATAAATCTGGCGTACGATTTAACGATGCATTCGCTTCTTTCACAACGTCTTCCATAAACAAAACAAAGTCGCGCTGTTTTTTCGCAACTGTTACTGCATATTTACCCGTTTCTCTTGCAACCGTTAAAATCGTTCCTTCAATCGGTTTCATAACCGCTTTGTAAGCCGCTTCTACCCCAGCATCTAAAGCTGCAGCAAAATCAACTGTTGTTAATTCTTCTTTTTGTTCAATGGATTTAGAGAAACCACGGAATAACTGAGATAGAATAACCCCAGAGTTACCACGAGCTCCCATTAATAATCCTTTGGCTAAACTTACACCGACTTTACCAGCGTGCTGTGAAGGATTTGCTTTCACTTCACGTGCGCCTGAAGTCATAGATAAGTTCATGTTTGTACCGGTATCGCCATCTGGAACTGGAAATACGTTTAATGCATCAACAAGCTGAACATTATTTGTTAAATTATTCGCTCCTTGCATGATCATTTGTGATAAACGTTTTCCATCAATTTTTTGAATTGACACAGATTTTCCTCCTTAATGCACATTACAAGTTTATTACTTTAACTCCTTGTACGTAGATGTTTACAGAATCTACTGCTAGTCCTACAGTTTGATCTAATGTATATTTCACTTTCGTCTGCACGTTATGTGCTACTTCTGAAATTTTCGTACCATAGCTCACAATAATATACATATCAATATGTACTTCATCTTCATCTTTACGAACAATAACACCTCTAGTGAAGTTTTCTTTTCGTAAAATGTCTGTTAAACCATCTTTTAACTGATTTTTTGATGCCATACCTACGATACCGTAGCAATCTACTGCGGCACCTCCAGCAATTGTTGCAATTACATCTGTACTAATATCAATTTGACCATACTTAGTTTTAATTTCAATTGACATCTCGTTTCCCCCTTCATAAATGGTGAAAGTGAGCTAGACTACTTTAGTTACTATCATATAATCTTTTTAAAGAAAATTCCATCGTTCTTTCTTTTCACTCTCATATTTTATGTTTTAAATCACATTTTTTATGATGAGCAAAATAGTCCATTGTTATTATACAACATGTACCACTATAATATGTCAAGCAATTTTTCTTGATTTCAACTTTTCATCATCGACATATAGTGTCAAGTAATTTTTCTTGATTTCTTTTTTCTACGGTGTTGCATTCTCTTTTTAGTTGTGTTAAATTATAGTAGTGTTTTTAGCATCGCAAAAAAGACTAACATTGAAAAATTACGTATGGTAAGGTATCAAGGGAGGGAAATATAAATGGCTCGTGTTTGTGCTATCACTGGAAGAAAAGCTCGTTCTGGTAACTCTCGTTCTCACGCAATGAACGCTACAAAACGTAAATGGGGCGCTAACCTTCAAAAAGTTCGCGTACGCATCGACGGAAAAGTTCAACGTGTTTACGTTTCTGCTAGAGCATTAAAATCTGGCAAAATCGAACGTGTTTAATAATAAAAAAAAGAGCCGCTAGGCTCTTTTTTTACTATACCAATGGAAAAAGCACCGGTAATAGGTGCTTTTTTCAATCCTTTTTGAAGGTATTTAACATGGCACGAACAATTCCACCAAGAAATTTAGGTAACTTAATTGTATAAAATCTCATGGTTTCCCTCCTAATCCCCATTACTCCACTTGTTCACTATATGATGTAAGGAGCAAAATTGTTTCTTCAATCAGTGCTTCTTATCACCATTAATATGCCAGAAGTAAATGAAAAAGTACCTTTTTCCTCAACGAGTTCATTACTAATACAAAGTGTAGATCCCCACTCTATTGTTTTATTCGTAAGAGGATACTTAAACCCAAGCAATGTAATCCCTTCCACTATTTCAGTAACCGGCACAAAAGATACATAAGGGAAATTTTTATTCACTTCAATTGTATGTGTCCCCACTTCTTTAACTGTTATTTCATTTTTATTGTCTACAATGCACATTTCTACCTCTACTTTTAACCCTCTTAAAAGCATCTGTATATTTGCTAAACCGTGATCAAGCCTTCCGCCCGTAGCACCAAAAATACGAATTAATGCCGGTTTCTGTTCTAACGCCCAGTTAATTGCAATTTCTAAATCCGTTTGATCTTTTTCCCGCGGAACAATATGTAATTCACTCGTTTGCTGTCCCATCCATACTAATTCTTCTTCTGTTACTGAATCGTAATCTCCAAACGCAACAGCAGGAGTAATACCTCTTTTTAATAAACGATACACGCCTCTATCAACCGCCGCCCACACTACTTGCTCATTTTCATATCGCGAAAAATCTGCACAATATTCTGCAGGACCTCCTGCTAAAATATGAATAATCATTTTTTCTTCCCCTTCTATTATAAAAAGGCAATCTGCCATTCGGTAGATTGCCTTTTTACATATTTTTCTCTACCCTTTGTAAATAGTGAAAGCTTACTGAACTAAAAGCTTCACTAGGATACAGACTCGTTCATTCATTATCCACGAATGACACGAATTGCTTCACCGCGGTCTTTTTGATTGTATACTGCTGATCCAGCTACAAGTACATTTGCTCCTGCTTCAATACAAAGTCTTGCTGTTTCAGCGTTCACACCACCATCAACTTCAATTTCTACTTCTAAATTGCGCTCTTTAACCATTTCTGCAACTTGTTTAATTTTCGGTAATACAGAATGGATAAATTTCTGTCCACCAAATCCAGGGTTTACTGTCATAAGTAATACCATATCGATATCTTCTAATACATGCTCAATAGTTGAAACTGGCGTATGCGGATTTAATACAACTCCCGCCTTAATGCCATGAGATTTAATTAACTGAATTGTACGATGCAGATGAGGACAAGCTTCTACATGAACAGTAATAATATCCGCTCCCGCTTTTGCAAAAGTCGGGATATAATTATCAGGATTTTCAATCATTAAATGTACATCTAGCGGTAACGATGTAATTGGACGAATAGCTTCTACAATTAATGGTCCAATTGTAATGTTTGGTACGAAATGTCCATCCATTACATCGACGTGAATGTAATCTGCTCCGCCTTTTTCTACATCTTTAATCTCTTCCCCTAATTTTGAAAAATCTGCTGATAAGATCGATGGTGCAATTTTAATCATAACTAATACCTCGGCTTTCTCTCTCTAATTTCTTCTACGAATTGTTTGTAATTCTTATAACGATATTCTGTAATCTTCCCCTCTTCAACAGCTGCCTTTACAGCACATTTCGGTTCAGAAAGATGTGTACACCCTCTAAATTTACAGTATTGGCTCGCTTCTTTCAACTCTGGAAAACAATATGTAAGATCTTCTACTTCTATATCTATGAAATCAAGTGAACTAAAACCAGGTGTATCTGCAACTAGTCCACTTCCAATCGCAATTAATTCCACGTGTCTTGTCGTATGTTTCCCGCGCCCTAAATGCGAGGAAATATCATTCGTTTTCAGTTCTAACTCTGGACGTAAAACGTTAAGCATAGAAGATTTTCCAACACCAGATTGCCCTGCAACGACAGAAACACAACCTTCTAAAAATGGTTTTAAAATATCAATACTTTCCGATGTATTTATAGAAGTAAATAATACATCATATCCCATTTCACGATAGTCATTTGCATACGATTCAACAGTCTCTCTCATTTTTTCATCCACTAAATCCATCTTACTAATACAAATAATCGGCTTAATGTTATGATATTCAATCAGCACTAAAAATCGATCTAACAATCCGGGATTAAAATCTGGTTCTACTGCAGAGAAAACAAGAATCGCTTGGTCAACATTAGCAATAGGAGGTCTAACAAGTTCGTTTTTTCGATCAAATACTTCAAGCACGTATCCTTCACTCGGATTATCTGCTTGAAAGACAACTTGGTCTCCTACAAGTGGCGTAATTTTATTCTTTCTAAATACACCACGCCCGCGACATTGTGTAATTCCTTCTTCATGCTGCACATAATAAAACCCACTTAGAGCTTTTATAATTTTTCCTTCTGGCATATAATTCTCCTTTATTTTGTATAAAGTGAAGCTGTCATTAATATTGAATGGATTAGAATTCTTTAAATAATCATTTCAAACCCATCAAATCTACACCAAGGTTACCATATTTAATCTACCATCAAATTCGACATATTATTTATAACAGTATCATCTTTATAGCTTTTTGAATCATATATTTTTGCCTGTTATACCATCCACGTTGTAGATAGCATAACAGGCAAGAGTAATACATCATATTTCTGTATAGAAAGCGATAACGGCCACTATTATTGAGTTGGATATGGTACTTCATTGTCAATAATCGTAACTCCATCTCTTACGATTTTATAGTGTCCCTTTGTACCTTCTTGGATAATAAATTCTAAAGAAATTGTTGCCGACTCTGTAATCGTTCTAGTTTCAATTGGTCTATCCATTTTTTGTTGCATATCTTCTTTATAAATTTCTATCGTTTGCGGTTTTTTCTCACCTATTATAGAAGATTCATACGGAATAGAAATATTATCCACTTTCACTGTTTTCGTTACTTTCGGCTTAGGACCCTCTGAAATGATAACCGTCACTTTATCTCCTTCTTTTAACGGTGTTCCTGGTTTTGGAGATTGTGAAATTACAAGTCCTTTATCAACAGTATCGGAATACTCTCGTTTTATATCTGGAGTTAGTTTTCTCTCATTCAAATAACCATTTACGCTATTTTCAGTCCATCCCGAAAAATCACCTGGTCTAATTTGATAAGGACCTTTACTTACCCAAATTTTCAGTTCTTGTTCCGCCTCTACTACCATTTGATCCGGCGTCGGAATTTGCTCAACGATTTCACCTTTTGGCCTATCATTTTCAATATAATTTATTGTAACATGTTTATATTTTTCTTCTAATTCAGACCTTATACTCTCAAAATCTTTTCCTGTGAGATCACTCATCTTACTTTTCTTTTTTCCACCTGATTGATAGATAGTAATTTTAGAGTTTTCTTTTACAACTCTTCCTGCCACAGGGTCTGTTTTTATGACATCCCCAGATTCAACATCATCTGTATATACAATATTAGGTTCCGTAACCTCAAAACCCTTTTCAACTAATGTATTTACTGCTGTCGTATACTTCATACCAGCCACATCAGGGACCTTTACATCTTTTGGAATAAAGAATCCCGGAATAACAGTAAGCGCTAACGTTATTCCAATCGCTAAGAGTAAAAATGTTGTAATTAAAATTTTGAGCCATTTACTACTTCGTTTTTTCTTCTTATTTAAATCTGCATCTTCTTTTCTTGTCTGTTCATCCACTTTGCTTCCCTTTAAGACAATTGTTTCATCAGTTACATTTTCGAATAATTGTTCCTGTTGAATAATTGGAATCGCTTTTGTCGCTTCCATATCTTCCGGTATGTAAAATGGTTGCTCATTTATCCTCTCTGGATATAGTGCAGTTTCAATATCTCGTTTCATCGCATTAGCAGATTGATATCGATGAAACGGATCTTTCGCAGTTGCCTTTAATATAATATTTTCGACACTTTGCGGAATATTTTCATTCCATCTTTTCGGAGACGGAATTTCACTTTGTAAATGTTTTAAAGCTATAGCAACAGCAGATTCGCCAGAAAACGGTTGTCTTCCTGTTAACAACTCAAACATAACAATTCCTAGGGAATAAATATCTGATTGTTTATTTGCTATCCCGCCGCGTGCTTGTTCTGGTGATAAGTAATGCACCGAACCAAGTACTGAATTTGTATGTGTAATTGTTGTTGCACTTGTAGCTGTCGCAATTCCAAAATCTGTTACTTTTATTATTCCATCAGCTCGAATTAAAATATTATGCGGTTTTATATCACGATGCACAATTTCAAAATGATGGGCGTGTGCCATGGCGGATGTTAACTGCTCCATTATATCAAGAGCTTCTCCTATAGGTAACATCCCTCGCTCTATTATGTATTGCTTCAATGTTTGTCCAGGTACATATTCCATTACAAGATAATATATACCATCCTCTTCCCCAACATCATACATATTCACAATATTTGGATGCGACAACGTTGTAACAGATTGCGCTTCTCGATGGAAACGTTTAATAAACTCTTCATTGTTTGAATAGTCGAGTCTTAATATTTTTACCGCTACATCCCGGCCGAGTATGTCATCATGAGCTAAATATACATTGGCCATTCCTCCGCCACCAATCATTTTTAGCAGCTTATAACGGTCATTTAAGCGTTTTCCAATCAGCACGTTGCACTTCACCTACTTTCGTTTGTCGAATCCGCATAATCAATAAGAACAAGGGTGATATTATCTTCTCCGCCACGATCATTCGCCAATTGAATGAGACGTTGTCCCTTAACTTCAAGTTGTTCATTTAACTGTAAAATTTGTTTCATATCAGCAATGGAAACTTTATTAGATAATCCATCAGAGCAAAGAAGTAACTGATCATCTTCCTCTAACACCAATGTTTTAACATCTAATCCGACTTTCTCTTCTGTTCCCAATGCCCTTAACAAAACATTCTTTTTCGGGTGATATTCTGCATCTTCCCTTGAAATTTCACCATGTCTCACAAGTTCATTTACAAGAGAATGATCTTCCGTTACAAGCGATATCTCTCCCTCTGATACCATATAACAACGACTATCTCCTATATGGCCAATTGTTACAAAATTAGGCGTACAAATTGCTATGATAACTGTTGTTCCCATGCCATTACATTCTATATGTTGTTTAGAATATTCATAAATACGTTCATTAATAATTCCAACACTAGTATGTAACCACTCTTCTACTTTTTTCGGCTCATTTATATTATGCGTTTGCTTCCAATAATCATGGAATAATTGAATGGCCATCGAGCTAGCTACATCACCAGCTCGATGCCCCCCCATTCCATCTGCTACTACCGCTAAAATATTTCCATCTAAATTGTGAAAAACTCCTGCACTATCTTCATTATGTTGACGAACTTTTCCTTTATCTGATAGAAACACGGCTTTCATCTCGTCACCTCGTCTCTTCTTTGCGCTCCTTCGCACGCAACTGACCGCAGGCAGCATCAATATCATGACCTTGTTCACGGCGAATCGTTACATTCACTCCACGATCTTTTAGCGTCTTTTCAAATAAGAAAATTTGCTCACGTGGTGTTCGTACATAATCACGTTCAGGTACGTAGTTTACCGGAATTAAGTTCACATGACATTTTACACCTTTTAAGAGCGCAGCAAGTTCTTCAGCGTGCTCAACTTGGTCGTTTTCTCCTCCAAATAATCCATATTCAAATGTAATACGACGCCCTGTTCTATTTACAT
The DNA here is from genome assembly GCF_001884105.1 of Bacillus luti. Classification (GTDB taxonomy): domain Bacteria; phylum Bacillota; class Bacilli; order Bacillales; family Bacillaceae_G; genus Bacillus_A; species Bacillus_A luti. The sequence continues at coordinate 101,386 of NZ_MACI01000095.1, read as the reverse complement.
AGTATTTAATAGCTTCCATTAAATCAGGTAGCTTATAAGCACGGTTAATCGGCATTAATTTTGAACGTAACTCTGAATTTGGAGCATGCAATGAAATCGCAAAATTAATTTGTAAATCTTCTTCAGCGAACTTATAAATTTTCGGGATAATTCCACTCGTCGAAACTGTCATATGTCTCGCACCGATATGAAGACCTTTTTCATGGTTAGTGATGCGTAAAAAGCCCATTAAATTATCGTAGTTATCAAATGGTTCTCCAATTCCCATAACAACAAGAGAACTTACACGTTCGGATGTTTCATCAAGCGCACGCTGTACTTCTACTACTTGCGCTACGATTTCTCCAGCTTCTAGGTTTCGTTTTAATCCACCAAGTGTAGAAGCACAGAACGTACATCCAATACGACAACCAACTTGCGTTGTTACGCAAATGGAATTTCCATATTCATGTCGCATTAATACCGTTTCAATAGAATATCCATCATATAACTGGAATAAGAATTTAATTGTCCCATCCGAAGACGTTTGTTTTACTAACGTGTTTAATGTAGTAATATCAAAGGAATTCGACAATTTATCACGCAATCCTTTAGAAAGGTTTGACATATCCTCATAATTTTTTACACGTTTTTTATATAACCAGTCAAAAATTTGTCCAGCACGGAACTTTGGTTCACCTTGTTCCTTTAACCAATCTTGCATTTCATGAAGTTGTAATGAGTAAATTGATGGTTTTTTCGTTTCTACATTTTTCTTTTGTTTTCTTACAGTCGTTTCCATGATGCTACACCTTCTTCCTTAAACAAGCAATATAAAAGCCATCTGTTGCAAAATAATGCGGTAAAATTTGTACTTGACCTTCATCAATATACGGACTTAACTTTTCTGGCATACGCTCTTTTATCGTAGTATCCCACTCAAATTCAGGATTCTCTTGTAAAAATCGCTCTATTACTTGTTCATTTTCTATTTTTTCAATTGTACACGTACTATAAACAAGGCGACCACCTTGTTTTAATAACGGTGCTATTTTTTCTAGTATGGCAAGTTGAATCGTCGATAATCTTTCACTATCGCCTTTATCTTTACCCAACTTAATATCAGGTTTACGTCTAATTACACCAAATCCAGAACATGGTGCATCTACTAATATTTTATCAAACGTTTCATTTGCAAAGTGCTCTTGCACTTTTCTAGCATCTAATGCCTTTGTTTCTATATTTTCTAGACCAAGTCGATCTGCTTGTTGTTTAATTAAACGCACTTTGTGTGCATGTAAATCAAGAGACATGACCTTACCAGTTCCTTTTAGTCGCTCTGCGATATGCGTTGTTTTTCCGCCCGGAGCAGCACAACTATCTAGAACTACATCTCCCTCATTCGGTTCTAAAGCACGTGCTACAAGCATAGAGCTTTCATCTTGAATAGAAAGAAAACCTTTTTTGAACGCATCTGTATGCGCTACATTCCCTCTTTCAATTTGAATCGCATCATCTGACAAATCACCACGTTTTGCTTCTATACCTTCACTTGCCAATAACTCAATCGCTTCTTCTACTGTTACTTTATCAACATTTACACGTGCTGTTGGTACAGGTGGTAACATGTTTACTTCACACATTTTCCCTGCAGTTTCTAAATCATATTCCGAAGCCCACTCTTGGACAAGCCAAACTGGATGACTCGTTGCAATTGCAAGACGTTCTACTGGATCCTTGATTTCATCTACAGAAGGTACACCTTCCCTTTGAATCGAACGTAATACACCGTTCACCATACCAGCAATCCCTTTATGCCCACGACGCTTTGCAATCTCAACCGCTTCATGAATAGCCGCTCTTTCTGGCACTCGGTCTAAATAAATCATTTGATATAACGATAAGCGAAGCAATACCCTTACCCACGCCTCAACCTTCTTTTTTAAAAAAGGTTGTAAATAATAATCTAATGTATCACGACGTTGAATCGTCCCGTATACAATTTCAGTTAATAAACCAATATCTTTTCTATCAATTGAACTTTTTTCGATTAGATTATTTAAAAGTAAGTTGCTATATGCACCACTTTTTTCTACTTGAATTAAACCATCAAGAGCTAACTCACGAACATTTTGTCTCATTCATTTTCTCCTAACTTCGTTCCAATTTCAGGTTTTGTACCACGTAAAAATTGCGAACAACTCATACGCTTTTTACCAGAAGGTTGCAACTCAGTAATTTTAACACCCGTTTCATTACTAGTTGCTACAACAAAACCATCTTCTTCGATCGCAACAATCGTACCTGCTTCAGCCACTTCAGTTACGGGTACTTTTTCTCCCCACCATACTTTAACAACTTGTCCTGCTAAAGTCGTATAAGCAACTGGCCATGGATTCAATCCGCGAATGTGATTGTATACTTCCTCACCTGTTTTTGTCCAATCAATTTTCTCTTGCTCACGTTTTATATTATATGCAAACGTTACTTCTTCTTCGTTTTGTTTAATTGGTTCTAACTTACCTTGAATTAATAACGGTACTGTTTTAGATAGAAGGTGTGCCCCAGCCTCACTTAACTTATCAAATAATGAACCTGTCGTTTCACGCTCGTCAATTTCCACTTCCACTTGCGTTAAGATATCACCAGCATCCAATTTTTCTACCATATACATAATTGTAATGCCCGTTTTTTCCTTACCTTCCATAATTGCATAATGAATCGGTGCACCACCACGAAGTTCTGGAAGCAAAGAGGCATGGACATTAATACATCCATACTTTGGTGACTCTAAAATTTCATTTGGTACAATTTGACCGAAAGCAGCTGTTACAATTAAATCTGGTTCTAGTGCCAATACTTTTTCATATTCGTCTTTTTCACGAATTTTTAACGGTTGTAACACTGGAATACCATGTTTTTCTGCTTCAACTTTAACAGGTGTAGGCGTTAATACTTTTTTTCTACCTACTGGACGATCGGGTTGTGTCACAACACCTACTACATCATAACCATCTTCGATAAGACGACGAAGCACCGGCACTGAAAAGTCCGGTGTTCCCATAAATACAACTTTCATCATTCAAAAACCGCTCCTTTAATGCCTATTCTAATTCATTTTCTTCGTAATATCTCGTCACTTTAGATGTAAATAATACACCGTGTAAATGATCGATTTCATGTTGAATGGCACGCGCTAAAAAACCTTCCGCTTCTAATAAAAATACTTTACCACGACGATTTTGCGCTCTTACTTTAATATAATCGGCACGCTCCACTTCACCATAAAGTCCCGGGAAGCTTAAACAGCCTTCGGGACCTACTTGTTCACCACGTTTTTCCAGGATGGCTGGATTGATTAACTCGATTTTTCCCGTATCATCACCAATATCAACTACCGCTACTTGCAAGCTTACCCCTACTTGAGGCGCAGCTAAACCAACTCCATCCGCAATTAACATTGTTTCATGCATATCTTTTAACAATTTCACCAACTTTTTATCAAAGTTAATTACTCTTTCACATGGTGTTTCTAACACTTCATTTGGATGCTTTACTATTTCTAAAACTGCCATATTTCCCTCCGCTACATTAACATTGTTGGATTAAAATCAATTGAGATTTGTAGCTCTTTTTGCATTTCTGCTTGATAATGTTCATTTACCATTTTGAGCACGTTCTTTAAGTTTGGTTCCCGTTTGTATTTTATCATGCATTGATAACGATATCTATCTTTTATCCTTGGAATTGCTGAAGCAACTGGTCCTAATACCATCGTCTGCTGCGTACAATGCATTCGCAATTGACCGACAATTTTTTCCGTCACTTGCACTGCCTTTAATAATTCTGGGTGAGATACTGTCACAAGTACAACATAGTAATAAGGTGGATATTGTCTCGTTCGTCTCATTTGCATTTCTTGGTCAAAGAACACATCATATTGTTGGTTCTTTGCTAACTCTATACTGTAATGTTCTGGCGTATACGTTTGAATGATAACTTCCCCTGGCAATTCATGTCGGCCTGCTCGTCCACTTACTTGCGTCAATAACTGATAAGTCTTTTCACTCGCCCGAAAATCAGGTAAATGAAGCATTGTATCTGCAGTTAACACCCCAACAAGCGTTACTTTCGGAAAGTCTAATCCTTTAGCAATCATTTGTGTTCCAAGTAATATATCTGCTTTTTCTTCCCCAAACGCCTTTAATAACTTTTCATGCATCCCTTTACGACTTGTCGTATCTACATCCATTCGAATGACTCGTGCCTCTGGAAATAGTTTTGTAATTTCTTCTTCTACCTTTTGTGTACCTGTACCAAAGAAACGAATATATGTACTTTGACAAGCGGGGCACGCAGATGGCATATTCTCTTCGTAACTGCAATAATGACATTTTAAACGATGGTTCATTTTATGATATGTCAGTGAAATATCACAATGCGGACATTGTACAACATAGCCGCAATCACGACACATAACAAATGTAGAATGACCTCTTCTATTTAAAAAGAGTACCATTTGTTCTTTCTTTTCTAATCGATCTGCTATTTTTTCATGCAATGCCTTGGAAAACATTGATCGGTTCCCATCACGAAGTTCTTCACGCATATCAACAATCTCTACAGTTGGTAAAGCTTGTTCATTCATGCGTTTTTCCATCGTTAGTAGTTCATAAACACCTTTCTTTGCTCTTGCAAACGATTCAAGCGTCGGCGTTGCACTACCAAGAACGATAGGACATTTATGATATTGTCCTCTCCACACAGCTACATCTCTTGCATGATACCGCGGATTATCTTCTTGCTTATAACTCGATTCATGTTCTTCATCGATAATAATAATTCCTAAATTTTCAAAAGGCGCAAAAACAGCTGAACGCGCACCAACTACGACCTTCACTTCTTTTCTTAAAATCTTACGCCATTCATCATATTTTTCTCCAACAGACAGCGCACTATGAAGAACTGCAACTTGTGAGCCAAATCTTCCCTTAAAACGATCTACCATTTGAGGCGTTAGCGCAATTTCAGGAACAAGTACAATAGCTTCTTTCCCCTTCTCGAGTACTGCTGCTATGGATTGTAAATACACTTCTGTCTTTCCACTTCCTGTAACACCATATAGTAAAAATGGATTGTAAGTTTCATTTGTAATTGATGATAAAATCGGTGTAATGACTTGTTTTTGTTCCTCAGTAAGTGGAAATGGTTTCGTTTGTTCAAAATCATCATCGTCATACGGATTTCGGTATACTTCCACATACTTTTCTGAGATTAGCCCCTTTTTGACAAGTGCTTTTATTGGGGCATCTGTTATTTGTAATTCTTCTGTTATCACTTTCAACGGTACACTTTTATAATTTTCCACAAAATAATAGAGTACATCTTGTTGTTTTTTACTTTTCAGTTCAAATGCCGCTAATTCCAATTTATCTTCTGGCAACTCCGGCTGAACTACCCTTTGTTTCTTCTTCTGCACTTTATCCTTCACTTGATATACAACTTCAATCGTGCCATTTTTAATTTCTTGTTGAATAGTGCGGTATAACTGTGGCTGCGTCTCAATCGCTTCCCAATCTATCGCTTCCTTGTCCTGAAATAAAAACAATATTTCAGATGCTACTGTTTCTTTTTCACGAAGTTGCAGACGCTTTTTATACGTTGCTTTAATCGCCGTCGGAAGCATTACTTGGAAAGCTGAAATCATATAACATAACGTTTCACTTGTAAGCCAATACCCAAGCTTTAATAATTCCTCATTTAAAACCGGTGTTACGTCTAATATTTCATGGATTGTTTTTAGTTTCTTACTTTCTACGTCAACAGAATCTTTAATCCCAATAATAAATCCTTGCAATTTCCTCGGGCCGAACGGAACAACTACACGCATTCCTGTCTGGACAATATCTTCCCATTTTTTAGGGATAATATAATCAAATGGGCGATCTGTCTGACGAGCAGGTACATCAACAATTACACTTGCAAATTTCATAAACGATCATCTTCCAACATCATTTCGATTTGCTTTAATATTTCACGAGCAACCTCTTTCTTCGTTAAAAGCGGCAACTCAATAACTTCTCCATCTTTTCTATACATTGTTACAATATTCGTATCTGTACCAAATCCAGCTCCTTGCGCCTTTACATCATTCGCAACAATCATATTCGCATTTTTCTCACGTAATTTTTTCGTTGCGTATTCCTCTACGTTTGTCGTTTCAGCCGCAAAACCGATAAGTAACTGTTTGTCCTTCATCTCACCTAACGTTTTTAAAATATCTACTGTTCTCTCGAGTTCAATTACAGCATCGCCATTTTTCTTTTTCATTTTATTATCGTGAACATATTTCGGACGATAATCTGCAACTGCTGCTGTTTTAATGACAACATCTACATTTTGATAATGTTGAAGAACCGCTTCTAACATATCTTGTGCAGATTCCACTTGTATCGTTGTTACATGTAATGGCATATTTAATGCTGTCGGTCCTGAAACAAGTATGACATCAGCACCTAATTTTGCTGCCTCCTCTGCAATGGCATATCCCATTTTCCCTGAAGAAAAATTCGTCATAAAACGAACTGGATCAATCTTTTCGCGTGTCGGGCCAGCAGTTATTAATATTCTTTTTCCTTGCAATGGCTTTTTTTCCGAGAAAGCCTCCTCTAACCGTGCAATAATTGCTTCAGGTTCTTCTAATCTTCCCTTCGCTACATAACCACACGCTAAAAAGCCTTCTCCAGGCTCAATAAATGTATATCCTAACTCTTTTAACGTCATCATATTTTTTTGAACAATTTTATTTTCATACATATGCACATTCATAGCAGGTGCAATCCACACTGGGGCTGTAGTAGCTAACAAAGTCGTTGTAATCATATCATCTGCAATACCGTTAGCTAACTTTCCAATACAATTGGCTGTAGCAGGTGCAACAAGTACTACATCTGCCCAATCTGCTAAGTCGATATGCGCAATAACAGCTGAGTCTTTCTCATCAAATGTATCTGTATATACATCATGGCGAGAAAGTGCTTGAAATGTAAGAGGCGTAACAAACTTCATTGCTGACTCACTCATCATTACTTTTACAATAGCACCAGCTTGTGTCAATTTACTCGTTAACCCAGCCGCTTTAAAAACCGCGATGCCTCCTGTTACACATAGAAGTATCTTTTTCCCTTTTAGCATATGACTCGTCCTCTTTCTTTTTCAAACTTATAATACCGAAATAGAATTTTCAGCTCGTCAGTACCAATATTTCATCCTATCGTAAAAAAATAACAACCTACTTGTAAATAGGTTGTTACCGTTACATAGAAAATTATAAAGTCTATGTTTTAAATTGTCGAAGGCAAAGTCTTATTCAGCTACTCCATCTTCACTTGGTACGTAGCTTAACACTTCTGCATCGATTTCTTCTAATGCTTTACCTACACATTTATGAGAAACAGGTTGTTCAATCACACAGTTATTAGCAAGTTGCATTTCACGCGCACGCTTTGCAGCCACTGTTACAAGTGTATATTTAGAATCGATTTTTGTTAATAATGAATCAATTGATGGATTTAACATAATTATAGACCCTCCGTCATTTCTTTATAATATTTTGCTACTCTTTCGCGGCGGCAATGTTCGCCAACCACAATTGCTTTAATTCTTTCACAAGCTAATTCAACTCGGTCGTTTTCTACTACATAGTCGTAAGCGTCCATCATTTCGATTTCCTCTTTCGCTACAGTTAAACGATTTTCAATAACATCTTCAGTTTCTGTACCACGACCGACAATTCGGTTCTTTAGCTCAGATAAACTTGGAGGTGCTAAGAAAATAAATACACCTTCTGGGAAAGCTTTCTTAACTTGAATTGCTCCTTGCACTTCAATTTCTAAGAATACGTCTTTTCCTTCTTGTAATGTTTTTTCAACATAGTCAATCGGTGTTCCGTAATAATTACCTACGAACTCAGCCCATTCAAGTAATTTTTCATTACGGATCATTTCCTCGAATTCTTCTCTCTCTTTAAAGAAATAATCCACACCGTCTACTTCACCTTCACGTGGCTTACGTGTCGTTACTGAAATAGAGTACTGAAAACGTGTATCCTCATGGCTAAACAGCTCTTTTCGAACCGTTCCTTTTCCAACCCCAGAAGGTCCTGAAAGAACGATGAGCAATCCTCTTCTACTTCTCATAAATATGTAAAACCTACCCTTCCTCACTTAAATCTTCTTTATTATTCAAACGATGTGCAATCGTCTCTGGTTGAATTGGACTTAATACAACATGCCCATCATCCATAACAATAACCGCCCTTGTTTTTCTCCCATACGTAGCATCAAGTAAAGCATTATGTTCACGTGCTTCCTGTACTGTTCGTTTAATAGGAGCTGACTCCGGACTTACAATAGCAATAATTCGATGAGCAGATACAATGTTTCCGTATCCAATATTTAAAAACCGCATGGCCATAGTTTGCGCCTCCTAGTAAGTCTATCCGATTTCTCCACCACGTATAACTTTATATATTTTTTGAAAGCTACTCAATATTTTGTACTTGTTCACGAATTTTTTCAAGGTTATTTTTCATTTCTACCACATATTTTGAAATTGTTAGGTCATTTGCCTTAGAACCAATCGTATTAATTTCTCTATGCATCTCTTGCACGATGAAGTCCATTTTCCTTCCAACTGGTTCCTCAATTTGCAGTGTTTCACGAAATTGATCTAAATGACTTTGCAAACGAACTAATTCCTCATGAATATCACAACGCTCTGCAAACATTGCAACTTCTGTTAGCAATCTTTGTTCATCCAGATCTTGATTATGTAATTCTTTTAAGCGATTCTCTAATCGTTCACGATATTTTTGTGTAACCATCGGTGCATGTGGAATAATTGCGTTTACACAATTGTCAATCTCTTGCAAACGATACGCTATATCTTTATGTAATCGTTCTCCTTCGCCAACTCTCATCGTTTTTAACATATGAGTAGCTTGACGAACAGCCTCATATAAACTGTTTTCGAATTGTTCATTTACTTTTTCTATTTCTTCAATTGCTGTTACTTCTGGCATTGCCATCAATTGCTCAAGTGTAATAGAATCTTGTAATTGAAACTTTCCTTTTATATCTTTCATAATCGATTGGTACTGCTCAAGAAGCGCCCAATTCACACTTAATTTTCTTTCAACAAGCCCTTCACCCGTTATACTAATAGACACTTCAATGCGCCCACGTCGAACTTGTTCTGCAATTATTTTACGAAGTTTGTCTTCAAATACCATCATTTGCTTCGGAAGTCGAATACTCATCTCTAGAAAACGGTGGTTCACCGATTTCATTTCTACTGTAATTTGAAAAGTATCATTTTCAACTTTCGCTCTACCAAATCCTGTCATGCTACAAATCATTTTTATCACATCCAAGCCATGAAATAACTCAATGAAAAAGGTAATAGAGACAAGGCTCTACTACCTTCTGTAAATTATATCACATTTTCATAACATTGACTATTTCAAGTTTAATCCCTTCTTATATAATATTGGTTTTTTCTTCTCCCTTTTTTTCCCTGTTAATAAAGATCCCACTAGTAAGAAAGTCGGAATTGATGACAACCCTCCAATTAACAACCAATCTCTTGCTTGTATTGGCATTGTGCTAAAAATCGGTTGTAGCGGTGGATAATATATAACTACTAGCATTAACAGTAAAGAAATGATAACCGCTCCTACTAAATACACGTTCCCAAATGGATTGCGGTGGAAGACCGAATGTTCACTACGGCAATCAAATACATGAATAAGCTGCGCAAGTACCAACGTCGCAAATGCCACGGTTTGTGCATATTTCAGTTCATTTGGGTGTTGATTATACGCAATAATAAACGCCACTAACGTCACTGCCCCGATAAGAAATCCTCGGCTTACAATTTTCCAAGCAAGCCCTCTAGCAAATACTCCCTCTTTCGGATGACGCGGCGTTCTCTTCATCACATCTCCTTCAGCTTTATCCAGACCTAATGCCATCGCTGGTAAACCGTCAGTCACTAAATTCACCCATAAAATTTGAATTGGAACCATCGGTAATGGTAACGCAAGTAACATTGCAAATAACATAACTAAGATTTCTCCAACATTTGATGCTAATAAGTATCGGATAAACTTACGTATGTTCTCGTATATATTTCTACCTTCTTTAATTGCTGATTTTATCGTAGCAAAATTATCGTCTAGCAGAACGAGTGAAGATGCTTCTTTCGCAACATCTGTCCCTGTAATTCCCATCGCTATCCCAATATCCGCTGTTTTTATGGCTGGGGCATCGTTCACTCCATCACCTGTCATCGCTACTATATGCCCTTTATTTTGCAGTGCCTTAACAATTTTTAATTTATGTTCAGGTGATACACGAGCAAATACATACGTATCTTCTACAACATTTTCTAATTCCTCTACATCCATATTCGCAAGTTCTACTCCTTCAACAACGCGTCCACCAGTTGGTAAAACTCCTAATTGTTCTGCAATCGCCATTGCTGTCACTTTATGATCTCCTGTAATCATCACTGTTCGAATACCGGCTTCTTTACACTCTTTTACCGCCTGTTCTACCTCTGGTCTTGGCGGATCAATCATTCCTTGTATACCAACTAACATAAAATCTTTTTCAACGTCTCTTTCATGTTCAATAGAATCAGTTGCTTTTAATGGCTTGAATGCAACTGCAATTGTTCGAAGTGCTTGACTGCCTAAACTATGAATAGCCGCCTGTACTTCCTTTCTATACAATTCACTTAATGGTTGCTGCCTATCCGCCCATAAGATCGTTTGGCTCATTTGCAAAAGGACATCTGGCGCCCCTTTTGTCACCACAAACTTTTTCCCTTCTCGATCTCGCACAATTACACTCATCATTTTTCGGGTCGAATCAAATGGAAATTCACGAATAATTTCAAATTTCCCTTTCAGTGCTTCACGCGTTATCCCTGCTTTCATTGCTGCAGCTACAAGCGCTCCTTCTGTTGGATCTCCATCTAATACATACGCCTTTTTCTTTTGAATAATATTTGCATTGTTACATAGTGAACCAAATGTAAGTAATTGATAAAGTGATTTTGTCCTAGCTGGATCAACTTCTTTTTCACCTTTCATAAATGATCCATTAGGTTCGTATCCTTGCCCCGTCACTTTCCATAACTCTCCACCTGACCACATATGTGTTACCATCATTTTGTTTTGCGTCATTGTTCCCGTTTTATCAGAGCATATGACAGAAGCACAGCCTAACGTTTCTACAGCTGGTAACTTCCTTACAATTGCTCTCTTTTTTATCATGCGCTGTACACCAAGCGATAAAGCTACTGTAACGATTGCTGGTAATCCTTCTGGAATAGCAGCAACAGCTAGCGACACGCCCGCTAAAAACATATGATATACTTCATTCCCTTGATACACACCAGCTAATACAACGAGCGCTGTCAAAATAAGAGCCACAATAATTAATATTTTTCCGAGTTGCTCTAATCTTCTTTGCAGTGGTGTTTCCATTTGCTCTGCATTTTGCAACATATTTGCAATTTGGCCCATCGCTGTATTCATACCAGTCGCTACAACAACCCCTGTTCCAGATCCTCTCGTAATCATCGTACCCATAAAAGCCATATTTTTTTGATCTCCAATTGCAACATCTTGCCCTTGCAATGCTTCTACCTTTTTTTGCACTGGTACTGACTCTCCTGTCAAAGCAGACTCTTCAATATATAAACTCGATGCCTCAACGAGACGTACATCAGCCCCAATACGATCTCCACTGGAAAATTTAATAACATCACCTAAAACAAGCGCTTTAGATGGCGCCTTTACCCACTTTCCATTCCGCATCACAGTAACTTGCGGGGCGGCTAACTCCTTTAGGGCTTCCAATGATTTTTCGGCCTTTCTCTCTTGAAAAAAACCTAGAATTCCATTGATAATAACAATGGCAACAATTGCGATAGAATCAATATATTCACCTAAATAAGCAGAAACTATTGTTGCACCAAACAAAACAAGTACCATAAAATCTTTAAATTGCGCTAAAAATACCATTAGTGCCGAAGGCCTTTTTGCTTCATCTAATTCATTTGTACCAAATTTTTTGATTCGGCCCTCTGCTTCTGTCTCCGTAAGTCCAACCTTCACATTTGTATTCGTTCTTTCTTCTACTTCATGTGCCCGCATTCCATACCAGTTCATCCTGCTATCGACCTCCTAATTCCAGACATACTCTATTGAAAGCTTATTCAGCCTCGTCCAAAAAAATGCTATAATTAACTTTTAGTTAGAAAGGAGTGTTCACTCATGGCATTCGATGGATTATTTACAAGAGCGATTACGCATGAAATTGCAAATTCTCTTTACACGGGAAGAATTTCAAAAATATATCAACCTTCAAAATACGAAATTTTATTACATATTCGAGCAAACGGAAAAAATCAAAAACTGATTCTTTCCGCTCATCCGACATATGCACGTTTACACTTAACAAATCAAAATTACGATTCACCTGCACTTCCACCAATGTTCTGTATGCTTCTCCGTAAGCATTTAGAAGGTGGGTTCATTGAAAAAATTGAACAAATTGATTTAGAACGTATTATTCAAATCACAGTGCGCAGCAGAAATGAAATTGGTGATGAATCACTAAAAACACTAGTAATTGAAATAATGGGACGACACAGTAACATCATCTTATTAGATACGAAAACGAACGTTATTTTAGATAGCTTAAAACACGTTTCGTTAGCCGTAAACCGTCATCGAACGGTATATGCTGGTGCTGAATACGTTGCACCGCCCGCACAACATAAAATTAATCCACTTCAGATTGAAACGGATGATGAATTTATTAGACCGCTAGACTTTCTATCTGGAAATATGGATAAACAGCTTGTCGGGACTTTTACTGGAATATCGCCGTTATTCGCAAAAGAAGTAGTGAAAACAGCAGGTATGGTAAATGAAAAAGCTTTATCTGAAGCATTTTTCTCCATACAAAAACCATTACTCACTCATACATATACACCAGCAATGATTACTGCAAACGGGAAAGAATTCTTTTATCTTTTCCCTCTGACACACTTGCAAGGAGAAGAGAAAACATTCTCATCCGTAAGTGAATTGTTAGATCGCTTCTTCTTCGGTAAAGCAGAGCGTGACCGTGTAAAACAACAAGCTCATGATTTAGAGCGCTTTATGCAAAACGAAAAAAATAAAAATGAGAAAAAACTTATTAAACTTGAAAAGACATTACAAGATGCTGGAAAAGCAGATAAATATCAACTTTTTGGAGAGCTACTTACAGCCAATATGTATGCTTTAAAAAAAGGTGATAAAGATATTGAAGTCGTTAACTATTACGATGAAAATGGCGGAACTGTAAAGATCACATTAGATCCTTTAAAAACACCATCTGACAATGCACAACGCTATTTCCAAAAGTACCAAAAAGCAAAAAATTCAGTTGTTGTTGTAGAAGAACAAATCGAAAAAACAAATGAAGAAATTCTTTATTTTGATAGCTTACTTCAACAAATGGAAGCTGCTTCTTCAAAAGATATTGAAGAAATTCGCGAGGAATTAGCTGAAGAAGGTTATATGCGCAATCGTAAAACGAAAAACGCAAAGAAAAAACCAACTAAACCAGTATTGGATAAATACTTGGCTAGTGACGGCACTGAAATTTTCGTCGGTAAAAACAATAAGCAAAATGATTATTTAACAACGAAATTTGCCCGTCGTGATGAAATTTGGTTACATACGAAAGACATACCAGGCTCTCACGTTGTCATTCGTTCTTTAGAACCAGCTGAAGAAACTTTACTAGAAGCTGCAAAAATTGCCGCTTATTACAGTAAAGCAAAAGAGTCTAGCTCTGTACCTGTTGATTTCACAAAAATACGCCATGTGAAAAAACCGAGTGGTGCAAAACTTGGTTTTGTTACGTACGACAATCAGCAAACCGTATATGTAACACCTGATGCTGACACTGTAATGAAATTAAAAGCGTAAATAAAAAAAATGCGTTGCTTGTATGCAGCGCATTTTTTATTCGTTCCTATACCCATTAACTAATCCATAACATCTTTCTTTTGTCATTTTATATATTTTCAAAAAAATTGACAGTGCTATTCCACATCTGTATAAATTTTTTTACAGTATGTACATACAGTGCCCCTCAAATCAATGTATTTTATCCACTATTCATTATTTAAGTGATCTAGATGTTATAAGTACCCCACCTCTCACAAATAGCTGGCTACTTTTTATTTTCTCTACAATATATATTTTGGCACGCTATTTGCTTTATTTAATACTGTGAATAGGGGGAATTAACATGACTTTAAAAATTAATAAAATCCAAAACCAACTACAAAATTATGAAATTGACGGATTACTTATTACCAAAAAAGAAAATCGCCAATATGCAACAGAATTTACAGGTAGTGCTGGCGTCGTTTTAATTGCTGCGGATAAAGCTGTTTTTATAACTGATTTTCGCTATGTAGATCAAGCGAAATCACAAATAAAAGATGCTGAAATTATTATGCATAAAGGAAATTTAGAAAAAGAAATCGCAAATCAAGTATCGAAATTAAACATACAAAAACTTGGAATTGAAGAAAACAACATGACATTACAACAATATAAAAACTTACAAAAATACGTACATGTAGAAATGGTTCAAGTGTGCGAAATCATTGAAAATATTCGTCTTATTAAAGACATGCCCGAAATAGAAACAATGAAAATCGCAGCTAATATTGCGGACGAAGCATTTCATCATATCCTTACGTTTCTAAAACCAGGAATAAGTGAAACTGATGTACGAGATGAGTTAGAATTTTTCATGCGAAAAAAAGGAGCTACATCCTCATCATTTCAAATTATTGTAGCTTCTGGTGTTCGTTCTTCTCTTCCTCATGGCGTTGCATCAAATAAAATAATCGAGCGAGGTGACATTGTCACATTAGATTTCGGTGCACTTTACGACGGATATTGTTCCGATATAACACGTACTGTAGCAATCGGGGAACCATCAGAAGAATTCAAAAAAATATACACTGTTGTACGCGAAGCATTAAAACGTGGAACGGAAGCAATTAAGCCTGGAGAAACTGCGAAAAGTATCGATGATGTAACAAGAAACTACATTACAGATTGTGGATATGGTCAATATTTTGGTCATTCTACTGGTCATGGTCTTGGCTTAGAAATACATGAACCTCTTCGCCTATCCCAAGAAAGTAAGGCTACATTAAAAGAAGGTATGGTTGTTACAGTTGAACCAGGTATTTACATACCAAACTGGGGCGGTTGTAGAATTGAAGACGATATCGTCATTACAAAAGACGGATATGAAGTTATTACAAAATCAAATAGAGAGCTAATTGTTATTCCTTGTTAATATTATCAAATTTTTTACAGGATTTTTTCTTTACATATAGAATCCCTTATCTGGAGTATTTGTTTAAAAGAGGGGGAATTTTAATTGAATTTTGTAATTGATAAAATAGATGGTTTACAGCCTGAATTTTCAAAACTTGTTTCCATGATGAATTACGCTCGTTACACAACGATGCAAGCAGTGGAAGACTTAACAGTTGAAGAACTGGATTATTTATATGATGAGGAAGCAAATTCTATTGGTATGTTATTGTACCATATGGCCGCTATTGAATTTTACTACCAGATTCATACTTTTGAAGACCGTGAACCAACGGAGGCTGAATTAGAACGTTGGTTACCTGGTATTGAGTTAGGTGATCTTGGACGTGAGAAAATAAAAGGAAACGCTATTGAATTTTACATAAATACATTACAAGAAGTACGTTCCAAAACCATCGAGACTTTTCAATCGTTACCTGATGAATGGTTATTTAAAACGACAGACTTTTGGTATGACAAACCAGCAAATAACTATTTTAAGTGGTTTCACGTTTTTGAAGATGAAATCAATCATCGCGGACAAATTCGTTTAATTAAAAAGATGCAAAAAGCTCATGCAGTAAAATGAGAAAATGCCACCGAATAAGGTGGCATTTTCTTTTATTCATTAACGAATAGCTTTTCGTTTACTGTTTTAGTGACTACCGCTACCAACATTAAAATGCATATTAAATATAGCAATTTCGCAATAAATAACCACCCTTGAAACATTACAATTTCATCTATTATCTCATTTCCTCTCAATAACAAAAACGGTATCGTGCTAATTATAATGACAAACTCGATGCTGAAAACAATTTTCTTTTTTCGGCTATACGCTTTCCATTCATCCCAGCGATACATAGGTGCAAAAATCAATACTCCTATACATAATATAACGGGTACCCATTCACTTTTAAGAAATTGCCCTGAAATAACTGATAATAGTAAACAAACGAGCATACCATAATAGCCTATTTTCTCTTTCATTCGTACTCCCCCATTCTACTTCTCTTTAAATTCCATTTTTAGGATTAATTGTATTGTATCATCCATTTTTATTCCTTACCATTACAGTACATGAAATTTCATTTTTTTCTTTTCCCTATACTCACATACTTTCATTGCTTTCATACAATACACTACACGAATGCCTAAAGGATGTGACTGTTATGGGAGTTGAATTAACGCTATTACACGCTCTCTATGTTCTTTGTTTACTCACTATTATTACCTTCTTTATTCTCAGGAAAGATACGACGATTATTTGTATCGTTTTTATCTTTTTATTAGCATTAACTGCAACAAGTTCTATCCCTCTTGCCATTAGCGGGATTTTCCAAAGTTTCATTTACGCCATTACTGAGCTATTACCAACTATATTAATCATCTCCATTATCGTATCCATGAGTAACCTACTCGTTCATACCGGCATAAATGATACGATGATTTCACCATTTACAAAAATGATTCGTACCCCTACCCTCGCCTACTGGATTATCGGTCTTTTAATGATGACAATTTCTTTCTTCTTTTGGCCTTCTCCAGCTGTCGCTTTAATGGGAGCTATTTTATTACCAGTCGCTGTACGCGTCGGTCTTCCGCCAATTGGTGTTGCCATTGCTATGAACTTATTTGGACACGGCATCGCCTTGTCAGGCGACTTCGTTATTCAGGGCGCTCCGAAATTAACAGCGGATGCTGCTGGTCTCCCTGTTTCCAGCGTCGTATCTGCAAGTGTTCCCCTCGTTATCGTTATGGGCGTTGTTACAACTTCCGTCGCTTTTTTCTTCTTGCGAAAAGAATTTCATACTGGACTATCGTTACAAGACTCTGTTTCATCAACTGAATCATCTAAAACTACTATTTTATTATCTCCTCGCATAAAGAAATGGCTCGCTATATGTATCCCTATCGTCTATATCCTTGATATCCTTTGCATGATTCAATTTAAACTACAAGGAAGCGATGCCACTGCACTTATCGGCGGGACGACTGTTATTATGATCATCATCATTTCTCTCATCGCCTACAAAGGTAAGGGACTAAATAAAACGACCGATTATTTTATAGAAGGGCTCCAATTTGGATTTAAAATTTTCGGTCCAGTTATTCCAATTGCTGCACTTTTTTATTTAGGGGATAGTGGCTTTATAAAAATTATTGGAGACTATTTACCGAAAGGTTCACACGGCATCATTAATGACTTAGGAATCGCCTTATCTCAAACTGTTCCTTTAAATCAATATGTATCGGCGGGAACTTTAACTATTGTTGGTGTCATAACAGGCTTAGATGGATCTGGCTTTTCCGGTATATCACTTGCTGGATCGATTGCCAATCTTTTCGGAACAGCACTTGGGCATGGAACAGCTACCTTAACAGCACTCGGACAAATCGCTGCCATATGGACTGGGGGCGGAACATTAATTCCTTGGGCACTTATTCCTGCCGCTGCGATTTGTAAAGTCGACCCATTTGAACTTGCACGCCGAAACTTTTTACCGGTTGTTATCGGTTTAATTGTCACCACTATCGTTGCGATGTTTATCCTATAACATAAGCAAGTGTTCTCTTGCTTACGTTTTTTGCTTGTAAAATTCATCATGAATTACTCGTTTTCAAGAGGGATTCGTTATTACTTAGCGAAATTATATTAGGAGAGTAATTATTTCAAAACGTTTATGAGAAACAGATTACTGCAATTAGAAAAGGGGACATACCTATGAATGAATTGATTTTCGTCTTATTAATTTGTCCATTACTTATCTTTATCGTTTCTGTTATTGGAACACGTAGAACGAAAACGTATTACGTAATGCCGCTTGTAACGTTTGCTAGTTTTTTAATAATAGGTGTTATCGCCTTTACTCCCAAATTTTTCTTTTGGGTTGGTATGTACAGCATCTTCTCATTTATTGTTTCTTACATGACTCTATTGTTTGTGAGAGGATATGAGGTTGTGGAAAACGCTAAATAGTTGTTAGCAAGGAGATTGTAATATGATTTTCTTTGATATTGATGGAACTTTACTTGATTACGACACTGCTGAGAAAAATGGTATCTCACATTTCTTCCAAAAGTATAATGATATTTTTTCAGGAAACGAATTAGAGGCTATGAAGCTATGGCATGAATTATCCGAGAAATATTTCAACAAATTTTTATCCAAGGAATTATCTTTTGAAGAACAACAAAGGATGCGAATGTATCATTTATTTAAAGCATACGGAGTAAACTTATCACCTTGGGAATCTCAGCACAAATTCAAGCAATATATAGAACTATATAAGAACAACTGGACCGCGTTTGAAGATGTACACTATACATTACAGACCTTGCAGCAAGAGGGGCACTCATTAGGTATCATTAGTAATGGTGACTATGAACAACAAGTCGAAAAATTAACTGCCCTAAACATTCTACAATATTTCAAATATATATTTACTTCTAGTGAACTTGGTATATCAAAACCATACCCTGAAATGTTTCACCGATCCGTATTACAATCGAATCTTGAAATGAAAGATTGCTATTATATTGGCGATCGATTAGAGACTGATGCGATTAGTAGTACAGCAGCTGGAATGCAAGGGATATGGTTAAGGGATAACTCGCAACTCAAGTACGATATTCCTACTATATGTTCTTTACATGAAGTTTTAACAATAATATAAAAGACGACCACGTTCCCCCGCGGTCGTCTTTTTTCGTGTTACGCTGTGATCCAAGCTTCGTTAGCTGGATTTTTACGCCACTCTTGTAATTTTTTCGTTTCAGCTTGTCCAATCATACCTTTTTCTGCTGCAACTTCAGTTAATGCACTGTAATCACTTAAAGAATATGATGCTACGTTAGCTGCTTCTAGTTTTTCTTTTCCTGCTTCTAACTCGTATGTGAAGATTGATACGATTCCTAATACTTCACAGCCAGCTTCACGAAGTGCTTCTACACATGTAATTGCACTACCGCCAGTTGAAATTAAGTCTTCTACTACTACTACTTTTTGACCTTTTTCAGCTTTTCCTTCGATTTGATTCCCTTTACCGTGGCCTTTTGCTTTACTACGTACGTAGCACATTGGTAAATCCATACGATCGCTTACCCATGCAGCGTGCGCAATACCAGCAGTTGCTGTTCCTGCAATAACTTCTACAGTTGGGAAGTGCTCTTTAATTAACTCTTCTAATCCAGCTGCAATCGCTTGACGTACTTTTGGATAAGATAAAGTTAAACGGTTATCACAATAAATTGGTGATTTCATACCTGAAGACCAAGTGAATGGATCATTCGGTTGTAAAAATACTGCTCCAATTTCTAATAAATGCGATGCGATTTCTTTTTTCATACTGTTACACCTTCCCACTGTTGTTTTACTGTTTTATACGCTTCAAGCGGATTTTCTGCTTTTGTAATACTACGTCCAACTACGATGTAGCTTGAGCCAAGTTCCCTCGCACGTTTCGGTGTTGCTACGCGCACCTGGTCATTTACATCATCGCTTGCAAGACGGATCCCCGGTGTTACTGTTACAAATTCATCTCCGCATACTTCACGTAATTTTGGAACTTCAAGCGTTGAGCAAACAACGCCATCAAGTCCACTTTCTTTCGTTAATTTTGCATAATGAGCAACCGCTTCTTCTAACGTTTTCTCAATGCCGATCTCTTTTTTCATCATAGCTTCCGAAGTGCTTGTTAGTTGTGTAACTGCAATACAAATCGGTCTCTCTTTTCCTTCTTGCTTACCTTCCTCTAATCCCTCAATCGCAGCTTTCATCATGCTGCTTCCCCCAGCAGCATGAACATTTACCATATCTACATCTAGACTAGCTAGGCTACGCATAGCGCTTTTTACTGTATTCGGAATATCATGAAGTTTTAAATCTAGAAAAATCTTATGTCCTTTTTCTTTTAAGTACGTAATAATTGCAGGGCCTTCTTTATAAAATAACTCCATACCAACTTTGACAAATAACTCTTCCCCTTCAAAGTGGCGCAAGAATTGTTCTACATCTTGTTTCCCTGGAAAATCTAGTGCAACGATTAACGACTGTGACATGTTTGCTTCCAGCTCCTTCCTTGACATTCCGAAATGTGATCAAATCCTAATTCATCTAGTAATGCTGGTAACTCTTCAATAATTGTCGGACATACGAACGGATCGATAAAGTTCGCTGTACCTACTGCAACTGCGCTTGCGCCAGCGTAGAAGAATTCAATTACATCTTCCGCTGTTTCAATACCGCCCATTCCGATAATTGGAATGTTAACCGCTTGACTTACTTCATGTACCATACGAATTGCTACTGGCTTAATCGCAGGACCTGATAATCCGCCTGTACGGTTTGCTAAAATTGGTTTAGCTGTTTTTAAATCTAGACGCATACCAAGCAATGTATTAATCATCGTTAAACCATCTGCACCTGCATTTTCAATCGCTTTTGCAATTTCCACAATGTTTGCCACGTTCGGTGACAACTTCACGTATACAGGTACTTCAGAAACCTCTTTTACTCGCTTCGTTAAATCAGCAGCAATTTCAGGATTTGTACCAAAGGCGATACCACCTGTTTTTACGTTCGGACAAGAAATATTTAATTCTAGTGCATGGACATTAGGCGCTTTAGAAATTTCCTTTGCAACCGCTACGTAATCCTCAGCTTGTGAGCCCGCAACGTTCGCAATAATTGGAAGGTCAAATTGTTCTAACCATGGTAATTCAGAATTCATTACTTTTTCTAATCCTGGGTTTTGAAGTCCGATCGCATTTAACATGCCGCCTGGCGTTTCAGCAACACGAGGTGTCGGATTTCCATAACGTGGTTGTTCTGTCGTCGCTTTAATCATGATTGATCCTAGTACACTTAAATCGTAAAACTGTGCATATTCACGACCAAATCCAAAGCATCCAGATGCCGGTATAATTGGATTTTTTAATGATAATCCTGGTAATTCAACTTGCAATCTGTTCATAGTACAACCTCCCCGATTGGAAATACTGGTCCGTCGCTACACACCTTCTTGTAAGAATGTCCACTTGGATCTTCTTGTAAGTGGCATACACATGCGAAACAAGCTCCAATACCACAGCCCATACGTTCTTCTAATGAAATATAGGCTTTTTTCTCTTTGTAACGTCCTTCTAATGCACGAAGCATCGCTAACGGACCACATGAATAAAGAATATCAAAGTCAATTCCGTAATTATCAATTACATCTGTGACAAATCCTTTTGTACCGTGTGTACCGTCTACTGTCGCAACGTACGTATCACCAAGTTCTGCAAATTTTTCTTCATAGAAAACAACATCTTTCGTTTGAAAACCTAAGATGTGAATCACACGTACACCTTTTGCAACGAGGCGCTGTGATAGTTCATAAAGTGGTGGTACACCAATTCCCCCGCCTACTAGTAAAGCTGTTTGACCAGCTTCCGCTTCTTCTACAGGAAAACCATGCCCTAGTGGTCCTAGTACATCTACCATTTCACCTTGTTTTCTAGTTGCTAATGTTTTTGTCCCTTGTCCTTCCGCACGATATAGCATTGTAAATTCGTTCTTCTCTTGATCTACATTACAAATACTAATCGGGCGGCGCAGAAGGGGCGCAATGCCCTCTGCTACCTTAATGTGTACAAACTGCCCTGGTTCGTTCATTTGCTGTACTAACGTTCCTTGAAGCACTAACTCGTAAATGTTTTTTGCGATTTCTTTTTGATTAACGACGATCATATTTTGCTTTTGCATCATGCATGTACCACCTCGTGACGCTTTGTTTGCGTAATTTCTTTCATTGAATGAGCTGAGAATGTCATAGATTCTAATACTCGTAAGATTGCTCTTGTTGTATCAAGTGATGTTAAGCAAGCCACACCATTTTCTACTGATTCACGGCGAATGCGGAAACCATCACGCGCTGGTTGTTTTCCTTTTGTTAATGTATTGATTACAAACTGTGCTTTTCCTTGACGGATAATATCAAGTAAGTTGTAGTCTTCAGAATCAATTTTGTTTACAACTTGCACTGGAATATTTTGCTCTGCTAACGATTGTGCTGTTCCAGCTGTTGCTAATAAGTTATAACCAATTTCGTGGAAGCGTTTTGCAATTTCCATTGCCTCTTCTTTATCTTTATCCGCTACTGTGATGATTACTGATCCGTGCGTTGGAATGTTAATTCCAGAAGCAACTAGACCTTTGTATAATGCTTTTTCAAGCGTTAAGTCTTTACCCATTACTTCACCTGTTGATTTCATTTCAGGTCCTAATGTTGTATCAACTGAACGTAGTTTCGCAAATGAGAATACCGGAGCTTTTACATATACTTCTTTCTCTTCTGGGTGATAGCCCGTTCCGTATCCTTGTTCTACTAGGTTTTGACCTAAAATAACTTTCGTTGCAACATTCGCCATCGGTACGCCTGTAATTTTACTTAAGAACGGTACTGTACGGCTCGCACGTGGGTTTACTTCAATTACGTACACTTGATCTTTGAATACTACAAACTGGATATTTAGTAATCCAACAATGTTTAATCCTTTTCCAAGTGCAATTGTATGTTCAATGATTTGTTCTTTTAGTTTTTCAGATAAACTTTGTGGTGGATATACTCCAATTGAATCACCAGAGTGAACTCCAGCGCGTTCAATATGTTCCATAATACCTGGAATGAATACATTCTCACCATCTGAAATTGCATCTACTTCAATTTCTTTACCAACCATGTAACGGTCGATTAATACCGGATGATCTGCATGAACTTTAACTGCATTTTTCATGTAGTGCAGCAGTTCTTCTTGACGATATACGATTTCCATCGCACGTCCACCTAGTACGTAAGATGGTCTTACTAATACTGGGTAACCAATTTCTTCAGCGATTGCTACCGCTTGTTCTACAGTCGTTGCTGTTTTACCAACTGGTTGCGGGATACCAAGCTTTGTTAAAGCAGCTTCGAATTTATCACGATCTTCCGCACGGTCTAAATCTTCAAGTGATGTTCCTAAGATTTTCACACCATGTGCTTCTAATTTAGCAGCTAAGTTAATTGCCGTTTGTCCACCGAACTGAACGATAACACCTTCTGGCTTTTCTAAATCGATAATGTGCATTACATCTTCAATCGTTAATGGTTCAAAGTATAATTTGTCAGAAATACTGAAGTCTGTTGAAACTGTTTCTGGGTTGTTATTAACAATGATTGCCTCATATCCAGCTTCTTTTATTGCCCATACAGAGTGAACTGTTGCATAGTCAAACTCAACACCTTGACCGATACGGATTGGACCAGACCCTAGTACAACCACACTCTTACGATCTGTTATAACCGATTCATTCTCGTCACCGTATGTGCTGTAGTAATATGGTGTTGCAGATTCGAACTCTGCCGCACAAGTATCTACCATTTTATAAACAGGAGTTATATTGCTTTCTTTACGCATATCGTAAATTTCACGCTCTGTTTTGTTCCAAGCATTGGCGATGTAATGATCACTGAAGCCCATTTCTTTCGCTGATTGTAATACTTCCATATTTCCTACATTTTCTTTTACTTCGCGTTCCATGTTTACGATGTTTTCAACTTTTTGTAAGAAGAAGAAGTCCATTTCACACCAATCATTGATTTCTTCTTTCGTTACGCCTTGACGAATTGCTTCTGCTACAATAAACAGTCGCTCATCATCAGCTTTTATAATGCGTTTTTTCATCGTCTCTTTATCAAGCTCTTTTAAATGATCTAACTCTAAGTGATAAACGCCAAGCTCTAAAGAACGAACCGCTTTTAATAAAGATTGCTCTAAGTTACGTCCGATTGACATAACTTCACCAGTCGCCTTCATTTGTGTACCAAGTGTTCTGTTTGCTGATTCAAACTTATCAAATGGCCAACGTGGAATTTTTGAAACCACATAGTCTAATGCTGGCTCAAAGCAAGCGTATGTTTTTTGTGTTACTGGATTTATAATTTCATCTAATGTTAAACCGACTGCAATTTTTGCCGCTAGCTTCGCAATTGGATATCCAGTTGCTTTAGATGCTAGTGCAGATGAACGACTTACACGTGGGTTTACTTCGATTACATAGTATTGGAAGCTATGTGGATCAAGTGCAAGCTGAACGTTACATCCACCTTCAATTCCTAATGCACGAATAATTCTTAATGAAGTGTTTCGTAACATTTGATATTCACGGTCGCTTAATGTTTGGCTCGGTGCTACTACGATAGAATCACCTGTGTGAACCCCAACTGGATCGATGTTTTCCATGTTACATACTACAATCGCGTTATCATTCGAATCACGCATTACTTCATATTCAATTTCCTTACAACCAGCAATGCTCTTTTCTAATAAACATTGTGTTACTGGACTATGTTTTAATCCACCTGATACGATTTCAATTAGTTCTTCTTCATTACTACAGATTCCGCCACCTGTTCCTCCCATTGTAAATGCTGGGCGAACAATAACTGGATAACCAATTTCTTTTACAAATTCATGTGCTTCTTCCAGCGTATGAATGATCGTACTAGATGGAATTGGTTCATTTAAATCCTGCATTAATGTACGGAATAAATCGCGATCCTCCGCTTGCTCGATAGCTGATAATTTCGTTCCTAAAATTTCCACTCCGCATTCTTCAAGTATGCCTGATTTCGCAAGTTCAACAGCCATATTTAAGCCTGTTTGACCACCTAATGTTGGTAAGATTGCATCTGGACGTTCTTTACGAATAATACGGCTTACGAATTCTAATGTTAATGGTTCTATATATACTTTATCTGCCGTTGCAGTATCTGTCATAATTGTTGCTGGGTTAGAGTTAACAAGGATTACTTTGTAACCTTCTTCTCTTAGAGATTGACAAGCTTGTGTACCAGAGTAGTCAAACTCCGCTGCTTGCCCAATTACAATTGGTCCTGATCCGATTACTAAAATTGTGTTAATGTCTAGGCGTTTTGGCATAACTCTTCCCCTTCTTTCTTGAAGTTTTCAATCATTGCTAAGAAATCTTCGAATAAATCATTTGCATCTTCTGGTCCTGCTGAAGCTTCTGGATGGTATTGTACTGTAAATGCTGGGAACTTCTTATGACGAAGACCTTCTACTGTTCCATCATTTAAAGCAACATGTGTAATTTCAAGCTCTGTATTTTCAACTGATTCTTCTTCTACTGCGTAACCATGGTTTTGAGATGTAATTGCTACTTTTCCAGTTGCAAGATTTTTTACTGGATGGTTTAAACCACGGTGACCGAATTTCAACTTACTTGTATTCGCACCAGATGCTAGAGCGAACAATTGATGTCCTAGGCAAATTCCGAATAAAGGAACTTTACCGATAATGTCTTTTAACATTTCAATTGCTTCTGGTACATCTTTTGGATCCCCAGGTCCGTTACTTAACATAATTCCATCTGGACTAAGGCGTAAAATTTCTTCTGCTGTTGTGTTGTAAGGAACTACAATTACATCACAGTCACGCTTATTTAATTCTCGTAAAATACCATGTTTCATTCCGAAGTCTACAAGTACAACTCGGTGTCCGCGTCCTGGACTTGGGTATGGATCTTTCGTTGATACGCGTTTCACGTGATCTGTAAATACTGTCGCTTTTAATTGGCTCACGATGTATTCTACATCTGCATCCATGTTACAAAGGCGTCCGCGTAATGTACCGTATTGGCGAATTTTTCTCGTTAATTTTCTCGTATCAATTCCTGCTAATCCCGGGATGTTTCTTTCTTTTAAGTAATCATTTAACGAAATTTCATTACGGAAGTTTGATGGATGATCACAAATTTCGTTTACGATTAAACCATTTACAGATGGGTGAATCGATTCGAAATCGTCACGGTTAATGCCGTAGTTTCCGATTAATGGGTACGTGAATGTTACGATTTGACCGCAATATGATGGATCAGATAATGTTTCTTGATATCCAGTCATTCCTGTTGTAAATACAACCTCACCTGACTTTTCGATTTCTCCTCCGAAACCTTTTCCAATTAATACTGTTCCATCTTCTAAGATAAGTTGTCTTTTCATACTAATGCACTCTCCTTTTGCCATGCGATCTTACCACCAACGATTGTCATTACCGGCCATCCTTGGCATTTCCAACCTGCGAATGGTGTGTTTTTTCCTTTTGATAAGAATGTTGTTGGATCAATCTCTTCTTCTTGTTCTAAATCAATGATTGTAATATCAGCTGTTCTACCTTCTTTCAGGCGACCTGCTTCTAAGCCGAATGTATCAGCTGGCTTTTCTGTTAAATATTGAATTAACTGCTCTAATGTAATAATTCCTTTTTTCACAAGGTTTGTGTATAGAAGTGGGAATGCTGTTTCAAAACCAGTAATTCCGAATGGTGCTCTTTCAATTCCTTGTGCTTTCTCTTCCGCTGTATGCGGTGCATGATCAGTTGCGATCATATCAATTGTTCCATCTAATAAACCTTCAATTAGTGCTGCGTGGTCTTCTTTTCCACGAAGCGGTGGGTTCATTTTGAAGTTAGGATCAGCTGATGGGATATCATCTTCACATAACACTAGGTGATGAGGTGTTACTTCTGCTGTGACTTTAATTCCAGCGCGTTTCGCATCACGGATTACACGTACAGACCCTTTCGTACTTACGTGACATACGTGATAGTGACAATCTGCCGCTTCAGCAAGCAGTATATCCCTTGCAATATGTACAGATTCACATACTGATGGGATACCGTTTAATCCGTGTTTCTCAGAAAACTTCCCTTCATGTACACAACCTTTATTAATAAGTGTATTCTCTTCACAGTGTGCAACTACTGCCATATTCAGTTTTGCTGCACGCTTCATAGCAGCTAACATCATGCTAGCATCTTGTACGCCTACACCGTCATCAGTGAAAGCAAATGCTCCAAGTTCTTTTAACGTTTCGAAATCTGTCATTTCAGAACCCGCTTGACGTACTGTAATTGCTCCATATGGTAGTACGTTGACATGCGCTTTTTCTTTAATACGATTTTGCAAGTCTTCCATATGTTCTCTGCAATCTGGTACTGGGCGTGTATTTGGCATTGCACAAATTGTAGTGAATCCACCTTTTGCCGCTGCTAGTGTACCTGTTTCAATTGTTTCTTTATGTTCACCACCTGGTTCACGAAGATGTACGTGTACATCTACTAATCCAGGTGCGATTAACTTTCCGTTCACATCGATTACTTCAGCATTATCTGCCGTAATATTTTCTGCTACCTTAGCGATTTTACCGTCTTGTACGAGAAGATCTGTTGCTACGATTTTTCCTTCTTCATTCATATAACGACCATTTTTAAACAAGTAATTCATGTTTCATTCCTCCTAATACATTTGGTAAGGCGCGTTTTAGTACAGCCATTCTTACGTAAACTCCATTTTCCATTTGTTTAAATATGCGTGAACGCTCACACTCAACAAGTTCACTTGCAATTTCAACATCTCGGTTTACAGGAGCTGGATGCATAATAATGCTTCCTTCTTTCATACGCTTTTCTCTTTCCACTGTTAATCCGTGTTTCTCATGATACTCTTTCATAATGTCTGTTTCATAATGATCATGGCGCTCATGTTGCACACGAAGTAACATCATTACATCCACTTCCGGAACAAGTTCATCTAATGGTTTGTATGTTCCAAATGTGTTGTCTTCATCTTTCCACTCTTCTGGACTTGCAAAGTAAATTGTTGCACCCAGCTTCGTTAATGCTTCTGCATTAGAACGTGCTACTCGGCTGTGACGAACATCTCCTACTATTGCAATCTTCAAACCTTCAAATCTTCCAAACTCTTGTTTAATTGTAAGAAGGTCGAGTAGACACTGCGTTGGGTGGTTTCCACATCCATCTCCAGCGTTTAAGATTGGGATATTCACCTGATCTTTTAGTCCATCGAAGTAGCGATCTTGCTCATGGCGGATGACCACTGCTTTTGTTCCGATTGATTCTAGTGTTCTTATCGTATCGTATAAAGTTTCTCCTTTTTGTACGCTAGATGCATCAGCTGAAAAGTTTAAAACATCAAGTCCTAATCTCTTCTCAGCAACTTCAAAGCTAAATCTCGTTCTCGTACTATTCTCAAAGAACAAGTTTGCAACAAAAGTTTGCTCTGTCGTTTTGCTCTCTTTTCCATTCGCAAAATCTTCTGCGTCTTTTAGGATTTCTGAAATTTCTACTTCCGATAATTCACTCATCGTTAACAAATGGCTCATCGTCATCCCTCATCTTTCTGATTTTTATGTTACCACTTTTGTATATTTATAACAACCTTTGTATAAAAATACCCTAGTCATGTAAGACTAGGGTGCAAGGAAGAAGCCACCCTTTTCTGTCTCACAGGACTGAATTAAAAGGTTATTTTTATGAAGCAATCTGCTTAGATTGTTTTGTATGTTTTTCTTGTTTTGTTTCTGGTAGTAGTAGATTTAACAGTACACCTACAATCGCTGCAAGCGCCATTCCTTCTACTTGGAATGAATCCCCTACGTGAAGTACCGCTCCACCAATACCGATTACTAGTATTACTGATGCAATCATTAAGTTTCGTTTGTCACTTAAATCTGTTTTATCATCTACCATCATGCGTAATCCGCTTGATGCGATTACACCGAATAGTAAGATTGATACCCCGCCCATAACTGGTGTTGGGATCGAATGAATCAGTGCAGAAATCTTACCGATAAATCCGAATGTGATTGCGAACACTGCTGAACCGATGAATAAGTATACACTGTACGCTCTCGTAATTGCTAGCACACCGATGTTTTCACCATACGTTGTATTCGGTGGTCCACCGATTAGTGATGCGATCAATGTTGCCACTCCATCACCAAAGATTGAACGGTGTAAACCTGGTTTTTCAATTAAATCTCTTTTTATAACATTTCCTAATACAATTTGATGTCCGATATGTTCTGAAATTGTTACGAGTGCAACTGGTACCATTAAGAGTACAATCTTCCATGAAAACTCTGGTGTGTATGTTACAAATGGTACTGTGAAATCTGGTATGACAAACCATTTTGCCTCAGCTACCGGCTTTAAATCAACTAGCCCTTGGAAGTAAGCAAAGATGTAACCTCCGATGATTCCAAGTAAAACTGGTATGATACTGAAGAACCCTCTCCCGAATATGGAGCAAATGATTGTAATTGCTAATGTTACTAATGCTACTGAAAAGTGTGTAAAGCTATACTTGCCATCTGCACCGTTCATCGCCATATTTACTGCAGTGTGTGCTAAAGCTAAACCGATTACCATTACAACCGGACCGACTACGATTGGTGGAAGTAATTTCATAATCCACGCTGATCCAGACTTCTTAATTCCGATTGAAATTAACAGGTATACAAGTCCTGCAAGTAAACCACCAAGCATTGCTGCTCCCGGTCCACCTGCTGTTTTCGCTGTTATAATCGGTGCGATAAAGGCGAATGATGATCCTAGATAGGCAGGTACTTGACCTTTCGTTATAAGAAGAAACGCTAACGTTCCTAATCCACTTGATATTAATGCTACTGATGGATTCAATCCTGTTAAAAACGGAACAAGCACTGTTGATCCAAACATCGCGAACAAATGTTGTATACTTAAAAATAACCATTTTCCCGGTTTCGGTACTTCATTAACGTCTAACACTGGCTTTTGTTCCATTGTTACATCCTCCTTCAGTTGCAATCTTTACAATAAAAAAACTCTTTGCGCCTGTGCACAAAGAGTCCTATACTTTCGTATGCCAAATTTGACATATGAAAGCCAAGACCCTTTGGCAGCCTCACAGGACTACATTTAAAAGGGCTTACTTATCATATATACTTACTCGATCTTGTTGATCTGTCTCTTGCAAATCAACTTCAATACGTTCTTCACTTGATGTTGGAATGTTCTTTCCTACATAATCAGCGCGAATTGGTAGTTCACGATGACCTCTATCAACAAGAACAGCTAATTGAATTTGTGATGGTCTACCTAAATCCATTAGAGCATCCATCGCCGCTCGAACTGTTCTTCCTGTGTATAATACATCATCCACAAGGATAACTTTTTTCTTCGTAATATCTACAGGAATATCAGAACCTTTTACAAGTGGTTCTTTATGTTTTGATTGTAGTGTTAAATCATCACGATATAACGTAATATCTAACTCGCCTACTTCCATTTCTTTTCCTTCAATTTGACCAATTCGTTCTGCCAAACGTTGTGCAATAAAAATTCCACGTGTTTTAATTCCGACAAGAACACAATTATCGACACCTTTATTTCGTTCCACGATTTCATGACTAATTCGTGTTAAAGCGCGGCGAATCATTTGGTCATCTAAAACGACAGCTTTTTCCTGCATGTTCTACACCTCCAAGCTTTTTTCTTGCATGAGAGGAATGGTATAAAAAAAGTCCTCTCAGCGTGTGCGAGAGGACTTTTGAAAAAAGGGTACAGCATACCCTAAGTATTTCAAACCGTTACCTTCTCAACCTCACGGGGCTGTGTTAAAGGATCATTATTTAACTGTTGTCAGTATCTCAGTTTTCGTGTGATTTGTCAATACTATTTTCGTAAAATATTTAATGCATCTTCAAACACTTCTGGAATAGGTGCTTCAAACTGAATATATTCACCAGTACGAGGATGGTCAAATCCTAAAATACCTGCATGAAGTGCTTGTCCATTCATATCTAATGTTTTCTTTGGTCCATACTTGGGATCTCCCGCAAGTGGATAGCCAATATATTTCATATGAACACGAATTTGGTGCGTACGTCCCGTTTCTAAACGACATTCTACAAGTGTGAAATCTTTGAAGCGCTCTAACACTTGGAAGTGAGTAACAGCGTTCTTACCATTTTCATCAACTGTCATACTTTGACGCTCTTTCTTATCACGGCCAATTGGTGCATCGATAGTTCCCTTATCATGCGGAATAACACCGTGCACAATCGCTTTGTAACGTCTTGTTACTGTTTTTGCTACAAGTTGATTTACAAGTGACTCGTGTGCCATATCATTTTTTGCAACCATTAATAGGCCAGATGTATCTTTATCAATACGATGCACAATACCAGGGCGCATTACACCGTTAATACCTGATAAATCTGTACAATGGTGCATAAGTCCGTTTACAAGCGTACCGCTTGTATGCCCTGGCGCTGGATGTACAACCATACCACGTGGCTTATTTACAACAAGTACATCTGCATCTTCATAATAAATTTCTAAATTCATATCTTCTGGTTGAATATCTAATGCTTCTGGTTCAGGAATCGTTACTGTAATTTCATCATTTGCTTTAACTTTATAATTCCCTTTAACCACTTTCCCATTTACTGTTACAACAGCATCTTTAATCCATTGCTGCACTTGTGAACGTGACCATTCACTGTTTATTTCTGCAACGAATTTATCAATTCGCTCGCTCTTTTGTTCTTCTGCTACTGTTACTTGTACTACTTCACTCATTCAATTACTCCTTCGTTTTCTTTCCTTCTAATACTGTTTGAATAATAATTAATACAACTCCAATACATAATGCTGAGTCAGCTATATTGAATACTGGATAGTTATACGAGAAAATATACACGTGAATGAAATCCACTACTTCTTGTCTAAATACACGATCAATAAAATTGCCAATTGCTCCGCCTAAAATTAGACCTAATGAAATACCTAGAAGCTTGTCTGTCTTCGCATACTTTTTCATATAAAATACGATAAACACTACGAAAACGACTGTAATAATGTAGAAAAACCACATTTTATTTTCTAAAATACCCCAGGCAGCTCCTCTATTTCGATGTGATGTTATGTATAATACATTATCGATAATCGGAATGCTTGTACCCAATTCCATGTTCTTTACAATTAGCCACTTCGATATTTGATCGATGGCAATGACAAATAACGCTATTACATAATATATCATTTTCATTTCCCCCACAAAGACAGTGTACCTCAAAATTTTAGCATAGCTGCTACCTTTTCACAATGAACCTTTATAGAAGAATAAAATAAATTAAAAAAAGGTAATATAATATCGTTGTGCGTATTCATACATTTACCTTTTCATAGAAAAATTCATGAATCGTACGGGCAGTGGGCATTGTTTTCATTTGTTTTACCGAAATTACTCTCCCCGTTTCTTCACAAATACCGTACATATCTATTTCCATTTTAAATAATGCACGTTCTACATCCTTTAAGTCCTCTTTCATATCATGTAAGAGCAATTTTTTCTTTATCTCTTCCTGAATTTCATATCCGAGCTCCCCACTAAACTCCATATCGTATTTATGCATTACTTCTTTAGCTAGTCTCTCTTGCAACTCTTTTCTCATCAATTGCAATTCTTCTTTTATTTCCATGTAGATTTCATTCACGTGTACATTCCTCCTAGCTGTAATGTACAGTTAGTGTGTCCGAAATCAATTTGCTTACCTCACACACATTTTTCCTTCATAGGAAAGAGAGTGAAAGTTATTTCAATATACTGTCAACAAAAAAATGACTGCACTTTACGTGCAGTCATTCCTTATTATTTTACATAGTTTTCTTTAACAACTGTTGCACAACGCTCACATAATGTTTCATGTTCAGCATCTTTACCAATTGTTTCTGAAACTACCCAACAACGTTCACATGTTTCACCAGTTGCTTGAGCAACAACAACCGCTGTATGCTCATATTTTGGCGCATCTGCTGGAGCTTCTTCCATTAGACCACCAAGCTTATACTCAGAAACAATGAATAATTGCTTTAAGTCTTCACTAATAGACTCTAACATAGCTTTCATTTCTGCAGTTGGATATAGTGTAATGCTTGCATTTAATGACTTACCGATGACTTTTTCATTACGCGCTACTTCTAACGCCTTTAATACATCATCACGTAATGTCATAAATGCATCCCATTTTGTTTTTAATGCTTCCGCACCATCTATTTCTGCAGCTTCTGGCATATCAGTTAATTGTACGCTTTCTTCAGTTACACCCGGAACATATGGCCATACTTCATCAGCTGTATGCGGTAAGATTGGTGTTACAAGTTTCGTCAGTGCAACAAGAACATCATATAATACAGTTTGAATTGCACGACGATCTGCATGGTTTGCACCTTCAATGTATAAAATGTCTTTTGCAAAGTCTAAATAGAATGAACTTAAATCAATTGTACAGAAGTTGTGAATTGCATGATACACAGCAGCGAAGTCGTATGTCTCATATGCTTCTTTTACTTTTGTAATTAAGTCATTTAATTTCACTAACATATAACGATCTACTTCACGAAGTTCAGCTACCGCTACTGTATTTTCACTTGGCTTAAAGTCATCTAAGTTTCCTAATAAGAAACGGAATGTGTTACGGATTTTACGATACACTTCTGCTACTTGTTTTAAAATATCATCTGAAATACGTACGTCAGATTGATAGTCAACAGAAGATACCCATAAGCGTAAGATGTCTCCACCTAATTGATCCATAATTTTCTTCGGTACGACGATGTTTCCAATCGACTTACTCATTTTACGTCCTTCACCATCTAATACGAAACCATGGCTTAGTACGCCTTTATATGGAGCTTTACCTGTTACAGCAACTGCTGTTGATAATGAAGAGTTAAACCAACCACGATATTGGTCAGATCCTTCTAAATATAAATCAGCTGGACGTTGTAAGTCATCGCGCTCTTCTAATACCGCTTGGTGAGAAGAACCTGAGTCGAACCATACATCCATGATGTCTGTTTCTTTACGGAATTCGCCATTTGGGCTACCTGGATGTGTAAATCCTTCTGGTAATAGATCTTCCGCTTCACGCTCGAACCATACGTTAGAACCGTGCTCACGGAATAAATCTGCTACATGGTTAATTGTTTCATCCGTAATAATTGGATCCCCATTCTCTGCATAGAATACAGGAATTGGCACACCCCATGCACGCTGACGAGAAATACACCAATCACCACGGTCACGAACCATATTATGAAGACGAGTTTCTCCCCATGCTGGTACCCATTTTGTTTCCGCAACAGCTTCTAATAACTCTTTACGGAATGCTTCAATAGATGCAAACCATTGTGCTGTCGCACGGAAAATAATTGGTTTTTTCGTTCTCCAATCATGTGGGTATGAATGCGTAATGAATGTTAGTTTCAATAACGCGCCTACTTCTTCTAATTTTTCTGTAATTGGCTTGTTAGCTTTATCATAGAATAAGCCTTCAAATCCAGGTGCTTCATTCGTTAATACACCTTTATCATCAACTGGGCAAAGTACTTCTAATCCATACTTTTTACCAACAACGAAGTCATCTTCCCCGTGTCCAGGTGCTGTATGAACACAACCTGTACCTGCATCTGTTGTTACATGATCTCCTAGCATAACTAATGAATCACGATCGTAGAATGGATGTTTTGCAACTGTATACTCAAGTTCGCTACCTTTTACCGTTTTCACAACTTCAGCATTTTCCCATTCTAACGTTTTTGCAACTGTCTCAAACAGCTCAGAAGCGATGATATATTTCTCATCATTTACTTTTACAATGCTATATTCAAGTTCTGGATGAACAGAAATACCTAAGTTTGCAGGTAACGTCCAAGGTGTTGTTGTCCAGATAATGAATTTCTCATCACCTTCTAATACGTTCTTTCCATCTTTAACAGGGAATGCTACGTAAATAGATGCTGATTTTTTATCTTGATATTCAATTTCAGCTTCTGCTAAAGCTGATTCACTCGTTGGAGACCAGTAAACTGGCTTTTGTCCTTTATAGATATAACCTTTTTTCGCCATGTCACCAAACACTTTAATTTGTTGTGCTTCATAAGCTGGCTCTAAAGTAATATATGGATTATCCCAATCTGCACGTACACCTAGACGCTTAAATTGTTCACGTTGACGCTCTACTTGCTCATATGCGTACTCTGCACATAACTTACGGAACTCAGCAACCGTCATTTCTTTACGTTTTACACCTTTATTTGTTAAAGCTTGCTCAATTGGTAAACCGTGCGTATCCCAACCTGGTACATATGGTGCACTGAAACCAGTCATTGATTTATAGCGAACAATAAAGTCTTTCAATACTTTATTTAATGCATGTCCCATATGAATGTCACCATTCGCATATGGAGGTCCATCATGCAATACAAATAAAGGACGACCTTTTGTATGCTCTTGCACTTTTTCATAAATGTTCATTTCAGCCCATTTTTCTTGCATTGCAGGCTCACGCTTTGGTAAATTCCCACGCATTGGGAACTCTGTTTTTGGCATCAGTAATGTATTTTTGTACTCCATGCTCAATTCCTCCTTACATGTATAAAAGAAATACTTAAAAAACGGAATAAAAAAGAGACCTTCTCATCCCCAAAAGGGACGAGAAAGTCTCCCGCGGTACCACCCTAGTAGACCATATACGTATGTATAAGATCCTCTTTATATTCTTAACGCGAATATACGCCTACGCTTACTCTATTTGTTCAGCGCGGAACTCCAGGGTGATATTCCCATTATCTCCTTATCCTGAGCTTACACCATCCTCAGTTCGCTATATAAGGTGTGAAAAGGTACTTATCCCTATCTTCGTTTTTCTTAATAAATATGTTGTTTAAAATTATATGTAATAATGAGAAAAACGTCAAGCTTACACTGTTTCTTCTTTTTTCAACAGCTCGTCCACTTCGTCTTCTAACTCAATTAACTTATCCCAATCATCGTTGTTTAACATTTCAAGCTGTGTTTCTAACAGCATACGGAAACGAGTTCGGAATACTTTTGCTTGTTTCTTCAGCTCTTCAATATCAAAGGCAACTTTTCTTGATTTTACTAAAGCTTCGTTAATAATACGATCTGCATTCTTTTCAGCTTCACGTACAATTAATTTCGCTTCTTTTTGCGCATTACGTTTTACTTCTTCCGCTGCTTCTTGTGCTACAACAATCGATTTGTTTAACGTATCTTCAATATTAGAGAAATGATCTAACTTTCCTTCTAATTGCGCAACCTTTTCTTCTAAAGCTTTTTTCTCACGAATGACTAATTCATAATCTTTGATAATTTGATCAAGAAACTCGTTTACTTGATCTTCATCATAGCCACGGAATCCGCGACCAAATTCTTTGTTATGAATGTCTAATGGTGTTAACGGCACAACGCCACCTCCAAGTAGTTATCTAAATTTCCTCTTTCAATTATATCTTTTCTTCGACAAAATAGGAGGATTTCCTTCTAAAAAACCAATCATTTTAGTATACCATACAAAATTCTCCATTTGTCGCGTTTTGTTTTACCTTCTACAGAAAATAATTTACTTCGTCCGTATCCTCTTACAGAAAAAACATCTCCTGGATAACATTCATAAGAAGTTTGCTCCACTGTTTTCCAATTGACTTTCACTAAACCATTTTTTATTAAAGGTTGTACTTTCTGTCTGGATAAATGTAACATTTCAGCTAGCATAACATCTAAACGAAGTGAAGAAACCGTTCCAGATTTCTCTCCCCACGTTTCATGCATCTGCAGAATTTGTTCTCCTTGTATTGATGATAAGGAGACTTTTACTTTCCCTATTGATTGTAAGTTCATCTCAATGTACGATACGATTTCTTTCGCAACTATAATTTGGGCACGATTTTCTTGAAGCAAAATATCACCACATTTTTCTCTCGTTAAACCAAGAGACATGAATGTACCTAATATTTGCCGATGCTCTAGCGTATGAAACTTGGAAGGATAGTCAATTTCTAATACTTCTAATTGAAACTCTTCTTCATTTAATTCTAGATAATCTGGATAAATAATTGCTCTTTTACGCTCCGCGTGAGGCGTTGCACCATCGAATTGCACAGCAACATCTCCTTGTCCAATTACCATAGAAACAATTTGTTGCTGTCTTGGATCAAGGAAATCTGTTAATTTCACTTGATGGTACTCCGCCGTTCGCTTCCACTCTAACACTTTATCCACAAAGACCTCTTCATCTGGTCTGAAATGTTCGTAAATGCTCATGTATGTAACCTCTTATTATAAGAAATAGCCAAACAAACTGAACAAACCACTTTTAGCAAGTTTTAACGCAAAAATCGCAACGAGTGGAGAAATATCAATCATACCAAGCGGCGGAATAAATCTGCGGAATGGTTCTAAATACGGTTCACAAATTCGTGACAGGAAATCTCCAAAAGATGATTCCTTTGCACCAGGAAACCATGATAGGAGAATGTAAATAATAAGTGCCCACGAGTAAATCTCGAAAGCATAACTTAACACCATTAAAACTGTTGTCATGGCGTATTACCACCTCTTTATATTTGTTTCTTCTTCTTCACCGAATAACTCTGAAATTGCACCAACAATATCTACATTTTCAGGTGTACACATAAATGTTTTCGGTCCTATTTTTTGAATGTCCCCGCCTATAGCGTATACAGTACCACTTAAAAAGTCAACGATACGTACCGCTTGATCTGTAGACATTCTTTGTAAATTAATTACAACAGCTCGTCTACCTTTTAAATGGTCCGCAATCCCTTGCGCTTCCGAATATGTGCGTGGTTCTAATAAAACAACTTTTGAAGATTGCTTTGCCGTTTCAATGCTCACAACATTTTGTTTCGGTTGCGCTTTTGGAAACGTAACATCTTGTTGTTCTGGCGGATCTTGCTGCTTCTTCATGTCTGTTTGCTCCTTTTCATAGCTATATTGAGCTGCTTCTTTTTCTTCTGGTGTATCAAAAAAGAAGTATTTTACTTTTGACCAACTCATAATAAGATTCTCCTTCCTTTTACGCTTTTCCTACTAAAATCGTTCCCAAACGAATATATGTAGCACCTTCTTCAATTGCAATCGTGTAGTCATTGGACATCCCCATTGATAACTCTTTACATGGTGCATATGACAATCCTAGCCCCTGCACCTCTGTTTGTAGCACACGTAACTTTTTAAAGCAGCGACGAACCTCTTCCTCTTCTTCCGTAAATGGCGCCATCGTCATTAGTCCGACCACTTCAATCTTATCCAGTTCTTGCAAACTTTGAATAAAAGATATCGTCTCTTCTATTGCCAACCCTTGCTTCGATTCTTCAGGTGAGGTTTTCACTTGAAGAAAGCATTTCACTTTCTTATCGGCACGTTTTTGAATTTCTTTCGCCAAAGAAAGACGATCTAATGAATGTAAATAATCAATTTCATTAATGATTTCTTTTACTTTTCTCGTTTGTAATGAGCCAATAAAATGCCAATTAACTTTTGAGCCAAAATGCTCATATTTCTGTATGAAACCTTCATTTCTATTTTCACCTAAATCAATAATTCCAGCTTCAATTACTTCGTTTGTTTTTTCAATTCCTACAGTTTTTGTAACTGCAACGAGTTTAATATCTTGCAACGAACGTCCAGCTCGTGCGCAAGTTGCTTTAATAGCTTCGTTTACAATTACTAAATTTTCTTGCACTGTCATTTGCTTCCTTCCTCCTTAAAACCTATGAAACTCAACATTCTCCCTGTCTTTCCTTGATCACGACGATGAGAGAAAAATAGTTGTTCTTCACAGTTTGTACAAAGAGATGACATTACAATATGCTCTTCTTTTATACCTGCTTGTACACATAATATACGATTAATTTCTTTTAAATTAATTGCGTACTGCCCATCAGAAATTTTTTTATAGGGGACAGACCCGTTTACTACTTGCTGTGCTGCAGTTAATACTCTATCATCAACAACATAACAACAAGACCCTATTGCCGGTCCAATCGCAACATGAATTTCATCACTTGAAATCCCTTCTGCATTCCATTTTTGAATCATTTCATTTGCAATCTCTTTTACAGTCCCTTTCCATCCAGCATGCGCAAGTCCTATCATACCATGTGATGGTGCATAAAAATAGAGCGGGACACAATCCGCGTAACAAGACGTTAAAAGAACATCGTTACTAGTCGTATAAATGCCATCTGTTTTTGAAATGCCATCCTCATATGAATAGACGCCTCTTCCTTTTTCTTGTTGTCCTACTTTTTCAACATGGTGATCATGAACTTGTTCAGAGCAAATCCAGTTTTCCAATGGTTTTTGTAACTTATTTGCTAAAATGCGTCTGTTTTCATGAACGTTCTCCGCAATATCATTCACATGTAATCCTAAATTCATCGCATGAAAGGAGCCCGTACTTATCCCACCATCTTTTGTCGTAAATCCAGCAGTAATGTTTCCAAGTTCTTTCCACGCTTGTAAATACAGTATACCGTCCACATATTTAAATGGTTCTCTCATAACAAAGCGGCTGCTACTAAAAATATAGACAAATGTTTATTCTTAGAGTATTCCTGTTTCTCCGTGTCCTGTCTCGCCACTCACCCGCTACTACAGTTTACTGTAACACTCCACAGGCGTAAATTCCGATGTAGCCCACCGTATATATACAATCTATTTACGTTAGTATTGTATATTCTTTTGCTTGTAAAAGGTTGTTCGCTGCGTTCAAATCCCTATCCATTGCATTACCACATTCACATTCATATACCCGGTCAGATAATTTTAAATCTGCTTTCTTTTGACCACAATAGGAGCACAACTTTGAAGATGGATAAAATCGGTCTACTTGACGTAATTCAATTCCATATTCCTCACATTTCGTCAAAAGCCACGTTTTAAAATTATAAAAAGACTGCTTGGAAATTGCTTTAGATAGATGTTTATTCTTCAGCATATCTCTTACATTCAAATCTTCCACTGTAATAAACGTTGGCTTGGTTTTCACCACATTCGTTACAATAGACTTTACATACTCTAGTCGAATATTCGCTAATCGAGCATGCAGCTTTTGCACCCTAAGAACATTTTTATCTATATTCGCTCTTTTAATAGTAACAGATTTTCCACCTCTCTTTTTTAGATTTTCATATTTTCGCGATAAAGAGCGTTGTTCACGTTTTAACCGTTTTTCTATCTTTTTTACTTTTACTGTTTTATTTATATTTTTATGAGTCTTTCCATCACTACGTACAGCGAAATCCTTCAACCCTAAATCAATCCCTAGACCTATATTATTCAATATTGGTTTTACCCTTACTTCTTCTCTTTCACAAAGTACAGATACAAAATATTTTCCTGCTCTTTGATATACTACGCCACTTTTTACAGTTGCATCTTTAGGGATATATCCATATTCTTTTAACCTTATCCAACCAATTGTAGGGATTTTTACTCTATGCCTTTCTACTGTCCAATCTGTTTTGTTGTTTTTAGGAAAATAGCACTTCACATCTTGCTTCTTCTTTTTCTTATATCGTGGAAATTTAGATAAACCTTTAAAAAATCGCTTAAAAGCTTTATCCCCGTTCATAATCGCTTGTTTTACAGCTTTACTGGATACTTCTTTTATCCACTGATCACATTCTTTTGTATGGACATTGTTCAACCATTTAGAAAAGTCATACCCACCTAGAAACTTTCCTTCGGCTTCATACAGCTCTTTGTTTTTAGAGATATACAGGTTGTAAACATACCTACACACACCAATCGTCTGATTTATTTGGGTTATTTGTTCTTTTGTCGGATGGATTTCTATTAGATATGCTCTTTTCATACAGCTTTATCCTCCGATATTTTCTTTTTATACTTCCTTAACCCATAAATTCTACAACTAAATACATGAACGATAGATAGTAAGTCTTGAATAATCTCTTCCTGTAGAGATTATTTTTGTATATTTTATATAACTGTATTTAGCTCCTTTTAATTAAAATAACATAAAAAAGCATGGTACTTCCTGTCTATTTTACCATACTTTTATTTTTTCATAATGCCAACAGAAAAAAAAGAGGAATTTGTAATATTCTTTATGAAATTGTCGGTGTTTGTATTGATTCTGTTACAGAATTAACAGGATTTACTCTTACAAGTATGACATCTTCCCCAATTTTCATAATTTCCTCCCATGGAATTACAATTTCTACGTCCTTTCCAAAAATACCAAGCA
Organism: Bacillus luti; assembly: GCF_001884105.1. Taxonomy (GTDB): domain Bacteria; phylum Bacillota; class Bacilli; order Bacillales; family Bacillaceae_G; genus Bacillus_A; species Bacillus_A luti. Next base: position 59,944 of record NZ_MACI01000095.1, on the reverse strand, counting down.
TGCGTGCCTGTTTTGTAATGATAATAGACTGCACCTTCCCTGTGTTTATATCAATTTCAATATCTCCAATATTCCCTAACCTTTTTCCATCTGAAATGTTTATAACATCCTTCACCTGCAACTCCGAAATTCGTATCACTTTCATCCTCCCCCTTATATATGACAAATTTAAAAATGATGTTTCTCAAATTAACAAGATGCACCCTCTACTAAAATCCATATTATTTTTCATTATATGAACACCGTCTCCCTACTATGAGCGCAAATAAAAAGGTCTCACCATAAATGGTGAGACCTTATCCTTGAATCGTCTTATTCATTTGTTTAATAGCTGATTTCTCTAAGCGTGATACTTGAGCTTGAGAAATCCCAATTTCTTCTGCAACTTCCATTTGTGTCTTTCCTTGAAAGAAACGCTTTCGAATAATCATTTTCTCTCGATCATTTAAACGCTTCATTCCTTCTTTTAACGCTAATTCTTCGACCCACTGCTCGTCCTTTTGTTTTTCATCACTTAACTGATCCATAACAAAGATAGGATCTCCCCCATCGTTATAAATCGGCTCAAATAATGAAACCGGATCTTGAATCGCATCTAAAGCAAAAACAATTTCTTCATGAGTCACTTCAAGGACTTTTGCAATATCCATCGCTGTTGGTTCTTTTGAATTTTCTGCAATCAATTTTTCTCTTACTTGCAACGCTTTATACGCAATATCTCGTAACGAGCGAGATACGCGAATCGGATTGTTATCACGCAAATATCTGCGTATTTCCCCAATAATCATCGGCACAGCATACGTTGAAAATTTTACATTTTGGCCTAAATCAAAGTTATCAATCGATTTCATAAGTCCGATGCAACCAACTTGAAATAAATCGTCAACATACTCTCCTCTGTTATTAAATCTTTGGATGACGCTCAGTACAAGACGTAAGTTTCCATTCACTAATTTCTCTCTTGCGCTTATCTCTCCACTTTGCATTTCACGAAATAATTTACGCATCTCTTCATTTTTTAGTACTGGAAGTTTAGCTGTATCAACACCGCAAATTTCTACTTTGTTTCTCGTCAAAGTGTTCCCTCCTATCGGGAGTTGCTGTACAGTGTAAAGTATTTCCTTTGAAGGGGATTTTATGCATGTGGTTTTTTCTTCACTTTTCATTTTAGTTACCTTTTCTTGTACAACTAAACAGAATAAGACCAGCCTAGATAAAGGCTGGTCTTATTCTCTACACCATTTTATTAAATTCTTTTCGTAATCTTTTTATGATTCTTTTTTCTAAACGCGAAATGTATGACTGTGAAATTCCAAGCATATCTGCCACATCTTTTTGTGTCTTTTCTTCTTCTCCAGCAAGCCCGAACCGGAGCTCCATAATTTGTTTTTCCCGATCATTTAATTGGTGCAATGCTTTCATTAGAAGGTGACGATCTACAGTAGCCTCTAAATCTTTTGTAATAATATCATCATCTGTACCTAATACATCCGATAACAACAGTTCATTCCCATCCCAATCAATGTTAAGCGGCTCATCAAAAGAGACTTCTGAACGATTTTTATTATTCCGACGCAAATGCATTAAAATTTCATTTTCTATACAACGCGATGCATATGTTGCTAATTTTATTTTCTTTTCTGGATTAAATGTATTTACCGCTTTAATAAGGCCGATTGTTCCTATGCTAATCAAATCTTCAATATTTATCCCTGTATTTTCAAACTTTCTTGCTATATATACAACTAGCCGTAAATTACGTTCTATAAGTAATGATCTTGCTGCCTGATCTCCCTTTGGCAATTTATTCAAAAGAACTTCCTCTTCTTCTTTCGTTAACGGTGGCGGTAGCGCTTCACTTCCACCGATGTAATAAATTTCATCGGTCTTAATTCCTAATTTCAGCAATACTTTATACCAAAGGTATACTAAATAAAATTTTAATTTCATCATATTATCCCGCCTCTCATAATTAAGCAATTACCATCTTTTGCGAAATCAACATTTTTGGATGTACAATGCATTGGTACTCTCCATTAGTAGACAGTTGTTGTGTATTTAACCCAATTAATACTTTGTTTACAACAATAGTGCTGCCTTCATGATAAACTTGCACACTATTCGGCTTAATTGCCCATAAAAATTGACTCTCTACTCCAACTGCGCGAAAAGGAATTAAACGTAATTTTGTCGCCCATCCAGAATCATTTTCTGGTATTTGAGGAATTTCTGTTTTGGAATAAATTTGTTCTGTTAACCAAGCTGGCAAACAATGTTCTAATGATGAAATATGCATAATCATAACGGGTGTTTTTGTTAATGGGTCGTACAGTTGATTCCCACTGTCAATTAAACCTGCTAGTTCTAATTCTTCTTCAGCTAATTGAATTTTCACTTTTACGATTTGATCGTAGTGTATTTTCGTAACCTCCACGCTTTCAATACGCTTTTTAGAAAAATAATAGATTACTGGAAAGCCAAAAATAACAAATAACCAACTAATTGGATCGCCGTAAGAAATGGATTGAGATTGAACCAATCCATTTACCATTTCATTCGTTTGCAAAAAGAAATGCGTTCCAATTAATCCTCCGCCAACCATAAAGGTGACAAAGTAAAAAGTAAAAACAGTTTGTGTATAATTTCTAAACGTTGTAAACCCAAATGCTGTATACACAATAAGTAACGAGTACAGTAGTTTCATAATAGGATGTGTCATCATAGAAGCAAAAGGAGTAAAGGCAAAAATAACAATGGTTGAACCTATAAATGCCCCTAACACAAGCCTCCATCTCTTGATCTTCTTTTTTAACACGGTAGCTGTTAATAAAAGTAAAAGAAAATCAATGCAGGCGTTTAACAACCAAACAATGTCGGCGTAAACAACCAAACAATTCACCTCTTTTTTTAAGTTGAGACTAGTATAATGCATATCCAATAGGAAAGTGTGTCAATTTGCGGAGGTGTTTTTTTGTTATTTTGTGATTTCTAGACATAATCTGTCGGTAAAAAATAAAAGTATAGTTTCATAGCGTAATATACTTTTATTTTTTATAAACAGATTAACTGAACTATAACTACGGCTATAAAGCAACACTGGAATTAGTGATATGTAAAAAACGAATTTCACAGGTAGTTAATGCGAAGTAAATTGAAATATACGAAATAAAAAAAGACCTGCTTAGCAGATCTTTTCCATTTAGAAAACAAAAAAGGAGCATGAAAGCTCCTTTTCTTTTATCGTCTACGACGGTTACGTAAAAATGCTGGAATATCGATGTCATCTGAGTCTGAATGGCGCTCATGTACAACCGGCTCTTCACGCTTCATTTCACGTTTTACTTCACGTTGTTTTGAAGGTTGAGCTACTGGTTGTTGCTGTTGCGTGTGATTCGAAGTCGGACGAATAATTGGTTTTGGTGGTTGAGTTGCAATGCTGTCATCAAAACCAGTTGCAATTACAGTTACAACGATATCATCTTTTAATCCTTCATTAATAACAGAACCGAAGATCATATTTACTTCTGGATCAGAAGCCGAAGCTACAATATCTGCCGCTTCTTGTACTTCATATAAGCTTAAGTTAGCTCCACCCGTAATGTTCATAATAACACCTTGAGCTCCATCAATAGATGTTTCTAATAATGGACTAGAAATCGCTTTTTTCGCAGCTTCAGCAGCACGATTTTCCCCATTACCAGAACCGATACCCATTAAAGCAGAACCTCTATTAGACATAATTGTCTTTACGTCTGCAAAGTCTAAGTTAATTAAACCTGGTGTTGCAATTAAATCAGAAATACCTTGAACACCTTGACGTAATACGTTATCCGCTTCACGGAACGCTTCTAACATCGGCGTATTTTTATCAACAATCTCTAATAAGCGATCGTTTGGAATTACAATTAACGTATCTACATTTTCTTTAAATGCTGCAATACCAGATGCTGCTTGCGTTGCGCGCTTACGGCCTTCAAATGTAAATGGACGTGTTACAACACCAACTGTTAATGCGCCTAGTTCTTTTGCAACTTGAGCAACAACTGGAGCTGCACCAGTTCCAGTTCCGCCGCCCATACCAGCTGTTACGAAGACCATATCCGCACCACGAAGTGCTTCTTGGATTTGCTCTTTACTTTCTTCTGCAGCTTTTTTCCCTACTTCAGGGTTTGCGCCTGCACCAAGTCCGCGCGTTAATTTTCCACCAATTTGCATTTTTGTTTCAGCTTTTGATAGATTTAATGCTTGTGCATCAGTATTCACAGCGATAAAGTCTACACCTTGTACACCGTGTTCAATCATACGGTTTACAGCATTGTTTCCGCCACCGCCGACACCGATAACTTTTATATTCGCTAATTGATCTTGAGTAGTATCAAACTCTAACATGTCGAAATCCCCCTAGAACCTCATTTTTCGTGTCCAATTTTAATCCCATAAATAACGGAATACACGTTTTACTTTTGACATCATACGGTCATCATTTTGATTATTATTGTTTTGATTACGAGTTTTTTGTTTCGCAGGTTGCTGTTGTACCGGCATTGGTGCAGGTACTGGTTCAAAATGCTCTTGCTTTTCCTGCACGTTTTTTCCACGTAATTTAGCTTTTTGATAAGAGTGTTTAATTAATCCAACTCCAATTGTATATTGAGGCTCACGCACACCAATATAATCAGGAGTCGCTATACGAACATTTTCATGTAAAATATCATATGCAAGATCAAGAACACCTGGCATAGAAGCAATTCCGCCAGTTAGTACATAACCAGAAGCAACTTGTTTGATTCCTAACTTACGTACTTCTTCTTGAACAAACATTAAAATTTCCTCTACACGAGCCTCGATAATATCAGATAATTCCAATTGTGAATACTGTTCTGTTTGATCACTTCCCATGATAGGAACCGTAAACATTTCTTCTTCAGATGCTGTATCATAAAAAGCATGTCCATATTTCAACTTAATTTGATCTGCATTTTCTGTTGAAGTTTTCAATCCAATCGCAATATCCTTCGTTATATGGTCCCCACCTAATGGCAATACGCTCGTCGCTTGTAACTCTCCATCTTTAAAAATAGATAACGTTGTAGAACCTCCCCCAATATCAACAAGGGCTACACCTCTATTTTTTTCATCTGAAGATATAGCAACTGTCGCAGCTGCTAACGGTTGAAGACAAATATCAACAATTTCAAGACCTGCTTTTTCTACACAACGAAGTAGGTTATGTAGTAAAGTTCTCGAGCCTGTAATAAGTGTACCTTCCATTTCTAATCTTACACCGATCATCCCGCGTGGATCGTTAATCTCGTCAAGACCGTCTACGATGAACTGTCGAGGTACCACATCAATAAACTCACGTTCAGGAGCAATTGACACAACTTGTGCTGCATCTAGAACGCGTAAGACATCTTCATTCCCGATTTCACGATCTTCATTTGAAACAGCGACTACTCCATGACAAGGAAGTAGCTGTACCTGGTTTGCATTGACACCTACTACAACTTGCTCAATGTGGATTCCCACCATGCGCTCAGCTTGTTCAATTGCTTTTTTAATTGATCGAACAGTCTCGTCTATATCAACTATCGATCCCTTCTTTAAACCACTTGATTTTACATTTCCAACACCAATAATGTTTAAGCTGTCATTAACCATTTCACCAATGATGACTTTAACATTGGATGTACCGATGTCAAGACTAACATATATTTCATTGCTGTTCATTCTTTGGCACCTCCTTCTTTATTTATACCATACAACTCAATATATGGAACAACAATCGCAACTTTACTATTTATAAGAAAAATATTCAACGTCTTTATACGTTTCCCTTTTTTAACCCTATATTTTTCTTATTTTTATTTAACATTCATTTAAGAATATCGCAGTAAACTGTGAATAACTGCTTATCTTGAAATAATTCTATTTCAAGTGTAAAGATTACCGCCAAGTATAAGTCTACACTAAGATGTACTCATAGAAAAGTGAAACTTGTACCAATCCTAGTATGAATCTACGAATTTTTACATATTTTTCATCAAATGAACCATTCTTGTAAATTCATACGCTCACAATAGAACGTCTGTTTCGTTTTTCTATAATAACGTAGCGAAAACTACCGTTCTATTCTTTTTTTTCTTCTGCTTCTAACTCTTTCGTATATGCTCCTACTTCTAAGTCAATTAATACCTTCTTACCTGGTTCAATTGTTTTTAAAATAAGAGGATAAGCTTCCATACGCTTTGCGAAATTTTGAATGGTAGTGCTCACTTCATACCCTTCATTCATATATAAAGTAAGATGGTCTTCATTCGCATTCGTAGGTGAATAACGGATTTCAGAAATGGATCTTAAAATAGTCGGTGTTAATTTTTCTAACTCAGCAATTAACTCTTTCATTTTTTCCTCTTTAAAAGGTTCAAAAATCGGTGCTGCAACAGGAAGTTTTCCGTTTGGGAGTACATCAAGTGTTTTCCCATTTTCCAACAACGGTTGTAATTTTCCATCTTTGTTTATATAACCAATCGTTACATACTCTTCAATATGAACATCAATTTTGTTCGGAAAACGTTTTTTTACATTTACTGCTTTAATTTCTTTTCGTTTCGTTAAGTTTTCTTCTGCTTTATGTGCTGTCACTCGGAAATAACTTGTATCATATGTCACACCTGATTCCTTCATCACTTGTTCATCCGTCATATAATGATTTCCAAGTACACTTATCTTTTTTATATTACTAAGCGGAGACCGAAAATAAATTAAAAAGAGTACTAATAAAAATAAAATTGATATGTATAAAATCAATCGATGATTAACATTTTTTTTGTTTTTGTTTTTTTTCTTTTGATTTTTCAACTTTGGTACACGATCTTGTAGTTTAATCACTTTACTATTTTTCATGTACGATCCCCCTATGTAACATAAAGAACGGCATGTTCCTCATGCCGTTCTTATCTTCTTATTATAACATAAATGATAATGAGCGGAACGAATAACCGTTATCTTCCAATGATTTCTACTTCTGTATGCATATCTATACCGAATTTATCCTTAATCGTATGTTTTATCAATGCGATTAAGGATAATACATCTTGCGCTGATGCCCCTCCAGTATTAACAATAAAATTCCCGTGCATTTCAGAAATTTGGGCTCCACCTATTTGATAACCACGAAGCCCCGCTTTTTCTACTAAATTTCCTGCAAATTCTGGGAGGGGATTTCGAAATACACTTCCTGCACAAGGATGATTCCACGGCTGTGTTTCGCGGCGGTAATCTTTATTCTTTTGCATGTTTCTTACAATTTCCTCACGCTTTCCTACCTGTAATTGAAACTCCGCTTCCAAAACAATACCAGGACGTTTCGTTTGTAATACAGATGTACGATAAGAAAATTCCATTTCTCTATTCATCAACCACTCAATTGTTCCGTTTTCAAATAGAATAAGAGCCTTTGATAACACATTTGATATATCTGATTTATGTGCACCTGCATTCATATACACTGCGCCACCAACACTCCCTGGAATACCACTTGCAAATTCCAGTCCAGCTAACCCTTGGCGACTAAGTAAAGTTGACAATTTAATAAGGGGATATCCACCACCAACTCTTACTCTATGGTTTTCGACCTCTAAGTGGTCTAATCCTTCTCCTAAACGAATAACGACACCTTCTATCCCTTTATCAGATACGAGAAGGTTTGAACCTCGACCAATTACAGTCCACTTTGTTTTATATTGCTTTACTAGCTGCAATGTCTTCTCAATACTGGTAACATGCTTTGGCACAATTAAAATATCAGCTGGTCCACCTATTTTCATAGTAGTGTAACGCGCTAACGGTTCGTTAACTAATACTCGACCAACATTTGCTTTTATAAGCTCATTTACTAATTGTTCCATAAACGATCTCCCCCATATTAAGTCTCCTTATTACAGTAGTATGCAGGTCGTTCACCTAACGTTATTTTTTCACAAGCTTATTCATTACTTCGTACAACTTATTTGCCGCATCTGGAATACCTAATTGCTTAGCAGCTAGCTTCATATTTTGTAATGTTTGTGCATCTAATAAAATCTCATCAATATCACGAATTAGCGTTTCAGACGTTAAATCTTTTTCAAGTAGCATTTTTGCTGCTCCTTTATCAACAACTGAACGTGCATTTTTTTCCTGATGGTTATTTGTTACGTACGGACTCGGAATTAACACACTTGGCTTACCTAACGCTGTTAATTCTGCAAGTGTTGTTGCCCCCGCTCTTGAAACAACAAGATCTACACCTGTAAGTACTTCTGGCATGTTATGAATGAAAGGTTTAATGATAACATTATCTGGATTCCCCTTTTGCTTCACCGCTTCCATCACTTTGTCATAATGTACTTCACCTGTTACATACAAAATTTCGTAACTTTTATTCCCAAATTGTTCTATCGCCTCTACAAAGGCGTCGTTAATCGGTCTAGCCCCACGACTCCCTCCGAAAATAAGTACGGATTTTTTAGGAAGAGATAAACCTACTGAACGCTTTCCTTTCATTCCATTTTGATCCATTACTTCTGAAGCTCGTGGATTACCTGTCATAACCACTTTTGACTGTGGAAAATGTTCTGTCGCTGCTTCAAAACAAACAGCAACTTTATCAACATAACGACTTAAAAATTTGTTCGTTACACCTGGTACACTATTCTGTTCATGTACAATAGTTGGAATACCTAATTTTGCTGCAGCATACACAACTGGGCCACATACATATCCACCCGTTCCAATCACAATGTCCGGATTAAAACGACGGATATATCGTTTACTATCTTGTACACCCTTTAGGAAACGCATTACTGTTTTCACATTATCTAACGATATTTTTCTTTTAAATCCACTTATAACAATAGATTGAAACGGTATACCTGCTTTTGGAACAATTGTACTCTCCAATCCATTTTCTGTACCAATATATAAAAACCTTGCTTCTGGATTTAACTTTTTTATTTCTCTAATTAAAGCAAGAGCCGGATAAATATGACCTCCAGTACCCCCACCACTTACTAATACACGCACTACTAACTCCTCCGCTTCTCATTTCTTATTTCAATCGTATTTATTTCTATATACATATTGTATTTTCACACACATACGAAAAACCCTGTCTTATAAACAGGGTTTAGTAGCGAGAATGGCGACTTATATTTAATAATACACCTACCGCCATTAACATTAATGTTAAACTTGATCCACCATAACTTAAAAACGGTAAAGTAATACCCGTAACAGGCATCAGTCCTGTTACAACACCAACATTAATCATTACTTGAATCGCAATCATCGCCACAATACCTACTGCTAAAAACGTACCATATAAATCTGGCGCTCCTAATGCGATACGAATCCCGCGCCATAATAATAGACTAAATAATAATAACACAAATGAACCACCAATAAAACCTAATTCCTCGGATAAGATTGCAAATATAAAGTCTGTTTGTGGTTCAGGTAAATAAAGAAATTTTTGTCTACTTTGTCCAAGTCCAAGACCGAATAATCCACCAGGTCCAATTGCGAGTAATGATTGGATAATTTGAAATCCACTTCCAAGCGGATCTGACCACGGATCTAAATATGATGTAATGCGTTTCATTCGATACGGTGCTGATACAATTAACCCTACAAATCCTGCTACACCAAGCAAACCAAACATTGCAAAGTGAAAGACCCTTGCTCCCGAAATAAATATCATAATGATACATGTCCCAACCATTACCGTCCCTGTACCAAGGTCTGGCTGTAACATAATCATCCCAAAAGCAAGAAACACAAAACTAAGAGCCGGTAATAAACCACGTTTAAAAGATGTAATTAATTTTTGCCGTTCCGCTAAAAATTTTGCCAAGAAAATTATCATCGCAAACTTCATAAACTCTGACGGTTGAATCGAAAATGCTCCGATTCCAATCCAACTTCGTGCTCCCCCTCGAACAAGACCAACTCCTGGAATAAGAACGAGAATAAGAAGAATGAAACAAACTAGCAAAATTACTTTTGAGTACGTACGCCACACCCAATAATCAATTTTCATAATCAAAAACATAGCCACTACACCAAGACCTGCAAACAGTAATTGTCTTTTTGCAAAAAAGAATGAGTCCCCCATTTTATAAGAGGCCCAAACTGCACTCGCACTGTAAACCATAATCATTCCGATTGTCAACAACGAAAGTGTAACGATGATGAGAATAAAATCAGGCGATTTCTTCATTACCCATAAACACCACCTCTTTAGGCAGAACCTTTTGCCCTATGTAACAAAACATCAGTAGGTGTTAGCCTACTGATGTTTTGATTTACTTTATATAAGTTTATGCACAGCTTGTATAAAAATGTCTCCTCTTTCTTCAAATGTTTTAAATTGATCCCAGCTTGCACATGCTGGAGAAAGAAGAATAACATCGCCGTCTGTAGAATGAGCATAAGCTTTCACAACTGCTTCTTCTAAAGTATCGACACTTTCAATTATATCTAATCCGGCTTTCCCTGCTGCCCTTACTAATTTTGGTGCTGTTTGTCCAAATGTTACAATCGCTTTTACATTTTTGAAATATGGAATTAAATCATCGAATTCATTTCCACGATCAAGCCCACCTGCTAGTAACACAATCGGTTGTGCAAACGCAGATAATGCTTTCTCAGTTGCTAGCATATTCGTCGCTTTCGAGTCATTATAAAACTTACGATTGTTAAGAGTTGTTACATATTCTAAACGATGTTTTACACCTGTAAAACGTTTTAACACTACCGTAATCGCTTCGTTAGAAACACCTAACAATTTCGCAATACTCATCGCAGCTAAAATATTTTCTAAATTATGCTGACCTGGTAAAACGATATCACTTACTTCAACAACTTTTTCCCCTTTAAAATAAAGAGCATTGTCTTTTATATACGCACCATCTTCAATTTCTTTCGTTGTCGAAAACAATACTTTTTGTCCTTTAGTATTCACAGATAAGGCCATCACATCTGCATCATCTGCATTTATTACACTATAATCGTTTTCTGTTTGGTTTTTAAAAATATTTGCTTTTGCTAAACCATATTCCTTCTTCGTCCCATGATAATCTAAGTGGGCTTCAAATAAGTTTAAAAACGCAGCAATTTTAGGCTGGAATGATTCTACTCCCATCAATTGGAACGATGAAAGTTCTGTAACTACAACTTCATTTTCTTTTGCATCCTGCGCTACTTCACAAGCTACAGTTCCTATGTTTCCTGCAATAACAGGATGCTTTTGTCCTTCTTTTAACATTTCAAATGTAAGCATTGTCGTTGTCGTTTTACCGTTAGATCCCGTAATTCCAACAAATGGAGCTTCTGAAATACGATATGCTAATTCCACTTCTGTCACTATTGGAATTTGCTTTTCTTTCGCAGCAACTAATATTGGATTAGAATACGGAATCCCCGGATTTTTTACAACAAGTGAGATATTTCTCTCTAACAATTCTAAAGGATGACCGCCACATACAACGTCCATTCCTTTTGCTTGCAATTCTGCAGCAAGTACATTTTCTGCTAAAGGCTTTCCGTCATTTACAATAACATTTGCCCCTAATTTTTGTAACAAGGTAGCTGCTGCATAACCACTTTTTGCAATGCCTAGTACAAGAATATTTTTATTTTGAAATTCAGTTACAGTTTTCAATTACATCCACACCCCGATATAAATTCCTAACACAGCTAATAAAAATCCTACAGACCAAAACGTTACCACGACGCGCCACTCTGACCAACCACATAATTCATAATGGTGATGTAATGGACTCATTTTAAAGACACGTTTTCCTGTTGTTTTAAACGAAATAACTTGAATAATAACAGATAAAGTTTCCGCTACGAATACGCCGCCAATAATTACAAGTAGCAATTCTTGTTTTAATAAAATTGCTACAGCTGCGATGGCACCACCTAAAGCTAAGGAACCTGTGTCTCCCATAAATACTTTTGCTGGATTCGCATTGAACACTAGAAATCCAAGTACAGCTCCTACAACCGCCATACAGAATATTGCTACTCCAAATTGCTCTTGTGCTACAGCAATAATACTAAACGCCCCAAATGCAATAGCAGCTGTTCCTGATAATAAACCATCTAAACCGTCAGTTAAGTTAACTGCATTTGATCCACCAATAAGCATAAATAGTACAAGTACAAAATACGCCCAACCTAATTCAAACTTAACATCCGTTCCCGGAATCATGATGTATGTGTGAAACGCTTGCCCTTTTCCAATTAAAAAGAACGCAATAGCAATAACAAGCTGACCTACTAATTTTTGTTTTGATGTTAACCCAAGATTTCTTTTCTTAACTACCTTTATGTAGTCATCTAAAAATCCAATCAGTCCGTAACCAAACGTCACTAATAGTAATAACGATACCTCTGCACCTAAATGATTAAACTTAATCGCCATAATAAGTGAAGTCACCATCATAGATACATATATGACAATACCACCCATTGTCGGTGTCCCTGATTTTTTTTGATGTGACTTTGGTCCCTCATCACGAATACTCTGTCCGAACTTTAATTTTCTTAAAAATGGAATAAACAATGGCGATAGGGCAACAGAAATTAAGAATGCTACCCCAGCCGTTACTAATAAACCTTGCTCAAGCACATGTAGTCCTCCTCTCACGTTGTTACTCTTCGTTGTTTAAACGCTCTGTAATTGCTTCTTTAGCGACTTCACGATCGTCAAAATGATGAACATCTTTACCAATAATTTGATACGTTTCATGACCCTTACCAGCAATGATGATGATATCTTCAGCTTTCGCGTTAGAAATTGCATGGTATATCGCTTCTTTTCTATCAATAATCACTTCATAATTATTCCCATTTGCACCCTGTACCATATCATCTAAAATAGCTCCTGGCTCTTCACTTCTTGGATTATCTGAAGTGTAAATTGCGTGAGTTGCATATTTTGTTGCAACACTTGCCATGATTGGTCTCTTCGTTCGATCTCTATCACCGCCACAACCGACGATGCAATATACGTCACCTTTTGCAAATTGTTTTGCTGTTTTCAATACATTCTCTAAGCTATCTGGTGTATGTGCATAATCAACAATAACTGTATAATTTTGTCCACCATCAACTACTTCAAAACGTCCTGGAACTCCAGCTAGTTTCTTTATCACATCAATGACAGTTTCTAAACTTACACCAGAAACAAGTCCTGCCGCTGTTGCCGCTAGTACGTTATATACATTAAATTTCCCAATCAATTTCATCGTAACATTTACGCTTTCATACGGTGTTACAAGCGTGAACGTAGTTCCACCACTTGTCATAACGATATCTTTTGCCATAATATCACTTGTTGTATCAATTCCATACGTTACAACAGTTGCTGCAGTACTTCTCATATATTCCGCTGTTACAGCATCATCGTTATTCAGTACCGCGTATTTTTCACGATTATGATTATAACTATTGCCAAGTTGTGCAAATAGCAATCCTTTTGCATGTTTATATTCTTCCATCGTTTTATGATAGTCTAAATGATCTTGTGTTAAATTTGTAAACACCGCTACATCGTAATCACATCCGTGTACACGACCAAGATCTAAAGCATGTGACGAAACTTCCATTACTGTGCTATCCACACCGTATTCAACCATTTTTGAAAATGTCTGTTGAAGTGTTAGTGCATCTGGCGTTGTATTTTTCACCTCAAATGTTTCATCACCGATTTTCATATTAATCGTTCCAATTAGCCCCGTTTTATGACCATGTGCGCGCATAATCTCATCCATAATATGCGATGTTGTTGTCTTTCCATTTGTACCTGTAATTCCGATTAAATGTAACTTGTGTGTTGGTTGACCATAAAAATAATCAGCTAAAACCGCTAACGAACGAAAAGTGTTTTTCACAAGTACAACTGGAACGTCAACATCAATTGGTCTTTCCGCAACAATAGCAGCCGCTCCTTGTGCCGCTGCTTGCTTAGCAAAATCATGGCTATCAACCGTATATCCTTTCATACATACAAATAAGCTTCCCTCTTTCACTTTACGTGAATCAGCTTCTATAGATGTGATTTCTGGATTTTCTTTTGGAACAACTGGAAAATCATGCAAACATGATACAAGTGTATGCAACTTCATTTCACTAAACCCTCTCTACATTGTGTATTTATCTCTTTTTCAATAAGCAACACGCTACCTCCTAATTATGTAAAATAGGAGGTAAGTGCTACTGTGTCTAATAAATAGACCTATTTATAACTGAGACTCTTACGGCCTCAAATTAAGTAACTCTTCTATAAAGAACTCACTTCCACCAATTGTACCATAAAACGTACTATGTTACCTTTAATTCCCGAAGTAAATTCTAATTTTCGAACCTTCTTTTACTTTAGCCCCAGCTTCTGGTGATTGTTTAATTACTTTCTCTCCATCACCACTTATATCAAGCTTCAAATCGACAAGCTGCGTCTGTAAATCTTTCTTTTTCATACCAATTAAATTCGGGACTTCCACAGTTGGTGTATCGCCCCATTTATATTCTCTCTCAACTTGTTCTTTTCTCGGTTTCACTCCCATAACAGGAAGTGCATCTCGAAGAATATTCCCAACAATTGGAGCCGCTACTACTCCACCAAACTGCGTGACTCCTTTTGGATTATCAACAGCAACATAGACAACAATTTGCGGATCATCTGCTGGAGCAAAACCAATAAAGGATACAATATAGTTATTTTCTAAATATTTTCCATCCTTTACCTTTTGAGCAGTTCCTGTTTTCCCACCTACGCGATATCCATCAATATATGCACCTTTACCAGACCCTTTCGCTACAACATTCTCTAATGCGTAACGAACTTTTTCTGAAGTTTCCTTGGAAATAACTTTCCTTTTCTCAACAGGTGTCTTTTTACTGACAACTTGATTATTTTTTGGATCGATAAATTCCTTAGCTATATACGGTTGATACAACGTTCCGCCATTTACAGCTGCAGCTACTGCTGCTACTTGCTGTATTGGTGTAACAGAAACACCTTGACCGAACGAAGTCGTTGCTTGCTCGACTGGACCGACTTTATCTAAATTAAATAAAATCCCGCTACCTTCGCCTTGCAAATCAATGCCTGTTTTCTGTCCAAAGCCGAAATTACGAATGTATTTAAACAATCGGTCTTTACCAAGACGATCACCTAGTTCAATAAATCCTGGGTTACAAGAGTTTTGAACTACTTCTAAAAACGTTTGGCTACCATGACCTCCTGCTTTCCAACACTTCAATCTAGCTCCACCAACTTCAGCCGCTCCATCATCATAAAACGTATCTTTCTCTAAGTCTACTAAATTTTCATTCAAAGCTGCGGCTAACGTAATGATCTTAAATGTTGAACCAGGCTCATACGTACTCCATACAGGTAAGTTTCTGTTATACACCTCAGGAGAGACACTTTGAAAATCTGCTGGATCAAAACTCGGCCGGCTTGACATACCTAAAATTTCACCATTTTTCGGATTCATTGCAATTGCAATCATACCGTCTGGATTATACGTTGACTCTGCAATATTCATTTCTCTTTCCATAATCCTCGTAATTCGTGCATCAATTGTTAGCCCCAAATTCAATCCAGCTTCTGGTTTTTTGAAATCATCACCAACGTTAGGCATTCTCTGTCCTTTCGCATCTGCAAAAAAGCGCACATGACCTTTATCACCATTTAGCTCTTTATCATAATATTTTTCTAGTCCCATGAGACCTTGGTTATCACTACCTGCAAACCCTAATACATGTGATAAAAAGTTTCCAAATGGATAGTACCGGATCGAATCCTCTGCGATATACACACCTTTCAAACTTAATCCTCGTACCTCTTTCGCTTTGTCATGTGATATTTTCCTTCCGCCTTTGTCTAACCTTACAATTGACTCTTTTTTTGTAACTCTCTTATAAATCTCATCTTTTTCCACACCTAATACTGCAGCTAGTTTCTCTGCAGTCTCTGCTGGTTTTTCAATTTGCCTTGGTACAACAAAGACAGTTGGGGCACTTTTATTCGTGGCAAGTTCCACACCATTTCGGTCTAAAATCTTCCCCCGTTCAGGTTCAAAAGTAATATTACGACTCCATGAATCCTTCGCACGATCCGTTAACATATTTCCAAGAAAAAACTGCACATATCCAAGACGAATATCAATGATAGTGAAAATAAGTATACCTGATATAAGTATAAAAATAAGTCGTTTTCTAACTGTTACATTTGATACACGCATATTGGAACAAGCCTCCTTTACGCCTAGCTTGTTCCAATATATGCTTGTACTTATTTAATTAGAACTTTTCGCTTCTTACCATTACGGTTTTTCTGCTTCTTGTTGCGGTTCGAGTGGTGGTACGAGTGTAACACCTAATTCTGTACCCGGTTGCAATAATGTTCCTTCTGCTACACTTTGTTCGGTTACGTACCCAGTGCCAGAAGGTTTTAAATTAAGCTGTAATGTTTTTGCTAAATTCATAACATCACGCAGTGCCCAACCTTGTATATTCGGCATTGTAGGCTTATCTCCCACTAAGAAGACCCGATCTCCTCTTAATGTTTGTTCAGTCGCTTTTGGTACTTGTTGCTGTATTTTTCCTTCACCTAATACGATTGGACGGAGTTTTGCTTTATCGATTGCTTTCCCTGCTTCTGCCATCGTTTTTCCAGTTACATCTGGAACTGCTGTTTGTTGCTCTTTCAAATATTTTTTCGGATCTTTCACTTCATTCGGCTTAATCTTTAAATACTCTAAACTATTTTTTGTTACATATTTAAAGATATCAGCTAAAGGCTGCGCGCCATTTTCATCATCTTTTAACTTCGGCTGTTTAACAGCCACATACACAACAAGTTGTGGGTCGTCCATCGGTGCCATACCTAAGAATGAGAATATATAATTCTCTCTTCCTGTCATATATCCACCTTTTCCATCGGGAATTTGTGCTGTCCCAGTTTTACCACCCACTGAATACCCATCAACTTTATATGCGGTTCCTGTTCCTTTAGGTGATGTAACAACGCGTTCTAATAACTGCCTTACTTGCGCTGCTGTTTCTTTTGTAACAGGCTTTCCTACTTCTTCTGGTTTATGTTCTAATTTTACTTTCCCTGTTATCGGATCTACAATTTTATCAATTGTATAAGGTTTCATCATTTTCCCATCATTTGCAATAGCTGTTGCAGCTTGTACAAGTTGAATAGGCGTTACAGTAGAACCTTGTCCAAATGCTGTTGTTACTTGCTGTATTTGCTGATCGAATAAAATTGTATTTGAACCTTCACCAGGTAAATCAATATTCGTTTTTTCATCTAATCCGAAAGCATGGATATACTTACGAAAACGTTCCGGACCAAGCTTTTGATCACCTAAAATAGCAAATGCTACGTTTGAAGAGCGCTCTACCCCTTCATCAAACGTAATAGAGCCCCAACCAGCACCACCGTTATGATCTTTTATTTTCCGATTACCAACTTGGTATGTACCAGATTGATAATAATCTTGTCCTTTGTACACACCTTCATTAATAGCGGCCGCTAATGTGAAAATCTTCATTGTTGATCCAGGTTCAAATGCATTTGCAATCGCATCATTAAAGAAATATTTAATTTGACGCTCATTTGGATCATAACTAGGTTTACTAGACATCCCTAATATTTTTCCGGTTTTCGGATCCGCAACAATCCCTATTAAACTTTCTGGCTCATAATGCTTATTCGCAGCTTTCATCGCATCTTCTAAATAACTTTGAATACGTTGATCCATTGTTAAATACACGTTATCTCCATTTTTAGGGGCTTCTACGTTAACTTTTCCGCCATCGAGAGATACACCTTTACGATCACCTGTATAAGCTACTTTCCCATTAGAAGCACTTAAATATTTATCCAAACTTTGTTCTAAGCCAAATTGACCTACCGAAGTTCCTTTATCATTTGGTTTCGCATGACCTATAACGTAAGATGCAAAATCACCATTTGGATATACTCTGGCATTTTCTGTAATGAAGGATATTCCAGGCAACTTCAACGCTTCTATTTGTTCCTTCTGCTCTTTCGTCAGATCCTTACCTAGCGTTCCAAATTCAACTTGACTTCTACCTTCTTTATTTAATGCAGCTAAAATATCTTCTTCACCTTTTCCGAGTACTCCCGCAATTTTCTTTGCGGTACCCTCTTTATCCTTAACAGGATTAGCACCTTTTAATTCTGCTACAAGTTTATACGAATTTGCGTCTTGCGCTAACACATGACCGTTTTGATCATAAATTGTTCCTCGATTCGCTTCGAGGACTCCTGTTTTGCTATGTTTTTGCTTAGCAAGTGTATCCAAATCTTGGTTATGCACAGTTCCTGTCGCTTGTATGTAAAAAAATCGGGCTAATAACAGCAAAAAGAGCAGGAGGAATAATATCATAAAATACCCTGCTCCCTTATTGGTATGAAATTTAGTCATATTACTCTTCATCTTTCCTTCACACCTATTGCCTTACTTGAGGCCCTTCACATTATTTGCATTAATTTCTAGCCCGTGTTTTTTTGCAACTTCAGCGATTCGCTCATAACGACTTAACTTCTCTACTTCAGCCTGTAACTCTTGATTTTCTTTTTGCTGCTTCACAATTTTTTCTTCTATTGTCGCTGCTTCTACATTAACTTGATACAGGCCCGCTTTATTTCCAATAAACGCTACGCAGGCATACAATAAAAAGCCAATAAACGCTACATATAACAGTTTTTCAATTCTTGTAATTTTTGCTTTAACTTTTGGTTGAACCATCTGCTGTGGGGGTGTTTGAATCTGGACCTCTTCTTGCGCTTGTTGCTTATACTTTACAGCTAAGTTACTCATACCTCTCTCCCCTTTTTATCGTTTTTCAGCGATCCTCAACTTCGCAGAACGCGCTCGATTATTTTCTTCTAGCTCTATATCAGAAGGTAAAATCGGCTTTCTTGTAATAAGTTTTAATTTCGGTTTGAATTCCTCAGGAATAATTGGTAATCCTGGCGGCAATTGTGGCGTTGTACTATTTCGCTTAAACGTTGTTTTACAAATACGGTCTTCTAAAGAATGGAATGTTATAACACTGATTCTTCCACCTGGCTTGACCATACTAATTGCAGATTCTAGAGCTTCTTCAAATACTTTCAATTCATCATTTACAGCAATACGAATCGCCTGGAACACACGTTTCGCAGGATGTCCACCCGTTCTACGTGCAGGAGCCGGGATACCTTCTTTAATTAGTTCTACTAACTCTCCAGTCGTTTCAATAGCTTTATTCTCACGATACGCTTCAATTTTCCTTGCTATTTGTTTTGAAAATTTCTCTTCACCATACTGGAAGAAAATTCTTACGAGTTGTTCATATGACCAGCTGTTTACAACATCATATGCTGTTAATGGGGCATCTTGATCCATCCGCATATCTAACGGTGCATCATGATGGTAACTAAAGCCACGCTCTGGTGTGTCTAATTGTGGAGATGAAACACCTAAATCGAATAAAATACCATCTACTTCTGTTATACCTAATTCCTGTAGTTTTTCAGATAAATAACGGAAATTGCTCTTTACTGTTACAAACTGCTCACCATATGAAGCAAATTTTTCTTTCGCATTTTGAATCGCTATCTCATCTTGATCAAAAGCTATTAATTTCCCGCCATCAGTTAATTGGGATAATAGATAAGAACTATGTCCTCCTCCCCCCAGTGTACAATCTACATATGTACCACCTGGCTTTATATCTAAGCCGTCTACCGTTTCTTTCAAAAGTACTGTTACGTGTTTAAACATTGTTGCACCTACTCTTTTTCCAATTAATTATGTTGAATGCATCCCTTCCTCTACACGATTAGAGAACGAAATACTACTAAAGAACGACTCATTTAACTTGCCTACAAAGGCAGCATACTATACAAATCGCTATTTTCTTTTATTATATACTAAATTTTATCATCTTTTGCGGGAATTTAAATAAAAAACTGTCGAAAAAGATAATAATACGTTTACATTTTGTGCTATTTTGTCATATATTTAAGTATCCTGCCTACATACAATCTTCATTGTTTTCAAATTGATAATTCAGAAAAATTACACTTCACAGTAAATTCAACGAGACAAAAATAAAATCCTGCTCCGAAGAGCAAGATTCTATAGTTTTATAACATGATGTTTTCCATCCCAAGAAAATGAGTTTTCCATTACTCGCTCAACAAAATCTAAACCGAACTGATTTAAATAATAGCACACATTCCAAACGCGCTCTTGCGGCGCTCCTAGCGGACGAAGTGCACATTGTATATGACGGAATTTATTTAGCTGAACCTCATGTTTTTTCTCAACATTCTTTTTCAACATTCTTTCCAACAGTTCAATTTGTTCATTTATTTTCAATTCATTTTTTCCTGCAAATTCACTTAATCCTGGATCTATCTTCTTCACAAACTGCTGTAATGATGCGTGAATATCCATTATTTCTTTTTTCGCACCTACAAATCGCTCATCTATCGGTTCCTCTATTTGATTAGACAACCAGTTCTCACGAAGTTTATCTACATTCTTTACAAATGGATCACTCTCTTGTAATTGTAAATCTTTCACATCTGTCGCTATATCTCTCTCCAAATAAGAAATTGTAATACGTGGAACGACAGGCGGCATTCGGAAACCGACAGTATGAAATACTTGTTGCAATTCACTCCAGTAGGCTAATTCTCCTGGACCTCCAATAAACGCAAGCGTAGGAAATACATACTCTTGCATAAGCGGGCGTGTTACAACATTATTACTAAAACGTTCTGGATTTCTTTCCATCTCTTCGATTAATTCTTCATAAGAAAAGGAATACGCTCCATCTTTCCCAACAAATTTCCCTTTATTCTCTTCAAGTAGTACTCGCTCATTATCAATTTCCATGAATATATGCACCGCATTATTCTTTGTTTCAATAATCGGTTTATATCCTAATTCTTTAATTACTTCCTGTTGATTATGAAGCCCCTCTTGCACCTCTTTATACTTGCCTATAATTTGTTTAAAGAACGGCACTTCTAATTTTCTCAATTCAGGATGATGTGAATCAACGAGAATTAAACCAGAGCTAATGAACATTTTAGTAATAAGGTAACCAAAGAAATCTACATACGTATTCGATTTTTCCAAAGCATCATCAATAAATTGTAATACATCCTTAGTAAAATTCGTTTCGGGATACGTTTTAAAAATCTCTTCAATCCACTTTCTACAGTCTTCCACAGAAAGTTCCGACTCTGAAGCACTCGCCTTTTTCGGATTACGATCATGAAAAATAGTCTTTTTAATGTTTTTATTCTTCATTACGAAAGTATGATTAATTTCATCCATATCATGGTCTTCACCAGCAATCCAGAAAACAGGAACAACTTTAACACCTAAACTTTCTTCCTTTTCCTTCGCAAGCTGTAAAATTGAAATAATTTTATGAATTGTATAAAGCGGCCCAGTTAATAGCCCTGCTTGTTGTCCAGCTATAACAACATATGTATTTTCATCTCCAAGCGCTTTTACATTTTGAATTGTAGTTTCTCCCGCTTGTAATTTTGTATTATATTCTAATAAATGCGCTACTAAATCTTGACGGAAAAACTCTCTCTCACGCAAATCATGTAAACGCTGTTTAAAAGCATCTTCTGTTAACATATAATCAAAACACGACTGTATCTCTTTCTCACCGTTCATATAGTCCGCTACAACACCTTGTTGCGGAACAGAGATTTCTTTTATCTCCATATAATTCTTCCTTTCGTATCCTGTTCTCTCACCAATCCACATTGTAGTCAATGTTTCACGTAAAAGCAAAGAATAACACTTATACTTTTACTTCTAATCCTTTTATTGCATCGAACAAAAATTGTAGTGTCGGAACTGGTCTTTGCTGTTTCTTAGCTTCTTCTAATACATATCCAATTATCGCATTGATTTCCGTTTGTCTATTCGCTCTCACATCCGCCAACATAGATGATGTATTACGAGACGTTCTTTCACATACATGTCGTACCATCTGCCATACAATTTCTTTTTCTTCTTTCACAAGAAAAACCACTTCCTGAAATACTTGCTCCATCATTTGATAAAAAAACGGATTAGAAATCAACTCTCCATTCTGAACTCGTAATAACGCCGTCAACGGATTAATACATACATTAACTACTAATTTTTTGTGCATAACGTCCTTCCAATCAGATGCTATTTGAAGAGGAAAATGAGGAGAGGAAAAACAATCAAATATTTTTTCAAAATATATAGATTGACCGCGCACTATACCAAACTTTGTAACACCTATTCCTGTATGATGAACTGTATGCATCCCTTCTTTTTTCGCACCATGTTCTACAATCCCAACAGCTATATTCTCATTCCCTATTTTCTGCATAGCATGCAAATGTGACATTCCGTTTTGTAAAAAGATTAATGATGATTCTCCCTGCACAAAAGATAATATGTCAGTTATATGATATTGCTTTACGGCAATAAATATAAAGTCTAATTTCTGCTTTGGCATACTCTCTATTGGTAAAACCGATGTGAATACCGTTTCATATACCCCATCCCTAATACAAGTTACACCCGTTATATTCAATTCCTCAGCCTGTTTAGCCGTTCTTGTAAACAACGTAACATCTTGATTACTTTTTTGTAAATAAAATGTATACAATAGACCGATAGCACCCGGTCCCACAATCCCAATTTTCATCTTCACACAAGGAACTCCTATGAACAAGTTACATAAGTTCCCTTGCCCTCCCCCCTTTATATCTTCCTAAATTACACTAATACAACTAATGATTTCACTGTTTCCCGGCAAATAAATGCAACCTCTTCTTTCACTATGTATATACTACCTATTAATACGCTTCTACTCTTAGTTTAGCAAATCCTCAAAAAAATAATAAAAGAAATATACTATCTTCTTCATAAAAATCAAAAAATGAGTTATAATATTATTATAAATATTTTTACTTTTCTGTATTCATCAACATAAGAAAAGGACGTGATGTAATGGGATTCCCAAAAGTTGAGCGTTTGCTCATCAATTATAAAACATTAGATGAATTTAAAAAATTTAAAGGTTGCGGAGCTCAAGAACTATCCATGTTAGAAGAATTACAAGCAAACATTATTGAAAATGATAGTGAATCTCCATTTTACGGTATCTATTATGGTGGATCATTAATTGCACGTATGAGCTTATACATGAAAAGAAACGGCGGAGAGCCATTTGAAATTACAGGTACTTACCTAGAACTCTATAAACTTGAAGTGTTACCGACTTTCCAAAAACAAGGATATGGAGAAATGCTTGTAAATTATGCGAAACAACTGCAATTCCCAGTTAAAACAATTGCACGTATCCACTCAGCTGGTTTTTGGGATAAATTAAATTTCCAACCTGTATCAGTACCTGATGGTGATTTTTATGTTTGGCACCCAGAAACAAATTTGAATGCGGTTACAAATGAAGAATCTGCTTAAAAATAAAAAAACAGCTACATAGCAGCTGTTTTTTTATTTCTTTAATTTCTCTAATTTTCCATTGGAACGAGCGCTATTTCTTTCCGCAACCATTACACTTCTTTTTTGATCGATATAATCAAGTAATGTCCTATATTCTTCCTCATATACTGATAATCGCTCCAAAAGACGCTCTCTCTCTGTTTGTAACGATTCAATTTGTTGTTGCAGCACCATTAAAGAATTTTCATCTTTATAATTTTGCAAGAAATCGATAACATCATTCAATGTAATTGACGTAGGCTCTAATACCTTCGTTTCTTTCACTTCATAATTCTCTACTTTACGCAATTGCTTCGCTTCTTCAATACGTTCTTTATATTGCTTTCTAACATAAGAATTCCATCTAAACCCACATGCTGCTGGTGTACGAGACAAATGTCTTCCCACTTCTTTAAAGGCAGAAAGCTGTGTTCCACCTTCTCGAATATGCCGGAGTACTACTTCTGCCAGAAGCAAATCTTCATCATCAGTCCAAGCATCTTGTCTTGTTGTCGCCATCTCTCTAGTCCTCCCTATGCATTTTTTATTAAACATATGCAGTTACTAGAAAAGATAGAATACACCAACTAAAGAATTAGACAAAAAAAAATAAACGCAGAAGATATCTTCTACGTTTATTTTCCCGCAATTACTTGCTGATTACTTCTTTACCTTTGTAAGTACCGCATGCTTTACATACACGGTGAGCTAATTTCGCTTCACCACAGCTTGGGCACTCTACCATACCAGGTACTGATAATTTGAAATGCGTACGACGCTTTCTTTTTACTGTTTTAGAAGTTCTTCTAAAAGGTACAGCCATTCTTCCCACCTCCTTAAAAGAAATAGTTATTTTCATATGAAGGCCTGAACCAG
This sequence comes from Bacillus luti, assembly GCF_001884105.1. Lineage (GTDB taxonomy): Bacteria > Bacillota > Bacilli > Bacillales > Bacillaceae_G > Bacillus_A > Bacillus_A luti. The sequence goes on along the minus strand of NZ_MACI01000095.1, from coordinate 35,465 downwards.
TCTTCCGATTATTTGTCAAAAAACTTTGCAAGTCCTGCCAATCTTGGATCAACAGGCTTTTCTTTGTTTTCTTCCGAAATCACTTGCCAGTCTTGACCTTGCGTCGGTGCTCCACCAGAAACATCATCACTGAAAATTTGCATTGGAATCTCCAAAAGTATATTTTCCTTGATTACGGGCAGTAAGTCAAGTACTTCTCCTTCTAAACAATGAATTTCAGCTTCTGTTTCAAAATCTTCTTGTGAAGTTTGGAACACCTCAGTTGTTTTAATGTCAAATGGTAATGTCACATCTACTAAAGAGCGAGAACACGGTAAAACCATGCTTCCAGTTATATGTAGATGAAACGTAAACTTACCGGAGCCAAAATCAACTCTTCCTGTTACATGAACAGGATTAATTTCACGAATATCTTTCTCGACCTCTTTTAGCTCACTTACATCTACCATCTCATCCAATGTCAATCCTTTATTTCTCAATTTATTCAATTGATGGATGGACCATTTCATATCATATCACCTCAAGGCAACAAACAAAATTATAGCTAGCCATTTTATATTTGTCAATGTTTTTTCTTTACACTATAATGAAGTCATCATAGTAAATAATATATAGAGTATCATGTTTTTCAAAAAGATGCTACATCGAAAGGAGAGATTACCATAAAAGCCAGTGGTATTGTTGTTGAATATAACCCTTTTCATAACGGTCATGATTATCATGTGCAACAAACAAAAAAGTTAACACACTCTGATATTACAATTGCCGTTATGAGTGGCCCTTTTTTACAGCGTGGTGAGCCGGCACTCCTATCTAAATGGTACCGCACCAAAATGGCGTTAGAAAGCGGCGTAGACCTTATTGTAGAGCTTCCATACGCTTTCGCCACACAAAAGGCTGAAACATTTGCAAATGGCGCTATTTCCATTTTAAACGCCTTACATGTTTCTGAAATTTGTTTCGGTAGTGAAGATGGAATAATCGAAAATTTTTATAATACCATCTCTGTACAAAAAAATGAAGAAGAAACTTTCAATCGACTTGTTAAACAATTTATGAACACAGGTAATAGTTACGCAAAAGCTACATCTGAAGCCTTCCTGCATATTTTACCATCCGAAAAAAACATAGACATGTCTCAGCCAAATAACATTTTAGGCTTCCAATACATGAAAGCAATTCTCTCGCAAAATAGTTCTATGCAAGCTCAAACGATAAAAAGATTTGCCTCTCATTATCATGATGAAACATTTACTGATCAACATATCGCAAGCGCAACCAGTATTCGTAAACAGCTCTTTAACGAGAATAGTTCATTTACAGCAATTGAGCCCTTCATCCCAAAAGCAACCGCTTCACTTTTAGCAAATTACAAACAAAGCTATGGGGTATTACATAATTGGGAACAATATTTCTCATTTTTTAAATACAAACTCATGACGATGTCTCCCAAGGACTTACAACATATATATGAAATAGAAGAAGGCTTAGAGCATCGCATTTTATCAAAAATACAAAACAGTTCCTCTTTCTATTCATTCATGGAGGCATTAAAAACTAAACGTTATACATGGACTAGATTACAAAGAGCTTGCACACACATTTTAACCAACACAACAAAAGAAGAAATGCATAATGCAAATATAGAACAGCATGCACCTTATATCCGCCTACTTGGCATGTCACAAAAAGGACAAACTTACCTTTCAAAAAACAAGAAAAAAATAGAACTTCCAATCCTTACTCATACAAAAACTTTTAATCACCCCACTTTAGATATAGAGCGAAAAGCAAATTCTGTCTATTTCTCCATCATGCAAGAACCATTACGGACACAACTACTAAAACAAGACGTAACACACCATCCAATTCGTTACGATGAAACAACTGCAACATTTCTATAAGAAAAACCTCTCTTTTTCAGAGAGGTTTATTTTTTATCACCCATTTTTTCTAAATACGTTAATGCATCATCCAACGTGTCAACTGGTACAATTTTCATTTTTGTTTTAATATCTTTTGCCGCCTCAAGTGCATCTTTATAATTCGATTTCTCCGCACCTTTTTCATTTGGCGCAAAGAACACTTCAGCACCAGCATCACTAGCAGCTACCACTTTTTGCTGAATACCACCAATTGGGCCAATTTCGCCTTTTTCATTGATTGTACCCGTTCCAGCAATCTCGTGCCCTTTTGTTAAATCTTCTTCTACAAGTTGATTATATATTTCTAATGTAAACATTAAACCTGCTGATGGCCCCCCTATTTCATGCGAGTCAATTTTCACTTTCGGATCTACTACTAATTCTCGTTCCGTCACAATAGAGACACCTATACCAACACGCCCATTCCCATTTGGGATTGTCTTAACAGTTAAATTTTCTTTAAGTTGCTTTCCACTTCTCTTGTACTCAATACTTACTGTATCGCCCTCTTTTTTTCCAGTCATATACTCAATAAATTGCTCCGTCTTTTCGAATATTTTTCCATCAACAGCTATGATGACATCCCCAAGCTTAAGCTTTCCTTCCGACGGCATTCCCTTCGACACTCCCGCTACTAAAACACCTTTATTTTCAAAAGAAACAGAACGATTTGCACGTTTATAAGCATTGTAAATCGCTGCATTTTGCGAATCTTTCATTGCATAATTTTGGCGGAATTGATATTCTTCATCACTCTCGCCTCTTTGTAATATTTCTTCCGCCTTCGATACATGTGTATATTTGTTAAACTGCGCTGCTATTAAATTCACAACATTTGCCGGCCCCATTGAAACCGTTACAAGCATAAAATCACCAGATTCTTTTGTTCCACCCTCAACTTGAACATACGGCTCTAATTTTGCAGCCATTCCTGGTTTTGTTACATAATACGGCAAACGTACGTAAACAAGTAACATCGCCAATATTACACCTATTAAAATTGCATATATAAACCGAAAACGCTTAAACATTATGTTTCTCCTTCCACTGCTCAATTAATAAATAAATATTTGAAACATGTTTTTCCGCTTCTACTTCTCCGACTTGAATAATGTCTTCAATGTTTGTAAAAGCACGTGAACTAAATTGTTCCACAGCTGGTCGCATCATTAAATCTGATGCAATTTGCCGATTCATCACAAGCTCATGTTGCATAATTTCAATACTCTGCATAATCACATCATAAATAGACGTAACCTCACCATTCACCTTAATCGGAGATACATCAACAGCAATAACAATATCAGCGCCTAACTCCTTCACAACCGATACTGGAATACGATCAATAACTCCGCCATCCACTAATAATCGCCCATCTACTTTTTCTGGTACAAACACCCCAGGCACCGATATGCTAGCCCTCACTGCATCTGCAACAGGACCACTTGTAAAAACTACCTTTTCCCCTTTCAAGATGTCAGTAGCCACAACAGCTGTCGGGATATCTAACTCTTCTAAATTTTTATTATATGTAAACATTTTAATCATATCTTTGACACGTTTTCCAGCAATAAATCCCATTTTCGGAACCGTGAAATCTAAATAATATTTCCTCTTGAAAACAGTCGCCATTTTATACAGCCTTTCAACGTTACTGCCAGCTGCATAAAATGTACCTATTAAAGCTCCCATGCTACTTCCCGCAATCATATGAATCGGTATACCATTTTCCCTCAAAACTTTTATAACGCCAATATGAGCAAATCCTTTCGCTCCCCCAGATCCAAGCGCTAAACCAATTTTCGGTTCTTTCATTTTTCTCACCCTTTAACTTTTTTCATTCCTTTTTCATACTTATGGTCTAAATTCACCACGTATCCACGTATACTGAAATGAACGTTTTTTGGGACAAAGGGGGATTTACTTACATGTATGAAAAATGGAAAACGGCTTTACTTACCATATCAACACTGTTTTTAACCTTTTCTCTTGTACTCCACCCCCAAGCTGCTTTGCAAGCTTCCATTCGAGGGTTAAATATATGGTGGGAAGTTGTATTCCCTTCTCTATTACCGTTTTTCATCATTGCGGAACTTCTAATTAGTATTGGTGTTGTAAAATTTATCGGTGTTATATTAGAACCACTCATGCGACCACTGTTTCGCGTTCCAGGAATAGGCGGATTTGTTTGGGCAATGGGAATGGCTTCAGGTTTTCCTGCTGGCGCTAAATTAAGCGCTAGACTACGCAAAAGCAATCAACTCACACAAATCGAAGCAGAACGCCTCGTATCTTTTACTAACTCTTCTAATCCACTTTTTATTTTCGGAGCCGTTTCTATCGGTTTTTTCAATAATCCGAAATTAGGAATCGTATTAGCTGCCGCACATTATTTAAGTAACTTTGCCGTCGGGTTACTGATGCGTTTTTACGGTAATAACACCACTAAAACAAATGATAAACACACTACTAAAAAACGACCTTTTCAAAACCCTTTTTCAATTCTTCACCAGACACGCATGCAAGAAAAAAGACCAATAGGAAAATTACTTGGGGACGCTATCGTTTCTTCTATTCAAACGCTACTTATGATTGGTGGATTTATTATTTTATTCTCTGTTTTAAATAAAATGATTACTGTATTTCATATTACAACAGCCCTTTCTTTTATTATGCAACATATTTTATCATTCTTCCAACTAACTACCGAATTTAGTATTCCGATATTATCTGGCATTTTTGAAATGACACTTGGAAGCCAAATGATTAGTCAAATAAATGAAACACCTCTTCTGCAACAAGCTATGGTAACAAGCTTCATTTTAGCGTTTAGCGGTCTTTCTATTCAGGCACAAGTTGCTAGCATATTAGCTGAAACTGACATCCGATTTAAACCATATTTTTTCGCACGGATTATTCAAAGCATTCTCGCTCCTATGTTTACTTTTATATTTTGGAAACCATTTTACGAAAAAGTCAATTCTTTCTCACCCATGCAAAAAGATACTCCCGTATTTTTATCAAATCATTCTTCTATACTGCATGAAATTTGGACATCTTTCGTACAATACGGACCGATATTCACATTATTTTGTTTATATGTATACGTTATCTTATTATTTTTTCGCAACAATAAAGAAAAACCCCGTTCACTTTAACGGGGTTTGAAACTTTTCTTTTAAAGCGCGCTCTACAATAGGTGGTACAAGATCTACTACACTTCCTCCATATCTCGCAACTTCTTTCACAATACTCGAGCTTAAAAATGAATATTGGTTGTTCGTCATAATAAAGAAGGTTTCAATGTTTTCATCTAATTTTCGATTCATAGAAGTGATTTGCATCTCGTATTCAAAATCAGATACCGCTCGTAAACCACGTAATATCGCGTTTGCATTACGCATTTTTGCATACTCCACCAATAATCCACTATGTGAATCTACTTTCACATTCGGGATATCCTTTGTTGCTTCACGAATTAATTCTAAGCGCTCTTCGACTGAAAAGAACGGTTTTTTTGATGAGTTGTTTAAAACAACTACATATACCTCATCAAATACTTTTGCTCCCCTTTTAATAATATCCAGATGCCCTAGGGTAATTGGATCAAAACTTCCTGAAGAAATAGCTATACTTGTCATTCCGTCCCCTCACCTTCATACTTATAAATCGATATCGCCGTAATACCATAATTCTCAGCCCGCACTTTGGCAAGCCCCCCTATGGAATCAGGTAAAACTACATCATTACCATGCTCTGCCATAATTAATCCATCACTATGTAACAATCCATGTTGATCCATCACACTAATTAAAGATACAATTTTTTGCTCTTTATATGGCGGATCAATTAGTATAAGATCAAATGACATTTCGCGTTTTATAAGCGCCTTTACCGCACGCTCTGCATCATTCCGATATACTTCAGCTTGTTCCTGTATTCTACAACTTTCTAAATTTTGATGGATTACTTTTATTGCTTTACTATCTCGATCAACAAAAATCGCTTTATCAATCCCTCTACTTATAGCCTCAATTCCAAGGCCACCACTACCACCAAATAAATCAAGAGCAATGCCGCCATCAAAATACGGCCCTATCATATTAAAAATAGACTCTTTCACTTTATCTGTCGTTGGACGTGTTGTATTACCAGGCACCGCTTTAAGTGGGTGTCCTTTACATTTACCTGAAACTACTCTCATCTGTTGTCACTACCTTTATTTCAATCTATCGAGCAATTATAGAAAATCCTTCTCAATTCAGTAACCGCTCGCATTTTTTATGTATTCATCTCACCATTCGCTAACACGAATCCATTATGTATATTAATTCCACTTTATCTTTTTTATCCTATCATAAATTAAAAAAAAGAAAAATAAAAAGCCCAACATAAAATTTATTTTCATTGATGTATATCTTCATTTAGATTGGACATAAATAATTATAACAACATCACCTTCGATGTTGTTGCCAACCGCGGAGAAGACTTACGTTTCCCCATAAGTTCTTCCTCCGGTTTCTCCTCTCCCTTTGCCTTCTTACTAGTACATACTAGTATAAGAAGGGCCCTGCTTTGCAGGGTTTTTTTTATTTGTCTACTTTTCATTTAAAAAGTGAGATGGTACAGTAAAAGAAAGAGGAGGAAAAAATATGATTCAACGCTTTATTGAACTCGGAGAAGGCTACTCTGATTTATATGAATTACTTGAAATTGCCAAAGCAAATCAAGAACGTATAACCCACATGTTACAATTCGAAACGATAAAAAATGAAAAAAAAGTTTGTTCACTTGTTGTAATATTAAAACCAACTACTACTGGTGATTTCCAACCATTATACATATGTCGTGAAGGCATTCCTATGCTTGAAAATAAGAAAAGTAAACGTGTCATTTTATTCGAAGAAATGGCAGAACAACTAGGAAAAAAAGTGACTACATTTACTGTAAAACCGTCCTCAACTTTCCCAGAAAAAGAACTATTTTTCAATCATTTAATTGGTATTTTACGAATGAACAATTTCATTCCTCCAATGAAATAACATTTTATTTCAAACGAAAAAATCCCCTGCTAAACGTAGCAGGGGATTTTTTGCATTAACTATAATCGTATTCTTTTGCCCGATCTGGACGAGAATTTTCAAATTCTGTTTTTAAAAACGGGCGGTACGACTGTTCTATCTTTTTCACAAAAGGAAGTTTGTTCAACTTATGCATCATATGCTCAATTTGTTCCATATCACAATATACAACTGCATATTTCAAACGCTTTGATATGTAATGTATGTTACCATATTTCCTCAAAATCTTGGCATGTTTCAATGAGTGTAAATAAACAATCATACTTTGTCGTTGCCCGAACATAATCTTCTCCATCTTCTCCTTTTAAAAACTTAAATTTTTATATTCTATGAAAACCAATCAGAAATTTATGACATTATAGAACAAACTCTGTATACGTTTTCTTCCATATTCTAAAAAACGGGGTAAATCACCCCGTTTTTTTGCAACCACAACCGCCACCAGTACCACAACCGCCACTACAGCCACCAACATCAAAAAATGGATTTCCTGTTGGAACTTTAACGGAAGAAGACACCTCAGAGCCGATTGCAACACTAACTTCATCTAATAATTTTTGCAAAGCAGTTTCTACTCGTTTAAAGGCTGCAATCTTATCATGTAAGTCTACAGAACGCTTTAATTCCCTCATTTTCGTTGAAACGAAAGTATAGTCAGGATGGTATTTACCAAAACGCTGCACTTCCTCATATCGTTCTTTCATCGCTGTAAATTGCTGAATTAACGCCTGAACTTCCATATCTTCATGCAATTCTTTATAACACTTACGATAATCTTCTGCTATATCTGAACAGATAATCGCTTTTGCAAGCTGCTCTGCCTTATCTAATATCAATACGCTTTCCAGCGTCGCTACAATCATGAGAGACACCTCCGAGTATTCATCATACCACATTTAGAATAGAACTACTAATTGAAGTGCCTCACTTAAAAGAAAGATATAACTCTAACTGATTTTATACAATCTCAAATACACTTATACATTAATATGTTCCGCAATATTATATTTAAGAACATCCCATTGTCCACTATTTTCTTTCACATAACTAATACATGCATTTTTTAATGGGGTCTTGAACGTAATTTCATCTGGTTCAATTGCATGTAAAATTGCTTTTATCGCATGGGAATGAGCAACAATGATAATACGTTTGCCAGAATGAGTTGCTGCAACATCTTTTAAAGCAGTAAAGCAACGGGCTACAATTTCTTCATCTTGCTCCATACCCTCTACTTTACCTTCTGCAATCAACTCTCTAACAGTCGCAACCGGCTGCCCAGAAGCTTCACCAAAATTCCGCTCAACAAATCGCTCATCTAATAAAACCGACTGTAATCCAGCTGCCTCTGCGATTTCATTAGCCGTTTCTTGCGCTCTAATTAACGGGCTACTAATAATTAGATCCCACGATTCCGCTTGTAAAGCAGCTGCACTTTGACTCGCTTGCTTCTTCCCAACTTTATTAAGCGGAATATCTTCACGCCCCTGAATAATCTCTTGAAAATTCCAATCAGTTTGTCCATGTCGTACTAAACAAATTTCCGTCATGCTGCAACTCCTTTTTAAATAATCCGTTTCTATTGTAACAAAAGTTCTGCATGACGGACATAGTTTTCCCTTCCAATTATGTCGCATTTTGCTGCTTCATATACTGAAACATATCAATCATGATTGAAGCAACCGCCAATTGATTTTGAAATTTTTCTACTTTATCTGGTATCGTTTTTTTGAAATGCTGCATCGCCGCCAACTCAAAAGCCTCTTTTTCTTCAGGGTTTCGTGTTAATTTTCTATACCAGTACGGTTGTTCCCTAATATAGCGAGATAAATCCTCATCAGCTTTTATAAACTCCATAAGTTCTGATCTCATCATCTTTCCCCCTAATCCTTCTGAAAGAAAAATGGATTATTTTCTGAAGTACTTTGCTCTTGCTGCTCGCGCTTTCCTTGAAACTGTTGAATAACTTGTTGCACGCTACCAATAGCACTCGTCACATTGGCTAAATGATGTTGCATTTGTTCCACATCTAGCTTTTTAAAGAAAGAAAGCATTTGCCCCATCACATCGGCAGTTTTTTCCTCTTCAGTTCGATCATCTTTTTCTTTTACTTTCTCATTTTTTTTTGCTGAAGAAAATGCAGGCGCTCCATCAGGTCTATAAGTTGCCCATATCGGATCTTCTTCACCAAGTAAGTACCATTCTTCATAAAACTGTTGCCAAGTTTTTTCACCATTTCTAACCTCGTGCACCATTTTAGGGTGATGGTTTACAAACTCTTTAAACTGTTGAACCGATGGATGTAACGGCCCTTTTGTTGTTGGCATAATCCTCACCTCTTCATGTGTATCTACTATATTGTAAGAAAAAAAAGGCGCATGGTTCGCCTATTTTTAGACGATTCATGCACCTTTTTATCTCGCTATTTGTTTGCAGGATGATACCCACCTTACAATCCAATAAATGCGAGGGAATTAGCCGAGAGTGTCACTATTCATAAAAGCCTACCGCTTACGGTTTCACTTTATTTTCGGATAAAGTTTTGTGTATAAAATTTATCATATACCCCAACACCTAATCCAGTAAATTGTTCATTCAATAAATTTTTTCTATGACCCTCACTATTTAACCAACCCTGTACCGCCGCAATTCCATCACTATGTTGCGCCGCTATATTCTCACCAGCAAGTTGAAACCCTACTTTCCCGCGCTGCAAACGATCCCCTAATGTACCTAATGTCGGTGAGTCGTGTGAAAAATAATTATTATCCTTCATATCCTTACTGTGACCAATAGCAACTTCTGCTGTTGGTTGATCCCACGTTAACAACGGCAATTCATGACGACTTCGAATAATATTTGTTAAATCAAAAATTTGTTGCATATTCCCATTCTCTACTTGCTTCATTTTTTCTGGCGTCAATGGTTGTTCTGCCAGTAATTCACCTGAATAAACAAGTTGATACGGTCTTTGACGTAATAACGTTTCATCATCCATATAACGAACACCAACAAGCTCATGTGTAAAATGATCAAAATATAATTGTGCCCATCCATCTTCTACAGGTATTAACGGTTGTTCCATTACTTCGGTATCAGATAACTCAAATTGATAATTATTCTTCCCTCTTTTTAATGAAATCTCATGTGAGAGCGGATTCTTTTTATATACTTCTTCATACTTTTCATTTATATAATAAGGCGTCACCTTAACTTGTTCACCAGCAACGTACGCCGTTACAATTTTACGTTCAGCAACTCCAAATTGAACATATTGAGCTAAATCTTGATTGTATATCCACCATTCATATCCGTAAGCAGATGGCTCTATTCGGGATGGTTCGCCCCATTTTGCTAATAAATTTTCAGAGTCCCCACCAATCATATTTAAAACAGTATCCGAAGAGTCTTCATTTACTTGTTTTTTCTTTTTCACAATTTTATTTTCTTGCTTGGATTGAGATGGGGTTAATATATATTGTGAAACGAGTAATTTCCCGTATAAATCAACAGCTAAAATTAAAAATGTAATCATTACGATACGCAATAATTTCTTCAAACGATATACCTCCTGCACAAAACATAAAATTGAGATATACACAAATCCTTTTCTTTCCTTTTTGTGTGTACCGTACTCTTCTCACTATATCATATTTTCGTGAAAAAAGTCTGGATTATCCCTTTTCTCTCAATATGAATTGCACTTTCTTATTATTCATACTATTATAAAAATAATGATGTAATATTAAAAAAGGAGGTATTCTATGCAATTTACAAATACGAAATTTAACGGGGCAGTCGTTGATTTAACACTTTTAACTGAAATTATGGAAAATAACCATTTTGTACTTGCTGGACAGTGGGATTATGAACGGGTTACATACGATTATAAATTTGAGATATTAACGGATGTTTATTATTTGCGAGTACAAGGTATTGCTATTGAAGGTGACATCGGCAGCAGACATGCTGAAGTAAAACTACTCCCTCCCTTATTAGGAAAGCATTATTATCCTCATGGCGTTGAATATGGTGATGATGAGACTTTCCCAACGAATGTACTCCAAAAAAGTGAACAACTCCTTCAAAATGTCGAAAAAGAATTAAAAGAATTTCAAATTATAGAGTAACCAAAAACGAGTGCATCAGTAGGATGCACTCGTTTTTGGTCACTCTATTCGCCGGACAGTAGACGCCCGACTGATTATTAGCCTTCACTTTATTTCGTCTGCAAATACGGTGGTATTTGTTGCAACTGCTCTTTATCCTTTTCGCGTTCCCTACGTGCCCATCTAAAGAATACATAGCCAATAATCGTACCGTACACTATTTCCTGGACAATTTTCATAATGATACCGCCAGTTTGTTGATCTTGTACTACTGGCATCCAGTGTAAAAATTCTGGTCCAGTTATATTTAAATCCGATAAAGTTCCTGCTGGTACACATAATTCCATCGCTTTCATCCAAGCAGCTGAATCCGTATACGTTGCAAATAATGGAGCAGTCGCAAAAATGATCAATGCGCAAGCTGGCGTTAATAGTATACCGTTAGCAAACATGTAACCCAGTTTCTTTATATCACTTAACGTCTGATATTCTGGTAATGGATTTAGCATCGGCCACCACATCATCATTGCTGTAAAAAACAAAAGAGCTAGGCAAATAGGATGTAAAACTTGACTCTGCTTTACAGTATCAAATACAACTGGCAAATGATAAAAAGAAAATAAGCCATTAAATACAAACAAAGCAATAAGTGGTTTTGCAAAGATTTTCAACATAATTTGAACAAACTTAAAAGAAGTAATATAACGATATAACCAAATTGGTATACCAAGTAGTAATAAAGGTGGTACTGCGATATACATAATCGCCATTTCAAACATATGTGCACTGAATACAATATGTCCTATTAAATCGATTGGTCCCCCCTTTACAAAATACAAAAGAACAATTCCAATCGTAAAATAGAAAATCTGTTTTTTACTTACTTTAGTCGCATTTTCAAATCGCTCTCTATACGGCCCGATAATTAGAAAGTACCCAATCAAAATCGAAATCATAAACATCATAAATACAGGACTCCATAAAGCTTGAAAACCGAATATCCATAAGTTATCCATTTCCCACACCTACCTTCTGAAAACTGTTTTCTCCTTTCACTTAACGTGAATAGGGGACTGTGATAGCACACGTCCCCTATGTCTTACTGTTTAAAGCCATACAATTGTCATAAAAGCTAATATTGTAATTAGCCCTATTAGCAAGCCAGAATAGAGAAAGAAACTTGCTGCTTCATGCCCTTTATGACTCATATGCATAAAGTAGTACAATTGAAAAATTACTTGAACCACTGCTAATAGCAAAATAAACGGGACAGAGAAAATTGGACTAAACGTTTTCGGGTATGCTACCGCTACAAACGCTACTAATGTCAAAAATATCATTAATGCAAATGTAATAACTTGGTGCTTCATTTCCTCTGCACTTTTCCTCTTTCGATAAACAAGATCGACCTTAGGGTTATTCGTTTGCTTTATTGCCATTGTTTATCCCACCATTCCCATCAAATATACTACAGTGAAAATAAACACCCAAACTACATCAATAAAGTGCCAATAGATTGATGCAACATAAAACTTTGGTGCATTGTATAGATTTAAGCCTCGCTTCGCATTTCTGAAGATTAAAGTTAATATCCAACACAATCCAAACAATACGTGGAGCCCGTGTGTACCAACAAGAGCATAAAATGCAGAACCAAATGCACTACTTCTCATAGTATGCTTAAATTCATGCGTATAATGATAAAACTCATATATTTCAAATCCCAAAAAGCCTAAGCCAAGTAACACTGTTATAAGTAACCATAGTTGCATTTTCTTGAAGTTAAAGTTCTTCATATGATACATCGCATATACACTCGTTAAACTACTCGTTAATAAAAGCATCGTCATAATAAAAACGAGTGGCATTTGGAACATCTCTTGAGATGTTGCTCCACCATTTGTAGAGTTTTTTAGTGCCAAATATGTGCCAAACAAGGAAGCGAACAACACCGTTTCGCCTCCAAGAAATAACCAAAAACCGACAAACTTATTTTTCCCCTCAAGGGTTGCTTTTTCAGGCTCTGCTGGAAATGTTTCATTCGTTAATTTTTCATCTACATGCATTATGCCTTGCCCCCCTTATCCTCTAAATCTTCCTTATGAATATGATATCCATGATCATCGATTACTGAACGTAGGAACATTGCACCGAATGTAATGATTAAACCAATAATTGCTACTAATAACCAGAACTTATCTTTTCCACCCTGCATATACATTGCACCGAATGCCGCTATAAACAATCCTAAAGAAATGATAAATGGTGAAAATGATGGATTTGGCATATGAATATCCCCAACTGGTTCCGCCGCTGTCATCTCTTTATTCCCTTCACGTTTTTCAATCCAAAACGGATCTAACCCGCGAACAAATGGCAATTGTTTAAAGTTATATTCCGGTGTAGGTGCTGGCATTGTCCATTCTAATGTACGTGCATCCCATGGATCACGACCAGCCTTTTCTTTTGATACTGTTGTTTTAATTACATTGAATAGAAGAACAATTGTTCCAAGAGCCATAAACACCGCTCCAATAGAACTAATCATATTCCCCATTTCCAACCCTTGACCTTCAAGATATGTGTAATAACGACGCGGCATACCAATCAAACCAAGGAAATGCTGAATGAAGAACGTTAAATGGAAACCGATAAAGAATAGCCAAAATGTTATCTTTCCTAACGTTTCATTCAATACTTTATTAAACATCAGTGGCCAATAATAATGAGCTCCTGCAAGTAAACCAAATACAACACCGCCGACGATTACATAATGAAAGTGAGCTACCACGAAATAATTATCATGAAATTGATAATCAGCTGGTGCAGATGCTAGCATAACACCTGTAACTCCTCCCATTACGAATGATGGAATAAAAGCTACTGCCCACATCATCGGTGTCGTAAAACGAATACTTCCGCCCCACATTGTAAAGAGCCAGTTGAATATTTTAATACCGGTTGGAACCGCAATCGCCATTGTTGCAACTGAGAAAATAGCATTTGCTACTGGCCCAAGACCAACTGTAAACATATGATGCGCCCATACCATAAATCCTAAGAATCCAATTAATACTGTCGCAAACACCATTGACGAATAACCAAATAATCGTTTTTTCGAAAATGTAGCGAAGATTTCTGAGAATATTCCGAAAGCTGGGAGTATGAGAATGTATACTTCTGGATGACCAAAGATCCAGAATAAATGCTCCCATATAATTGTATTCCCGCCTAAGGCTGGATTAAAGAAACTTGTGCCAAATAAACGATCTAACATTAAAAGTCCTAATCCTACAGTTAATGGTGGAAACGCAAATAATATAAGTGAAGATGTTACAAATGTTGTCCATGTAAACATCGGCATACGCATATATGTCATTCCTGGCGCACGCATATTAATAATTGTAACAAGGAAGTTAATACCACCAATTAATGTACCAATACCAGATATTTGTAAACCGAGTACATAAAAATCAACACCATGACCTTTAGAAGCTAAAGCTAAAGATGCATAAGAAGTCCAACCTGCATCTGGTGCTCCACCTAAAAACCAACTTAAATTTAAAAATACTCCACCAAAGAAAAATAACCAAAATCCGAGTGAATTCAAAAACGGGAACGCTACATCACGCGCACCAATTTGAAGTGGTACGGCGGCGTTCATAAATGCAAACACGAGTGGCATAGCTGCGAGGAAAATCATTGTTGTACCGTGCATCGTTAATACTTGATTATAAGCATCCCCAACAAGAAAAGCATTGTTAGGAATCGCTAATTGAAGGCGAATAAACAAGGCTTCTATTCCGCCTACTATAAAAAACAATCCACCTGCAATTAAATAGAGAATGGCAATCTTTTTATGGTCTACTGTCGTTAAATAATCCCATATGACAGCACCCATCCCCTGTTTTTTTGCTACAGAACTCACGTTTTCAACCTCCCCTTCGCGAATAATCCCTCTTTACTTTTCAACTTTTAACGTCTGTAAGTATGCATTTAATGCATCAATTTGATCATCCGTTAAGTTGCCATATTTACCAGTCATTTTATTTCCTGGTTTCATATTTTCAGGATCTTTCAGCCATTTTTTTAAGTTCTCTTCATTGTTTTCGGCAATACCGGCAACTGTATCGCGATCAGCAAAGTTTGCTAAGTTCGGTGCGATACGAGCGGAAGGTGGTCTACTATCATTAGATCCAACTGCGTGACAACCAATACAGCTTTTATTAAATATTTCTTGGCCTTCTTGTGCCTTTGTTGAAGCTACTTCTTTCTTCCCATCAATCTTCTTCATATCAGCAAGCCATTTTTTGTACTCGCTTTCATCTAAAGCTTTCACTTTAAATTGCATTAAAGAATGTGATGGGCCGCAAAATTCTGTACAAAAACCATTATAAGTGCCCGATTTGTCTGCCTTTAACCACATTTTGTTTACATTATCTGTATTTGTATCCATTTTCCCTGCTAAAGATGGAACCCAAAATGAATGTTTAATATCGGCACCCTTCAAATTCAAATACACTTTCTTACCTGTGGGGATGACTAAATCTTGAGAAGTTACTATTTTTTCTGATTTATAAGAAAATTCCCACCAATAAAGATTCGCTGTTACATCAACAACGATAGTATCTTTATCAATATTCTTTTTCTCCATCGCACTTACATCAGCAAGTTTGAATGTATATGTAACCGTCGGAACAGCTAAGATTAATAAAAGTATAATCGGAATAACTGTCCATATAATTTCTAGCTTGTGATTCCCTTCAACTTGCTCTGGAATAAAATCTTCCTGACCTTTCTTTTGTCGGAAACGCACAATTACATATAAGAAAATAATAGTAACTACTAGTACTACTCCTACCATGATTGCACTTGCTAGTAAAAGCAGATCATATTGCATTTTTGCTACTTCTCCTTGCGGAATTAAAGTAGATTGAAAGGCTTTACCGCATCCCCCTAACAGTAAAGCCAGCAGTGAAACGAACGAAAGCAGTCGCCACTGTTTCTTCATACAAACAACCCCCACTTTCCTTGTGAATTAGATTGTACTTTATAGTTAAGTAAAGTAAATCTCAACGTAAAGAAATCCAATTATGTCGTTGTCTTAGAAGAATGTAACTACAATCATTGATACAAATAAGATTGTTAAATAATTTAGGGAATAAACAAACATTTGTACGGACCATTTGATGTCATCTTGCTTACGGAAGCCATAAAACCCTAAAACGATCCATCCGATGTTAAGCAATGTTGCGATTACCATAAATGTTATCCCAAGTCCACTCATATAAAATGGTAGTGGTAATAAACATACTGTCCAAATCATAATTTGGCGTTTCGTAATTTCAAATCCATGAACTACAGGAAGCATTGGGATTCCTGCATTTCGATATTCATCAACACGTTTCATCGCTAACGCAAGGAAATGTGGGATTTGCCAAATAAACATAATTAAAAATAACATCCAAGCAATTGGATGGCCTAAAGATGGATCAATTGCTGCCCATCCAATTAAAGGTGGAACTGCTCCAGATATACTACCTACAACAGTATTTAGTGTGTACTTTCTCTTTGTCCATAAAGTATATAAGACAACATATGTGAAAGCACCAATAAATCCCATTAATACTGCCATCGGTGTTGTTAATAATAAAAATACAAATCCAAGAAGTAATATAACTAGTCCAAATGTAAGTGCGAATCCTGGTTTATACTTTCCAGTAACCGTTGGACGGGTTTTTGTTCTTTCCATTAACGGATCGATATCTCGATCAATATAATTATTTAAACAACATACCCCTGCCATAATTAATCCAGAACCAACGATTGTAAAGAATAACTTATCCAGATTGTCCATTACACTTAATCCATTAAAATGTAACGCCAACCAAAATCCTGTAAATACAGTAAGTGTATTTGAGTTTACAATCCCCATTTTAACGAGCGCTGATAAATCTTGTAGCCGAGTTGTTTCCGGTACACTTGTTACAGCTGACTCATCATGCAGCTCACTTGTTGCATGGTTCATCACTTTAACCCCCTCTTAAAACTTTCATCTTTCTTTTTGCGCCTATTTCGAATGAAATAATTCGCTTCTATATAGCAATATTATTACAGTAGAAATATTGTTAACCCATTCTACTACTAATCTACGCCCATACTCCAATATATTAAATCATATTTCCCGAACATTTTGTGAAGAAAACATGAACTTTTTGTGTCGAACATAAAAAACTTTATTCTTACTTATCCTTATCATAACATGATGTTACCTTCTATAATAAACTATTTTGTCTTATTTAACACGTATTCTCCCCATTTCTTTTCAAAATAGCCTATTTTTTTACCTAAAATTTACCTTTTATATCCTATTTTTACAACTGTTTTCTCTCTCCCTCCTTCCCCCTCCATTTCTTTGCTATTTTATTATTTTTTATATATCATAGGAACTAGCGCGTTTTATTCTATACATAATGGAATGAAAATATTTCGCAATAACTTCATAGCAGAAAGATGGTGAAAGAGATTGCAACGCTTTATTAAATGGTTAGCAGTCATTACAAGCCTTGATTTATTAATAGTTTTATTAGGAGGCGCTTTAGTTACAAAAACAGGTTCTGGCCAAGGTTGCGGTAAATCATGGCCACTTTGTAACGGTGAATTTGTTCCATCTAATTTATCAATGGAAACTATTATTGAACTAAGTCACCGCCTTACATCAGGATCAGCAGGAATTCTTGTCACTCTCCTTTGTATTTTGTCCTGGAAATATTATAAACATGTGCGTGAAACAAAAACGTTAGCAATTTTATCCTTCGTATTTTTAGTTGCACAAGCATTAATGGGAGCCGCAGCAGTTGTTTGGGGACAAATGCCAGCAGTACTTGCTATCCATTTTGGTATTTCCTTAATTTCATTTGCTTCTGTTATTTTATTATCATGTCTTATTTTTGAAATTGATCAGAAATTTGATGCACGTTCACTTATTATGGACAAAAAAATGAAATTTCATATTTATGGTGTAACAATTTACTGTTATCTCGTTGTCTACACAGGAGCTTTAGTACGTCATGAACGAGCTAGCTTAGCCTGTCCAGACTTCCCTTTATGTAGCAAAAATAGACCTATGCCAACTCAACTACATGAGTGGGTTCAAATGGGGCATAGAGTTGCAGCAATGTTAATTTTCGTTTGGATACTATACGCGATGATTATTGCTATTCGTCAATACAAACAACAACGCGTAGTATACTGGGGATGGATTATTTCCTTTATCCTTGTAACACTTCAAGCTATTGTTGGGATTTTAGTTGTATTTACAAATGCTAGTTTAGCAATGGCATTATTACATTCCCTATTCATTTCTTGCTTGTTTGCTGTATTATGCTATTTAGTTATGTTGGGTACAAGAAGTAAGGTCAATGCAAAAGAAGCCACATCAACTAAACAAACAAAATAAATTTAAATTTAAATACCTTGCCCATTCGGCAAGGTATTTTTTGTAATAAAAAAGAGCTGTTTTCACAGCTCTTTTTTATTTTAATGATCTAATTCAATCAGTAAGTCACCTGTTTGAATTGCGTCTCCATCATTTACATATACTTTTTTCACCTTACCATTGAACGGTGCTTGAACTGTCGTTTCCATTTTCATCGCTTCCGTAATTGCCATAGAATCGCCTTTTCTCACTTCATCGCCTTCTTTTACAACTACTTTAATAACCGTTCCTGGCATTGTTGCACTAATATGATTTGGATTTTCACGGTTTCCTTTCATACGTTGGGCAACTGTTGCTTTCACACTTTCATCTTTCACAACAATTTCACGTGGTTGACCGTTAAATTCCAAGTAAAGAATACGATTTCCATCCGGCTGAGGTTCTCCGATTGATACGAGTTTAACCATTAATGTTTTACCTTGTTCAATTTCCACATCAATTTCTTCACCAAGTCTCATACCATAGAAGAATGTCGGTGTATCCAGCACAGATACATTGCCATAAAGCTCTGCAACTTTTTCGTAGTCCATAAATACTTTTGGATATAATGCATATGCAACTACATCAAAAATCGTTACTTCGCGTCCAAGTTTATGGAATAACTCTTCTTTTAAAGCGTCAAAATCTACTGGCTCTAGTAATTCACCCGGTCTTACTGTTAAAGGTTTTTTCCCTTTTAAAATAATTTCTTGTAATTCTTTCGGGAAACCACCGTATGGTTGTCCTAAATCACCTGAGAACATTTCAACAACAGATCCTGGGAAGTCCATAGAATGTCCACGCTCTAAAACGTCTTGTTCTGTCAGGTGATTTTGAACCATAAATAATGCCATATCACCGACAACTTTAGATGATGGTGTTACTTTTACAATATCTCCAAACATATCATTCACACGGCGATACATTACTTTCACTTCATCAAAGCGATCACCTAAACCAACTGCTTTCGCTTGTTGTTGAAGGTTACTATACTGTCCACCTGGCATTTCATGCATATATACCTCTGTGTGTGGTGCATTCATACCACTTTCAAACGGTGCATAGTATTTACGTACATCTTCCCAATAATGAGATAGTTTTTCTAATGAATCTATATTAACATCTGGCTGTCTTTCGTTTCCGCCTAATGCATAGTACAGCGTGTTCGCACTTGGTTGTGACGTTTGACCAGCCATAGAACTCACTGCCACATCGACAATGTCAACACCTGCTTCAATTGCCTTCGTATACGTTAATATACCATTTCCACTCGTATCATGTGTGTGCAGGTGGATTGGAATCGATACTGTCTCTTTTAATGCAGAAACTAAATCATATGCCGCGTTAGGTTTTAATAAACCTGCCATATCTTTGATTCCTAATATATGAGCTCCTGATGCTTCTAACTCTTTTGCTAAGTTTTTATAGTAATTCAAATCATACTTGCTACGTAACGGATCATGAATATCCCCTGTGTAACACATTGTCGCTTCTGCAATTTTACCAGTATCTCGGACAGCGTCAATTGCAACTCGCATACCTTCTACCCAGTTTAAACTATCAAAAATTCGGAACACATCAATTCCAGCTTGAGCAGAACATTCTACAAATTTTTGAATTAAATTATCTGGATAGTTTTTATATCCAACTGCATTTGAAGAACGAAGTAACATTTGGAATAAAACGTTAGGCATTTTTTCACGAAGATCTAGTAATCGTTCCCATGGATCTTCTTTTAAGAAACGATATGCGACATCGAACGTTGCACCGCCCCACATTTCCGCTGAGAATAAGTTCGGTAACATTCTCGCTGTTGGCTCTGCAATTTGATGTAAATCTTTCGTACGAATACGAGTTGCAAGTAAGGACTGATGCGCATCTCGGAATGTTGTATCCGTTAAAAGCACACGTTTTTGATCTTGTACCCACTTTACTAATCCATCCGCTCCACGCTCATCCAAAATTTGTTTCGTTCCATTTTGGATGAGCTCTGAGTGTTTTACACTCGGTATACGAGCATCAGGGAAAATCGGCTTCTCTTTTTTCCCTACTCCAGGGAATCCGTTTACTGTTACTGAACCAATGTAATTTAACATTTTTGTTCCGCGGTCTTTACGTTTCGGGAACAAGAATAGTTCAGGTGACACATCAATAAACGAAGTATCATATTCTCCTGATAAAAAGTTTTTATGTTTTACTACATTCTCTAGGAATGGAATATTTGTTTTAATACCACGAATACGGAATTCTTTTAAGTTACGTTCCATTTTTGCAGCAGCTTGTTCAAAAGTAAGTGCCCAAGTTGTAACTTTTACAAGTAAAGAATCATAGTAAGGTGTAATAACTGCACCTTGGAAACTATTACCTGTATCAAGACGCACACCAAAACCACCACCTGATCGGTACGCCATTATCTTCCCTGTATCTGGCATGAAATTATTTAGTGGATCCTCAGTCGTTACACGAGATTGAATTGCAAATCCATGTACAACCACTTCCTCTTGCTTAGGTACACCTACTATCTTACTATGTAACGCATGCCCATCAGCTATTAAAATTTGCGATTGAACGATATCGACTCCTGTAATCATCTCTGTAATCGTATGTTCAACTTGAACACGTGGGTTTACTTCAATGAAGTAAAACTCATCGCCTTTTACAAGGAATTCTACCGTTCCTGCATTTAAATAGTTTACATTTTTCGTTAACTTAACAGCAGCTTCACAAATACGTTGACGCAAATCATCTGGAAGCGACACGCTTGGTGCGATTTCGACAACTTTTTGATGGCGACGTTGTACAGAACAGTCACGCTCATATAAATGAACAACATTGCCCTCTTCATCTGCTAAAATTTGCACTTCTATATGTTTAGGTTTTTCAACGAATTTCTCAACGTACACTTCATCATTACCAAAGGCTGCTTTCGCTTCTGACTTCGCTCGATTATACGATTCTCTTAATTCTTCACTTGTACGTACAATACGCATACCACGACCGCCACCGCCAAGGGACGCTTTAATAATAATCGGGTAATCATACTTTTCAGCAAATTCAGCGACTTCTTCTAGTGAATTTACTGGACCATCACTACCAGGAATAACTGGGATTTTTGCTAGCTGCGCTTGTGTTCTTGCTTTCACTTTATCTCCAAACATATCTAAATGCTTACTTTTTGGACCGATAAAGATAATCCCTTCTTCTTCACAACGTTTTGCGAATTGGATATTTTCTGACAAGAAACCATATCCAGGGTGGATTGCATCTACATGATTACTTTTCGCAATCTCAATAATGCCCTCAATATCTAGATAAGCATCAATTGGCTTTTTCCCTTCCCCAACTAAATAGGACTCATCGGCTTTATAGCGATGATAAGAACCACTATCCTCTTTCGAATAGATTGCAACTGTTTTTAATCCAAGTTCCGAACAAGCTCGAAACACACGAATTGCAATCTCTCCACGGTTAGCTACCAATACTTTTTGAATACGTTGCAGCTTTGTCATGATTTTCCCCCTCTACTTTCCTACCACTCTAGAGATAAAATATATACACACTCTAAAGAGCGTGAAGTTCTTCACTTTCTACATTATATTATACTTAGAAAGCTTCACTTTATTTTTATCCATCATACCTTATTTTTTAACAAATGATAAGTTTTCTGATCAATTTGTTTCACAAAAATAGTATAGCATACCTCTTACTTTTCTAACAACTTAATTGTATATCACATTTAATCAAATGTGATATATTTTTATACATAAAAACGAAATAATATATCATATTAAAAGTTACTAACAAATAAAAAAACACATCGCGCTCTAAAGCACAATGTGTTTTTATTTTACAACTACAAGATGTGGTCCACCTTGTCCTTTTTCTTTCATTAACTCATTCTGTTGTTTCTCTTGTCGTTTTACATGACTAGCAATATTGAGTAATATCCCCATCGCAAGTAAATTAGCTAACAAGGAACTCCCGCCATAACTAATAAACGGCAAAGGTACTCCGGTAAGCGGTATTAATCCAGACATACCGCCAACATTAACAAAAGTTTGTATTCCAATTAAACTTGCGATACCGATTGCAATTAAACTTCCAAATGGATCTTTACACTTTTGCGCCACTCTAAATGAACGAATTATTATGAGTAATAAACAGATTAAAATGATAGCCACACCTATAAAGCCTAGTTCTTCAGATATAATCGCCATAATAAAATCGGTTTGAGGCTCTGGTAAGTATCCATACTTCTGCACACTATTCCCTAACCCTCTACCATTTAATCCACCTGAAGCAATTCCAATAAATGAATTTACTAATTGAAATCCATCATTTTGAGGATCGTTAAACGGATCGAGAAAAACTGAAAAGCGAGCTTTTTGGTACGGACTTAACTTGTAATTTCCAATAAAATACAACGCAGGTATCCATATTATAGACGTTAAAAGGAATCTTTTTATCCACAAGTTAACATTAACTCCTGAACAAAAGAACATAATCAGTATAGTTCCACATATTAGTATATCGGTTCCTAAGTCATTTTGAAGTAAAATGATTACTATTGTTCCACCGACAAAACCTAGTGGGGGAATGATCCCTTGAAAAAAAGGCGTTTGCATCTCTTGCTTCTTCGCAAAAAAGTTTGCTAGCGTAATAATAACCGCTATTTTCACAAACTCAGCTGGTTGTATACCTAATATCCATCCTTTTGCGCCATTAATGTCCTTACCGAAAATCAAGGCTGCTAATAATAAAACAATACTCCCCATTCCCATCGCAATCAAAACTATTCGTTTTCTCCAAATTGTATAAGGAATGGAAACAATAATCGCTAACATTACTGTCCCAATAGCAAGAGCAAATAATTGTTTTTTAAAAAAGTAATCTGCCGGCCAGTTATATCTTGACGAAATCGCAACAATGGAACTCGAACTATATACCATTATAACTCCCAGCACACATAAGATAACAAGAGGAAGTAACAATGAATAATCCATTGATTTCCATACTTTTTTCATTTCATTTCCTCTCTCTGTTTCAATTTAATTATTGTTGTATTCCATATGTATATAGGTTCTTCCTGCTTTATTATACAAATAAAAAGCTCAAACTAATGTAGTTTGAGCCCCCTTATTTGAACCCGTTATTGTTGTTTGTTTGTAAACGCTTCATGAAGTGCAGATAACTCACGTTCGAGCTCACCTAACATTGCTTTCCCTTGTTCTTCTGCAATAAGACCAAGGCGAACTGCAAAATCGACCTCGCGGGATAGTCCAAACATTTGTGTGTCTAACACTTCTTCATATAATGGACATTGCGGCATTGTAAGATGGTCCATTTGCACCTTAATAAGTCTTAAAATCTTCTCTGCATCCGCTTGTAGAAGGGCTAGTGCCTTTTCCTGATGATTTGCTACTGTCTCAGACGCCAAATTGATTCCCTCCGTTTCCGTCCTACTCTCCTCTATCCTATCTATTAATATTAGCGATAGTTTTAATAAATTGCAATAGAAACATTTTTTGTGACAACAGTGTCTAATACTATTATACTGAAAAGTGGGAGTATAACACAAATGGGGGAACAACAATGAGCGAAATTTTATTTATTAATGGAAAAGTACGTTTTCCAATCACTATTGATCCAACTGTTTGGATTTTTGATGATCGAAAAGTAGATTTGACAACTTACTTTGATGAAACTAGAGAAGAGTCATCCGAATTAGAAACATACTTAAAACATACTTCAGAGCATTGGGATCGTGAAATCCGCGATGGTGCGGCCTTCCCGCCGATACAACAAAGTGTAAAGAAATATAAAAAAGAACAGCTAATTACTGGAACGTTCGGTATACCATTTCAACCTTTTCTTGCTAACGCCGAAATTTCAAATGACGCTACGCAAGTCGAGATTGAAACAGTCGACCATACAATAACGCTTCCATTAGAAACTGTCAAAAAGGCTATTCTTGGTTTTTCAAAAGAAGGAAAACCATTAAAAGAGGATGGACCTGTTCATTTATATTACAATGATGGATCTAATAGACAAAATCCAATCCGTAACATCCGTAAATTTACAATTATTTAAAGTGTATAAAAAGGAGTGAGCTAAGGCTCACTCCTTTTTATAATAAATCCGCTGCTAATTGAGCTAAATTAGAACGCTCTCCTTTAACGAACTTTACATGACCACTAATACGTTGCTCTTTAAATTTCTCCACAACGTATGTTAAACCGTTATTATATTCATCTAAATACGGATGATCGATTTGCTGGGGATCTCCCATTAATACAATTTTACTTTTCTCTCCTACTCTCGTTAATATCGTCTTCACTTCATGCTTCGTTAAATTTTGAGCCTCATCAATAATAATGAATTGGTCCGGAATACTTCTGCCGCGTATATAAGTAAGGGCTTCTACTTCAATCGAACCCATTCCAGCTAAAATAGCATCTAACTCTCCTGGCTTTTTCGTATTAAATAAATACTCTAGATTATCAAAAATCGGCTGCATCCATGGTCTTAACTTCTCTTCTTTTTCTCCTGGTAAATAACCGATATCTTTTCCGACTGGAACAATTGGTCTTGCAACAAGTAATTTTTTGTATAATCCCAAATCCTCCGTTTGCATTAATCCCGAAGCTAACGCAAGTAACGTTTTTCCTGTACCAGCTTTTCCTGTTAACGTTACAAGCGGAATATCTTCACGAAGCAACAATTCTAATCCCATTATTTGTTGCACGTTTCGTGGTCGTATTCCCCATACTTGTTCATTGTGAAAAATAAGTTTCTTCACCTTCTTACCTAAGTGATCCACAATTCCAAGTGCAGAACTAGAACCCCCTAGTGCATCTTTCATTACTACAAACTGATTTGGATAAAAAGGATGATTTGCAATTTCAGATAAAGGTAATTCCCCTTTTTCATAAAAATAATCCAATTGTTCTTTTGATATATATCCTTCTAAAAATCCTGAGTATATATTATCCACTTCAATTACGCGATCACTTAAATAATCTTCAGCCTTCAATCCAATTGCATCAGCTTTTACCCTGACGAGCACATCTTTACTTACTAAAATAACAGACTTCCCGTCCTCTTTTTCTTGTTCTTCTAAAGATAGATTTTTTGCTACTGCCAAAATTCGATTATCATTTGTTTTTTCTACAAAAATATCTTGGAGTTGAACAAATGAACGATGATTTAATTCAATACGAAATGTACCGCCGTTTTCTAGCGGAATACTTTCATGCAGCTTTCCTATTTCGCGAAATTTATCTATTAACTTAGATACATAACGAGCATTTCGTCCTACTTCGTCCATATAACGTTTCTTCGAATCAACCTCTTCTAATACAACTGCTGGAATCACTACTTCATTGGTTGCAAACGAAAAAATAGATAAAGGATCCTGCAAAAGTACATTCGTATCTAACACATAAATTTTATCCAACCTGTTACCCCCTGACTCCACTTTTAAATTTGTAGAACAAGGGTTTCATCCATAAAATATGGACGAACCATTGTTATAATTATATGTACCGTATAAACGAGGTAGAATCGAAACTTATAGCAATTAAACCTTTTCTTTATTTTTTATTCATTTCTATTCAATATATTACTTTTAATTTTAATTATTAACGTTAAATCACAATAACTGCTTCCAAAAGTTAATGAGCCATCTTCTTATTCATCTCATTTATAATTCTTTCATCCCTATCAACACTTGGTTATCCAGTTTTTTCGCTGCCCGAAGATCGTATGTTTTTTCATATGTTGGTTCAATTGCAAGTTTTGCTCCATAAAACATAACATCACGTACTTCTTGCACATTTACTTCTATTACAGTTAATTTTAGAGGAATGCCTTCCATTCTATCTGTCAAAATTTCACCTGCACCACTTATGGAAAATACGGATCCATTCGCCATTATAGTCAATACCACTCCTGTATTGTGCCTTATATTTTCCACAATACGTGAACGTTGATCTACCGCAAATCGAATACTAGTTTCACTCACTGCATACACCCAAGAAATAGCACTTACGTTAGGGACTTGTTTTTCGAAATCTGTTGTTGCTACCATAACAATGCATTCTTTACGTAATGTTTGTACTAAATCATCTGTTAATGTAGGCTCTACTACATTCGCCATATTTCCACCTCCAAATATACTTAGTATATCCTTATCATAACTTATTTTTCGAATTGCGAAAATATTATTTTTTCCTGCTATTATTCAAAAACATTACACTTCCATGATATACTTATACTGATAGAATCCGTATTGAGGTGACGAAATGAGAGTCAAATGTATGATTTGTGATAAAAAAGATATGTTAGATGATGAAAATCCTATGGCAAAAAAACTGCGTAATCGCCCTATTCATACATATATGTGCATGGAATGTTCGGAACGAATTGCAGAACGTACAATGGAACGTCATGCAAGTGGTAATTTCCGACTATACCGTGATAAAAAGGTAGAAGACGATTGGTAAAATATAAATAAGTCCTTAATCACATAGATAAGGACTTATTTATATTTTTCAGGTTCACGATTCATCTGATCCAGAAAACAATCAATAGCTTCTAACGGAAATCTCGCAGATTTTCTTTCCTCATTCAATTCATATGTAATCAAATACATTTCCTCGTTCTTCTGAACTGCTACATTTCTTAATTTGTATTCTTCATATATCATATTTTGAAATAACAAATACGTTTCTTCTGCAGCGCGATCATCTGGACGTGCTTCCGCGACTGTTTTAATTGTTAACCAATTATATAGCGCATCTTGTACTGAACGCATGAAAACACTCCCTTCTCATCCTGCTTTTTGTTGCTTCGCTTGGCGTAAACGCAGTCTATACATCCCAAGTACAATTGCCGCCACAACAAGTCCCTCACCAACAGGTAAAAAAACTGCAAAGAAAGTTAAAACCGTACATCCAATCACTAACGATATATATATCACTATATTTTTTATTATCGATAATTTCCTTGCAAATCCTAAATTATACACAAGTGCACTTAATATAATAATAATGCCATACAATAACCACATCCCTAGTTCTGGATTTACATCAACTTTACATAATTTCGCAAAAAACGACATTCTTTCTAACACTATTTCTCCCCCCTTCTCAAAAAAATTCATTTATGTACTTAATACAAGAGTAACCCGTGAAAAAAATACTGTCCACAAAAAAGAGTAAATATTCTAAAAAATAAACATAAAAAAACAGCTACCCTAATTAAAGGTAGCTGTTCTAATATTTTACGCTTCTACAGATTTCTTTTTCTTAGCAGCTCTTTCACGCTCGCTCTTATCAAGAATCTTTTTACGTAAACGAATTGATTCTGGAGTTACTTCACAGAACTCATCATCGTTTAAGTACTCTAATGACTCTTCTAAAGTCATTAAGCGTGGTTTTTTCATTGTTGAAGTTTGATCTTTCGTCGCAGAACGAATGTTAGTTTGTTGTTTCATTTTCACAACGTTAACTGTTAAGTCGTTCTCACGAGTGTGTTCTCCGACAATCATACCAGCATATACTTCTGTACCTGGTTCAACGAAAATTACACCACGGTCTTCAACTTGCATAATACCGTATTGTGATGCTTTTCCTGTTTCAAGTGAAACTAGAACACCTTGGCGACGTCCACCAACTTGTCCAGCGTGTACTGGTTGGTAGCAATCGAATGTATGGTTTAAAATACCGTAACCACGAGTTAATGTTAAGAATTCTGTTGTGTAACCAATTAAACCACGTGCTGGAACCATGAAAGTAAGGCGAACTTGACCGTTTCCGTTATTCACCATATCTAACATTTCACCTTTACGTGCACCCATAGATTCCATAATAGAACCAGTGTATTCTTCAGGTACATCGATTTGCACGCGCTCTACAGGCTCACATCTTACGCCATCAACTTCTTTAATAATTACTTCAGGCTTAGATACTTGTAGTTCATAACCTTCACGACGCATGTTTTCAATTAGGATAGATAAATGTAATTCCCCACGTCCAGATACGATCCACGCATCAGGAGAATCTGTATTATCTACACGTAAACTTACATCTGTTTCTAATTGTGAACGAAGACGCTCTTCAATTTTACGAGATGTAATGAATTTACCTTCACGACCTGCAAATGGGCTGTTATTTACAAGGAATGTCATTTGTAGTGTTGGCTCATCAATACGTAATAATGGTAAAGCCTCTTCATGCTCAACCGGACATACTGTTTCACCTACGTTAATGTCTTCCATACCTGAAACAGCTACTAAATCTCCAGCTTTTGCTTCTTCAATTTCTTGACGTTTTAATCCAATGTAACCAAATAATTTCGTTACACGGAATTGTTTTACAGTTCCGTCAACTTTCATTAATGCAACTTGTTGTCCTACTTTCATTGTACCACGGAATACGCGTCCAACCCCGATACGACCAACATAGTCATTATAATCAAGAAGTGCTACTTGGAATTGAAGTGGCTCTTCGCTGTTATCAACTGGTGCTGGAATATGTTCAATAATTGTGTCAAACAATGATTTCATATTCTCTTCTTGATTTGCTGGATTTGAATCTAAGCTTGCTGTCCCGTTCATTGCTGATGCAAATACAACTGGGAACTCTAATTGATCTTCGTTTGCACCAAGTTCGATGAATAAATCAACTACTTCATCAACTACTTCATCAGGGCGAGCGAAGTCACGGTCAATTTTGTTTACAACAACGATTGGAGTTAAGTTTTGCTCAAGAGCTTTCTTTAAAACAAATCGTGTTTGTGGCATACAACCTTCATATGCATCAACAACAAGTAGAACACCATCAACCATTTTCATGATACGTTCTACTTCTCCACCGAAGTCAGCGTGACCAGGTGTATCTAAAATGTTAATTCTTTTATCTTCATAGTGAATCGCAGTATTCTTCGCTAAAATTGTAATACCACGTTCTCTTTCTAGATCGTTTGAGTCCATTGCGCGTTCTTCAATATGTTCATTCGCACGGAACGTCCCCGCTTGACGTAATAACTGGTCAACAAGTGTTGTTTTACCATGGTCAACGTGGGCAATAATTGCTATATTTCGTAAATCTTGTCGTTTTTTCAACATGTCCAACTCCTAATGTCTTTTTAATCCTTCTCTATTATAAGAGCGAAGGGGATACAATGGCAATCAAAATAAAATCAAGAATGAAAATATAGTTGTATTCTTACTTTTGTGAAAGTAAAATGAGATTGGAGGGTGAAGAAATGGAACACATTCAATATCGCTTTTTATTAACTGCAATTATCGGTGTTATTTTCTTAATCGGTATCGGTATTATGGTTGCTGAAAATAGTCCCATCGGTATTATTATTTGCATTATCGGCACATTTGTTACAGTTGGATACGGTTTTGTAACAAAAAGAAAAATGCGTAAATCGCAATAACGTTAAAAAGTAAGAAGCTCCTTTAATAGCCTCTTACTTTTTTTGTTATTGCGATACGAATGGTAATATTTCTTCATATACGCCCGGCTTTCCAACTAACACGCTGCTCTTCTCTACGATAGAAAGTGGAGTTCCGGAGAATGTTGTCACCTTTCCTCCAACTTCCTCTACTATTATTTGTCCCCCACCAAAATCCCATGGTGATAACCTCGGTGTTACATATGCATCTATTCTGCCCGTTGCAACATATACCATTTCTAATGCTGCGCAACCATATGACCTCGTACCTCTCGCTTTCTTAACAAGCTTCATCATTTTTTCCATATTAAGCAATCGGTTGTCAGTAAGCCAAATTGCATTTAGAGCAATGATTCCTTGTTCTACTGTACCCTCTTCCAACATGGGAATAGATACATCATTACAAAAAGCCCCTTCCCCCTGTACAGCATGATATAATTCATCATGCACTGGATCATAGATTAGGCCAATTTTTCCGATACCGTTCTCATAAATCCCAATTGAGATTGCGAAATTTCTTTTTTGATGAACAAAGTTCATCGTGCCATCAATTGGATCAATTAACCAAACAACCCCATCAGATGAAGTAACCTCATCTCCGTAACCTTCTTCACCTAAAATATAATGTTCCGGGTATGTTTCTTTAATTTTCCCAATTAAATACTGCTCCGTTTCTCGATCCATATTTGTTACTAAATCTGCTGCATTTGATTTTGTTTCTATAATAAGTGCTTTTTTCATCGATAACATTAAACGCTCTCCTGCGTCTCGAATCCATTGTTTCGCGTGTGTATCAATGTCTTTCCATACCTCGTGCATGTTTAAACACTCCGATCTTTACTGTTCACAGAAAAAACGAACCCTTTATAAGGTTCGCACCAACTAATTTTTTATACATATACTATTATTACGCTTCTAAACGAATCATTTCAAGTCTTAACACTTCTAACTTTTGTACACACTCTTCTTTTTTCTGCTTATCGTCTTCCATCATCGCATCATATAATGTTGCTAATTCATAATCTAGCTCCAAACGTAGCACCGGAATCCTCTTTTCAGCATCTGTTCTCTTTAACGCATTAATCACCTGTCTCATATTATTTGCCTCCTCCCAATATTCGTCTGCCCTCGGACTAGAATTAATTCAATTTTCTGATTTTTTGTTTTATACTATACTATGTTGGATAAATCATCTATGCAACAAAATTATATTTTTTTATTTAAATTTTTTTGTGCTGTTTTTTTTATGAATAGTACAAGCTATGCTAAAATAAAAGCAAAATAGGAGTTGGAGGAACAATCATGACACTACAAACATTCAAATCAACTGATTTTGAGGTCTTTACAGTTGATGGTCTCGAAGAACGAATGAGTGCAATTAAAACGAATATTCATCCTAAGCTAGAAGCTTTAGGGGAACAGTTTGCAGAGTATTTATCCAAACAAACTGATGAAAACTTTTTCTATCATGTAGCAAAACACGCACGTCGTAAAGTCAATCCACCAAATGATACTTGGGTTGCTTTTTCAACAAATAAACGCGGATATAAAATGTTACCACATTTCCAAATTGGATTATGGGGTACTCATGCCTTCATATACTTTGGTTTAATCTATGAGTGTCCACAAAAAGTGGAGACGGCTCACGCCTTCTTAGAACATTTAAATGATTTAAAAACAAATATTCCAAATAATTTCGTTTGGTCCATTGACCATACTAAACCGAGTGTAAAATTGCATAAAACACTTGAAACAGAAGACTTACAAAAGATGATTGAACGTTTAGCTACTGTGAAAAAAGCAGAATTATTAGTTGGTATTCATATATCACCAGAGGAGTTTTCAGCAATGACCAACGAACAATTCCTTGCTAAGATTGAATCTACGATGCAATCACTCCTTCCTTTATATGCACTTTGTAATCGATAGTAGAAAACGGACAATTTATATTGTCCGTTTTTAGTTGTTATCACATTATATCACTTCAGTTTTTATTTTTCAAAATATTTTTTACATTTTCACAAGCTTTTGTTCTTCGACTTCTTTAGCTCTTTGAATGGCATGATATATAGAATATCCACTTACTTCTTGAAACTCTTTATCAATTTTCTTTTCTTCTGCTTTCGATGGAACAATCTCTTTAAAACGACGATACAATCCCATTAATTCCTCTCTCATAATTCCTTTTTCATATGCTTTCTCAATTGCTTCATAAAACTTCACAATTGCAACCATTTCCTCATTTGACCAATCATAATCTAACGGATATTGATATTCCATTTTGCACCTCATTTATCATTTCTTCTTATTTCAATATGCTATCTTGAAGAGATTTTTTTCTTCTTCCCTATAGACACTTTGCATTATACACTATTTATTCATTTTAATGGAATTGTCTTCCTCTATTCATTCATTGAACCTAACTTTTAAACATACTCACCTTAAAAATATTTTTTTCTATACATCTATAATTATTGGTGATATAATGCTTTTGTTTTATAGAAAATAAAGTGAACCTACCATCTCAAAAAAGCTTTTTGGAATGGCAGAAAAACAAGCCTCACTCTGAAAAAGAACTTAGCTTTTTTAGAACAGGATTATATAAAACAAATTATACTAAATATTATGAAGAAGAAGGGGTGTATAGATTGTCCCAATACGAAACACCATTGTTTACCGCTTTAGTTGAGCACAGTAAGCGAAATCCAATTCAATTCCATATTCCTGGCCACAAAAAAGGACAAGGCATGGATCCTACATTTCGCGAATTTATTGGGCATAATGCATTAGCAATTGATTTAATTAATATTGCGCCGCTCGATGATTTACATCATCCAAAAGGTATGATTAAAGAAGCACAGGATTTAGCCGCCGCTGCATTTGGTGCAGATCATACTTTCTTTTCTATTCAAGGTACAAGTGGCGCAATTATGACAATGGTGATGAGCGTTTGCGGTCCTGGTGACAAAATCCTAGTACCACGGAACGTGCATAAATCAGTAATGTCAGCGATTATTTTCTCAGGTGCAAAACCGATTTTCATGCATCCTGAGATCGATCCAAAACTTGGAATTTCACACGGAATCACAATTCAATCTGTCAAAAAGGCACTTGAAGAGCACTCAGATGCGAAAGGCTTACTTGTTATTAATCCAACATACTTCGGCTTTGCTGCAGACTTAGAACAGATTGTACAATTAGCACATTCATACGATATCCCTGTACTAGTCGATGAAGCTCATGGTGTTCATATTCATTTCCATGATGAATTGCCAATGTCAGCGATGCAAGCCGGTGCAGACATGGCAGCAACAAGTGTTCACAAATTAGGAGGTTCTTTAACTCAAAGTTCTATTCTTAATGTGAAGGAAGGCCTTGTGAACGTAAAACATGTCCAATCTATTATTAGCATGCTTACGACTACATCAACTTCTTACATTTTGTTAGCATCACTTGATGTTGCTAGAAAACGTCTCGCTACAGAAGGAAAAGCGCTTATAGAACAAACAATACAATTAGCTGAACATGTTCGTGATGCTATAAATGCTATTGAGCATCTTTACTGTCCTGGAAAAGAAATGTTAGGTACAGACGCTACTTTTAACTATGATCCTACAAAGATAATTGTATCTGTAAAAGATTTAGGTATTACCGGCCATCAGGCTGAAGTATGGCTTAGAGAGCACTATAACATTGAAGTAGAACTCTCAGATTTATACAACATACTATGCCTTATCACTTTTGGAGATACAGAAAGTGAAACAAATACACTTATTACAGCATTACAAGATTTAGCAGCAACATTTAGTAATAGGGCAGATAAAGGTGTTCAAGTACAAGTAGAAATTCCGGAAATACCGGTGCTAGCACTTTCTCCTCGAGATGCTTTTTATTCAGAAACAGAAGTCATTCCATTTGAAAATGCAGCGGGTCGTATTATAGCTGATTTTGTTATGGTTTATCCACCAGGGATTCCAATCTTTACTCCGGGGGAAATTATTACACAAGATAACTTAGAGTATATTCGTAAAAATTTAGAAGCAGGTTTACCTGTACAAGGTCCTGAAGATATGACATTGCAAACATTACGTGTCATTAAAGAGTACAAGCCTATCATTTGATAGGCTTTTCTTTCACCTTTTTTTCTTTTTTTCATACGATATTAAAGAATTTGACACTCCCACCCTTCCTAGGGCAAGCTGACTAACGTTAGCGGGATTCTTGCTCCAACAGGCGATGTCCATTTCTAGTATCGCTAACGTGCAAGATTGCGGTGTGCCATCACTACTCTCACGACACGCCTTATAGGTTCGTGAGCTACCGTTCTATCACCATACCGTACAGATTCGTGTTCAGGTGTTTTAGCGTCTTGTTCTTGACGACACATATCATATCATTTTACCGATAACGTGAATCCGACTATCGAGCTCCCTACGATATCTTTTTTCAAAGAACATATTGGCGTTTTAAAGACTTGTATTTGTCTATAGTTAATATGTACCGAATATATAAATGTTTTTCTATAAACAAGCGATACTTTCATCCTATGCCAAAAGGCGGACTAAAGTCCTATATGGGGCTTTCCTGTATCACGAAATCTGTAACATATAGGTGGGGATACCATTATGATTGTAATAGGCCGTTCTATTGTACACCCTTATATCACAAATGAATATGAGCCATTTGCAGCTGAGAAGCAACAAATTTTATCCATAATGGCGGGAAATCAAGAAGTTTATTCCTTCCGAACAGCTGATGAACTCAGCTTTGATTTAAATTTACGCGTTAATATTATTATCTCTGCATTAGAACTTTTTCAAAGTGGATTTCAATTTCGTACGTTCCAACAATCTTTTTGCAACCCCCAGTTTTGGAAAAGAACATCACTAGGAGGGTTCCAGCTCCTCTCAAACATTCCACCTTCTATTGCCATCCAAGATATTTTCAAAAACGGTAAACTATATGGAACTGAATGCGCAACCGCTATGATAATTATTTTTTACAAAGCTTTACTATCATTATATGAGGAAGAAACTTTCAACCGCCTATTTGCTAACCTTTTACTTTATACATGGGACTACGATCAAGATTTAAAACTCATAACAAAAACAGGGGGCGATCTTGTTCCAGGCGATCTCGTTTATTTTAAAAATCCACAAGTGAATCCAGCTACGATCGAGTGGCAAGGAGAAAACACAATCTATCTAGGAAACTTCTTTTTTTACGGACATGGCGTAGGTGTAAAAACAAAAGAAGAAATTATCTACTCATTAAATGAACGAAGAGTCCCTTACGCTTTTATTTCAGCTTTTTTGACTGATACGATTACTCGTATCGATAGCCGTCTAATGAGTCACTACGCTTCTCCAAACACACCACAAACAGCCATAGGGTTTATCCCAATTAG
>NZ_MACI01000094.1 GCF_001884105.1 Bacillus luti | reverse complement strand
GCCTACATATGTAGGCGCTCTTTCTTATTATTAAGCTTTTTTATGTTCTTTATGGTTACACTCGCAATGAGATCCACATTTCCCATATAATACTGTTGATTTTTCATCTTCAAAATGTGCAATTGTTCCTTCACATACTTGGCATACGATTGTTCCCATGTTTCATTTCCCCCTGAGTTTTATTAGTAATCTACTTATTTATCATTAAGCTTTCGCGTTATCTCTACTAGCACAATCACAATTTGTACCACATTTCCCATAAAGTACTGTCGTTTTCTCATCTTCAAAATGCGCGATTGTTCCTTCGCATACTTGACATACGATTGTTCCCATGTTTCATTTCCCCCTAAGTTTATGGTCCTAAAAACTTTTAGCTGTCCATTTCTTATCAATTATTGGGCTTTTGTATGCTCTGTGTGATCACATCCGCAAGATCCACATTTCCCGTAAAGTACCGTTACTTTCTCATCCTCGAAGTGTGCAATTGTACCTTCACAATCTTGACATACGATTGTTCCCATTTTCCATTTCCCCCTAAGTTTATAATCCCAAAAACTTTTTGTAACCGCTTAACTTTCTGTCTTTATTTTAATATGTTATACTTTTTACGTCAATAGG
Source organism: Bacillus luti (assembly GCF_001884105.1). GTDB lineage: Bacteria > Bacillota > Bacilli > Bacillales > Bacillaceae_G > Bacillus_A > Bacillus_A luti. The sequence goes on along the minus strand of NZ_MACI01000094.1, from coordinate 147,197 downwards.
TTTTTAGTATAACACATTAAATATTTTAAAATTTAATTAGTATGCGATATTCAAACAAAAAAACAGCCATAATCATACGTACGACTGTTTCTCGTTAATTATTCTTCATACTCCGCATGTAAAGAAGTAGACGGAACAAGAAATTTGAAAAACTGAGCTAACTCCATCGCTTCCTCTTCCGACCCTAACTTAAAAATTTCCTGCATATATTGAACATTCTCCACATCATCTTGTCCAAGCAAAGTAGACCTTCCCGTCTGCATACAAACAATGAGTGGCTTCCCAAAAAACATATTTGTATAAATAACCCCAAAATCATAACGCGTATCATGTGTCATAAACCCCAAAAATCGTACCTTCACACTTTCATGCTCATCATACAATTTTTCAAACATCGGCTTCCACCTTTCTAGATCACCTATCCTATCTCATACTATATTAAACAAAAAAAGTAATACTCCTTTTAATTGTCAAAAAATTCAGTATGATGTAGAATGATAGTATTCTACTAAATTAGGGGGAACTTATATGCAACATGCCTTTATTACGCTTGTACCTAATTCCAATCAACAATCTGTTTCAATAGAGGATGTAAAACACCTTTTTGATAACTATAAAACCGTCACTGCCAGGACTGGCGATCAAATTAATTATGCTTATACAAATACAGCTTTTCCTTATGAAATATTAGATACATCAATGACAACGTTAAAACTCCAATCGAGTCACGATCGATATGATTCGATTTATGTAGGAATTGGAATAGAAAAAGAGCAGTCTTTCATTCAAATTTCTTTACCTACTACAGCAACATTTGGCGATAAAGGTAAAGCAAATGAATTTAGTCGTTTTCTAGCGAAGAAATTAGAAGGAGAGTTACAATTATTTAATGGAAGAACAATGTATTTCTATAAACGTTAATTTAAAAACAAAAATAAATGATTAAAAAAACCATACTATTTGTGCAAGTAAGAAATATCGCTTTTCTCCTTGCACTTAGTATGAAATACGCTATTACATACGCTAAGTAAACAAATATGAGAAAAAGAAAAATTTTATAATGAAGTTTATCACGACTTGATAATAATAACACTGCTGAAAATCCACTCCATAAAACTAGGTGCAAAAATGAAACTAGCGTAGTTTTCATAGCGTTACCTCCTCATATATCCCTTCTATTATATAATTCAGCCTGATCCTCTCTATATTTCAAAATATGCTTCTATGTGTATCAATTATTTAAGACTTTTATTCTCTATTCTTCTAGTATTTGTTAGGCTCATAACTATTTATATGCAAAACAAACTGCATGTTGTCATTATTAAAGATTCTTATGTAAATGCAACTTATCCTTTATTCGTACAAGAATTCAAACAAACACTTTTATTAATCTACGTTTTGCAGAAATTAATAACCTTATAAAGGCTCTTAAAGAACTAAATGCCGCTATTGTTCTATTTCGTTGCAAGAACACTAGTGCAAGTAAAGAAATATATCCATTTAAAATAGAAAATAAAAAAGCGTCTCTAAAATTTAAGAGACGCTTTTTTTCATTATTTATTTTACAATGTGAATTGGCATTCCAAGAGCAACTTCAGCTGCTTCCATTGTGATCTCACCTAATGTTGGGTGAGCGTGGATTGTTTGAGCGATATCTTCTGCTGTCATTCCAGCTTCGATAGCTAAACCAATCTCAGAGATAATATCAGAAGCGCCTGCACCTGCAACTTGAGCACCTACAAGAAGACCGTCTTCTTTACGTGTTACAAGTTGTAGGAAACCGTCAGTGCTGTTTAATGATAACGCACGACCGTTTGCAGCGAATGGGAACTTAGATACAGCTACTGTCATTCCTGCTTCTTCTGCTTGTTTCTTAGTGTAACCAACAGATGCTAATTCTGGATCAGTGAAGCATACTGCAGGAATTCCGATGTAATCGATTGCTGATGCATGGCCACTAATTGCTTCAACAGCTACTTTACCTTCGTAAGAAGCTTTGTGAGCTAATGGTGGTCCAGGAACGATATCACCGATTGCATAGATGTTTGGTACGTTTGTACGACATTGCTCATCAATTTCGATGATGCCGCGGTCAGTCATTTTAACTCCAACTTGCTCAAGACCGATTTCTTGAGTGTTTGGACGACGACCTACAGTTACTAATACGTAATCTGCTTCTACAGTTTGGATTTCACCTTTAACTTCAAAGCTAACTTTTACGCCAGTTTCTGTTTCTTCAACGCCTTTAGCCATAGCTTTTGTATGGATATTTACGTTACCTTTCTTTTGAAGAGCACGTTTAACAACAGAGCTCATAGCTTTTTCGAAACCAGCTAAGATTTCGTCACCAGCTTCTACTACAGTAACTTCTGTACCGAAGTTAGCATATGCAGTTCCTAATTCCATACCGATGTAACCGCCGCCGATTACAACAAGTTTTTTAGGAATTTCAGGTAAGCTTAAAGCGCCTGTAGAGTTGATAACACGTTTAGAGTATTTGAATCCTGGAATTTCGATTGGTGTAGAACCAGTTGCAAGAACAGCATTTTTAAACGTGTAAGTTTGAGCTGCATCTTCAGTCATTACGCGTAAAGTGTTAGCATCTACGAAGTAAGCTTCACCGCGAATGATTTCAACTTTGTTACCTTTAAGAAGGCCTTCAACACCGCCAGTTAATTTCTTAACTACGCCGTTTTTCCATTCTTGAACTTTTGTAAAGTCAACTTTTACGTTCTCTGCAGTGATACCCATGTCATCAGAATGCATTGCATTCTCATAACGATGACCTGCATTGATTAACGCTTTTGAAGGAATACATCCAACGTTTAAGCATACGCCACCAAGGTTAGCTTTTTCGATGATTGCTACCTTTTGACCTAATTGTGCTGCACGAATTGCCGCAACGTATCCACCAGGACCTGCACCAACAACGACTGTATCTAATTCAATTGGGAAATCTCCTACTACCATTGTTATTACGCCTCCATTACTAATAATTGTGGGTCATTCAATAGACGTTTAATTTGGTTTAATGCTTTTTGAGCAGTTGCGCCGTCAATTAAACGATGGTCAAAGCTTAGAGATAATGCTAATACTGGAGCTGCAACGATTTCACCGTTTTTCACAACTGGCTTCTCAGCGATACGGCCGATACCAAGGATTGCTACTTCTGGGTGGTTGATAACTGGAGTGAACCATTGTCCACCTGCAGAACCAATGTTTGTAATTGTGCAAGAAGCACCTTTCATTTCAGCCGGAGCTAAACGACCGTCACGTGCTTTACCAGCAAGATCATTAATCTCGTTAGAAATAGTGAAGATAGACTTGCGATCTGTATCTTTAACAACTGGTACTAATAGACCTTTGTCTGTATCAGCTGCGATACCGATGTTGAAGTAATGTTTATGAACTACTTCTTGAGATGCATCGTCTAAAGAAGTGTTTAACATTGGGTATTCACGTAATGCAGATGTTAAAGCTTTAACAACGTATGGAAGGTAAGTTAATTTAATACCTTTGTCAGCTGCAACAGCTTTGAACTTCTTACGGTGAGCAACAAGCTCAGTTACATCAACTTCATCCATTAATGTTACGTGAGGAGCTGTATGCTTAGAGTTAACCATTGCTTTTGCAATCGCTTTACGGATACCACTCATTTTCTCACGAGTTTCTGGATATTCACCAGCTGGGATTGGTTGTGCTTTTGGTGCTTCTTCTTTCGCTGCTGCTGGAGTAGCTTCTACTGCTGCTGGAGCCTCAGTTGCTGCTACTGCTTGTCCACCATTTGCAAATGCATCGATGTCAGCTTTAACGATACGGCCGTTCTTACCAGAACCAGCTACTTTATGAATGTCTACGCCGTTTTCACGAGCATATTTACGAACAGATGGCATAGCGATTACGCGCTCATTTACTACTTCTGCAGTTGCTGCTGGAGTAGCTTCCGCTGCTGGAGCTTCTACTGCTGCTTCTTCAGCTTTTGGAGCTTCATCATGATCGTCACCTTTAAATTTAAGGTTTTCATATCCAGGAGCATCAAATTTAATTAATGTATCTCCTACAATTGCAACTGTTCCTTCTTCTACAAGTACTTCAAGTACTTTACCTTTAACAGGAGAAGGGATTTCTACTACTGCTTTATCATTTTGTACTTCAAGAAGTACATCGTCTTCGTTTACTTCATCGCCTGGTTTAATAAACCATTTTACGATTTCACCTTCGTGGATACCTTCACCGATATCTGGTAGTTTAAATTCAAATGCCACGGAATTCAGCCCCCTGATTCATTTCATTATTATGGAATATGTACAAAAGAAACCAGCATGTGCTGATTTCTTTTGCACATGAAAAGCTAAAAATTAGAAGTTCATTACTTTGTTAACAGCTTCAACAATATCTTTGTGGTTTGGTAACCATACGCTCTCAGCTTGAGAGAATGGGAATACTGTATCAGCAGCTGCAACACGTACAACTGGAGCTTCTAAGTTTAAGATTGCACGGTCGTTAATTTCCGCTACAACGTTAGCTGCAATACCAGCTTGTTTTTGTGCTTCTTGAACTACAACTACGCGGCCTGTTTTTTCAACAGAAGCGATGATTGTTTCGATATCTAATGGTTGAACTGTACGTAAGTCAACAACCTCTAAAGAGATACCTTCTTTTTCAAGTTCTTCAGCAGCTTTTAATGCAGCGTGAACCATAGCACCGTAAGCGATAACAGATACATCTGTACCTTCACGTTTGATATCAGCTTTACCTAAATCAATTGTGTATTCGCCTTCTGGTACATCTTGACGGAATGAACGGTACAATTTCATATGCTCTAAGTAGATAACTGGATCGTTGTCACGAATCGCAGAGATTAAAAGACCTTTTGCATCGTATGGAGTAGATGGAATAACAACTTTTAGACCAGGTTGTTGAGCCACTAATCCTTCTAAGCTATCAGCATGTAGTTCAGGAGTATGAACACCGCCACCGAATGGAGAACGAACTGTTACTGGAGCAGTCCAACGTCCACCAGAACGGTAACGCATACGAGCTAATTGGCCAGAAATTGAATCCATTACTTCAAAAACGAAACCGAAGAATTGGATTTCTGGAACTGGACGGAAACCTTCTAATGCAAGTCCAACTGCAAGTCCACCAATACCAGACTCTGCAAGTGGAGTATCCATTACACGATCTTCACCAAATTCAGCTTGTAAACCTTCAGTAGCACGGAATACACCGCCGTTTACACCAACGTCTTCACCAAACACAAGTACGTTAGGGTCATTTTTCATTTCAACGCGTAAAGCATCAGTGATTGCTTGAATCATTGTCATTTGAGCCATGGCTTACTTCGACTCCTTTTCTTTGTAAATTTCATATTGTTCAGCTAAGTTGTAAGGCATTTTTTCGTACATGATTTCCATTAAATCAGTAACTTTTTGTTTTGGAGCTTGGTCAGCCTTAGCAATTGCTTGTTTGATATCTTCTTTCGCTTCTTCGATTACTTTCTCTTCAACTTCTTGAGACCATAAGCCTTTGTTTTCTAAGAATGCACGGAAGCGTACGATTGGATCTTTTTGTTCCCATTCGTTCTCGATATCTTTTGTACGGTAACGAGTTGGGTCATCACCAGCCATTGTATGTGGACCGTAACGGAATGTTAAAGTCTCGATTAAAGTAGGGCCTTCGCCGTTTACTGCACGCTCACGAGCGAAAGCAGTTGCTGCGTATACAGCTAATGGATCCATACCGTCTACTTGAATTCCGTAAATACCTGCTGCTACTGCTTTTTGTGCTACAGTTTTAGCTGCAGATTGCTTTTCTACTGGAGTAGAGATTGCATAACGGTTGTTTTGTACAACGAAGATCGCTGGAGCTTTGAAAGCACCTGCGAAGTTCATACCTTCGTAGAAGTCACCTTGTGAAGCACCACCGTCACCAGTGTAAGTAATTGCAACAGATTTTTTACCACGTAGTTTCATACCTAACGCAACACCAGCAGTTTGGATGATTTGCGCACCGATGATGATTTGTGGAGCAAGTGCATTTACGTTCTCAGGCATTTGGTTACCCATGAAATGTCCACGAGAGAATAAGAATGCTTGGTATAATGGTAAACCGTGCCATACTAATTGTGGCACATCACGATATCCTGGTAAGATGAAATCTTCTGCTTCAAGTGCGAAATGACTTGCTAATTGAGAAGCCTCTTGTCCAGCTGTTGGTGCGTAGAAACCTAAACGTCCTTGACGGTTTAAAGAAATAGAACGTTGATCTAGTACGCGAGTATACACCATACGGCGCATTAATTCTTTTAATTGATCATCAGATAATTCAGGCATAGCTGCTTCATTCACAACTTCGCCTTTTTCATTTAAAATTTGTAATGTTTCAAATTGAGCTGCGATAGCTTTCATTTGCTCATCAACATTAAATAGGGTCTTTTTTGTTTTAGTACCCATTCCGTTCACCTCTTCCTCTCTTGAACCATATTCTGAAACGCTTTCACTATCTATTGGCTAGACTGAAAACGCAACAATGTAAACCAACAAATTTATTTGTCGGTTGAGAATAATTTTGTGTACCTAACAATCTGTACTAATGTTTTTTCAGAAACATATTAATACAATCTTGATCACGTTTTTTAGTTTACAACTATTCTAATTACGATGTCAATTACTTTGAATACGTTTTTTTATAAATAATCTGCAGGTCTCTTCTACACAAACGTGTTTTTATTTTTCACATCTGTATTAGTAAGCATTAACCTACTGTTATATTATTCCCTTTTTAACTTGTTTTTTCTCTTAGAATAATATGTAAACGATTTAATTCTCTTTAGTTTTTCTCTCTTCTTAGCAAAAATATACAAACTCTTCTTCCTTTTATAGGTAATTACCCATACATTTCTACTCTTCCCTCCATACATTATAGTAACCGCAGTATTAGCGGGAAATGATAAAGGAGGTCATCTCATGTACGGATACTCATATTGCTATCCAACTTGTTCATATCCTTCCTACGGTTATGGCGGTTCTTGTGGCGGGTCTGGACGCGGCTTCGCCTTAATCGTTGTGTTGTTTATTCTTTTAATTATCGTTGGTGCTGCTTGCATTCGCTAATGTAAAATGAAACAACTATGGAAAGAAACAGACGGCTTTGCCGTCTTTTCTTTGTATTACATACATATTCTATAGCAGAACGCTTTCCAAAACGCTTCCCCTACTTGTCGATGACTTTTTTCAGCTCCTTTGGTAGACTAAAGGGGAAAGGAGAGATTACATATGCTTACAATGAAAGATGTCATTCGCGAGGGAGACCCTATTTTACGAAACGTTGCAGAAGAGGTAGTAATACCAGCGAGCGAAGAAGATACAAATACCCTTAAAGAAATGATTGAATTTGTAATAAATAGCCAAGATCCTGAAATGGCTGAAAAATATAGTCTACGCCCTGGAATCGGATTAGCAGCTCCGCAAATCGGGATTTCAAAGAAAATGATTGCGGTTCATGTAACTGATACGAACGGCACGTTATATAGCCATGCATTATTTAACCCAAAAATTATTAGTCATTCTGTTGAACGTACATATTTACAAAATGGGGAAGGCTGTCTTTCTGTAGACCGCGACGTACCAGGCTATGTCCCTCGTTACACAAGGATTACAGTGAAAGCAACATCTATTAACGGAGAAGAAGTTAAATTACGTTTAAAAGGTTTGCCAGCAATCGTATTCCAGCATGAAATCGACCATTTAAATGGGGTTATGTTCTATGACCATATTAATAAAGAGAATCCATTTGCCGCTCCCGATGAATCCAAACCTTTGGAGCGATAATAATTAAGGTGAAACTTTAATCAGAGAGAGGTGTCCATCCACTCTGATTATTAGCACGTACCGAATTTTTAGGTGGGAGTCTTTCTGGCCGCAAATAGCAGGATAAAAAGGCGGAAGTTAAACTTCCGCCTTTTTATTGTATGAAATGGGTTCCATATTCACTTATAGCAATTCAGCCCATTTTAATCCATGATATATACCGTCTTCACTAACATCCTTTGTTACATAATTCGCAAGTTTTTTCAGATCTTCATGACCATTTCCCATCACAATACCTGTCCCAACTGCTTCAATCATTTCCAAATCATTTAATCCATCTCCAAATGCATACACTTGTTCACGGTTAAACCCTAATTTCTCAATAAATTTCTCAATTCCTTTTGCCTTAGAACCACCATTTGGAATAATATCCATTGAATACGCATGCCAACGAATAAAATGAAAATCTGGGTACTGATTAATAAACTTTTCCTCTTCATTTACTTCGCAGAAAAGAAGTGTTTGATAAATATTACGTTTCTCATAAAAATCCGGTTCATATGCTGGATGCTCAAAATTTAAGCTTCCGAATCCTTCTTTCACATAATCATGATATTCCACTGATGCTCTCATATCTTGATGATCAAGATATACGAGTGGATACCCTTCTTCTTTTGCAAACTGAGTAAACTTATGCAAGGCAGCTGAATGTAACGGATTATTAAATATTACTTCATCTTCAAATACAACATACTGACCATTAAAACTAACATAATTATGTATATTGAGTTCCTTGCGAATATCTTCAAACATAAATGGCGCACGCCCTGTTGCAATTGCTACATGCACACCTTTTTCTTGTAACTGTCTTACTGCATCTCGTGTAGATTGCGGTATTTTTTTATCGTGATCTAATAATGTTCCATCAATATCAAAAAAGACAATTTTATCATTCATTTGTCAAAATCCTTTCTGGCACTCTATACTCCTATTTTGATTATCACTTTTCAAATTCCAAAAAAAAGTATAACATATTAAACATCTGTGAAGAAAGCGTTCACTTTCTAACCTTATTAATGAAACCTGCATATATATATTAGTAAAAATGTGATACTTGTTCGTATGAATTTTCTTTTCTATTCTTTCTCATACTATACCTATAACTAGCGGCTACTAATCGTTACTATAGAATACTTTTCACTGTATGAGAAAGGACAAGATTCACAATTAACTTTTGTTCTCTTTCTTATGTCAGAGACGGAGTTTTTACTAGTAATATGCATGTTTAAAATAAGGGAAGGAAGGAGTAATCATGCTGAAGAAGCTGAAGAAAAAGCTCAAGCGTTATTTAAATGATCTAGTCCGCAAAAAGACAATCGCTTAAATTGTGCCCATTTCGGGCTTTTTCTTCATTCTCATTCGAAAAAACATGAAAATCGTGACTGTTTGCTTTATAATAAGTAACAGATAATGCAAAACATAGACAAGGAGAGGTTTTCCAAATGATTTTTAAAGTATTTTATCAAGAAAAAATGACTGAGGTTCCAGTACGTGAAAATACAAAAGTTTTATATTTAGAGGCTACGTCTGAGAAGGATGTTCGTAAAAAATTAAATAAGTTCGCATATAATATCGAGTTCGTTCAGTCTGTTACTGGTGCTCATCTTGAATATGAAAAGGAAAACGCTGATTTAACATTAGCGGAAATCGTATAGTCATATGAAATTTCTAAAGAATGATCAAGCTGCCGTTTTTGCTTTAGGTGGACTTGGTGAAATCGGTAAAAATACATATGCTGTTCAATTTCAAGATGAAATTATTATTATTGACGCTGGAATTAAGTTTCCAGAAGACGAACTCCTCGGAATCGATTATGTAATACCAGATTACACTTATTTTGTGCGAAACGAAGATAAAATTAAAGGATTATTCATTACACATGGTCACGAAGATCATATCGGTGGTATTCCTTACTTATTACGTCAAGTGAACATTCCGATTTATGGCGGAAAATTAGCAATTGCACTAATCAAAAACAAATTAGAAGAGCACGGATTACTTCGTAAAGCAAAACTTTATGAAATTCAAGAAGATGATGTTATTAAATTTAAAAAGACATCTGTTTCCTTCTTCCGTACAACTCACAGTATCCCAGATTCGTACGGAGTTGTTGTGAAAACACCTCAAGGACAAGTTGTTCATACTGGTGATTTCAAATTTGATTTCACACCAGTCGGTGAACCTGCGGACTTAACAAAGATGGCTGAAATCGGAAAAGACGGTGTACTTTGTCTCTTATCCGACAGTACAAATAGTGAAGTTCCAAACTTTACTATGTCTGAGCGCCGCGTTGGTGATAGTATTCAAGATATTTTCCGCAAAGTAGAAGGTCGTATTATCTTCGCAACCTTTGCATCAAATATCCATCGCTTGCAACAAGTTGTTGAAGCTGCTGTTGAAAACAATCGGAAAGTGGCTGTATTTGGTCGCAGTATGGAAGCAGCGATTGAAATCGGACAAAATCTCGGTTATATTCGCTGTCCGAAAGATACATTTATAGATACAGCTCAATTAAACCGACTACCAGCTAATAAAGTTGTTATTTTATGTACAGGTAGTCAAGGTGAGCCAATGGCAGCACTTTCACGTATCGCTAATGGTACACATCGTCAAATTCAAATTATTCCTGGCGATACAGTTGTTTTCTCTTCTTCACCAATCCCTGGTAATACAATTAGTGTAAGCCGTACAATTAACATGTTGTATCGCGCTGGTGCTGACGTAATTCATGGTAAGCTGTCAAACATTCATACGAGTGGACACGGCGGACAAGAAGAGCAAAAACTAATGCTACGTCTAATTAAACCGAAGTATTTCATGCCAATTCATGGTGAATATCGTATGCAACGTATGCATATGAAATTAGCGAATGATTGCGGTATTCCAGAAGAGAACTGTTTCATCATGGATAATGGAGATGTTCTTGCCTTACGTTCAGATGAAGCAAGCGTAGCTGGTAAAATACCATCTGGCTCTGTTTATATCGATGGAAATGGTATTGGAGATATCGGTAATATCGTATTACGCGATCGTCGTATCCTTTCTGAAGAAGGGCTTGTTATTGTAGTTGTAAGCATTGATATGAAAGAATTTAAAGTTGCAGCCGGACCTGATATCATTTCACGTGGTTTCGTTTATATGCGCGAAAGCAGTGATTTAATCAACGACGCTCAAACATTAATTACAACTCATTTAGAAAAAGTAATGGAACGTAAAACAACACAATGGTCTGAAATTAAAAATGAAATTACAGACACATTGGCACCATTCCTATATGAGAAAACGAAACGTCGCCCAATGATTTTACCAATCATTATGGAAATATAAGAAAAAGGACAATACCTTCATGGTATTGTCCTTTTCATTTATCTTAAAAAATGTTTAAAACGATCTACTTCATCGTCATGACCAATTACAATTAATATATCTCCCGCTTGAATATTTTCCGTAGCTCGAGGAGATACAATAACTTCTTTACCACGTTTAATTGCTACAATATTCAATCCAAACTTCGCACGAATATCTAATTCAATTAAAGAATGACCATCAATTTTTTTATTTGCAATGATTTCTACAATACTATGCTCATCGGAAAGTTCAAGATAGTCTAATACATTACTTGATGCAATATTATTAGCAATCCTTTTTCCCATATCACGCTCTGGATGCACTATGTGGTCGGCACCTATTTTACTTAACACTTTTTCATGATAATCATTTTGAGCTTTTACAGTAATATTTTTTACACCTAACTCTTTCAAAATCAATGTTGTTAAAATACTTGAATTTAAATTATCTCCAATAGCAACGACTACATGATCAAAATTACGAATACCAAGGCTTTTTAATACCATCTCATCTGTTGAATCTGCAATTACAGCATGCGAGGCTATATTTGCAAACTCATTAATTTTATCCTCATCTGAATCAATTGCCATTACTTCCATACCTAATTGAGCTAGTTCCCGACAAATACTTCCACCAAAACGCCCAAGTCCAATGACAGCAAATTCTTTTTCTTTCTCACTCACAGGAATTCCTCCAATAACTTCAAGTACTATGTATTTTCATTGTAGCATACTTTATATGCGCCACAAAAACCTGTAGATAGTTCCTATTTTTGTTTTTGCATATAAAAATATTGTTGTAAATAAAAGGAAATACCAACAAGCAACATGCCAAATACAAATATATTTCCAAATGAACTAAATGTTTCAAAAACGAATAATAATGTTTCTTGGCCGAAAAAAGCGAATAGAAGCTGTGTAAATGCAAATAACAGCGCCCATTTGTAATGATGTTGATGGAATAAATAATGCGTTGCACCTAAAAAAGCAATAAATGAAACGATAAAAATCCACCAATTTTCTAAAAACATTTGCCAATCAGAAAATTGATATCCATTTACTAGTATCGCAATAATTCCTATAACAGCCATCGTTGGCACACTCCAAAATAATGCCCGTCCTCTAAAGAAACGAGTCCCTTTAACATCTCCTTTTTCATGTGCAATGTATGTTAATACTACTGTACTTATGTACAAAACAGAAAGAATTGTTAAAACGATAATAAGCCAAAAGTGTAATTGATAATACTCATGTTCTATATTCGTCACGATTGCAGCTAGCATACACGGGATTAACATTCCCGTCCAACCATCTATTTTTCTTTCATTCCAAAACACTGTATTACCAATCCGGATTCCTAACAACATAAAAATAATAATCCCTAATACAAATAGCGTAGTTTTATTCCCTACTAAACTCGTTGAGAAAGCAATTAATCCAATAAATAAAAAGAGCACAAACCCATTCATAATTTCTAGTACAGGTGATAAATACCTCTTCACCCATTTATATGTTTCGTCATATTCATTATTATCTACTAAACGGTAGGCATAAAAACTTATCCCAAAATAAACCGCCGCAATAATAACGTATGCATATAAGACAAAACATAAAATTGCACTGCTAATTTGCACGTAATTCCCCACCCTTTTTTCTATGTTTCACATTGATTTTACACATTTTTCATAGTAAAAGTAAACATATATAAGTTAGTTAAATAATTCTCTTTCCTATTAGCAATAATTAATAATGAGCAGCGGCTCACCCTGCTCATTATTAAGACAACCAATTAAACTTTTTAAGAAAGAATTTTCATTCCTTCATTTTGTATGCTAATGTCTAAAATCACTCTATATAAGCTGTGCTTACACCTTATAACAAAAGTGCCTTTGTCCCCTAAAAAGGTGGGAGTTAATTTCTATTCCCTTTCCACTTTACATATTGGTCTATACACACAATCGCCTTTTCAATCGCTTCTTCATCTGGTTTTAATTTCGCGTGATGTAAACCATATTCTGAATTTACCCCAAGCCAAAACATGAATCCAGGAATCTCTTGAAGCATATAACCAAAATCTTCACCTGTCATTGCCTCAGTACATGTAATAACATTCATATCCGTTTGTTCACGTACAAATTGCATAAACTCCCTTGTTAACTCTTCGTGATTATACACTTGATGATACATCGCTCCGTAGTCAATAACCGCTTCACATTGGAAGGAAGCTTCTATACCTGCAACAATTGCCTCAATCCTACTTTTAACACGACTCATTGATTCCACTGATAACGTTCGGATCGTTCCTTCTAACCGAGACTTTTCTGCTATAATATTTTGAACTGTACCGCCTGTTATTTTCCCAATTGTAATTACCGCACTATCAAGAGGATTCACATTACGACTAATAACGGATTGAAGCTGTGTAACAAGGTGACTTGCTGCAACAATCATATCATTTGCAGTATGCGGATAAGCCGCATGTCCACCTTTCCCTTTTAAATCCACATATAACTCAGATGTATTTGCAAACAACAGCCCTTCTTTTGTAGCAATTGTTCCTACAGCGTATTCAGGTGCAATATGAAGGCCAAGAATAATATTCGGTTTCCATTCCCTTAACTCTTCACTTTCTAACATAGGGAGAGCACCCCCTGGACCTTCTTCTGCCGGCTGGAATAGGAATACAAGGTCATCATCTATTCTTTCCGTTACAGCTGCTGTTAGAAGTCCTAAACCGATTGTTGTATGCAAATCATGCCCACATGCATGCATCATTCCATCATGAACAGAAGCAAACTCATATCCAGTTTCCTCAGTAATTGGTAAACCGTCTATATCTGCACGATAGCCTATAATTTTTTCTGGATTTTTCCCATTTACTTTAACAATGACACCCGTTTTCCATACTTTTACTTCTACATATTCATCCGAAAGCGTTCCTATATAATCTAAAATATACTGTTGTGTTTTCCACTCTTTAAATCCAATCTCCGGTATTTTATGTAAATCTCTACGAATTTGGACGAATTTGCTCTTTGTCATTTTTGCACCTCTATCTATAAAAAGCGTAAGAGCCCGTTTATGCTCTTACGCTTTTTTTGTTTTTATTTCTCTGGGTTTAATTGACGAAGTTCTTGTTTAATTTCAGTTTTTGCTTTTGTCTTCTCATCAATTTCTTTAATTACACGTGCTGGAGTACCTGCAACAACTGTATATGGAGGTACATCTTCTGTTACAACAGCTCCTGCTGCTACAACTGCACCCTTACCTACTGTAACTCCTTCTAATACAACAACGTTTGCACCAATTACAACATCATCTTCAACGATAACTGGTTTTGCAGAAGGTGGCTCAATTACACCTGCAAGTACAGCACCTGCACCTACGTGACAATTTTTACCGACAGTTGCACGTCCACCAAGTACTGCGTTCATGTCGATCATAGAACCTTCACCAATTACAGCACCGATGTTAATTGTTGCATTCATCATAATAACAGCGTTGTCGCCGATTTCAACGTGATCACGAATGATCGCGCCTGGCTCAATACGAGCTTTAATACCTTTTAAATCAAGCATTGGAATTGCAGAATTGCGACGGTCATTTTCAACAACATAGTCTACAATGTGCTTGTTATTTTCATCAAGAATTGTCTTAATTTCAGACCATTCTCCAAATAATACACCGGATTTTTTATTTACAAATGCTTGTACTGTTTCAGGGAATGTTACTTCTTTTAAATCCCCTTTTATGTATACCTTTACAGGAGTTTTCTTTTCACTTTTTTGAATAAACGAAATAATTTCGTTAGCGTCCATCATTTTCATTCTTGTTGCCTCCTAAATCCATTTATACTGTTACTCTACCAAACGATAGAGCGAGTAGCAAGATAATAATCCTATTTTTCCATTTGAATTTCTTCTATAATTTCTAAAAATGCTTGTACTTGCTTCAACTGTCTTGCCGATTCACTCGTTAATAACCATGTTTCTCTCGTTAATTGAACAGGTGTTTTATACATATTTTCCTGTACTTCTTTTAAAACAGTAGAAGGTAATAGAGCATAACCTATACCATTTAAAACAAGTTGTTTGCACGTCTCAATTTGGTCAACTACAATTGTTCGCTTAGGTGGATTAGAAAATAGTCCATACCACCAATTTTGTATTTGTCCATAATAAGTCGAATCACTTTTAAATTGAATAAATGGTCTATTTGTTTCTTTCAACATCGAAATATCTTTTATTTCTTTGTCGACTAAATATAATTCATCTTCAAATAATTGTGTCTTTTGTCCTTTATACTCCTGCGATCCCCTTAATATAGCAACATGAACGTCACCTTCATAAAATTGCTTTTGCACTTCACTACTCCAGCCAGTAAACAGCGATATCTTCACAGAAGGATATTTATGCACAAATTTTTTCAAAACAGGAGGGAGCCAATATTGACCAATAACTGATGCAACAGCTATTTTTAACGTTCCGTGAGTTTCTGTTCTAAAAACAGCAAGCTCGCTTTTAATATCCTCTTCCCTTTGCAACATTTCCTTTGCATAATTTGCGACTTTTTCCCCTTCAGGTGTAATTGTCAATCCTTTTTGTGAGCGAATAAAAAACTTCATTCCCCATTGTTTCTCCATAGATTGTAATCGTTGACTAAGCGCAGGTTGGGAAACAAATAAACGTTCCGCCGCTTTTCTCATATTTGATTCCTGAGCTAACACAACCATCATTTGAAAATCATCAATTTGCAACTTTCTCCCTCTTTCCTTAGCTTCCATACACCTTATTTCAATAAGCTTTTCATCTTAATTTAACTAAATACTTTTATACCGAAAAACAATTTTTCCGCCCTAACTTTTCTTATGTTTTTTATCCTTTTAAATATAATACATACACAACCGATATGCACGAAAAAAAGTGACTTCTCTGTTTCTATGAAGTCACTTTTCTCATGTTATCGATTATGTTGTCTCACTTTTTTATTCAACAATTTCAAAATAGCCCGGCGTGTTAAAATCCCTTCAAAATAGCCATCTTCATTGACAGCGCAAATAAAAGGATGATCAATTGTCATTTCTAAAGCTTTTGCAAATGAATCTTCTAACTTAAGAACTGGAATATCTTCCTTCATCACTTGTTCTACTTTCATATCATCAAGTCTTTCAAACTCAATGCGCTCTAATCCTAACATACCGTCTAAAATCATAGCAGTACTAATCAACCCATGCAGTTTATACATTGGGTCTAAAACAGGTATCGCCGAATATCCAGATTTCACAAGAACAAGTAAAGCATGCTCTAAACCATTCCCAATTTGGACATGTGCTACTTTTTCTGATGAAATCATTAAATCCTTCACAAGAATTTGTTGAAACTCATCTTTCGGAATACTTATCATGTTACATCCCCCATTTTCCCTTTTTCCTGCTTATATTCACCGACTCTATTCATATTTTATGACAGCGTTTTCATATTATTATTTTGTCCTTAGCTTTATTTCAATAAAAATACAATTACACGGCTATTTTAGCATACAACACAAAAAAAAGACTACCATTTCGGTAGCGCTTAATACCCTTTATTTTTTAATCTGTAAAATAGCCTTGTGATTTTTTTATATTGCGTCACATCTGTCTTTTTCAAACCACTCTCAATATCTGTAAGTTCCACAGCTAAAATTTCACTCGCATAATTTTGCTGAAATAGAATATCTAATAACAAATTTTCTTCTTCTTTCGTTAAAACAAACTCCTTTTGCATATGCCCCTCTCCTTATACTCGCATCGTTACTTTCATTATATAAAATTTCTAGCCTATTTAATAGATGTAATATTCAGTTTTTAGTAAAAGACATATAAAAATCGAAAATATATAGAAATTATTTCGTATATCGATTGGCATAACTAAACGCCGCATAAGCATCCGGCTTAATTTTTGCAGTCAATCCCATCGCTTGAATTTTCGCTGTCATATCTAAAATAAATTCTTTTGTTAAACCATCATTCCCGATGTCTAAATGAATTTCCATTATAAACCCTGCCCCATCTTGCGCGTGCGGATGCAATAAATCCCATATTGTTTGTATGTGATTAGGAGTAAATAGGCATGCAATTTCTTGACTAAACTGCGTTTCTAAATATATTTTCTCACGTAAAGTTGCTGGTTTATCTTTTACTGATTTATGGTGTAAGCAACCCCAAGCTCCTTTTCCAACACGATGAATATGAATTGCCGTAATAAATCTTGTATCCTTTTGATGTGCTTGTGAGTCTGTCCCAATGGATAATCGATATAAATTTCGTGGATCCCTTTCAATGAAACTACAAATACGGTTAAAGACCATATCAAAATTCAAATGTCTCTCTGAAACATTATAAAATGTATGTTCACCGTCCACATAGTCACGTCCTTTCAATTAGACAGACTTTTCGTATTCTCATTGTATGGGACAAAAACAAAAATTATAACTCCCTATCCTTTATTCGTTTCAATATTCCGAATTACACAATGACATACTTGGCACGTATAAATTACATTTTGATTAGATTGAGCTGTTAATACATGAATAATCTCAGCAGAATTGTGGCAATTAGGACAAATCACAACTGGTAAACGTTCCACATAACACACCTCCTAATTATTTTTATCAAGCTATTTGTGGGTGGTAGGACTCCTGATTTGTGTAGCTTAATAATGAGCGGATAATAAACACCCCCACCAATTAAATTTTCACTTTATTACCATTGTAGGATAAATGAAAAATTCCTATACATATATGCCGGAAAGTATTAGAACTAAAAAAGGTACTGCCTTATGGCAGTACCTTTTTTATATGTATCAAGAAATGATATCGTAAATCTCAATTGCAACCATGTCGATATTATCGAATTGATACACTTGAGGTTTTTCACCTTGTTGATACACTTCTAACTCATACATTTCACTTTTATCGAAAAATTTCACGCTACATTTGCGCTCACCGTTCACTTCAAAATAGCGTTGTGCTACTTCACCGCTTTCAGCTTGTTCTTGTAGACTAACAAGTCGAGTTAAAATTCCTTGGAGTAGAGACATGAAATCTCTCCTTTCTCTGATCTTCCTACCAATAGGTTTTACAGCTATACTCATTCTATCCGTCATAACAGAAAAAATGTTCCACACTCTAGGATAAAGGTTATTGGCCAGAAACTCAACTAAAAATTTGTCGAAATTCGAAGGAAAAAACAGAAAGAACATATTTTCCCTTCTTTATTGCGATTTTTATACTGGAAGAATATAATAAAAAACAGAAAAAAGGAGGAATTACAATGAAAAAAATTGAGGTTTACACACAACCTGATTGTCCGCCATGTGTCATTGTGAAAGAATTTTTAAAGCATAACAACGTTGCATATGAAGAATTCAACGTAAAAAAAGACGCTGCTGCTCGCGACCGCCTTTTATACGACTATGACTCCTATTCAACTCCAACAGTTGTAATTGACGGGGAAGTTGTTGCAGGGTTTCAAATCGAAAAATTACAACAGCTACTCAATATAGAATAGGAATAGGTAAATACCTATTCCTATTTTTATAATTGCTGTAGCCTTTTTATTTCAGTTAAAAGTTCCTGACTTTCATGATATCCTGCTAGTTTCCATTTCCCTTGATCTCTTTGCAATGTTACGATTTGGTATTGACCACTTTTCGCCCGCTCATATACGTATAAATTTTTGTGTTCTTCATCATATGACATTTTCGTTTCTGAATTAAAAGAAAACGGCGCTTCTTTTGCTGGAAGTAAATATTCGCCACTTTGCTTTTCACTTCTACTATTTTCATCTGTAAATACTTGAAGGAAATTATCTGTAAAATACGGTGATAATGTCTCTATCATCTTGTTCACAGGCAAATGCTTCCCACGAATTGAAAATTGGGTCTCATAACCTTTTTGTATCGTCGTAAACACTTCTTTCCGATCAACTTTCAACTCCTCTTTTCCTAATACGGTTGTCACACTATAACCAACTAGAAAAGCAACACATACAAATAGAACAAACCATATTCCATATTTCCTCATTTTTTCACCTTCCTTTTAAAAAAACTTGTCTTTGTAGTATTCATTGTAACAATGATTATGCAAAGAAAGGGATGGTTTCGTTCGTAAAATCTTTACAACGATAGACAGCATTTTCATCACCATTTTCACTATTACCAATTTCTGATAAAAACAAACAAAAAAATGCACGAATTTCTTCGTGCATTAAAACAAAACATCCTCTTCATATAAATATTCATACGATAAATCTATAAATAAAAAGTTTTCATCATCAATTGGGAATGAGAATGTTCGTACCATTTCACCGGTTTCGATATCGGCATATAAATCCGAGAGCCTTGCCTTATTCTCAAAACGCATTTTCATAATATTCTCTAGAAAATACGGGCGCCAACTCCAGTTCTTCATGTAATACTCTGGCATCACAATCCATTCTCCATCTTTTTTCATCACATTACCTGATTGTTGAAAACCATCTTCATTACAAATAAATATACGGAAACTACACTGTGACACGCTTTGGCTAAATTGTAATAACCAATCATTTATATCTTCATTCTTTTTTTGTTTAGATAGAACATCACCAATTCGATCACGTAACATCTCTGTTAAATTATAAATTTTTTGCAGCTTCTTCTTCTCATGTTGAATAAACTGATGGCATTCATTACCAAGTCGCTCTTTTAAAACATTCGTTTCAATAAAATCAGGTAAACATTCTTTCAAATAATCACCTTGGTAATATCTACCTCCGTTTTTCCAAGCATATTGTAATTGATAAAAAGCATCTATTTCTTCATATAACAATGTCGCACCAATTCTTCTAGCGAGTAATGATAAAGAATATAAAATATCTTGATAAGATTGTAAAAGTGCAGTTTGCCTCAAGTTTGTTAAATCTACTTTTAAAATATCCGGTGCTAATACGCTAATCCGTTCTAAATTACTTGTACCCGTTCCGACCTTATTTATCGAAATTTGAATACCATATGTACGATAATACATAAGCAAATGATTAAATTGCTCTATATCTTCTTTACATTCATGTTCTGTAATCTCTAAAACAATGCGTTTCAAATTTAAACCTTGCTTTTCATACATTAATAAAAGTTGAAGTAAACTTTCATCCTCATCATTCATTAATACGTTAGCATTCCGATGTATAAATAATAATAATTGTTGATCGCTTTCCAAATAACGATCCAAAGCTTTCTCTACTATGATATTATCTGCTTCCAGCTGAAACTCGCCTGGAATAGAATCATCATGAAAGAAAGACGCTAAACTTTGTATACCCTCTTCTGTTTGAATACGTCCTACTACTTCATATCCAATTACTGTATGCTCATCAGCACTAAAAATAGCTTGATAATAAGGAAGGACTTTATCCAAGTTACTCATTACATCTAATGCATCTATCAACGTGCTTCCCTCCCTTTACTTTTCAAAAATTATAACACGATATTTACGGAAAAATAATAAAAAATCCCTTCAGTTTTCCTGAAGGGATTAGAGGGGTAAAATGCTAAGGGGAATTAGCAATTCTACTATGAAGAAAAAAGAGGTCTTAAATATACCGTATATATGACCTCTTGTAAACACCTTTCTTTCACATGTCACATTTTTGTCACATTTAAATACAAAAAGATGAATCAAACATTCATTTAGTCATCCCTTTTAAAATGGATATTGATGCAAGTGTTGTCCTCCATCCATTGTCATACAAGTACCATTTATGTACGCAGCTTCATCTGAACATAAATAATAAGCTAGACCTGCAATCTCTTCTGGCGTACCTAGTCTTCCAAGTGGAACACTTTGTAGTGTTCGCTTAGCCATTTCTTCTGAAATCCATAATTTATCGGCACCGCCCGTACGCTCAATCGGTCCTGGCGCGATAGCATTAACTCGTATTCCATATTTACGTCCCCACTCGACCGCAAGTGTTTTCGTCATTGCTAATACGCCAGCCTTCGCTGCAGCTGAATGAATAACTCCTGGACCTGCATCCCATGCATATGTTGCTACCATATTAATGATATTGCCTTTTATGCCTTTCTCAATCCAATACTTCCCGACAGATTGACTACAATAAAATGTGCCATTTAACACAATATTAATGACCGCATTCCAGCCATTCACAGATAGATCTTCTGCTGGACAAATAAAGTTTCCAGCTGCATTATTTATTAAAATGTCAATTCGACCAAACTTCTCATCAATATGTTCAATCATTTTCTGAATGTCATCAATATTTCTCACATCCATTTGCACAGGTAATACTTGCCCCGGAAACTGTTCAATTTCTAACTTTGTTTCCTCTAATTTTTCCTTTGTACGCCCTGTAATAACAACTCGTGCCCCTTCTTTTGCAAAACGAGTTGCCATTCCTTTTCCCATTCCACTAGATCCACCTGTTATAATAACTACCTTTTCTTTCACATACATCCCCTCCCAAAAATGAATACACATTCATTTTATCACTTTATTTGATAGAAATCTTTATATTTTTAAAGTTTTCTGATATTTTAACGTAAAGAGGTTTCTTTTCATTCATTTTTTTCCGTAATCTATACTACTTTTTTATTAGATAAAATATATTTTTAAAAAACTGAAAGGAGATTTGAGTAGCCTGTATACGAAACGAAAACACAGAATATAAGTCAAATAGGTGTACTCATATTTTTATGAAGCCAATTACAAGAAGAAATTTTTTAAAAACCGGAATACGCACTTGTCTATATTCATTTATAAGCGCTAGTATCGGATACTATTATGCTAAATATATAGAGCCCCACTGGCTCTCTTTCACACGGCACACACTTACATCACAGCTCATACCAAAAAGTTTTCATGGCATGAAAATTCTTCAATTTAGCGATTTACATCTCGGATACTATTTCTCTCTCCAACATTTATCTCAAATCGTTTCTAAAATTAATGCTGAAAATCCAGATATTGTCCTTTTTACTGGTGATCTCATTGATAATTATCAAACGTATACTGATACTCCTTTCGTTGCAGCCCTTTTAAAAAATATAAAAGCCCCTTTCGGTAAATTTGCTATTTATGGAAATCACGATCACGGTGGATATGGAACTGAGTACTACGATCACATCATGCGTGAATCTGGATTTGAACTATTGCAAAATAAAGAAAAACGAATTCGTTTACTTGATAATAGTGAAATTTCTATTTTGGGGCTTGATGATATACTACTGGGTAAACCAAAAATAGCGGAAACTTTGCAGCATGCTCGGCAAAATATTTATAATATTGTTCTTGTTCATGAACCCGATATCGCGCCGCAAATCGCAACATATCCAATCAACTTACAACTGTCTGGTCATAGTCATGGTGGACAAGTACAAATTCCTTT
The DNA here is from genome assembly GCF_001884105.1 of Bacillus luti. Classification (GTDB taxonomy): domain Bacteria; phylum Bacillota; class Bacilli; order Bacillales; family Bacillaceae_G; genus Bacillus_A; species Bacillus_A luti. The sequence continues at coordinate 124,557 of NZ_MACI01000094.1, read as the reverse complement.
TCTAGGCGCTATTATTACCCCGGCGCTTGCAGAACACCATATTGAAGGTTTCTATGCAATTCAAGATTTAACTCTCTATGTCAATCGCGGCTTAGGGAGAACTCGTGTTCCATTTAGATTTATGTCAAAACCTGAAATTACGATCTTCACACTACAACATTCGTAACAATTCGCCTATTTTCTTACATATCCTTTCTTGTACGCGCTCATCCATGTTTCGTTTACCATATGATAAAAGTGAGTCCAATAAAGGAGGTTTGTTCATGTATCCATATTATCAGCCAATCCCAGTCCGTTCAGCACCTATTGGCCCAGTAGGCGACTCACGCTTCTTTCCGTTTTTTGGCGTCCCCTTTCTAGCTGGAATTGCTGGTGGATTGCTCGGCGGCGCATTGGCTTTCGGCCCTAGACCGTATTATCCACCACCTTACCCACCACCAGCACCTTATCCTTGTTACGGTGGACCTTGTCAATCACCATACTATTATTAATGTACTGCAACAATTCTACCAATGGTATTTTCTCTCTTAGCCAATCCATTTACATGCTTACAATAAAAACTATTCTCTCTACTCATTCTTCTATTTTGAGAACGTATAATAAGTAGAGAACAAATGAAAAAACCTCTTTTACAAGAGGTTTTTTCATTTGTTCTCATTATTCAGCGTCTGTATTTTGATATGCCATCTTAAACAACTTCACTTGGCTATCAATTTCTTCAGTACTACTATTAATAATATAATAGTAATCACCGTCTTTATTTTGTTCACGCGTTTTCACATTATCAGCTAAAGTAAGCTGTAAAATCGCCTTAATTCTTGCTTTCATTTCAATATCTAAAATTGGGAAGGATATTTCTACTCTTTTCTCCATATTACGTGTCATCCAATCAGCTGAAGATAAATATATTTTCTCCTCTCCATTATGATGGAAATAGTAAATACGGCTATGTTCTAAATATCTGCCCACAACACTAACTACACGAATATTTTCACTTACATTTGGAATACCAGGCCGTAGGCAACATGTTCCTCGAACGATAAGCTCTACCTTTACTCCCGCTTGTGATGCTTCATACATTTTTTTTATTAATGGTTTATCTGTTAATGAATTCATCTTAGCAATAATATAGCCATTTCCATATTGCCTATGATAACGAATTTCTTCATCTATTAAATCCATAAATTGCTCTCTTATATCAAACGGTGCAACCGATAAATGATGAAAATGCGGTTTCGTTGTATAACCGCTCAAATAATTAAAGAAATTTGTTGCATCGACTCCAAAATCTTTTCGTGATGTAATATAGCCAAAATCAGTATATAGCTTCGCTGTTGCATCATTATAATTTCCGGTTCCAAGATGTACGAACCTTTCGATTTTTCCGTTTTTTCTTCTTACAACTAGCGTAATTTTACTATGTGTTTTCAGGTGACTTACACCGTAAATAACATGACATCCTGCCTGTTCCAATTCTTTTGCCCAATGAACATTATTTTCTTCATCAAACCTTGCCTTTAATTCGACCAACACCGTCACTTGTTTTCCTTTTTCAGCCGCTACCTTTAGCGCCTGAATAATTGGAGAATCACCACTTACACGATATAGTGTTTGTTTGATTGCAAGTACATTGGCATCTTCTGCCGCATCACGAACAAAATCAACAACTGGCTGAAACGATTCGAAAGGATGGTGCAATAAAATATCATGCTCGATTGCTTTTTCAAATACATCCTCTTCATCACCTAAATCTTGAGGTGGTTGCGGAATAAGAGCCGGATAAACGAGATGTTCATATAAAGGTGCTAATTTTTTATATAAAGAGAATAAACATGTTAAATCTAACGGTCCATCCATCATGTATACATCTTCATCTCTTACTTCCAACACCTCATACAATAACGCCAATACTCTTTCATCAATATGTTCTTTGCCAACCTCTAAACGAACGGCAGCTCCCCATTTACGCTTTTTCAATTCTTTTTCAATGACTTTCAATAAATCGCGTGCACCTTCTTCATGAATTGTTAAATCCGCATTTCGTGTAATACGGAAGCGAGTAACAGGTGACACTTTATACCCAGTGAATAATTTATGTGTAAAACCACTAATGACATCTTCTAATAAAATAAATTTATGTTTTTGACCTTCACTCGGTAAAAATATGAAGCGTTCAAGTAATGAAGGTACTTGTACAATCCCTAGTTTCGTACGGTTTTCTTCCTCCACTTGCTTCTCATCATATAAAATAGTCGCTAAGTTCAAACTTTTGTTTAGTAACATTGGAAATGGACGATATGCATCGATAGCTACAGGAGTTAACACTGGGAAAATTTGCTCATCAAAGTACTCTTCTATAAATTCTCTCTGCTCTTTCGTCAAATCATGGAATGTTAAACGCTCGATTCCTTCTAATTCAAGTGCTGGCAATACATAATTTTTAAACGTGTTATATTGAATAGTCATTAGTTCATGCGCTTTTATTGCAATTTTATTTAACTGCTTTTTCGGTGTTAATCCTGCTTTATTTTCTGGTTGATTAAAACCCGCACTCACTTGATCTTTCAATCCTGCTACGCGTACCATAAAAAATTCATCTAAATTCGAACTGAAAATACTAATAAACTTTAACCTTTCCAAGAGCGGATTATTTTCATCTTGCGCTTCTTGTAATACACGTTCATTAAATGCTAGCCAACTTAACTCACGATTGTTGTAATAAGCTGTATCATTTAAATTTACTATATTCCCCTTTAGCAATTCCATTCTCTTCACTTCCCCTGAAACTTTTTTACTATAATTTAGTTACTTTCATTTTAGCAAATTACAATATTACAAAGTGTAAATTTTTTGTAAAGACATCCGTACAACTTAACGTTTTACTTCAAATAATAAATTAATGTTCGTTTTCAACACTCGTTCTAGCTGCTTTTTTTGCTTTTCAGCTTGCACTTTTTCTGCTAATGCCGATTCCTCACATAAAATTCTAAATGTTAGTCCTTCTTTGTTTTCTGTTATAAATATCGTATCAACAAGCAACCTTTGTCTTACATTTAACGCAGCTGAAAACTGTAAAACAGCTCCTAATAGACGAATCTTTTTTTGTTCACTTTTATCAAACCAACCTTCAAATGGAGATAAATGTTGTTTAAATAACATTTTTGATTTATAAGATGCAATAAGCGCTAATCTCACTCGATCTTTATGCATCATGCCGTCAATCGTTTTATTCGCTAACAAATAAAACGTATGTAAACGGCTCGCTTCATCGTCTATGTATTTTCCTATATTAAATACTTTCGCTGCTTGATGGAATACTTCCCTGTCTTTTTCTGACATAGAAATAAGACCCACTCCTTCAATCTGTTGACAAATCATTCTTCCATGTTTAATGAGTTGAATAACAAACTCCATATCCATCTCATACTCATGTGATAGTAAATGTAAATTTTCTTCAACTACGTTTGGATAGTATGAAATCCCTAAATCTTTCGTTAATTCTTCATAGAAAACACCTTCTCTTAATCCCTTTCTACTTAATACAAATGCTGGTGCCTCTATAACATTAACAAGTGTATGGAATACCTCGACCGCTGGTACAATTGTATCCGCTCTATCTTTTGCTAAACCTTCCAACTTTTGTAGTTCTACGAACGATAGTTTCTCCAATTCATCTTTTACATTTTTAATATCTTCTTCCTTCATTTTGTATAAATGTAATCCTGCTATAGGGTAACAACTTAAATTTTGATGGATTTTCACCATATTTCTTGCACTACCGCCAATTGCAATAAGAGGCAATTTTTTATTGATTAACCACGGTAATGTCTGAAATTGATATTCTAAATACGTTTGAATCTTCTCTAGCTCATCTTCAGTAGGAATATCCCCTTTAATAAAGTGTTGCTTTAAAGACAGTGCCCCAAAAGGAAAGCTATGGTACTCTAAAATCTCTCTGTTTCGGAAATATGTAACTTCAGTACTCCCCCCACCAATATCTACTGTAATTCCTTCAGTGAATGAAGTTGAATTCATAACTGCTAAATAGCCGTAACGTGCTTCTTCATATTCTGATAACACTCTAAGAGTGAAGTCTGTTTGTCCCTCAACAAGTTTTTTAATTTCATATTGATTCTCAGCCTGTCTAATTGTTGCTGTTGCAACACAAAGCACATGATGCAACTGATGGAATCGCGTACTTTCTTGAAATTGAAATAATGTTTGTAACAATACTTCTATTCCTTCTTCAATGAGCACACCGTCGACTAAGTAATTCCTTAACCGAGCAACAACTTTCGTATTTTCTATCTCTTTATAAAAACCCCCGTTTTGCTTTTCATAAATAACTAAACGCATTGTATTGGATCCAATATCTATAATGGCATACTGTTGTTTTAATATTTCTTTCAAACTTCTCACTCTTTCATTATCAAATTTCTAAAACACATTCTATTACTATTATACAAAATAGTTGTTTTTTGTAACAATATTGCTTTAATATTGAAAATATATACAATCACTTTTTGCATATAATAAAAACCTATTTATTTATGGTATAATAATGAAAAATTGAAAGGAGATTCAATATGAAACCTTCACAACCACAATCTCAATTACAAAACCAACATTCTATTAATCGACTAGCTCAATCTATTTTCGTTGTGAATCGTCATGCTAAAGCTGCAACTAATCCTAAATATTTATACTGGTTAAAAAAGACGGCTTTAGAACGTTTAATTACTGAAAAAAAAGCGATTAAAGAAGGACTACATTTTTCTAGAAATCCACGTTTTAGCCAACAACAATCTGATGTTCTTATACGTTTAGGCGATTATTTTTTCCATATCCCTCCTACGAAAGAAGATTTTCGAATCCTACCACATCTTGGTCATCTTGAATCCTCCTATCGAAACCCGAAAACAACCTTATCTTTAACAGTAGCAAAAAAAACACTTCAAGATTATATTGGTCCTGAAGCACTAAAACAAGAAAAAAAATTAAGTGAACCTGTTCCATGGTATAGCCGTACCTATACAAAAAAATAAAACAGTTTGGCCTACGCAAGGCCAAACTGTTTTATTTTTTTTCTTCTTTAATTTTAATATTTGCTTCTTTATAAAAAGCTATTTTTTCTACATTGTAAGATTTTGTAAATTCATTAAACTTATCTTTTTCTAATTCAATATCTTTATAAGATTGATTTACAGTCTTTACTTTCTCACTAATATCTTTTAATTTTGCACCCTTATCTTGTAACATTGTATATAATTCTTTTTCTTGTTTTAAAGATTTATTATAGCTGTCATACATCTTGTTAAATGAATCATGTCGTTTTTCATACGTATTTTTCACTTTATCCGCTTGATCTTTCAATTTCTTATCTTCAATCTTCTTCACATACTTATCAGCAGATTTCACTTCTTCTTGTGCTTTATTTAAAGCCTCTTTTTCTTTTGTAAGCACTTTTTCTCTTTCAGCTGTATTTTTCACTGCTTGATTCAGCTTTTCCTTAACGGCCTGATTATTATCTTTTCCCTCTTGAACAATCTGGTTATATAGCTCTTGTCCTTCTTTTTCTAAAGTCTCAAGTTTTTTTGCATCTTCAAACATTGTTTTTTCTTGCTTTGCAGCATTTTCAAATGCAACATATAATTCCTCTTCTGGTTTCGGTCCGAAACAACCGGCTAGTAAAATCATTGATAATGCAGTTACAATTGCTAATTTACTATATTTCAACATCTTTTCCTCCTACTAATAAACGATCATCGTGTAAAAGAACTATGAAATGTATGTACTCTGTTATACACTTCACACTCGCATCTTTTTTACAAAGATCATTGGTATTGTTTATAATGTTTGTACACATGTATTACTTGAAATTACGTTTCATGTCATTCTCTTTGAAATATCTAGTAGCTTCCTATCCATCTTTAAGTAACAATTTACTTTGTACTTTTAAAAACTCATTACACTATGTATTACATGTAAGTACAACGGAATTCACCATACTTATAATAATTTGAAGAACAACAGTAATAATTCACCTGATAAAAGATGATCGTTGGTCTCTCACGTCTATCATTCTATCATTCCCTTTCCCGTTTTCTATCAAATAATCCTTCTGTTCATTTTACACAGTACAAATGCTACATCGCAACAACTTACAAATATTCTTTTTATTTCCTAAAAAGGAAAAGTGTAGAGCATGCTTTCCTCTACACTTTTAAAATGAAACACATTGTGCAAAATGCATTGACACATCCATTATAATTATATGCTTATTTCATATATTTTTAAAGACTTTTATTACAAGAAAAGTTCTTTTTGTAATAAAAGTCAAAAAAATGTTACAATCAAAACTTCTTTATATCATACTTCTTTAAATCAAAGTTTCACTCATTTCCTTGTAAATTTCTATAATGATACAATTGATTTTGCGCCTTTCTTAACAATTCTTCAAAAGTTTTCCCTTCTACTGGATAGCTAGCAGCTCCAAATAATAGCGTCACACTGAGTAAGTCATTTTCTATTTCGCTTTCAATATTTTTCATTAATCGATTTGTTATTGTTGATTTTTCGTGACCATTATCAATCGCTACAATCACATACTTATTTTCATCCCACTTCGTAACGACATCACCTTTCCGAATCGTCTTTACAATGGTACACTCCAATTTTTGTACCAATGCTTCCAATTTTTTTTCTTGTACAGTGTCTTTTAATTCATCCCATCCTTTGATAGAAAGAATATACACTGTAATATTTCGAGAATCCCGTTCAGATAAAGCAGCTACTTTCCCAAAAAAATCAACAACAAAATCGTTGCTTGCCATGCCTCCTACTTCCGTATTCAGACGCCCACTCGCTCTTTTATCGTACCAATATCCAAAATAACAACTTAGTATCATTTGCAATATATAAATAATAAAGACGGTATAAAATGATCGCGAATCCAGTTTTGTAATTACATCCTGAAGTGCAATCCATTCTGTAACTGCCACTGTATTCCCAAGTAATAATCCACTAATTTTTCCTTTATGTTTCATACTTTTCCTCCCTTCTATACCAATATATGTTTCTATAACAATAATGTTTTTCTACAAAATAAAAAATGTACATATTAGGTGTACATTTCCACTTAATCTTGTATACCTTCTCTATTCTATTTCATATATATACTATATATCGTTATTAGAAAGGAGTGGCCTATATGCTACAAAAGGACAATCTATTAGATGCTATGCGTTTACTAGCAGGGTTTCTGTTATCATTAAAATTACTATTTACCTCTTTCGGATTCAACTTTATTACCAACGATCAAATCGACGCTATTGTCAATGTTGTTTCATTTTTATTTATTCTATACTTTTGCTATAAAAATAACTATGTAGGAAAAAAAGGTATGGAACAAAAGAAAATACTCAAAAAACACAACCTTCACTAAAAAAGGAACCTTTCACATAGGTTCCTTTTCGTCATTGGCGCACAACAACTTCATTCGTTTGCAGTGGGCCATACGATACTCCTTCATATTGAAATGTGTATGTAGCCTGAAAGAATGCATTTTTGAGAGCTGTAGCTTTGTTTGCTTTTATTTTACAAATTAATTCCACCTTCTCATTCGGTAATAAATTATCGATTCGCCACCTTACGAGCTGGAATAGAAACTCACTCATCCCCTTATCAACCTTTAAGGAATTTGGAATATATACAAAATAATCTCGAATCATATGACTTACAATAACTCGCGAAATCATTTCAAGTCCTTTATTTTCAACTACAATTTGAATAATAAGTATGTCATTTACATCATAGGTCAGTTCATATGAAAATTTTTCTTTATACATACTACGGATTTGTAATGTTACTGCTACATTAGGAAATTCGTTTTCCTTCTTTGAACCATCAATCCACAATACTGGTTGTAGCGGTATCGAACATCTTCTTTGATCCGAAATTCGTTCCCATATTTTCATAATATATATTCACCTCATTTCAGATGTATCATCCATACAACCTTATTCCGCCTCCTACACAATAAACTACCAAAATTATTAAAATTTGTTACAAAGGATATTTAATATTTCTCTTCCTTTTATCCTATTCGACAATATAAAGAAAAAACCATTTTTCCTCTGTTAACAGAGGGTCTTCTTACTAAAATATTTTTTTACAATTTCCTTCATTGACTTTACAACAATATTAAGTATTGCCTCTCTTTTTCTGCCCATACAAAAAATATTTTGACGGAAGAAAAAGTTTGCCTTTTAGTCAAATTTGACTATAATATTCTTTATGCATGGCAATGTACTTATGTAAGAGGATTCAGGAGAGACTATACTTTAGATTTTTATGTGCTACATTCAAAACTTAATGTAGTTTACTTATTATTAAGGGAGGGTTATATTTGGAAACACAACTATCAAAAAAAGAATCCAACCATACAAAATTTGTTGTTGCTGGTTTACTACTTGGTATTTTAATGGCAGCAATGGATAATACAATCGTTGCGACAGCAATGGCAACGATTGTCGGGGACCTAGGTGGATTTGATAAGTTCGTTTGGGTTACATCGGCATACATGGTGGCAACAATGGCAGGGATGCCGATTTTCGGAAAACTTTCTGACATGTACGGACGGAAACGCTTTTATATTGGTGGACTTATTCTATTCTTATTCGGCTCTGCACTTTGCGGGACAGCTTCAAGTATTGAGCAACTAAGTATTTATAGAGCTATTCAAGGTATTGGTGGTGGTGCTCTTATGCCTATCGCTTTTACAATTATGTACGACATATTCCCACCTGAAAAACGAGGGAAAATGACAGGATTATTCGGTGCCGTTTTTGGAACATCTAGTGTATTTGGACCTTTATTAGGTGCTTATATTACAGACTATATAAGTTGGCATTGGGTCTTCTATATTAATATTCCATTAGGGCTTATCTCCTTCTTCTTCATTACTAAATACTACAGCGAATCTCTAGAATTTAGAAAACAAAAAATTGACTGGGCTGGTGCTATTACACTTGTCGTTAGTATCGTTTGCTTAATGTTTGCATTAGAACTTGGTGGTAAAGAATATGCATGGGATTCCACTGTAATTATCGGTTTATTTACTACTGTTGTTGTTATGCTTATTATTTTCTTCTTCGTAGAACGAAAAGCGACTGAGCCTATCATTTCTTTCCATTTATTTAAAAAACCTTTATTCGCAGCTAGCCAAGGCGTTGCCTTTTTCTACGGTGCCGCTTTTATCATCTGTACCGTGTATATTCCTATCTTCGTTCAAGGTGTTCTCGGTGGTTCAGCCTCAAATGCTGGATTAATTTTAACACCTATGATGGTTGGCTCTGTAATTGGAAGTCAAACTGGCGGACAGTTAGCTTCTCGAACAAGTTATCGTAACATTATGATGGCATCTGGAGTTTTCTTCGTTCTTGGTATTTATTTACTAAGTACTTTAACAATGGACACACCACGTGTACTCGTAACGCTATTTATGGTTCTCGCTGGAATTGGTGTTGGTTTCTCGTTTTCAGTTTTAAGTATGTCTTCTATCCACAAATTAGAAATGAGAGACCGTGGTTCTGCTACATCAACAAATTCATTCTTCCGTTCACTCGGCATGACTCTTGGTGTAACGATTTTCGGCACAATTCAAAATCATATTTTTACAGATAAACTAAACACTGTGTTCCCTTCTGAACTAGCAAAATTAGCCCCAAAGGGTGGCGACACAAGCTTCTTATTATCGCCAGGTGCTACCGATAAAATACCAGCTGAAATATTAACTGGCATTAAAGAAGCGCTCGCTACATCCATTGCAAGTACATTCTTCTGGGCGCTTATCCCAGCTGTACTAAGTATTATTTGTATTTTACTAATGGGAAATGAACGCCTCTTTACAGGACCAAAAACGAAACAAAAACAAAAGCAAGTAAGTTAGTCTAGAAAAAAGTAACGGCATATCCTTTATGTAAAAGGATATGCCGTTTATAATATGTATACAAATAAAACTTTAATCAGCCGTTTTTTTCACACCCACTGGTTAGTAGCCTTTACAAAAAGTAATAAAGTTTCTATATAGGAGTTGAGACAGCATGAGTATGAAATTAGTCATTCTCGGCTTGCTGCTCGAAGGGGATAAACATCCATATGAAGTGCAGCATATAATGAAAGAAAGACAAATGGATTGTTATATTAAATATGCAAAAGGTTCACTCTACTACGCCTTCGAGCAATTAGAAAAACAAGATGCAATTCGTATTACAACTATTGTTCGAGATACGAATAGACCAGATAAAACAATCTTTCATATAACAGAAACGGGTAAACAGTTATTTCATACGTTACTATTAAAACAATTCGAAGCCAAAAACCAAATATATAAACCGATCTATTCAGCACTCTCTTTCGCTCAATTTGGTGATGACCAAGAGTTAGTTCCTATCTTAGAAAAAAAGAAAAATGATACCATTCAATATTTACATAACATGCAAACTATATATGATAGTAGCAAAGGACACATCCCACGTGCACAGCGCTATATTTTGCAAAGCGTTATTGAACATATTACAGTTGAATTGCAATGGTTAAACACCCTCCTTACAGATGCGATTGCAGGACGCCTTTCAGAAATTGATATAGATAGAAGTTAAGCCTATAAAGAAGATATGCTTCTTCTTTATAGGCTTAATCCAAATTTCATTTCAATTTTTATACCTCCATTTACCTCATCTAATTTCATAATATTTAAAATAATAAGAAATAAAAACTTTGAAATTTTCTTATTTTAAAACAGTAGACAAAATTCCAAAAATTATGTTAGAATTTGTTTCAATATCATATCGCTTGTTAAATTCCTTTCAAAAGGAAAATAGGTACACGAACATTTCGTTTCGTGTTTAAAAGGGAAGATTGGTGAAACTCCAACACGGTCCCGCCACTGTAAATGCCGAGATTTCTTTTTGTTGCCACTGTGAAAACGGGAAGGTGAAAGAAATTATAGGAAGCATAAGTCAGGAGACCTGCCTATTTTAACAACACTGATAGATTCACGGATGATGATGAGGTGTTAAACAAAAAGGAAGGCTTATTTTTCTATGCCTTTATGCTTTTTGTTATAAGTATTTCCTAGTAAACGGAAATGCTTACTTTCAATTAGGGAGGAATTTAATAAAATGGCTATTCAAACAAGTAACTTAGGTTATCCACGTATTGGACTACAGCGTGAGTGGAAAAAAACACTAGAAGCTTTTTGGTCCAATAAAATCAATGAAGAACAATTTTTAACAACAATGAAAGAAATTCGCCTTCAGCACGTAAAAGTACAGCAAGAAAAAGGAATTGAACTAATTCCAATCGGCGATTTTACATATTATGATCACGTTCTGGATACTGCTTATATGTTAGGATTTATCCCATCACGTTTTTCTGAGTTTACATCTTATCTTGATGTATATTTTGCAATGGCACGTGGGTCTAAAGATCATGTCGCTTCTGAAATGACAAAATGGTTTAACACAAACTATCATTATATAGTTCCAGAATATGAAGAGGGATTAAAAATCTCATTAAAAGACAATCGTCCACTTCGCTTATATGAAGAGGCAAAACAAGAATTAGGTGTAGATGGAAAGCCTGTTATTTTAGGTCCATATACTTTCTTAAAATTAGCAAAAGGTTATAAACAAGATCAATTTGCTACTATTTTAAAACAATTAGTTGCACCGTACGTACAACTTCTTTCAGAACTACATGCAGCAGGTGCACAAATCATTCAAGTTGATGAACCGATTTTCGCTTCTTTAACGAAAGAAGAAGTTCAACAAGCAAAAGAAATTTATGAAGCTATTCGTAAAGAAGTTCCAAATGCGACTCTTCTTTTACAAACATATTTTGATAGTGTAGAAGAAAACTATGAAGAAATTATTACATTCCCAGTATCAGGTATTGGATTAGATTTCGTTCATGGTAAAGAAGGTAATCTAAATGCTATTTCAAAATATGGATTCCCAGCTGATAAAACTTTAGCTGTTGGTTGTATAGATGGCCGTAACATTTGGAGAGCTGATCTTGATGAAGTTCTTACGTTATTTACAACGTTACAAAAACAAGTCCTAACGAAAGATTTCATCGTTCAGCCTTCTTGTAGCTTATTGCATACACCAATCGATAAAACAGAAGAAACTCACTTATCGACTGAGCTATTTGATGCGTTGGCATTTGCAAATCAAAAATTAGAAGAGTTAGTTCTTATCCATTCCGCTCTGACTCAAGGTACAGAAAGCATTAGTAATGAGCTGGAAACATATCGAAACGTACATCATACAATTCGTTCATCTGCTGCACGTAACCGAGAAGATGTCAAAGCAGCAAGAACAGCACTAAAAGAAGAAGATTTTTCACGTCCTCTTCCATTTGAAAAACGATACGAATTACAACAAGTTGCCCTGAAGTTACCATTGTTACCAACAACGACTATCGGTAGCTTCCCGCAAACAACTGAAGTTCGTCAAACGCGAAAAGAATGGCGTAACGGTATTATTTCAAATGAACAATATGAACAATTTATTGAAAAAGAGACAGAAAAATGGATTCGTTACCAAGAAGAAATTGGTCTTGATGTCCTTGTACATGGTGAATTTGAAAGAACTGACATGGTCGAATATTTTGGTGAGCGCCTTGCTGGTTTCTCATTCACTAAAAACGGTTGGGTACAATCATATGGTTCCCGCTGCGTAAAACCACCTGTTATTTATGGTGATGTAGCCTTTATTAATGGAATGACTATTAAGGAAACTGTTTATGCACAAAGCTTAACAGAGAAAGTTGTAAAAGGAATGTTAACTGGACCTGTTACGATTTTAAATTGGTCCTTCGTTCGAAATGACATTCCAAGAAAAGAAGTTTCGTATCAAATTGCATTAGCTCTTCGTCATGAAATTGAACTACTTGAATCTTCCGGAATTCGAGTAATTCAAGTCGATGAGCCAGCACTTCGTGAAGGAATGCCACTAAAAGAAAAAGATTGGGACGCTTATATTACATGGGCAGTACAATCCTTCCTTTTAGCAACTTCTTCTGTAGCAAATGAAACACAAATTCATACGCATATGTGTTACAGTAACTTTGAAGATATTGTTGATGCGATTCGCGCATTAGATGCAGATGTGATTTCTATCGAAACATCAAGAAGTCACGGTGAATTTATTGATACATTAAAACATACAACATATGAAAAAGGCATCGGTCTAGGTGTATATGATATTCATAGCCCACGTGTACCGAGTAAAGATGAAATGTATAAAATCGTAGAACAATCTTTAGAAGTATGCGATCCTAAATATTTCTGGATTAATCCTGACTGCGGTTTAAAAACGAGAAGAACAGAAGAAGTTATTCCGGCTTTAGAGCACATGGTGCAAGCAGCAAAAGATGCTCGTTCCTTGTTAAAAACAAACGCATAACAAAAATGGGTTATCCTTTTCTCAGGATAACCCATTTTTTATTCTTTACTTTCAAAAAAGAATTCGTATTGTATTTTATATAATTCATCATCCGTTGGTTCTTCAAGAGGCGTTGCCTGTAATACAACTGTATACTCACCATTTGGAATAGGGATTTGAAATTTATTTGAAAGAATACTTGTTACAACGATACATTCATTTTCAACTGAAAAAGGAACTGTAACCGTTCTAATCACTTCTTCTTTCTCAATATGTTTCCCGCAAGTCACTTTTACTTCACAAGTATAATCAGAGAGTGCTTCAAAAATAACAGCTCCATCCGCCTTCGCATAACCTCTTTCAAAATCTGCATCCGTCCAGTCAACGTAAGGCTGATCACCGTCATAGTTCATCAACATTAATTGCGAATAAGAAATTGTTAACTCCATAGTTCCCTTCTCCTTCATTATGAAATATGCAACTACTACTTCACATCAAATTTCACACGCGTACCATCTGGATATTTATCTAACTTATTTCCTACCCAAGAACCTGCTCCGCGGTTATCTGCTGGACTTATATATTCAATATGGGCTCCTTTGCCGCCCTCTTTACACATTGCCATTGGCCATTCATCGCGGTCATACCCTTTTTTTGATGGATATGGCGCTAACGATAATTTTCTTCTATCTGCAGCACCACCGCGGTCAATTGTACAAACTTCTGAATGTCCTTCTTTTATAGCATTCGTAATATGTTTCCCTGTCTCTGGATATCGCTCTTTCGGAAATTCTAGAACTTGATCATACGCATTTGTTTTTTTGATACTTGTTTCCTCTGGAACAAGTACTTCATAAACCGCTACTACAATAGAAAGAATTGCAATAATTGAAATGATAATACCTTTTAATTGCTTCATGTATACCTCCGTGATTCTACCAGTTTCTTTTCCTCAGTTATTATAACAAACTTCTCCTGTATATGTTTTCAGACATTATCTTAGCTCTTCTTCGCTATTCCGCCAAAAACTCTCATTTTTCTTCATCTTTTCACTAATGCTGTAGAAAACTAATAACCTTCCGACATTCTTTTTCAAAGGAAGTCATCATAAAAGATTGAAATGATATATACGATACTTTTTGGGGAGGAAATATCATGGAAGCTACCTATAAAACGAAAGATGTCACGAATAAAACAGGCATCCCAAAACATATAGTCCGCAAATATAGTCAACTGTTAGAGGAACATGGTTATATGATTTCCAAAACAGCTGATGCTCGTATTTATAAATTGGATGATTTAAAACTATTAAAATCTATACATGAAAGAGCCGCTACATTACAAGAAGATATTTCAGAAACAATACCTATTATTTTAAAAGAGAAAGAAGCTCCACCGGTACCTATTATTCAAGAGAAACAAGAAGTACAATCAACAGAAAAAGAAGATGGGCGTAACTTTGAAGAATTCATGTTAAAACTAGAAATGCTCGCTCAATTAAATGAAGCAATTATTCATCAAAATTCTACCCTTATTACACAAAATCGTTTGAAAGATGAAAAGTTAGATGAATTGATGCAACAAGTTTATGTAAAAGAAGGTTCTCAAGAAAAAATGTTACAAGAATTAGTTGATCATGCCGCTCAAACAGATGAACTTCAAAAAGAAAAGATGGACTTATTAATGAATCATATGTATAAACGTGAATCCAAACAAGAAGAAAAAATGAACAAACTAGTAAATCAAATTTATAATAAAGACAGCAACCGCGATGCACAACTTATGCAAGTTATCCGTGAAATTCAAGAGACAAAAAGATTAGTCGCCGCATCAAAAGAACAAAGTTTCTTTCAATCATTTAAAAGTTTATTTAGCCGAACAAAACAAGAAAAAACAAATGAATAAAATTTCCTATATAAAATAAAAAGTTACCTTCCATCGGTAACTTTTATTCCTTATTTCTTACAGCTGGCAATATAATAATCGCTTCAGTTCCCTTTCCACTTTCGCTTTTATATTCCAGTGTACCATTATGCGCTTGTAAAATACTAAATGTTACCATAAGTCCTAATCCTGTCCCTTTTTCTTTTAAAGAATAATATGGTTGTCCAAGTCTTGCTAACTGTTCTTTTGTCATTCCAACACCACTATCTTTAACTCTTATTACAATTGTTTCATCTTTTTGAATAGCCGTTACCTTTAAATATCCTTTATTTCCTTGAATTGCTTCAATACCATTTTTAACAACATTCATAATAGCTTGTTTCAATTTTGTCTTATCACCGATCGTATAAAGGCTCTCAGAAATCTCAACTTGTAAATATACACCTTGCATCGCTGCAAATGATGACATAAGGGTGGTCATTTCTATTAATTGCGCGGATAAACAAATATGTTCTTTTTTCTCAATTTGCGGCCTTGCTAAATTCAAATAATCTGAAATAATTTGCTCCGCCCGATCCAATTCAGCTAACACGAGACGCATATAATCCTTATTCTTCACATCTTCTGTGCTTTCTAACAATTGGATAAATCCACGGACAACAGTGAGCGGATTTCGAACTTCATGTGCAACACTTGCTGCTAACTCACTAACAATATTAAGCTTTTCCGATTTTTGCATCTCTGTACGTAATAATGCGTTTTCATTTAAATATTCCGTTAAGTACACTTGAAATACCATAGTCATAACCATAATAAGCGAAGCAAATATAAATCCGTTATATAGTTGAGAAACATATGGTGTAAAACCTGTCTCTAACAGTACATTCACCATACCAAATAATAAAGATACAAGTACGTAAAATGATGAAATCATAAATGCTAAAATTAGCTTCTTGTCTCTTGAAAAAAGAGACCACTTCTTGGATAAGAATAATGGCACTATCGATAGAAACATAACTTCTACGACCGGGAGAATATTCATTCCCTTTAGTACCCATTCATATGCAACAAAAATAATGGCTGGAATTAAACCAACAATCCCACCATATAAAAAACCACTAACAATTGGGATTGGATGAAAGTTATACCCGCAAACGTTGCCAAAACAAATAGAGTATGTCATGGAAAGAACAAGTGTCACGCTAGATAAAAACATAATAAAGTAGCGGTTCGGCTTCGGAGGCATTTCTTGATAACGATTTAAACGAATAGCTTCATATAAAAATAGCGGTAATATAATGATGGCAATTTGAATCATTAAATCACGGATAAGCTCCATAGCCTCTCATCCCCTATATGTATTTTGATATGATTATATCATTTTATAAGTTGATTTGTTTTAAAATTTTGATTTTTCTTAACATATTTGTTAATTCTTTGTTAACAGCACATAATAATTGTTACAGATTTTCGAAATGATTGTAAACCCTGTACCAAATTTCCTTCGGGCAGTATACAATGAATACGGATTACAAAGAAAATATAAAAATACTTCATGATACGGACAACTATAGCAAAATACAGCATATAATCCATACTATCTATGTTTACAAATAAGTGATCATTACTTTAGTAGGAGGAAGATAAATATGGCGGGTACTACGCTTGTTTTAAAAGAAGAAAATTTGGTTGTTCTAGAAAATGTTGAAAAATCAGTATATGAAGAGTTACAGCATAAAGCAGGAGATGAAAATTGCACATGTGCTGTGAACGAATCAGTTGTTCACCTTGGCAAAGTATCCTCTGTGCTTTGGAATGAAGATGAAATAGATTGGGAATACGGATATTAAAAAGTCGCTTACAGCGGCTTTTTTCTCTTTTCTCTCCCTTTCTACATAACATATACAAAGCGTAATCATAAAAAATATGATAAAATGAACTTAATTTTCAAACGGAAGAAAGGGAGATACAATGGAACAATTCATTAATCCTAGAGTGAAGGACATCCAAATTTCTGGAATCCGTCAATTCTCTAATCTGATTCAAAACTATGATAATCTTATCTCTTTAACAATTGGGCAACCTGATTTTCCTACACCTTCTCTCGTAAAAGAAGCGGCAAAACGGGCCATTACAGAAAATTATACAAGCTATACACATAACGCTGGGTTACTAGAATTACGCAAGGCAGCTTGTAGCTTCTTACAAGATAACTACGATTTACATTATTCACCTGAAAACGAAACCATCGTTACAATCGGTGCTAGTGAAGCAATTGATGTTGCGTTCCGAACAATTTTAGAACCAGGGACGGAAGTAATTTTACCTGCCCCTATTTATCCAGGATACGAGCCCATTATTCGATTATGTGGTGCAACGCCTATTTTTATAGATGTTCGTGAAACCGGCTTCCGTTTAACTGCCGAAGCACTAGAAAATGCTATTACAGACAAAACAAGATGTGTTGTTTTGCCGTATCCTTCTAACCCAACTGGTGTAACATTATCAAAAGAAGAACTAAAAGATATTGTAGATGTTTTAAAAGATAAAAATATTTTCGTCCTTTCTGATGAAATTTATAGCGAACTTGTATATGGACAAAAGCATACATCTATTGCTAATTTCCCAGAAATGCGCGAGAAAACCATTGTTATTAACGGTTTATCAAAATCCCATTCTATGACCGGCTGGCGCATCGGCCTTCTATTCGCGCCAAACTATTTAGCTGGGCACATTTTAAAAGTTCATCAATACAATGTAACGTGCGCCACTTCAATCGCTCAATATGCTGCAATCGAAGCATTAACAGCTGCTAAAGATGCACCAAAAATGATGCGCCATCAGTACAAAAAACGCCGTGATTACGTATATAACAGACTCATTCAAATGGGATTAAAGGTTGAAAAGCCAACAGGTGCATTTTACTTATTCCCCTATGTTGGCCACCTAACAACTTCATCATTCGATTTTGCGCTTGACCTTGTAAAAGAAGCTGGGCTAGCCGTCGTTCCTGGAACAGCATTTTCTGAATATGGTGAAGGCTACATTCGCTTATCCTATGCATATAGTATCGAAACTTTAAAAGAAGGCTGCGATCGATTAGAGACCTTTCTACAACAAAAAGCTAAGAGTTAAACTCTTAGCTTTTTTTATGCATACTGATCACAAGTTTGACGCTTCAGTAATTTATGCGGAATAATGATACATTTTGCAGTTGATTCAGCATTCTCTACTTTATCAACTAAAGCTTTTGCTGCCTCATATCCTAGCTGATAAATATTCACATCAACTGTCGAAAGTGGAGGGCTCGCAATTTCTGATAATAAAGCATTATTAAAGCTTACAATAGAAACATCCTTCGGTACAACGAATCCTTTTTTAGAAAGAGCACTTAACACACCTAATCCAATTAAATCGTCCGTCGCCATAATCGCCGTCGGCGGTTGCTTCAGTCCCATTAATTCCTCGACCGCTTGTTGACCACTTTCCCTTGAGAAATCAAAATGTAAAATATATTCTTTCGGTAATACAATGTCTGCTAGTTTTAAAGCATCACTCATACCAGCTAAACGATCTCTCGTTACAAGTAAATCTGATCCCCCACCAATGAACGCAATTTGCTTATGCCCTAATGAAATTAAATATTCTGCCACTTCTCTGGCAGCAGTATAATTATCATTATCTACATATGTAATTTCTTCTTTACGATCATATGGTTTCCCAATTAATACGAACGGGAAATTTTGTTTATGCAAATATTGAATGATCCGATCATTCTCTCTTGAATATAAAAGAATAATGCCACCAATTTGGCGCCCCTGTACCATCTTTACAACACCATTAAAAATTTCATCTTCCGTTTCACCTGTCGACATATAAAGCGCATACCCTTCTACATGTGCAAATGAACTAATTCCTCTTATAACTTCTGGGAAAAACGGATTTTGAAAAGCTTTACTTGCAGAACTTGGCATAACAAGACCAAGTGTTTTCGTTGTTTGGTTAGCTAGGTTTCTTGCGTTTAAATTTGGATGATACCCTAGTTCACTCATTACTTTCCGAACACGACGCTTTGTTTTTTCACTTATACTTGGATTATCAGCAATTACACGAGAAACGGTAGATGGTGCTACATTCGCCTTCTTCGCCACATCTTTAATTGTAACTGTCATAAAAATCCCCCTCCTTTCACTTCTCTGCCATTATATATATTTTCATCTTGCACCCGTTGCAAGTAATAGGAGAAGTCATAAACTTTCATTGATTCTATCTTGCAAAACCTATCATATTCTCCCTCTCCATGTATTGTAAGGGATATAGCTCTTTTTTCCTATACTATAATATACTATTTATTTCACTTCTTTTCACATGTGATGTCAAATCTCTTTTCATCTCCCTATAAAACTTTTTATAGGGAGATGAAAAGAAAAATGGGACGTAATGTCCCATTTTTCATCCTTTCGTACCCCCAGCAGTTAAACCAGAGATAAAGTATTTTTGTAATGATAGGAATAAAATTGAAATTGGGATTGCAATTAATACTGAACCCGCTGCGAACGTTGTAAATTCATTACCAAATTTCTTCGCTACCATTTCATATAGACCAACTGCTAAAGTATAATTTTCTGGTGTGCGCAAAATAATACTCGCTAAAATGAAATCTGTAAATGGACCGATAAAAGTGAATAACGCTACAACTGCTACGATTGGCTTTGCAAGTGGCATAATGATTTGCCAAAAAATACGGAAATGTCCTGCCCCATCCATACGAGCTGATTCATCCAATTCTTTCGGAATCGTATCAAAATATCCTTTCATAAGCCATGTATTCATCGGGATTGCCCCGCCCACATAAATTAAAATTAATGCAAGGTGCGTATCAATTAATCCTGTTAACTGTGCTAATACGTATAAAGCGATTAACGCTGCAAAGTTTGGAATCATTTGCAGAATTAAAAATGTTAATAAACCATTTTTTCTTCCAACAAAACGGTATCTCGAAAATGCATAAGCAGTAAAACTAATTGCTAACACTGAGAAAATCATCGTTAAAACACTTACTTTTAATGTGTTTTTATACCATAGTAAATAATTACTATTCTCTAAATCTAACAACTTACGATAATGATCTAACGTTGCATTTTGCGGAATAATACTTGATCCTGATAAACTATCACCCGGATTAAACGATGAGCCAATAATCCATAATAATGGATAGAAAATGATGGCACACATTATGAAAATAACGAGATAACTTAATGAGAGACGTAACATCTTTTGTCTTTTAATATTCATTTACATCATATCCTCTTCTTGGAATGATTTTGTTCTCTTAAATTGCCATAACGCAACTGTAATAACGATTAACGATAATATCATTGTAAGAGCTGCTGCTTTACCGTACTGCGCCGAAGTCATCGTTAACTTATAAATCCATGAAATTAAAATATCTGTTCCACCTGCGTCTTGTCCAGCTACAGCAGGACCTCCGCCGTTAAATAGATAGATGATACTAAAGTTATTAAAGTTAAACGTATATTGCGTAATTAATATTGGTGCTGTTGCATATAAAACAAGTGGCAATGTAATTTTACGGAATTGTTGCCAAGCTGTAGCTCCATCTACTGTAGCTGCTTCATATAATTCTCCTGGAATCGATTGCAGTATACCTGTCGTCATTGCAAAGACGAATGGGAATCCAAGCCATGTTTGAATCATAATTAAAGCAATCTTCGCCCAAAATGGATCTGTCATCCAAGCGATCTTTTCAATTCCGAATAAAGCTAATACTTGATTGTTAATTGCTCCAAATGTTTCATTAAACATACCAGAGAAAACAAGAATAGATACGAATGCCGGAACCGCCCACGGTAAAATGAAAATTGTTCGAATGATCGCCTTTCCTTTAATACCAGGCTGGTTTACGATAATCGCTAAGAAAATACCAAGCGCAACTTGTAATGTCGTTGCAACGAATGTCCAAATGACAGTCCAAGAAAATACACTTAAAAACGTCTCTCTCCACATCGGTAATGTAAAGATATCAATAAAGTTTTTAAACCCTACCCAATCTACTAATTTAGCTGGAGGAGAATGATATAAATCATAGTTCGTAAATCCAATTAAAATTACGAAGATGATTGGAAATACAACTACAAAGATAAGTAATAGAAAACCTGGTGAAACCATTAAATATGGAAAACCTTGATCTAGTAAATTACGGTATTGCTCTTTTACAGAGTTTAACGGTGTTCCTATATCACGTTTCTTTCCGTTTTGGTATGCATCATATAAATTAAATGCATATATTCCAAGTCCAAACACGATGACGATGAGTGCCAAGATTCCTTCTACTAATAGAAAGACAGAATGGTCACGTGGAACTTCTGTACCAAGCGTTACAATTCCCCATAATCCCATATTTAATAAATCAGCAAAGGCTACAATAAATGAACCTGTTAATACTAGAAAAATAAGACCTTTTACAAATTGTTTATTATACATTTGGCCCATGCCTGGAATGATTGATAACATGGTTGCCATTTTCCTATGCTTTGAACCATTTAAGCCGTTTGCTGGTTCCATAGATGTTTGCATGTTCCTTCCCCCTTTTTTCTGGGAGAGAATTCGTGCCTCTCATGTTAGAGGC
Source organism: Bacillus luti (assembly GCF_001884105.1). GTDB lineage: Bacteria > Bacillota > Bacilli > Bacillales > Bacillaceae_G > Bacillus_A > Bacillus_A luti. The sequence continues at coordinate 102,573 of NZ_MACI01000094.1, read as the reverse complement.
ACGAATTTCACCTTATTTTTGCTTACTATGATTTGCCTCAATATTACCTTTAATTTGCTTCACTGCATTATCAAGTGCTGCTTTTGGTGCCTCTTTCTCCGTAACAACTAATTGAAGCGCATCTCCAGCTGGTTTCCATACTTCTTGCATTTCTGGAATGTTTGGCATTGGAATTCCATTTTCAGATTGCGTTGCAACTGCTTTTGCAGCTTCATTATCTTTAATAATTGGATCCTCCATTACTGATTTTACTGGAGGAATTTCTTTTGTTTTCTCAAATCGAATTTTTGCGTTTTCTTCATTCGTTACCCATTCAGTGAACTTTGTAGCTAAATCATTTTGTTTAGAGAAACTTGTTACATGCCATCCTTTAACCCCAACAAACGTTTTCATTGGTTGACCATTTGGTAATTTCGGCATTGGAGCAACACCATAATCAATTCCGTTCTTTTCCATTGCTTGGAACGCCCACGGACCGTTCATGATAGATGCTGCTTTTCCTTCGTTAAATAGTCCATCAGCAGCAGGTCCACCAGATTCACCAATAATACCTTTCGGGAATAACTTTTCTTTGTACCATTTTTGAAGGTATTCCGCCCCTTGTACTGCTCCGCTATTATTTAATCCAACATCACTTGCATTTGGCTTTCCATCTTTTTCACCAAACACATAACCACCCATACCTGCCATAAATGCATTCGCAAAGTAGAAGTTATCTCCTAGTGTTAAAAATCCGTACTTGCCATCCTTCGTAAATTCTTTTGAGAAGTTAAACAGCTCGTCCATCGTTTCTGGTGCTTTTGGCATTAATTTTTTATTGTAAATAAAGATTGGTGTCTCAATTGCTTTTGGTAAACCATATAATTTTCCGTTATATGTCTGTGCTGCTATTGATGAGTCAGTAAATTTACTCTTTACAGCATCATCAGCTTTCACTTCAGAAAGTAAACCTTCTGTTACTGCGTTTCCGATTTGATCATGTGGCAATGTTACAACATCTGGTCCAGTCCCCGCTGGTCCATCAAGGCGTAACTTCTTCACTTGATCTGTCATTTGCATTTCAACAACTTTTACTTTTACTTTATATTTTTCCTCAAAGCTTTTCACTGCTGGTTCTAAACCAACACCTTTTTTATCATCTTCCCAAACGAGAAGATCGTAATCTTTCTTTGCTTTACTTTCTTCTTTCTTCCCTGAATCTTTCGGTCCACATGCAGATAACATACCAATTGATAATGCTGAAACTGTTAATAATGATAATGCTTTCTTCATCCCAAAAACCTCCCTAAGTTGTATATGTACCTTAATAATTGAAAACGTTTGCATTGAATAGTTTAATAGAAGCGCAAACGATATCTCAATCTATGAAAACGTTTGCGCTATTTGTCTATCATTATACATTCTTTTATTCATTTTGCAAATATTAATTTAAAAATATTATTACTATACGCTTTATACATTGACTTTATATAAAATGAATACTACTCTTATAAGCAATATTAAAGCTATGCAAAAAGCAATCGTTTGCAACATAGACTTTATTATTATACTTAAGGGAACAATATGCATGGAGATATTAAAGGGGGATTTTCTATATGCTTAAAGAAGCCGTTTATCATAGGCCAAAAGATAATTATGCATACGCTTACGATGAAAAAACGATTCACATCCGAATACGTACTAAAAAAGACGATCTTCAAAGCTCCACTCTTATTTACGGTGATCCTTATGAATGGAAAGACGGGAAGTGGATTACATCCAGTACACCGATGAAAAAAACTGGTTCTACTGCATTGTTTGATTATTGGTCCATTTCCATCGAGCCAAAATTTAAGCGCTTACGTTATGGATTTGAATTAAAAACGGAGACAGAAACGCTTATTTATGCAGAGCGAGGATTTTTTTCCAGTATTCCAAATGATGACGTTGGTAACTTTTTCTGTTTTCCATTTATTCATGCAAATGATGTATTTCAAGCACCTTCCTGGATTAAAGATACTGTTTGGTATCAAATCTTCCCAGAACGGTTCGCGAATGGCGATCGTACACTAAATCCAGAAAATACCCTTCCTTGGGGCAACGCTGAACCGACTCCAACTAATTTTTTCGGTGGAGATTTTGCTGGTATTATTCAAAACCTTGATTACCTTGTTAAGCTTGGCATTTCAGGAATATATTTCACACCTATTTTCAAAGCACATTCAAACCATAAATATGACACAATTGACTACATGGAAATCGATCCGCAATTTGGCACAAAAGAAACATTTAAAGAACTCGTTCAGGCATGTCATACACACGGTATAAAAATAATGCTTGATGCTGTATTTAATCATAGCGGATACTTTTTTGATAAATTCCAAGACGTACTCGAAAACGGAGAAAATTCTGCTTATAAAGAGTGGTTCCACATTCATGAATTCCCGATTATTACCGAACCACTTCCTAATTATGATACTTTCGCGTTTACACCGTATATGCCGAAATTAAACACAGCACACCCTGATGTAAAAGAATACTTACTTGAAGTAGGGCGTTATTGGGTAAGAGAATTTAATATAGACGGTTGGCGCCTTGATGTAGCAAATGAAGTCGACCACAGCTTTTGGAGAGAATTTCGAAGTGAGATAAAAGCATTAAACCCTGACGTATATATTTTAGGAGAAATTTGGCACGATGCACTTCCATGGCTCCAAGGAGATCAATTTGACGCTGTAATGAGCTACCCTGTTACAAACGCTCTACTGTCTTACTTTGCTAACGATTCGATTAAGGCAAATGAATTTATGAAACAAATTACAGAATCTCTACATTCCTACTCTATGAATGTAAATGAAGCAGCGTTTCATTTATTAGACAGTCATGATACACCAAGAATATTGACAACGTGTAACGGAGATAAAAATAAGTTAAAGTTACTTTATGTATTCCATCTTTCTTTCATCGGCTCTCCTTGTATTTATTATGGAGACGAAATTGGTATGGATGGCGGTATGGACCCAGATTGCCGCAAATGTATGATTTGGGATACGAAAGAACAAGATCATCTATTATTTACACATATACAAACATTAATTTCATTACGAAAGCAATATAAAGCATTTGGTGGACATGGTACTTTCCAATTCATCGAAGCAAATGATGAACATAATTATATTTCCTATACGAAAACATATGAAGATGAAACTATCTTCTTCGTTTTAAATCCTACTAATGATGAAGTTACAACTTCACTCCCTATTCATATTACAGGGAAGAAAATAGTCAATATATATACAAAAGAAGAATTTTCAGCGGAAGCAAGTGTATTACAAGTTACACTTCCCCCATATGGATTCTCAATCTTAAAATGGTAATAAAAAATCCTTATGCCAAGATGTGGCATAAGGATTTTTCTTATTTTAATTTAAATACCATCGCTTCATATGGGCGTAATGTAATATTATCTATCGATTCGCTTTCCGCGTCGTAATTGTGTATTAATAACTCTACTTCACTGTAACTAATATCCTCAGGCAATTTAAATACACTTTCATCCGCAGTAAAGTTTGCAATAACAAGAAGTTTTTCAGCTCCATATGTTCTTACATACGCAAAAATAGATGGATTATTTTCTAATATTAAATCATATGATCCATACACAATAATCTCATTATTTTTACGTAGCTCAATTAATTTTTTATAGTAATAAAAAATTGAGTTTTCATCTTGTATTGCATGCTCCACATTAATCTCTTTGTAATTAGGGTTTACCGCAAGCCATGGTTCACCTGCTGTAAATCCAGCATGTTTCTTACCATCCCACTGCATTGGAGTTCTAGCGTTATCTCGGCCTTTTATATAAATAGATTCCATTACTTTTTCTTTATCTTCACCACGGTCGACCACTTTTTCATTGTACATATTTAACGTTTCAATATCTCGATATTCATCAATTGATTCAAATCGAACGTTCGTCATTCCGATTTCTTCTCCTTGATAAATATACGGTGTTCCCTTCATCATATGAAGCACCGTCGCTAACATTTTTGCTGATTCAATGCGGTACATTCCATCATTACCAAAACGGGATACAACACGAGGCTGATCATGGTTATTCCAATAAAGGCTATTCCATCCTGTATGCTCTAATGCTTTTTGCCACTTTGTTAGATTCTCTTTTAAAGTAAGAAGTGAACATGGTTTTACATCCCATTTCCCGCCTTCTCCTGAATCTAAATCCATATGTTCAAATTGGAATACCATTTGTAATTCTTTACGGTCTTCCCCTGTATACAATTTGGCTTCTTCCGTTGTTACACCTGGCATCTCACCAACTGTCATAATATCATAATGAGACAATACTTCTTCATTCATTTCATGCAAATATTTATGAATATTTGGGCCGTTCATAAAATGCTTATGTCCTGAAACATACCCTTCTTCATCCGTTTCAACAGTTGGTAAACCTTCTTCTTTAGAAATGAAATTAATAACATCCATACGGAATCCATCAATTCCTTTTTCTAACCAAAACTTCATCATTTCATAAACATCTTGTCTTACTTCTTCATTATCCCAATTTAAATCTGGTTGTTTTTTAGAAAACAGATGTAAATAATATTCATCTGTTATTTCATCATACTGCCATGCAGATCCACTAAAAGCTGCTCCCCAGTTATTCGGCTCTTTCCCATCTTTTCCAGGACGCCACATATAGTAATCTCTATATTTATTATCTTTTGATTTACGTGATTCAATAAACCAATTATGTTCATCAGAAGTATGATTAACAACTAAGTCCATCATAAGTTTCATATTACGTTCATGCATTTCATGTAATAGCTCATCCCAATCTTCCATTGTTCCGAACTCATTCATTATTTTACAGTAATCACTTATATCATAACCATTATCATCATTTGGAGATTCATAAACCGGCGACAACCAAATTACATTAATTCCTAATTCTTTTAAATAATCTAGCTTTGAAATAATACCACGAAGATCACCTATACCATCACCGTTACTATCCATAAAGCTGCGAGGATAAATTTGATATACTACACTTTCTTTCCACCATTGTTTTTCCATTACGCTACCCCATTTCATCTATACTATAATCTTTATTCTTCTCAAGGCGCAAACGTTTTCATTAATGAATGATAACAGATTCTATCCTAATTTAAAATAGCGCTTACAATTTTTATTCTTCTTTTTCTAAGAAATAATGAGAAAACTACTAATATTACTCGAATAAATGAAAACGTTTTATTTTTTTATTTATTTTTTGAATCTATTAGTTTATAATGAATTCAAAGAAAACGTTTGCATAATTATTTCTAGGGGGAAATACCATGGCAGAACTGAAATTAGAAAACATTTATAAAATATATGATAATAACGTAACAGCTGTAACAGATTTTAATTTACACATTCAAGATAAAGAGTTTATCGTATTTGTTGGTCCTTCTGGATGCGGAAAATCTACTACTTTACGAATGGTAGCTGGACTTGAAGATATTTCAAAAGGAGAATTTTCAATTGATGGTAAGCTAATGAATGATGTTCCTCCAAAAGATCGTGATATCGCAATGGTCTTCCAAAACTATGCCCTTTATCCACATATGAGTGTATATGATAATATGGCATTTGGATTAAAACTTCGAAAAATACCAAAAGATGAAATCGATCGTCGTGTGAAAGATGCAGCACGAATTTTAGGGCTTGAACAATATTTAGATAGAAAACCGAAAGCATTATCAGGTGGCCAACGTCAACGTGTTGCATTAGGTAGAGCGATCGTTCGAGATGCGAAAGTTTTCTTAATGGATGAGCCTTTATCTAACTTAGATGCAAAACTCCGTGTTGCAATGCGCTCAGAAATTTCTAAGTTACACCACCGCCTTGGAACGACAACAATTTATGTAACGCATGATCAAACTGAAGCAATGACAATGGCTTCTCGTCTTGTGGTTATGAAAGACGGAAAGATCCAACAAATTGGTACTCCAAAAGAAGTATATGAAACACCTGAAAACATTTTTGTTGGTGGATTTATCGGCTCTCCAGCGATGAATTTCTTCCGTGGTAAATTAACTGAAACCGATTTCGTTATAGACAATGCAATAAAGGTCAAAGTAACTGAAGGAAAAATGAAGATGTTACGTGAACAAGGATATGTAAATAAAGACATTGTTTTAGGTATTCGTCCTGAAGATATTCATGATGAACTATTGTTTTTAGAAGCTTCACAATCTACTGCCTTTACAACAAAAATCGAAGTTGCTGAATTGTTAGGTGCCGAATCTATTTTATATATGAAACTTGGAAATCAAGATTTCGCAGCACGTGTTGATGCAAGACATACATTCTCACCTGGTGACCAAATTAAACTAGCATTTGATATGAATAAAGCGCATTTCTTTGATAGCCAAACCGAACAACGTATTCGTTAAAAAATAATTTTCTACAATATAACATACAAAAAAACCGTCCACATATATTGAGGGCGGTTTTCATTATTATACGAGGGCTTCTACTGTATGAAATGATTGTCCTTTCGTGCCAATAATACCGAAAATCGGTAAGTCACTCAGCACCACTTCTTCTTGCTGTTTCATAAAAGATGACGTTAATTGTTTTATCTCTATCCATACGTCATTAATACAAAGTACATTGGAATCGTTCTCTTGTTGGCGTGAAAATATAGAATCTATTTTATATAAACCAGCATTTTGAAAAAGCATATCAATGCGACTGAATGCATTCAAAGTAATGCTGATTACACGTTGCCAATCTCCTTGCTTTTCCATATCATAGGATACAAAAAGTGCTTCTCCGCCTAGATTCGTAATTTCCTCCACTGTTGCTTGTCCACTTTCTTGATCAATGTCCGTCACAATTACCTTTGCGCCTTGTTTAGCCAACAAAAGAGCTGTATTACGTCCAATACCGATGCCACCGCCAGTTACGATGGCAACTTTTCCTGCAAGCTTCATTTTCATTACCCCTTCTTTAAGTCTTACCGTCATTCAGTATACTGCTTTATGAGATTAGTCTGCAAGCAAGAAAAGTTGCTTATTCATTTGTAAGCGATTATTTTTTTACTCCTTCTTTTTTCTTACTATTACGCTGATCGAAAACTAAACCGATGAAAATTAAAATCCCCCAAAAGATTACGCTACCTCCAGTCATTTCAATTTCCCCCTTATTATATAAAGATATTATTTTAATCATTATAACATTTTCTCAATTTTCAATCTATTAAAATCAAAAATGATATGGATTAACTTTCCCTTACAAATATATCCTTTAAAATATATTTGTATAGTAAAAAGAGACCTTTTTATGCATAAAAGGTCTCTTTTTACTATACAAGACTTATCACTTTCGTTTTTGTAATTAAATCCTGAAAACCACAATTATCTTTACGGAATAACATCATATATACGTTACATAATATCGGAATTCCAAGTAGCAATATGTTTGGTAATAACAATACAAAAAATCGTATAATTAATGTTTGTAGCGTTAACTTTTCACTCGTCAATGAAATTAATTTTGTTCTCGTTATTTTTTTACCAAGTGTAGTACCATTCCAAATAAAAGGTAACAAAATAAAATATAGGGCCATCAATATGAAAACTACTGTAAGATCATATTTGTAGTCACCAAAACTTATATTAAAACGATTAAAAATAGCACTATAGTTTCCGGTCATAACAGCTACTACTGCACCATACATAACCGAGATTAAAAACATGTCAATTAGGGAAGCACCTATGCGATTCATTACAAGCGCTGGACGATGCATCTTTAACTTCATTTTATGTCGACTCCTTCATATCCTTTTTTACCCGTTTCATCGTACCACTTCTAAAAAACATTGTAAACTAGCGTTTCTCTTACTTTTCTTGTACAATGTGTTACAACAGCATTGTAAAGGAGGTTCCCATATTGAAAAAATGGATAATCCTATTCTTCGCCTTCCTATTAGCTGGTTGTGCAGGGAATACAAGCCACTTAACTTATACGATTAACGATGAATACGAACTCATACGTACTTCTGCAAATGCCTTTGAGCTTTTCCCGACGCAAGATGCTGTATATGCCACACAATACATCCCTGCAAAAATTACAGACATTGGTTGGGATGATAAATACATTATTGCAAAACAAACTGAGGAAAAGTCCGATCCAAATAATCCTGATGGGGCGATTGCAAATAAAAAAAGTGAACATTATTGGATTATTGACGTAAAACACAATAAGCGTTTTGGTCCCTATAATGAAAAACAATTTAACGAACAAAAAGATGCGTTTAAAATTAAGGTACCTTTTCAAAATGTAGATTCATACATAAAAGAAATAAAAAAACAGTCAGCATAATGTTTTGAATGCTGACTGTTTTTACTTACATTTTTAAAAAAACTTACTCAGAAAGTGAGATAGTAAAAGTTTGTGATTCTTTAACAACATCCTGTGTCTCTGTATCTCCTGCAATTAAATCATCCGTTGTAAACTTAACATCCTTCACCTTTTCTTTTCCATCATCAAGTATTAAACCGATAATTCCATCTCTTGTTTCACCAGGCTTATAGTCTTCTCTAGATACATTTTTTGTACCAACGAGCGTATCTTCATCATATAAAAAGTTTTGCGTCGCTACTTTAAAATGTTGTTTATCATTAATCGTAACATCATTCATAGAGAAAAATTGCATATTTTTATTCCCGCTATTTTCCACTTTATATGTAATCTCAACGTAACGAATCGTATCACTAATCTCTGTTCCACTTAGCGATGCATATAATTCTGCATCATCTTGACTTACTTTATCGCCTAATCTACGCTTTACTTCTTCAGGAGTTAATGCCGTATATGCTTTCAACGTATTTTTTGCATCCTCACTCATCTGTGATAAAGAGATTACTTTCACATCTTGCACGTGAATTTTCATGGGCGCTACTTCAAATGTTTGATTAACAGAATGCATCTGTTCTAACTTGAAAGTACCCCATCCTGTTTCTTTCACTTTTTGTCCTACTTTGTTTAGCTCACGTCCACCATATTCTTTCGTTTCAGGAATAGCTTCTTTCTTCTTCGGTTCAGCTTTCTTTTCTTCTTGATGGAAGCAACCACTTAACATAAGAAGAAAACTACATAAAACAAAAATACTTTTCCATGCTTTCATCATTTAATTTCTCCTAACGCTATCATTCATGAATATAAATTAGTCCCTTGCTTTGTAAACTATAGAAACAATGAGAAGTCCACAAAATGAACTTGTCAGTCCAGATACTATTATACCTCCAATTTGGAAAATATGAAAATAGGGATCTACTAACGCGTGCACAATAAATATAATAGCTGCCACAACAATTACTGAAATCCAATACTTTCTTTTTTCCGAAGCTACAATAAGATCTTTCCCCATTTCATTTTTATACTTCCAAAATACGCATACTAGTAATAGAAAACCAATACATGTACTCCCATGCTGCATATATTTATAAACTGGGATACTATGCAGTTCTCGTTGCAACAATGGTATTTTCATAACAAAATAGCCTGTCTTATGAGTAAACGCATCCCAAACTACATGTGTGAGCATACCAAATAATGCAGAATAGCAAAATACAAAAAAACCTTTCCACGTATGAAGTACCCATCTATCATCAACTGCATATATATAGTAACCAGCAAATGGCTTAGGTAAATGTGTTATAAAAGGCTTTTTTAAAATGTGATGATATATGTATGCAAACAAAAAGACAAGCGGCATATTTAAATATAAAAAACCAAGCCATGTATGCCCAAGAACACCATACGGTCTAAAATGTAAAAAATATTCAAAATCAGGCGCCATACTACCTAATATAAGAGCCGTTACTGAAATATATGTAGAATACTTTTTCGCAAAAGGAAGCACCGCTGCTGGATGTGCGAATGTAAACGGCATATGCTTACTCCTTTTCATATTTTCAATAGAATACCATCTATCATAACGAGAGAATTGCTCTTCATGCAATATTTATTTTCACATTGGAATATGATAGTTTACATGTTATAATCCACATAAATATTCAGAAAATAAGGAGGGGCTCACGTGTCATTAACACTTGTCTTTTTTCTTATTCTGTTTACCTTGTTTTTAAGTACATACATTGGATTTTTTCTATGGAAGCATTTAAAGATTATAAAATATACGCCCACTCTCGTTGGCTTTATGAGCTTTCTTTTCATTTTTATGTGGAAGAAGACTTCTTTCGGTTGGGAAGGTCTCGGTTTTGGCGCACTTCAGTATACAATACTATTAGCAAGTTGTCTCAGCCTTGTATTTGCTGCTTTGTTAGAATCAAAATCCGTTATGAATTGAGGTTTATATATTGATTGACGTACCCTTTTTAAAAAATGTCACATTAAAAAAAGAAAATATCCCTAGTTTTTCCGCATATCCTTACTGCTTACCCGCTATCCGAACATTACAATCACTAGCTTTCCATCCAAATGTAACATTCATTATTGGCGAAAACGGAACGGGTAAATCAACATTACTTGAAGCAATTGCAATCGCTTTAGGTTTTAATGCAGAAGGCGGAACAAAAAACTTCCGCTTTAGCACAAACGATTCACACTCATCTTTACATGAATACCTTCGAATTTCCAAAAGTTTCAATACACCCAACGACGGTTTCTTTCTTCGCGCTGAATCATTTTATAACGTCGCTTCTTATATTGATGAAATAGATGCTGCTCCAGAAGCACGTGGAAATCCAGTTATTGATTCCTATGGTGGTATCTCATTACACAAACAATCACACGGTGAATCGTTCTTCTCATTATTTATGAATCGTTTTTCAGGACAAGGCTTATACATTTTAGATGAGCCTGAGGCCGCTCTATCACCAATGAGACAACTTTCCATGCTCATTCGAATGCATGAGCTAGCGGAACAAGGTTCACAATTTGTTATTGCGACGCATTCTCCTATTTTAATGGCTTACCCTGAATCCACTATATACTCTTTAACACAAGAGGGGATTCACGAATCCAGATTAGAAGAAACCGAGCATTATCAAACGACGAAACTTTTCTTTGAAAATCGTGATCGATTATTCCATCATCTATTTGAATCGTAAAAAAAAGAAGCAGCGATTGCTGCTTCTTTTTTATAGTGCTTCTATAAATAATGCTACCCCAATACCGCCGCCGACGCATAGAGAAGCAATTCCTTTTTCTAAGCCGCGTCGCTTTAATTCGTGAATTAAACTTACCGTAATACGAGCTCCTGTACAACCAATTGGATGCCCAAGTCCTACACCACTACCGTTTACATTCACTTTCTCACGATCTAAACCTAATTCTTTTTCTACAGCTAAATATTGTGCTGCGAAAGCTTCATTAATTTCAAGTAAATCTGCATCTTCTAATGACCAATCTACTTTTTCTAAGCCTTTTCGGATTGCTGGTGCTGGTCCAATACCCATAATTTTCGGGTCTACCCCAGCTACTGAATATCCAACAATTCTAGCTAACGGTTGTAAGCCTTTTTCTTTCGCTTTTTCTTCGCTCATTAATACTAGAACTGCACTTCCGTCATTCAGGCCAGATGCATTCCCTGCAGTTACAGATCCATCTTTACGGAATGCTGGTTTTAATCCTGCTAATTTTTCCGCTGTAATATCTGCACGTGGATGTTCATCTTTCGAAAATACAACTTCTTTTCTACGCTCTTTTATTGTAATAGGAACAATTTGATCGTCAAAGTATCCAGACTCGATTGCTTGTAGTGCTAGTGTGTGACTACGAAGCGCAACTTCATCTTGTTCCTCTCTTGTAATTTCATATTGTTCAACTAAATTTTCCGCTGTTTCACCCATCATAATATGATGCAATGGATCTTCTAATATTTCCCACACCGTATCACGAATTTCTCCATGTTGTAGACGTTGTCCCCAGCGGTGCTGTTTTAATGCATAAGGGCTCGAACTCATCGCTTCTACTCCACCTGCAACAACAATATCACTTACACCTAATTGAATTTGCATTGCAGCTGACATAATTGCTTGCATACCTGAAGAACATTGGCGTTGGATTGTATACCCCGTAACTGTGTCAGGAAATCCTGCCGCTAATGCAGCCGTTCTCGCCGTATTTGCTTCATCAGTTCTTTGAATACAATGACCTAAAATTACTTCATCAACTTCATGCGGTTCTACCCCGCCTCGTTTTACAGCTTCCTGAAGTACAGGAACAGCTAATTCTACTGGCGTTACATTTTTTAGCGCTCCCCCAAAAGTTCCAATTGGCGAACGAACTGCAGCTGTAATAACAACATTATGCATTTTAAACTTGCCCCTCTCTTATGTACACTAGTCAGTTTTTAGGTGAAATTCCATAAGATGTATGTCTACAACTATCATACTATAAACATACTAAAAAATCAAAATATTTAATATAATAAAAATAGAAGGAATTAACCTTCTATTCTGTCAACGCATATAAAAACTTTTGTAAAATTTTCTCTGTCGTTTCATTCAATTTTGGTAACTTATCTACTGGAAAATATTGAAGTTGTAACCCTTCATGATCGAGCTTCAATTCACCACTCACATGATGCCCCTGATACAGATGAATGACATTAAAAATTTCATCCCCATTTGGATAACGGAAATATACTTCCTTTCCTGATAAGACACCAAGAAATTGCATTATTTTTGCAGTTAGTCCCGTTTCCTCGAATAGTTCTCTACGAGCAGTTTCTTCTGTCGTTTCTCCAAGCTCCATCGCTCCACCAGGCACACCCCAATCATATGTATCTGAACGATATTGAAGCAATACTTCTTGATTATCATTTAATATAATAATTGCTGACCCTACTAGAATAAGCGGCCTTGTACCAACGACTTTGCGTAAATCTTCAATATACCCCAATATGTAAACTCTCCTTTCCTCACCCTCCCTTATCATAACAAAATTTTTCTCCTTTTGTTGATGTAATTTTAAAGAAAAAAAAGGAAGCTTTCGCCCCCTTTTTTCATCTTTTATTTCTTAAAACTTTCATATTTTACAGCTTCAAAAGCTTCCTCAATTTCATCATTACGATAATGGACGTATGTAAAACGACCCAATTCTACTAATCTTGCTATTTCCTGTAACGCTTTATGCTGCTCATATGTTTCCTTCAGCTTAATATGTACATAAAACTTCATTAACGGATGTTCATATAAAGGTTCTCCCACCTCTACATATACATCTTCAATCCCTTGTACAACTCTTACATAACTCGCAAATTGATATAGCGCTTCTCTGTCTGAAACGATTTTTAATGTATACATATATTCTCCCCCTTTCCTTTACTATATCAAAAAGGCGACCACACCATGTTATCGAACTATGAATTTTTTTCGACTTGTCATCTATATATTCATGTAATAAAGAAGGCATTTATCCATACATAGCACCTTTTTCACACATATATTATAGGAAGAATTTTTTCAGTTGAGGTGTTCCTTATGGATCCATACGTCAATATATGTATTTGCATTACTCCAGGCGCCGATATTTCTGATGACCGCATTGCAAAAGATTTAGCAGTTGCAGAATCAGTTTGGCATCCGATTACTTTTCAAATTAAAGAAGTAATTATTTTAAATGAACTTTTCCGTTTTTCTGACCGTGAAATTAGTTATAAAAATTCTATTCAAAGTCAGGAAAAATTAGCATCCTTTTTCCAAACGTGTGTAAATGAAGCTCCTGAATGCGACCTTTACATTTGTTATATTGGCAGTGATTATTTCAAAGAAACAGCAGTAATTGCCTGTGCTTACTCTTTAGCAAAACAACAGCAACTTACTGGTTATATCGTTTTAACAAATTCAGCTGCTCCTATGAAAAATATATATACGCTCGCTCACGAAATTGGTCATATTTTATTTACAAGACGTGTTCACGGAAAACTTACTCACGCAGATCCTCATTCTCCAACCGGTTCGGAGCACCACCCTTCTCCAGCAAATCTTATGTATCCGATCGTACCTCGCCCTGAAAATGTCCATATTCAGTCCCTATTAACGAACGAACAAAAAGCACTCTCTTTACAAAGCTCTTTATTACAAAGAAAAAAACAGTAACTGTCATGTTACTGTTTAAAACACCTTATTTAATCAATAAACCCATTCCCGGCTGCTAGAAATACAAATAACCAACTAAACATAAATGTAATCCTTCTAAAAATCAAAATATAGTATTTCTTTGGAAATAATTTTTGTATATTCAAGGCAGCCTTTTTTCTATGGAACTCCTAGTTTACACTTTTTCGTTCTTCATTTTTGAAAGACCATCGCATTAATACATATAAACTTCCGTACAGAAGTAAAGGCTCTAGCATTCCCCAATATGGGTTTTGTTTCCCTAATTCCTTAAATACAAACATAATTAATAGCGGTATGATAACAGCTAATATTCCAATCCATCCAAGTATAAATGCTTCAGCAACTAACAGCACAATTAAGATAGTTCCAGCTAATATATAACTTTGCATAGTAGTTAATTGTAATACAGGTGTCCCGTACCATTTATTCATAAACATTAATAATACTAGTAATAAAATCGGTAGCAAAGCTGCTACATAAATAATGCTAAATTCTTTTATTTTGCTCTTAAATGATGACATTTTAAAAGCAAATATAATTCCTGCAACAGTAACCATTAATACAATTGGATATCCAATCAACTGCACATTCGTTAATACAAATTCATGATTAGGACTTTCAAATAAGATATTTGTAAGTAACCAATATCCACCTATCCCAATTATCATTCCTAAAATGCTCTTTATACTCCCGCTTTTATCCTTCTCCATCTCTTTCGCCAACTCTTCCGCATACTCTTTTGGTGAATCACCAAATATATCCTTTACCGTCTTTCCTTCTTTCTCACCTTCTATTAAATGAAGTTCTGCATCTTCTAAAAAGGCATCCACATCTTCTTCTTTAATCCCTTTTGTTATTAAATACACTTTCGTATCGATTAAAAACTTTTCGCCTTCTTTAGAAACCTTCATTATAACCCCTCCCTTATTTAACCGTTTCTCTTCTATTCGTCTTCATCATAATTTCAATAAAAATTAAAATAAATAAACTTCCGTATAAACATATAATTTGAAATAGCATTGGCATAAGATCTTCCGATGTAAATGCTTTAAATATGAACATTATAAAAAGTGGAATGATTAAATATAAGTTTTTAAACCACCCTTCAAAATACATATTTATAGCTACTGTGATGCCAAAAATCCCACCAGCTAATATATAACTTTGCAACTCGGTGAATGTAAACATTTTGGTAGGATAGATCACATCTAATATCGTAACAACCCCCATTAAAAACATTGGCGCGATCATAACTAAAAACCACATAGAAAACCATGTTTTTGTAAAACTTGTTACGAAGGTCATTTTGCGAAGTAGAAAATTAGGACCCATAACAACCAAAATCAATGACAAACTATACCCAACGCACTGAATAAGCGACATCTGTAATAATCCGTTATTCACTATTAAGATAGAAGCAATGATCCAAAACGATACGATATTCATTACCGTAAAGCCAATTTGCTTCCACGTTTCTTGTCTATCTCTTTCCATTACTTTTACAAGTTCATTTGCATATTCTTTCGGTGAGCTTCCGAAAATTTCTTCTACGCTTTTCCCATCACTCTCCCCCTCAATTAAATGGAGTTCTGCATCTTCTATAAAATTTTCAATATCACTTTCTTTCACGCTCTTTGCCGCCAAAAATAATCTCATATCTAATAAAAACTTTCGTGCTTCATTTGATAGCATTATTTTCTTCTCCCCTTCCCCTCAAGTAGACGCTCTACACTACTTTGCATCGCTTCCCAGCGATCCATAAATTCATTTAGTGCTTCTTCGCCTTTTTCTGTTAATGTATAGTATTTTCGCTTTGGGCCAGATGGAGATTCCTTCATCACACTTGTTATTAATCCTTCCTTTTGCATACGTATCAATAACGGATAAATACTTCCCTCACTCGCCATTGTAAAGCCATACTTCGCTAGCTTTTCACTCATTTCATAACCGTATATTTCACCTTCAGAAATAATAGCAAGTAAGCACCCTTCTAGAATTCCTTTCAGCATTTGACTTGTCGACATATTAAAATCCTCCTGCTATCTTGTTTTACAAGATAGATAAGCGTAAGTATCTTGCTTTACAACATAGTATAGCAGAGACTATTTTGCAAAACAAGATAGCTAACGATATTTTTCCAAATGTTTGCAGGAATTTTATTATATCCTCTCTAAATAGAGCAATATGCAAACTTTATTATGAAGGGATGTTTTTCGTCATGGTTACAAATCGAGTTGTCTTTTTAACAGGTGCCGCGAGTGGTATTGGTTATGAAATGGGGAATGCTTTTGCAAAAGAAGGCGCAAAAGTTGTTATTAGTGACCGACTTGAAGAGCGTGCGAAAGAAGCTGCTGAAAAATTACAAAAAGAGGGATTTCAAGCAATTGGTTTAAAATGTGATGTTACATCTGAGGAAGAAATTGCAGCAGCAATTTCTCAAACAGTTACTCATTTCGGTTCATTAGACATATTAATTAACAACGCAGGAATGCAACATGTTTCACCGATTGAAGAGTTTCCAACCGAAAAATTCGAGCTACTCATTAAAATCATGCAAATCGCTCCATTTATCGCCATTAAACATGCCTTTCCGATTATGAAAAAGCAAAAGTATGGCCGAATTATTAATGTTGCTTCCATTAATGGCCTTGTTGGATTTGCAGGAAAATCCGCCTACAATAGCGCCAAACATGGTGTAATTGGATTAACAAAAGTGGCAGCTTTAGAAGGTGCTACCGATGGTATTACTGTAAATGCCCTTTGCCCTGGTTATGTCGATACCCCTCTTGTACGTAATCAACTACAAGACTTAGCTACTACACGAAATGTACCACTTGAAAATGTTTTAGAAGATGTTATTTATCCACTTGTACCACAAAAACGCTTATTACAAGTACAAGAAATTGCTGATTATGCTATATTCTTAGCGAGCGAAAAAGCTAAAGGTATAACTGGCCAAGCTGTCGTTATCGATGGTGGTTATACTGCTCAATAAAAAATAAAGTTTGCTCACGAAGAGCAAACTTTATTTTTTATCACGAGGATCGTCGTACTTTAGTAATTGCTGCGGCAGTTTCTCTATTGCAACAGTTATCCCATCTAATTTACTTTCAATTCGATGGAGTAAATATAATGTTACAACAATCGGAAACCCTACATTACCTATCATCTTGATCCACTCTTCCATCTTTTTCTCCCCCTTTCATTATATAAATAAGAGAGACTAGTCAATTTAGGCATAAAAAAACAAGCTATTATATATTAGCTTGTTTTTCAAACAATGATGCAATTTCTCGCTTATAATCTCCACGTATAATACCTTTCTCAGTAATAATACCTGTAATTAATTCATTCGGCGTTACATCAAATGCAGGATTATAAACATCAACTCCAATTGGTGCTACTTGTTTCCCAAAGATTTTCGTAACTTCTGTTTCATCTCTCTCTTCAATAACAATTTCAGTTCCAGTTTCTTTCTTAATATCAAATGTAGATAACGGAGCTGCAACATAAAATGGGATATCGAAATACTTTGCTAATATAGCTAAATTCATTGTTCCGATTTTATTTGCGGTATCTCCATTTGCCACAATTCGATCTGCTCCTACGATAATCGCATTAATTTCTTTCGTACGGATTGCATGAGCTGCCGTATTATCTGTAATAAGCGTTACATCAATTTCCGCTTGCTTCAACTCCCAAGTCGTTAAACGTCCACCTTGTAAAACGGGTCTCGTTTCACACGCATACGCATGTAAACGTACACCTTTTTCTTTCCCAATATAAAACGGTGCTAATGCAGTACCATATCTAGCAGTTGCGATACTTCCAGCGTTACAAATTGTTAAAATGTTATCACCGTCTGTAAAACATGTTAACGCATATTCCCCAATGCTCCGGCATATCGCTTCATCTTCTTGCTGAATGAGAAGCGCTTCTTCTTCTAATATTTTTTGCGCTTCTTTTATTGTAGTAATCTCTCGAATAGATTCTCTCATGCGATCGATTGCCCAAAATAAATTCACTGCCGTCGGGCGTGATGTTCCTAAATAATTACAATCTCTATTAAATTTCTTTTGAAATTCTTCCAAATGCGTAGTGTTATATTTTTTTGATGCAAGCGCCAAGCCAAATGCAGCTACAATTCCAATTGCAGGTGCTCCGCGTACTTCTAGCATGACAATACTTTTCCAAACCTCTTCAATCGTCGTTAACGTTTTGTATTCTGTGCTATGCGGCAACTTTGTTTGATTTAATACTGCAATTGCATCACCTTTCCAACTGACAGATCTCGGAATAGTAACAATTGTACTCATGCTTTTACTCCTCCAGAAACTGTCTGCTGAAATAGTGTTCGGAACAGTTGAATATCAGCGCTCTTAGATTCATATTTTATTAGTTCTTTACCTAAGGATAGCGCTTGTTTCTTAGCTTGAATTCTCGTTTCTTTATTTGCTATTTCATCTAAATCAGCTACATGTGCTAAGCCAATTGTTCTTCGGATAATCTCACATCCTGCAAATCCGACAGCATCAGTAAAGATATTTTGCAAAATAATCGGTAACCACTGTTTTTCTTTCGTATATGCTTCTACGCCTTCTCCAATCCATAACTTCGTAAAAGTTTCTACAAAATAACTCCATGTCTTTTCTATATGGAAAAATAGTACACTTCTCTTTTCTTCTTCTCTAGATAAAGCATTTACTAATAAATTTGCAATAAATTGACCAATGTCAAATCCAAATGGACCGTATGTTGCAAATTCTGGATCAATCACTTTCGTCTCAGAAGGTGATGAAAAAATACTACCAGTATGTAAATCACCATGAATAAGCGCTTCTTTTCTCGTTAAAAATTTATATTTATATTGCGCTACTTTTAGTTTTAAAGTTTTATCACTCCAAAGTTCATCAACAGTTAGTTGTAACTCCGGCTCATAATCATTTGTATCGTAATGGCCAAACGGATCTGTAAACACTAAATCTTCTGTAATTTTACAAAGGTCTGGATTTACAAATGCACCTTCTAGTATCCTTTTTTCTTCTGACTCTAACCCGAAATCTGAAGTATAAAACAAAACATTTGCTAGAAAACGACCAATATGTTGGGATAAAAGTGGATACTCCTCTCCATCTATTAATCCTTTTCTTGTAATTGTTAGCCGTGATAAATCTTCTATGACTGTTACCGCTAATTCTTCATCATGACTATACACTACCGGCACATATTCAGGCACATACTTCGCAAAAATTTGCAGTGCCTTACTTTCAATCGTTGCTCTTTTTATAGACAATGGCCAGCTCTCACCAACTACTTTCGCATATGGCAACGCTTGTTTTATTATAATCGACTTCACTCCATCATCTAATTTGAACACGTAATTTAAATTTCCATCTCCAATTTCATGACAAACTACATTCGCTTTCTTTTCAAAATAGCCATGTTCTTTCGCATATTGTACAGCAGTTACTTCTGTTAATGAATAATATCCCATCGTTTTCTCCCCCTTTTTTAATTCAGAGGTTTTTCTAGCATAAGAAAAACCTCTTTCCACAAAGAAAGAGGTTTGAAGTTTATCTTCTCCCCTCTTATCTACCAGAAAGTATACTTTCTGCTGGAATTAGCACCGTGCCTTTTGGCGTCGTAAATATACGCCCCATTTCACAATGGTATTACGGTCGGTTGCTGGGCTTCATCGGGCCAAATCCCTCCACCTGCTCTTGATAAGAGTTGTATAATTTTTTGAATTTTTAACTTTATGTTGAAGACTATACCAAGAATAAAAATCACTTGTCAATATTTTATTTATATAATTCTGGACGACGATCCGCAAAAACTGGAATCCCTTTACGAACCTCTTGAATTTTCTCGAATGTAAGCTCTCCAAACAAAATGGATTCCTCTTGATTTGCCTCTACCACAACTTCCCCCCAAGGATCCACAATTAAAGAATGACCTGCAAATTCATTATTCGGATCTTTTCCTGCCCGATTACACGCAACAACATAACATTGGTTTTCAACTGCCCTTGCTTGCAGCAGCAAGCGCCAATGTGCTAAACGTACTAATGGCCATTCTGCTACAACAAATAAAACTTCTGCCCCTTGAGCAGTATGAACGCGCATCCACTCTGGAAAACGAATATCATAACAAATTGTGCCGGCGCATTCTACATCATCTAGCTTAAATTCGCCTGTACTATTTCCAGCGACTAAATATTTATGTTCATCCATCAGCTGAAATAAATGCACTTTACTATATTCATTGACTAGATCTCCTTCTTTGTTTACAACATACATTGTATTTGTAACACCTTGTTCTGTTTGCTTCGCTATGGAACCACCAACAATATGTACCCCATATTGTTTCGACCATTCTTTCAACGTTTCTTTCGTTTCTACTCCGTCCTTATCTGCAATTTCAGAAAGTCTCGTTAAATCATATCCTGTCGTCCATAGTTCTGGTAAGACGATAACATCTGGTCTTTCCTTCATCGCTTCACTTATTTTATTTTTAGCGTTTTCAATATTTTTTTCTACATCTCCAAAGACAATATCCATTTGAATACATGCGACTTTCATTTTGTCAGCCCCATTCTCATTTTTTTCTTTACAAAATACTGGAAAGATTATATCATTTGTCACTAGAATTGTAACAACTTTCAAAAGAGGTGGAAAGTATGAAATTATTTCAACCTTCTGAGATAGTAACATCATTGCCTACACAATTTTTCGCTTCACTTGTTGCAAAAGTTAACAAGGTCGTTGCAGCTGGTCACGATGTTATTAATCTAGGTCAAGGTAATCCAGATCAACCAACCCCGCAGCATATCGTAAAAGCTTTACAAGATGCTGCAGAAAAGACCATTCATCATAAATATCCGCCATTTCGCGGACACGAGAGCTTAAAAGAAGCCGTGGCAACATTCTATCAACGTGAATATGATGTAGTAGTAAATCCAAAAACTGAAGTTGCTATTTTGTTTGGTGGAAAGGCTGGATTAGTAGAATTACCAATGTGTTTTACAAACCCTGGTGATACTATTCTCGTTCCAGATCCAGGCTATCCAGATTATTTATCAGGAGTTGCTTTAGCAAAAGCACAATTTAAAACAATGCCGCTTATTGCAGAAAATAAATTTTTACCAGATTACACGAAAATTGATGATACTATCGCTGAGCGTGCAAAGTTAATGTTTTTAAACTATCCAAACAATCCTACTGGTGCTACTGCATCAAAAGATTTTTTTGATGAAACCATTCATTTTGCTAATAAACATAATATATTAGTTGTTCATGATTTTGCTTACGGCGCTATTGGGTTTGATGGTCAAAAGCCGGTTAGTTTCTTACAAGCAGACGGTGCCAAAGATACAGGAATTGAAATTTATACTTTATCAAAAACTTTCAATATGGCTGGATGGCGTATTGCTTTTGCAGTAGGGAATGAAAGTGTTATCGAAACAATTAACTTATTACAAGATCATATGTATGTTAGTATTTTTGGTGCAGTTCAAGATGCTGCTCGTGAAGCACTATTAAGTTCACAGTCTTGTGTAGTAGATCTTGTAAATAGTTACGAATCCCGGAGAAACGCTCTTATTTCAGCTTGTCACTCAATTGGGTGGAATGTAGATATTCCAACCGGATCATTCTTTGCATGGCTTCCTGTACCAGAAGGTTATACATCTGAGCAATTTTCTGATATTTTACTAGAAAAAGCACACGTCGCAGTTGCTCCTGGTATTGGGTTTGGCGAGCACGGCGAAGGGTATGTCCGCGTTGGTCTCTTGCATACAGAAGATAGATTACGAGAAGCCATTAATCGAATTGATAAATTAAATTTTTTCAAAAAGCCATTGACAACATAAAAAATATCTGACAAAATTCAGTTATCTTAAAAATTTAAACATTTCTAAATACTTCTTATCAAGAGCAGGTGGAGGGACGAGCCCGACGAAACCCGGCAACCGATCTACAATCGTAGACACGGTGCTAATTCTCGCAGCATTATGCTGACAGATAAGGAGCTGGTTGTAAAAAAACCTCTCCTTAGCTGAGAGGTTTTTTTATTTAACTAGGAGGTTATAACAATGAGCGGAATAATAGCGACGTATTTAATCCATGATGGTTCACATAACTTAGAAAAAAAAGCTGAGCAAATTGCACTCGGTTTAACAATTGGCTCTTGGACTCATTTGCCACACTTATTACAAGAACAATTAAAGCAGCATAAAGGCAATGTCATTCATGTTGAGGAATTAGATGAACAAGAACATATCAATTCGTATCTAGGTAAAAAAGTAAAACGCGGGGTTATTAAAATCGAATACCCGTTATTAAATTTCAGTCCAGACTTACCAGCGATTTTAACAACTACATTCGGAAAACTATCACTTGATGGTGAAGTGAAATTGATTGATTTAACTTTTTCAGATGAGTTAAAAAAGCATTTTCCTGGTCCTAAGTTCGGTATAGATGGTATTCGAAACCTTTTACAAGTGTATGACCGTCCTCTTTTAATGAGTATTTTTAAAGGCATGATTGGGCGAAATATTGGATATTTAAAAACTCAATTACGTGATCAAGCAAGTGGTGGTGTGGATATCGTAAAAGATGATGAAATTTTATTTGAGAATGCATTAACACCACTAACGAAGCGAATTGTATCTGGAAAAGAAGTTTTACAATCCGTATATGAAACACACGGCCATAAAACGTTATATGCCGTAAATTTAACAGGACGAACTTTTGACTTAAAAGAAAATGCGAAACGCGCAGTGCAAGCTGGGGCTGATATTCTATTATTTAACGCATTCGCTTATGGACTAGATGTACTGCAATCACTTGCAGAAGATGATGAAATTTCAGTTCCTATTATGGCACACCCTGCTGTAAGTGGTGCTTATTCAGCCTCACAGTTATATGGAATCTCATCTCCATTATTACTTGGAAAGCTGCTTCGTTATGCTGGGGCTGATTTTTCATTATTCCCATCTCCATATGGAAGTGTTGCGCTAGAAAAAGAAGAGGCTCTTGCCATCTCAAAACATTTAACTGAAGATGATGCATTTTTCAAGAAGAGTTTTTCTGTTCCGTCTGCTGGCATTCATCCTGGTTTCGTTCCCTTTATTCTACGGGATTTTGGTAAAGATGTTGTTATTAATGCTGGCGGCGGGATACACGGACATCCAAATGGAGCGCAAGGCGGCGGGAAAGCATTCCGTACTGCAATTGAAGCTACTTTGCAAGGAAAACCACTCCATGAAGTAGACGACATAAATTTGCATAGCGCACTACAAATATGGGGAAATCCCTCACATGAGGTGAAATTATGAGTATTCAAGTGTTTTGTGATTTCGATGGTACGATTACAAATAACGATAATATCATGTCCATTATGGAAAAATTCGCACCACCAGAAGCAGAAGAAGTAAAGAATAGAATTTTATCACAAGAGCTTACTATTCAAGAAGGTGTTTCTCAATTATTTCAATTGCTACCTACTAATTTGCAGAATGAAATAATTCAGTTTTTAATAGAAACTGCCGAAATTCGTACTGGATTTCATGAATTTATACAATTTGTAAATGAAAATAATATTTCTTTTTACGTTATATCAGGTGGGATGGATTTTTTCGTCTATCCACTCTTACAAGGGATCATTCCAAAAGAGCAAATTTACTGTAATGAAACAGACTTTTCAGCAGAATTTATTACAGTTAATTGGCCTCATCCTTGTGATGAGCATTGTCAAAACCATTGCGGGTTATGTAAATCGTCACTAATCCGTAAATTAAGTGATACAAATGATTTTCATATTGTAATTGGAGATTCTATTACTGATTTACAAGCAGCGAAACAAGCTGATAAAGTGTTTGCTCGCGACTTCCTTATTACAAAGTGTGAAGAAAATCATATTGCTTATACACCCTTTGGAACATTTCACGATGTTCTAGCTGAATTAAAACATTTGTTGGAGGTGAAATTATGAAACAACTTTTTCGTCAATGGTATGACTTAAGCGAGATTAAAAAAGAGTTAACAACACGAAATTGGTTTCCAGCAACAAGTGGGAATATTTCTATAAAAGTTAGTCATGAGCCACTTACTTTTCTTATTACCGCAAGCGGTAAAGATAAAACAAAAACTACTCCAGATGATTTTCTGTTAGTAGATCATCTAGGGGTTCCCGTATTAGATACCGAATTACGCCCTTCAGCAGAAACAATATTGCATACACATATTTATAACAATACGAATGCCGGGTGCGTACTTCATGTTCATACAACTGATAACAATGTCATCACAAATTTATATAGTGATGCAGTCACACTTCAAAATCAAGAAATTATTAAAGCCCTTGATATTTGGGAAGAAGGTGCAACAATTCACATTCCTATTATCGAAAACCATGCCCATATCCCAACGCTCGGAGAAAATTTCCGAAAGCATATACAAGGAGATTCGGGAGCAGTATTAATCCGTAATCATGGTATTACCGTATGGGGTCGAGATAGCTTTGATGCAAAGAAAAGATTAGAAGCTTATGAGTTTTTATTCCAATTTCATATAAAACTATTATCAATTCAAGGAGGCGTTTCTAATGGCGCAAATTCGTATTCATGAAGTAAATACTCGCATTGAAAATGAGGTGGAAGTATCAAAATTTCTACAAGAAGAAGGCGTTTTATATGAGAAATGGAATATTTCTAAACTTCCTACTCATTTAAATGAAAATTATTCGTTAACAGATGAAAACAAAGCTGAAATATTAGCAGTGTTTTCAAAAGAAATCGCTGATGTTTCAGCGCGTCGAGGTTATAAAGCACATGATGTAATTTCACTTTCAAGTAGTACACCCAACCTTGACGAATTGTTAATTAATTTCCAAAAAGAACACCATCATACTGATGATGAAGTCCGCTTTATTGTCAGTGGTCATGGCATCTTTGCTATTGAAGGCAAAGATGGGATATTCTTTGACGTTGAACTTGAGCCAGGCGATCTAATCTCTGTTCCTGAAAATGCAAGACATTATTTTACCTTGCAAGATGATCGCCAAGTTGTAGCTATCCGTATTTTTGTTACAACTGAAGGCTGGGTTCCAATCTATTAAGGTAGCTAGTTGAATAAAAGGACATGGACCCCCTTTTCCAACCTTTTATTCACTCTACATATATACATCCTCCTATAGAACAGACTTATTTCATTTTTTGAAATAAGTCTGATTTTTTATTCACTCAAAAATCTCTTTCTTTCCTTTTTAAGGTGGAATTACCCTCTTCGATTTTTTAACACTTTTCGAACATTTATTGAACTTTTTTTGAACTTTTTCTGAAAATTCTGTTTTATGTGTGATATACTACAATTACTAATAAGGAAAATAATATTGCAAACAGAGGGGGATAATCATGAGTATACTTATCGCACTTATACTAGGAGTTTCATGCGGAGCTATTCCTGTTATTTTAGGAGCTATTATGGAAGAATTAGAAGTTGGCGTTTTAGGTTTTGTGGCATCTTGTGTAAGCGCTTTATTTTTTGGTTTATTCGGCGCTATTCCTGTTTCAATTCTGTGTGCATTTTATATATTACGCCATGCTCGTACAAAACAATTTGGTCCTAATCACCTCGCGCAAGTGATTCCATTCCCGATTGAGCGATGCCGCCGGGCTTCCAACTTATAATGATAAAAATTAAATATATCTAAATAAATAAAAGTCCTCAAATGAGGACTTTTATTTATTTTCTTCTAGGAATTGAAATAATTCTTGTAAATGAAGCGCATCTTCACTATAGCTAACGGATACATAACATGTCCCTTCAATCTCAGCATGCATATAAAGGGAAATACCATCCCGATCATATTTCAGTGCCAAATAAAACTCCATTTCCTCTAACATCTTTTTCGAAGTTCGTATAACATAATGGCTCTTCTCATCTCTTCCATATTCGAAACTTGGTTCAAAATCATATTTTTGTTTAAAAGCTTCTTTTTGCTTATCATTAATCGGCACACAAGTTGTTCGCTGCACAGTATCAATAATTTCGTCAAACTTTTGAAGGTCCATCTTGTTTACCCCCTGATGTATTTTTTGTATAACACTTGTGTTCCACTATCCTCTTCTCCATCTTTAATTAACTCATCATACAATTCCTTCGCCAAGCTTAAACCTGGTACTGGTAATTGTAATTTTTCAGCCTCATCTAAAGCAATCTTCATATCTTTCATAAAATGTTTCACATAAAATCCTGGTTCAAAATCTCCCTTTAACATGCGAGGAGCTAAATTACTTAATGACCAACTACCTGCTGCACCCGTTGAAATGCTCTCTAATACTTTATCTGGATCTAGTCCAGCCCTTTTCGCGTAAGCAACAGCCTCACATACTCCTATCATGTTAGAAGCAATCGCAATTTGATTACACATTTTTGTATGTTGTCCACTACCAGCTGGCCCTTGCAACTGAATATTTGTTCCTAGTTTTTCAAATAACGGTAAACATCTATCATATATTTCTTTCTCTCCACCGACCATAATTGCGAGTCTAGCCTCTTTAGCACCAACATCTCCTCCAGATACAGGTGCATCCAGTGTATATACATTCTTTCTTTTACCCACTTCATTGATACGTTTTGCCAATGTTGGAGTAGATGTTGTAAAATCAATTGCTATCGTGCCTTCATTTGCATTCTCTAAAATTCCATCTATCCCAAAATATACTTCTTCTACATCATGTGGATATCCAACCATAGTCATTACAACATCAACTTGCTTCACTAACTCTTTCGGTGTATCACACCAATTAGCACCATCTTGCACTAAAGAATCTGTCTTCGCTTTTGTTCTATTGTATACATATACTGTATGACCTTCTTGCATTAAATGATGAACCATACTTTTTCCCATTACACCAATACCGATAAAACCTATTGATAAAATTTTGTTTTCCATATTCTTATCCCCTTTGCTCTAATAAATCACTTACCATCTTCCGAAACTCTTTATTAAAATCATCATCCATACTATTTTTCACATTTGAAAATAAAATAACAAAAGTCCCTTTTTCTTTATTAAAATTATTGAAAGTATTCCAACCAGATAGTACACCATGATTATGAAAATAATCCGGATATATATAAAAGCTAAATGCATATTTCCGTTCTGCTGAAGGTGAAAACATCGCTTGTATACTTTGTTCAGAGAGAAGTTTCCCATTTATAATCGCTTCGTCTAATTTCTTCATATCTCCAACTGTCGTATACATCTCACCACAACCATATAACCAATCCATTGATAATTTTTGTGCAGGTTCAAGTACATTGTCTTTCTTTACATACCCTTTAGTAAAATGCTGATCACCTGGAGTCGTATTTCCCATACCAGATTCATGCATTTCGGCTTTAGTAAATATATTTTCTTTTATGTAATCTCCTAAAGTTTTTTTTGATATGCTTTCTATAATATAGGCAAGCACCATATAATTATAATCTGTATATCTCCAACCTTCCCCTGGCTGAAACGCTAATTTTTGACTTCCAATCCAATTTACTAAGTTTATACGGGAAGACGCATTCACTTTCCCTTCCCCTTTTTCTGGTAAACCTGATGTGTGCGTTAACAAATGATATAAAGTGATATTTTTATCTGCTGGAAAAGAAGGTATATATTTGTTTACATTATCTTGAATATTTAACTTTCCTTGTTCCTGCAGCTGTAAAATAGATGTAGCAACAACTGTTTTCGTAATAGAACCGATACGATATTTTGTTTGAGGCGTATTCTCTATTTTATTTTGAATATCAGCATATCCATATCCTTTATTCAATATAACACGCTCTTTATCGGTTACTAAAACTGTTCCATTAAATTGCTTTCCTATTAAATACTGATCTAACTTTTGAGATATACTAGCATAATCAATTTGTTGTTCTTTTTCTTCTATATTCTCTTGTACTTCTGATTCAATAGTAGGATTCACCTTAGTGGTTAATAAAGTGCTTTCCTTTATATTGGGATTATAGAGAAAATAGTATACTCCACCGCAAACTACAGCAGACAGTGAGGCCATTATCATTATTTTTTTTATCATGTTGTTCCTCCATAATTCCTTCTTTCAAAGTGCCCCCATATTCTATTATCAAACAATAAAAAAAAATCGCAACAATTTGTTGCGAAAAATCACATTTTTTCTTTTCTATACACACATACTTGATTCTTTCCATTTTTTTTCGCTTCATATAATGCAATATCCGCTCTTTGCATTAATTCTTCCTTTGTAATCCCTTTTTCATATAACGCAACTCCAAAACTCGCTGTTAATTTCGAAATTCCAGAGAATTGCTTTGTTTCAATGAAAAATCGTAGTGACTCCGCAACTTGAAATGCTTCTTTTTCTACTGTATCTGTCACTAATATAATAAATTCTTCGCCACCCCACCTTGCAAATACATGTTGATGCTCCACTTTAGATTTCATAAGTTCTGCAAGCTGAATTAATGCTAAATCACCAAAATCATGACCATACGTGTCATTTACTTTTTTAAAATTATCTATATCAAATAAAATAAGTGCTATGTTTTCATTGTTACGCATCGCATTATCCCATTCTGCCTCTAGTATTTGTTGGAATTTCAAACGATTATAAATCTCTGTTAACGAATCTATCATAGCAAGCCTTTCTTGTTGTTGATAGATTTCATCTAATTCTGTAATCTCTGTACACTTTACAATAAATCTCGATAAATCTTCTGGCAATGGTGTCGCACGTAATAAAAAAGTTGATACGATCCCTTCATAATTGGACATCTTAATTCTTCTATCATATGATAATGTATCATCTAGCCATGTTATATCATGAGTCGTCGAATAGTATCCATTTTCTCTAATAAAATGTTCAGCAAATACTAAATGTTGCTCACGATAGGCAAACAAATTTTCATATCCGAAAAACGCTAAAAAATTCGTATTACAATCAACAATCTCATCGTCTTCTACTATGAATAATAGGTCATTTTGAAAATCAAACATCGTTTGAAGTAGTTCTTGTTGCAAACTTACTTGTCGTACTAAAGAAAGCTGATACAAACTCTTATTTACTTCCTCTAACACCATTTGTGGAGTCACAGGGGCTATCACGATATTACGTATTCCTAACGTAAGCACCTCTGCAAACTCGCTTGTTATCTGTTGATCCCAAATGACAATGAATGTACTATGCGGATTATACATATTCTTTATATATTTTATTTGAGAAAAATCCGTTACATACATAATTACAATATGCGGCCTAGTCTTATGAAACAATACTTCTCCTTCTTCAAAACTATTTGCTATAAACATACATTTTGGATGGATATTTTCTATCGTTTGTTGATGTGTGCACCCATTTTCTATATAAAGGACATTTAACTGAAGATCTTGTAATACATTTTGGAAAACCGTATTCTCTAATAAAAAATGTAGTATGTTCATCACTAGTCTTCACTCACTTCATATATCTTGTTCTACTGAATTCCTCACAAATATTTTATAATACCAAACATATTAATTAATGAGGGATACACGTTAACAAGCTAATTGAGAATGTTCTCTTTTCTTTTTTGACTCTACAAATTCCTTTTTTAGTGTATGATTATTGGAATTGTATCGTTTGTATGAATGCCCTAGCTTACCCTTTAAAACTTGACAATTAAAATACAGATATTATATTCTTAAGTTCGATAACTTACAAAATGTAAGTAGAATATATTTGATATATAATTCGGAGGATATATAATGACAAACGACAACTTTTTTAACGTTCTATATGAACGCACATCTACACGTGCATTCAACCCTGAAAAAGAAATTTCATCTTCAGAGTTACACGAAATTTTAAAAGCAGCTGCCCAAGCACCTTCTGCTTGGAATTTACAACACTGGAAATTCCTCGTTTTCCAAGGCGAAGATGTACAAAAACGATTGCACCCAGTTGCTTATAACCAACAACAAATTCTTGATGCTTCTGCAGTAGTTGCCATTTTAGGTGATTTAGAAGCTTATAAAAATGTTGAACCAGTGTATGGTCCAATTGTAGAACAAGGGTTTATGAAAGAAGAAGCAAAAGAACGTTTAGCTAATAATATTGAATCTGCATATGCTCGTGAACAATTCCCAAGAGATGCTGCCTTTTCAAACGCATCTTTAGCAGCAATGCAACTTATGCTTGCAGCTAAAGCAACTGGCTGGGATACTTGTGCTATTGGTGGGTTCAATCCTCAAGCACTTACAGAAGAATTCAATGTTTCATCTCGATACGTACCAATTATGCTTATTACAATTGGTGAATCAACTTTAAAAGGCCATCCTGCCCCACGAATGAGCGTAGAACAAGTGAGTGAATGGGCGAAATAATAAAGTGAAACTTTAATCAGTGGGGTTCCCTACTAATTATTAGTCTTCACTAATCGGACAGTTATCTCCCAACAAATAGCGGGATAAAAACGAAGGTAATTTCATTACCTTCGTTTTTTTATATTCTGTTACACATCCGTAATATTAATATGGATTATTCGGCATCTACACATATAGAAACAGTAAAACTTATGCCATTCTTATATACATATATGGCGTTTCATGTCGAAATTTGTTAAAACAATGAAATATAACCGTGTGTTTTTGTTACAATTATGATACAATGATAACAAATAGATAACAAGAGAGGGATTTTCATTGAGTTCATACGGAAGCTTTATCGCACTTTTAAGTTACATAGTGACTGTACTACTTCTATATTTTATTGGCGATGCTGCAAACATATCAGTGTTACAATTCCCAAAAGAAGAAGCGTTCCAATTAGAAGCAGAAAAACATACTGCTCGATCCATTGCACCATTACTGTTAGCTCTTCCTGTATATATTATCGTTTTATATAAAAGCAAAAAAGTGTAAAGACTAATTCATTCATTTTGGTGGTCTTTACACTTTTTTTATGATATTTGTCCTATTTTAAACATCATTCCGTACTAAATACCCAGCTAGTCTTTTAAAATGAGAAAATACCCTAGAAAAAATTCCACTCTCTGTCCAGTCACTCACTACCGAACTTACATAGATTATAAGTGTGAAGGGGGTGATGAGGATTATGTTTGGATCATTTGGATGCTGTGATAACTTTAGAGACTGTCATCATCATGAAAGAGAGTGCAGACATCATGAGAAAGAGAAAGAGAAAGAAGTAGTTAGACCACAACAACCAGCTGTATGTAACGTACTTGCTAGCATTTCAGTTGGAACAGAGCTTTCTCTTTTAAGCATTAGAGGTAACGGCACTTTCAACAATGTAATTTTTGAAGGTTTCGCTAACGGTGTTGCTCTTTTCTCTGCTTTAGCTCGTAATAACGATAACAAAGATAACAATAAAGACGATAAGAACAACCAAAATCGAAATACTTTTACTGGTATTTTACGTGTATGCCCAACTGACATCGTTGCTATCGCTATCTAATTCTGTCCCTTATCCTCTATAGTAAGAAAATAAGATTTACTTTTCTCATAGAAAAAACCTGAGACCGATTTCAAATCGACTCAGGTTTTTTTATTGATTATATGCTTTTAACTAGTTCAACAACTTCTTCAGCAGTTGACATCATTAATGCCTTTTCTGCTAATGTTTCCATTTCTGCTTTTGACAACTTGCTTAGTTGTGTTCTTGCAGGAAGAATAGATGTTGCACTCATACTGAACTCATCTAAACCTAATCCTAATAATAATGGGATAGCAAGTGAATCTCCCGCCATCTCACCACACATACCAGCCCATTTGCCTTCTTTATGAGCAGCATCGATAACCATTTTTACAAGACGTAAAATTGATGGGTTATATGGTTGGTATAAGTAAGATACTTGTTCGTTCATACGGTCTGCAGCCATTGTGTACTGGATTAAATCATTCGTTCCGATAGAGAAGAAATCAACTTCTTTTGCGAATTGATCCGCTAATACTGCTGAAGCTGGGATTTCAACCATCATACCAACTTCAATAGAATCAGAAACAGTAGTACCCGCTTCTACAAGTTTCGCTTTCTCTTCTAATAAGATTGCTTTCGCTTGACGGAACTCATCAAGAGTTGCAATCATTGGGAACATAATTTTTAAGTTACCGTATACGCTAGCACGAAGTAATGCACGAAGTTGTGTACGGAACACATCTTGCTCATCAAGACATAAGCGAATTGCACGGTATCCTAAGAATGGGTTCATTTCTTTTGGTAAATGTAAGTATGGAAGCTCTTTATCTCCACCGATGTCAAGTGTACGAACAACGACTGGTTGACCTTCTTTTACACCTTCAAGAACTGCTTTATACGCTTCGAACTGTTCTTCTTCTGTTGGAAGATTGTCACGGCCCATGTATAAGAATTCTGTACGGTATAAACCAACGCCTTCTCCGCCATTATCGATAATACCTTGTACATCATTTGGTGTTCCGATATTTGCAACAAGCTCAACGTGATGTCCATCGCTTGTTACAGTAGCTTGGTCTTTTAATTTAGCCCATTCAGTTTTTTGCTCTTCAAATTTCGCTTTCTTTTCTTCAAAAGAACGAAGAGTTTCTTCAGATGGGTTTACAATTACTTCTCCATCTAAACCGTCAATGATAACGATATCGCCGTTTTGGATTTTCTCCATAACAACTTTCGTACCAACAACAGCAGGAATTTCCATAGAACGAGCCATAATTGCAGAGTGAGATGTACGTCCACCGATATCAGTTGTGAAACCTTTTGCATACTTACGGTTTAACTGAGCTGTATCAGATGGTGTTAAATCTTCAGCAATAATGATTACTTCTTCAGAAATTGTACCAGGATTTGAGAAGTTAATTCCTAGTAAATGTGCAAGAACGCGTTTTGTTACGTCACGAATGTCCGCAGCACGTTCTTTCATATATTCGTTATCCATGTTCTCAAACATAGAAATGAACATTGATGCAACTTCATCCATTGCAAATTCAGCATTTACTTTTTCACTATTTACTTTATCTTTTACTGGGTTTACTAATTCTGGATCATTTAACACTAATAAATGTGCTTCAAAGATCGCAGCTTTATCAGCACCTAGCTCAGCAAAAGCGTGGTCCTTAATAGCTTCTAATTCAGTTTTTGCTTTCTCAAGCGCAGCGTCTAAGCGTGCAATTTCTGCAGCTTCGTTTGTAATTGATTTCTTTTCAATGTTAAATTCAGGATTCTCAAGTCTGAAAGCCTTTGCAATCGCAATCCCACTTGATGCAGCGATCCCTTGAATGTTAAGAGTCATTATTCTCCTAATCCTTCGTTTTTCATAGTTTCTTCGATAGCTGCTAGTGCTTGAGCTGCATCATCACCATTTGCAGTGATTTTAATTTCTGCGTTTTGTTGAATGCCTAAAGACATAACGCCCATGATTGATTTTAAGTTAACGTTCTTTCCGTTATACTCTAAGTTAATGTCAGAACCAAATTTGCTTGCAGTGTTTACAAGTAGAGTTGCTGGACGAGCATGAATTCCTGAGTCGCTAGTTACTTTAAAGATTTTTTCCATGATAATTTATCTCCTTTAAATTACGTATTTTTTTAGTTGTATAGACGTGAGTACTACATCATCTATTGTATATAATAGGCGATGTTCGGTCAACCACATCGCCTATTATAATTATAAACATTTTGCGTCAAATTCCTACTGAATGTCAATAATAGCGTTTTCGCCCTTCTTAACATTTCCATCTTTTTTCAATTCAACTTGTTGTCCTTGTTCTAAATTCGTAAAGACAATAGGTGTAATGATAGATGGTGCATTTTCTTTTACAAATGCAAGATCCACTTTTAATAATGGTTGTCCTTGTTTCACTTTATCACCTTGTGCTACAAGTGCTTCAAAACCTTCACCATTTAATTTTACAGTATCAATACCGAAGTGGATTAAAATTTCTTTTCCGCCTTCAGATTGAATACCAATCGCATGCTTTGTAGGGAATACGTTAACAATCTCACCGTTAACTGGAGAAACTACTGTTCCTTCCGTTGGTTCAATTGCGAATCCGTCTCCCATCATTTTTCCTGAGAATACTTGATCAGGTACTTCTGTAATCGGTAAGATTTTTCCTTCAATTGGTGAAACGATTGTTTCGTTTTCATCAACTTTTTGAGGAGCTTCCTCTACTTTTACAGGCTCTTCTTTTTCAACATGAGGTGTACGACCTGACATAATATCATGAATTTGTGATTTTAATGTGTCAGATTTCGGTCCAAAGATTGCTTGAATGTTATTTCCAACTTCAAGTACACCAGCTGCTCCAAGCTCTTTTAAACGATCTTTGTTTACATTCTTTTGTTCGTTAACTTGAACACGTAAACGAGTAATACAAGCGTCTAAAGAAGCAATGTTTTCTTTACCACCAAGTGCCACTAATACTTCACGAGGAAGTTCACCAGCTTCTGTTTTTCCTGCGCCGTCATTTGCATTTGCTACTTCACGACCAGGTGTTTTTAAATCCCATTTACGGATTGCAAAGCGGAATCCGAAGTAGTAAATAACTGCTAGTACAAGACCAACAATAATTACCCACCACCATGCTGTACGGCCTGGTAGTACACCGAATAACATAAAGTCGATTAAACCACCAGAGAATGTCATACCAATTTTAACACCTAAAATTTGCATTGTCATAAATGATAGACCAGCGAATACTGCGTGAATTCCGAATAGTACTGGTGCTACGAATAAGAATGAAAATTCAAGTGGCTCTGTAATACCTGTTAAGAAAGATGTTAATGCAGCAGAACCTAAAATACCAGCTGCTAATTTTTTGTTTTCTGGACGTGCTTCATGGTACATTGCTAAAGCTGCTGCTGGAAGACCGAACATCATGAACGGATACTTACCAGTTGTAAATGTACCTGCTGTTAAT
Source organism: Bacillus luti (assembly GCF_001884105.1). Taxonomy (GTDB): domain Bacteria; phylum Bacillota; class Bacilli; order Bacillales; family Bacillaceae_G; genus Bacillus_A; species Bacillus_A luti. The sequence goes on along the minus strand of NZ_MACI01000094.1, from coordinate 67,505 downwards.
TCTACACCATCTTTTAACTGTGCCATAAAGATTTTTTGGTCACCACGGATTAATTCGCCAGCTGCATTTGTATACTGACCGAATTCGAACCAGAATGGTGAATAGAAAATGTGATGTAGTCCAAATGGAATTAATGAACGTTCAATTAAACCGAAAATAAATGCTGCTAACGTTCTATTTGCATCAATCATTTGATGTGAGAACGTATTTAAGCCACCTTGAATGTATGGCCAAACGAAACACATGATAATACCGACTACTAATGAGAATGTTGCAGTTGCGATCGGTACGAAACGCTTACCTGCAAAGAAACCTAAGTATGATGGTAATTCAATATTGAAGTATTTATTGTAACAATATGCCGCTACTATACCGACGATAATACCACCAAATACTCCTGTTTGCAGTGTTGGAATTCCTAATACATTGGCATATGCAGGATCTGCAAATCCAATCTTCACTGGATCTGCTCCAGAACTTGTTACTTTCACTAACTTATCTACTTCTAAGAACACACTCATCGTTTTGTTCATAATTAAGTAGCCGACGAACGCTGCTAAACCTGCTACTCCGTCTCCACCAGCTAAACCAATTGCTACCCCAACTGCGAATAATAATGCAAGGTTAGCGAAAATAATATCACCAGATTGTTCCATAATTTTGGCAACCATTACGAACCAATCTGCTTTTAAAGCAGGAATAACATTTGTTAACTGTGGATTTTGAAACGCATTACCAAATCCAAGTAAAATACCTGCTGCCGGTAAAATCGCTACTGGAAGCATAAGCGCTTTTCCGACTTTTTGAAGAACACCAAAGATCTTCTTAAACATGGAAACCCTTCCTCTCTTATCTATATTGATACTTTTCGACAAACGCCAAAAAGGCATGAGGAAAAAAAGATAGAACGATAGCTATACAAAGGGTAGTATATCCCTTTCTCTAGCTTACATTCCTTACTTTTCTCCACTCATGCCTGATCGAATCAGTAACACGTGTCAAAAATAGGTTTACGTATAATTTCACTATAATTAAGGCAAACGTTTTCGTTACTCACCTTAATGTGTTTGTCGAAAAATGTATAACTTTGCAATAGTTATTATACATAACTATTGTAAGCGATTCAATGATTTTTTCTAACGTTTTCATTTTAGACAAGAATATATGTCTTTTTACACATGCTCCGCTTTCACTAATCGTTGCAAGTGCATTGTTAAGTATATACTCTCTGCTTCATATACAGGCAGTCGTAATTCTTTTTGCATGACCTTAACTAGCTTCCAAGCTAAATTATAACAAATTGGATATTCTGCTTTTAATAAATCTGCAAAACTTTGTGACTCCTCTACCTTTTCCCCTTTTTTCACTCGTTCAATAGCATATTGCAAATGACGAATAAGGCGTAAATAATGAATACTTTCTTGATCTAATGTAATTTGTAAGTTTGTCTCAATTAAAGATACAAGCTGTGCAATGAGACGGGAGTTTTGATTAACTGAAGATAAATCTGAATTTGTAAGTGAACTGTAAATATGAAGTGCAATAAAACCAATTTCTCCTTCTGGCAATGTAATTTGCAAACGAGAATTTAAAAGGTCTACAACACCTTCAGCGATTTCATATTCCTCTGGATATAGCATTTTCGTTTCAACTAAAAAAGGATTATCAATTGTGAGTCCTTGTTTTAACCGCTTAATCGCAAAAGAAATATGATCTGTTAAAGCGATGTGAATATGTTCATTTAATGGCGACTTTGCCTTTTCTTGAATATAAAACATAATGTCGTTCATTAGTTCAATTAATTTTTCACTCACATGCGGTACTAACAATTTATATTGTTCACGATCACGTTCATTTTTTAAAACAAACATTTTTTCAATTTGTTCTTGCTCCAATACATCTTTCGCTTTTTTCCCAAAGCCAATCCCTTTACCAATCACCACTACTTCCTCGTGTTCGGGATGGCTAGCAATGATAACATTGTTATTTAAAACTTTTTTAATTTCTAGATAATTACTCATATAACACCACCCTCGTACTTAAATAGCCTGCTTTTATGTTACAGAACATTCTTATTTGTCGTCAATGTAAAACATCTACCATTTAATAAAAATTCATTTTTTAGACATGTTTGTACATGATGCGTATAATGTAAGGGCAACTGTACATAGAAAGGAGACCGCAATATGATAAAAATGTTTGTGAGTGATATCGATGGTACAATGATGCAACACGGAGGGCTAATTGACGAACAAGATATCGTTGCACTTCGTAGTCTAGCTGAGCAAAATGTGATTCTTTGTTTCGCTTCTGGACGACTTGATAATGAAATTGCAAATTTAATGCAAGCTGTAAATACAAATTTCCATCGCATTAGTGTAAATGGTGTTTTCGTATATACGTACGAAAATAAGCAACTATTATCTGCAACATTCGATTCGAGTATTTTACCTGATTTGCTAGCAATGACAAATGAAGATCCTTATTTCCGTTATGTAAGTGATGAGCATAATTATTACATTGAAGAGAAAACACCGTTTATTCATGAACTTGAACAACAAGTAACTATGACTTCTGTTGAAGAACCTAATTTATTACAGAAAATAGATGATACAATTTTTCCAAATAAAATTTCTGTTGGAGGAACAAAAGAAAGCTTACAACTCCTTCAGAAAAAGATTGATGAAAAATTCCATGGAAAAGTTAGTACGTTCATTTCCGCAGAACAATGTTTAGATGTAATGCCACCAAATATTAGTAAAGGTTCTGCTATTTCTGTTTTATTAAAAGAATTTCAATTACAACCAGAGGAAGTTGCTTGCATAGGCGATTCTTACAATGATATTCCAATGTTTTCTTTAACTCCTCACAGTTTTGCTATGTCTCAAGCAGATGACGCAGTAAAAAAACACGCTCACTATGTAGTAGATGCGGTTAAAGATGCCGTTAACCACGTGATTGCTCATAATAAAAATACGACTCACTCCTTATAAGGATGAGTCGTATTTTTATTTCTTTACATGTTTAACAATTTTAAATTTACTGTACTTCACAAACTGAAATATATTATTTGTTACGTGCGATGTTTGTAATAAATTTATAACGATCCCCACGATAAATACATTTCACATACTCTAACGGTATCTCACCTTCTGAATATGACCATTGACGCATTACAAGTACAGGCGCCTTTTTAGGAATATGCAGATGTTCCGCTTCACTATCCGTTGCAATTGAAGCTTCAATTGATTGAGTAGCGCTAACAAGCTTAAAGCCCAGTTTTTTCTCTAAATGTTCATATAAAGATTGTTGCAATATTTCTTCGTTAATATCCTTTACAAGAGCTGGCGACAAATATGTCGTCTCAAAAGCAATCGGCTCATCATCAGCTAAGCGAATACGCCTTACTTCATAAACCGATTCTCCCTCCTGTATTCTAAGCCGGTCTGCTATTTTCGCAGTAGCTGGAACTAGGCGGAAACTAAGTAATTGACTACTTGGGTTCATCCCGCGAGAAATCATATCTTCTGTAAATCCCGTCATTCCTTGCAATTTTTGCTCTACTTTCGGAAGTTGAACAAACGTTCCAATTCCACGCTTCCGATATAAATAGCCTTGTTCCACTAAATTATTAATCGCCTGTCTGATTGTCATACGACTCACTTCGAACTTATCACAAAGTTCATTCTCAGATGGGATTTTATCTCCCGGCTTCCATTCGCCGTCCTCAATTAGCTGTTTCACCCACTCTTGAATCTGATAATAGATCGGAAATGGTGAATACTTGTCGATGTTCATCAGCAATCGCCTCACTGCATAAAGATAGAGCTTCTTGATCAGCAATTACGGTTACATTCGGATGACGTTGTAAAACTGTAGCAGGACACGCTTCATTATATTCGCCTTGTAATAACTCTTTAACAGCTTCCGCCTTTTTAGAACCCATAGCAACAAGTAGAATTTGTTTCGCTTTCATAATACTTCCTATTCCCATTGTAATCGCATGAGTTGGCACATCTTCTTCTTTTTCGAAGAAACGAAGGTTTGCTTGGCGTGTAGATTCTGTTAATTCAACAATGTTCGTTGGAGAATTAAACGATGTTCCTGGCTCGTTAAATCCGATGTGACCGTTTTCACCGATTCCAAGAATCTGTAGGTCAACTGGGTTAGCAGCTAGAATGCTCTCGTAACGTTTGCACTCTTCCTCTAAATCACTTGCCATCCCGTTTGGTACATAAGTTTGTTTAAATGGAAGATGATCAAACAACTGTTCTTGCATGAAATAGTGATAGCTGTTTTTATCTTCATGTGGTAAATTTACGTACTCATCTAAGTTTACAGTGGTTGTATGGCTTGTATCAAGTTTATTTTTTCGCATTTCTGCATAAATACCTAATGGAGAGCTTCCTGTAGCCATTCCTAATGTTGGATTTTCTTTTGTTTTTACAACTTCTTCAATTAATTTATAACCTGCTTCTGCTAATTCTTCTGGAGTTTTTACAACAAGAATATTCATTTAATTACTTCCCTTCCTTCATATGAATTCCTAAACGAACCGTATCATATACATGTAAATCTTCATTCATCACAACAAAGTCTGCATCTTTTCCTACCGCTAATGCACCTTTATTATTTAATCCAAACTCTTCTGCTTGGTTCACTGATGTCATCAGCACTGCATCTTCGATTGAACAACCTGTAAATTCAATTACATTTCGGAAAGCTTGATCCATTTTTAGAATACTACCAGCTAACGTTCCATCTTCTAATCGAGCACTACCATCTTTTACATGTACTGGCTGTCCGCCAAGCTCATATAATCCATCTTCAAGACCTTTCGCACGCATTGCGTCAGTAATAACACTTACTTTTTTCGGTCCTTTTAATTTATATGCTAATTTCACCATATCAGGGTGAATGTGAATACCATCTGTAATTACTTCAACCATTACATCTGGATTTAATAACACATGACCAACAACTCCTGGTTCACGGTGATGTAATCCACGCATTTGATTGTATAAATGCGTTGCATGTGTAATGTTTCTATTTTTTAGTTGCGCATCAATTGCATCTGTATGGCCCATTGTGCCAACAACACCCGTTTCAGCAAGATACTGTTCAAACTCTAATGCGCCTTCTTCTTCTGGTGCATACGTTACTAATTTAATTAGATTCCCGCTTGCTTCCTGCCATTGTTTAAATTGTTCAATATCCGCAGGAACAATATGTTCAAGTGGTTGTGCACCTGCACGTTTTTTTGAAACATATGGGCCTTCTAAGTGAATATATTCGAAATGTGCTCCTTTTTCTTTCGCTTCCTTCGCAGCACTTAACGCCGCTTCGATCGCCTCTGGAGCTTGTGTCATTGTTGTTGGGAAGTAAGTTGTAACTCCTTCTTTTAACATTTCTTTACCTAGAGTTACTAACCCATCGCTATTTGCATCCATCGCATCAATATCGTATCCACCGTGAATATGAACATCAATCATACCTGGAATAACAATCTTCCCTGTAGCATCAAAAACAGTTTCATTTTCTTGTGGTACGTACTGAGCCATCAAACCAATTTCTTTAATTGTTTCTGCGTAACGAATAAATCCGTTTTCCACTACTTCTTGACCTGTATAAATCTTGGCATTGATGACAACTTGCGTTTTCATTTTCATCGATCCTTTCCCATTAAATACCTACTTGTTATTATTACCTTATTCGCCTAATTCCATCTTAATATATGCACGAGTAGTTGTCTATACATTCTAAAGAAATTTCCTCTTTGTTTACCAAAAAAGGAAACTTCTTTTGTGTCTCACAATTATAATATATGTTATTCATTTTTTCCAAAAAGGGGCAATATCCACCATTAATATTAATTACTTAAGTAAAGGCATTAATCCACTAGAGCCTATTGTAATATGTTCACCGTCAGTTTCCATTTCTACTGTACGTTTATTTGTTCCATATATCATTATACCATGCTGTCTTAATCGTCTTACTACACTTTGGTGTGGATGTCCATACGGATTACTGCTCCCATATGAAAGAATAGCGAACTGTGGTTCTACTTTTTTTATAAACATTTCACTTGTTGAAGTATATGAGCCATGATGTCCCACCTTTAACACATCCGCATGTACATCAAATTGCTTTAATATTTCATGTTCCGTCCGCACATCTGCATCACCCATTAATAAAAAATCTGCTTTTCCATATCGTACCTTTAACACGATGGAAGATTCATTATTTTCATCTTTTGATGTCCCATTGTTTAATACTTGTATGGAAACATGCGGATCTAGCGGTATGTATTGTCCTTCTTTTACTGATACAAATGGTATTCCTCTTTTTTTAATATGATTCCGATACGTATGATAAGTAAAAGAGCTATATGTTTTTCCACTATCTAATATTAGTGCAACTGGCATTTGTTCTACAATCGGAATCAAGCCACCTATATGGTCCATATCAGGATGTGTACTGACAATAACATCTAAATGATTAATCCCTTTCTCAATTAATTTTTGAATAATGACCTCTCCTGCTTCATAAGGTCCACCGTCTATTAACAGCGTTTGTCCATTCGGCAAAGTGATAAGTGTTGCATCCCCTTGCCCAACTTTTAAAAAACTCACTTTCATTTTACCGAGATGCTGCCGCTGCATATGTAAAGGAGACGCAGCATGAATAGACATCATATATCTTTTAGCCGATGCACTATTTAAAGAAAAGCATAACAAAACTGCAACTAATATTAAAACACTTCGCATACCTCTCATAATCCGTCTCCTTTTTTCACTTAGTATGGCACGGGATATAATTGATATACAAAAAAAGCTTAGCAAAATGCTAAGCTTTTATTTTGATATTTCTTGTAAAGAACCGAAGAATAAATCCGCTTCATTCGTTTGCTCGTTTTCTTCAGAAAGCGATGGTAAATCATCTAATGTTTTCAATCCGAATGTGTCCAAAAATTCTTTCGTCGTTCCATATAAAATAGGGCGCCCAGGACCTTCCGCTCTTCCTGTTTCTTTTATAAGTAAGTGTGAGACTAACGTTTGTAACGCCTTATCAGTTTTTACCCCTCTAATCTCTTCCATTTCAGTCCTTGTAATCGGTTGGCGATATGCAACAATCGCTAACGTTTCAAGTGCAGCTTGAGAGAGTGAAGCAGCTGTTGGAATATCTATTAATTTTTGATAATACGAAGCATGTTCTTTCTTTGTTGCAAAACGATATACTTTTGCATACTGTACAATTTGCAAACCACGATGTGACTCTTCACAGTCCTTTTGCATCTCTTCTAAAGTATCAATTACTTCTTTCATTTCAATCTCAAGAACTTTCGCTATTTGTTCTGGATAAATCCCTTCATCACCTGAAACAAATAAAAGCCCTTCAATAATTGATTTCTGTTCTTTTCTATCCATTTTACAAGCTCCTTTCTCCTGGTTTCCATAAAAATACACATCAAAAAACCGAATCACAGTCAATGCGTTCGGTTCAATATTTCTTTTCTTGTTCCAAACGATACATTAAAGCGTAACATGAGATAAAATGTTTCCACCTTATTTTTCTATACCAACTCTATACGGATTTATTAGAGCTTGATACGAAAATTTCATCAAAATTATGTTCTTGCTCAATTATGATTTGTTGATTTTTCATAAGCTCCAGAACCGCTAAAAATGTTACAACCATTATTTCACGTTCATCATCAGCAAACAAATCATAAAAACTTTGACGACCACCTTGTATTTCTAACTGCTTTAAAATATCAGTCATTCGCTGTTCAATTGGTATTTCTTGACGAGTTATACGTGTCGTTACAGGGTTTTTCGCTTTTTTACGGCGCATTAGTTTTTGAAATGCCGCTAGCATATCATATAACGTAACATCAAGAGGCAAGCTTGTCTCCTCTTCTTGTTGCAACGATGTAAAATCAATTGGCGGACGTGTATATAGCTGTGCTCTTTCTTGTTCTCTTTCTTTTAACTCAGTAGCAACTTGCTTATATTTCTTATATTCAATTAACCTCTCCATCAATTCTTGACGAGGATCATCTATAAAGTCATCACCGTTATCAAGTACATCTTCTTCATGTTTCGGCAACAACATTTTACTTTTAATTTGTAATAACGTTGCAGCCATTACTAAATACTCACTTGCAACATCTAATTGTAGTTCCTTCATCGTATGAACATATGATAAATATTGCTCTGTAATTTCCGCTACAGGAATATTATATATATCAATTTCATAACGATGTATTAAATGTAACAATAAATCTAAAGGCCCTTCAAAAGCCTCTACTTTAAAATTATACTGCACAAAGCATCCCACCACATTTTTTCTATAACAACATAAGTATAGAGCATACTCATGTTCTATCCAACCTTTTTAAGAAATTTAATTGAAAATAGACCTATGCCTATGTCATCATGCCCATCGCTTCATATGATAACAGTGTAGTAAGAACAATGTAGGAGGTCAAAAAACTATGGGTCACGTTGATTGCGGTTTTAGCGGTGGGTTCGCATTACTTGTTGTATTGTTTATTTTACTAATTATTGTAGGAGCAGCTTGCTTCTGCTAATATGAACAATAACGGCTAGGGAAATCCCCTAGCCGTTTATTGTTAGTATTTCTATGATACACTTGTATTTATAACCGTTAGACAGGGGCGAAAAAAATGTATCCTACTGAATACATACAATTTTTAATTCATTTTCACGGAGATTATGATTATTTTGAATGCCATGAAATACTGGAAGAGTATTGGAAAATAAAACCTAGAGGAAATCGTGATCATTACTTAGTTGGTCTCATTCAAATTGCAGTTTCCTTATACCATCAAAGACGCTCTAACTGGAATGGTTCCACAAAGATGATGAAAAGTGCAATCACAATTTTAGAAAAAAACAGTGCACCTTTACAACGTTTAGGAATCAATCAGACACAACTTTTATCCTTACTCAATGAAAGAGTACAATCTATACAAAAAAAAGAAAGTTTTACACCGTTATTTTTACCTTTATCGGACACATCATTAGAAAAGGAATGCATGCAATTATGTCAGCAACAAAACCTTCCTTGGAAAGATGTGAACGCTACTCCTAGTGAATATATCATTCATAAGCATACATTGCGTGATCGAACAGAAGTCATTACTGAACGAAACGAACAATTACAAAAAAGAAAGCAGAGATAATAAAATACTTATCTCTGCTTTCACGAATGTATATTTTGTTCAAGCCCTTTACACTTTTCGCAAAAACTTGCTGTTTGCTCGTTTCCGCAAATTGTAAACTCAAGAAATTTACTCTTTAACTCTTGAACCATCTTCGTCCCAAGCCCCATATGACGGTGAGACGGGTTCACACTCAAATGCTGAATTTCTAGTACTTGATTCTCTTTTTTTACAATCCCCATTATCCCAACAAAATCTTCATTTTGTTTCCACAAATACAATTGCCAATCATCCTTTGCTTCATACTCTTTCATAGTCAATTGTAATGTTTTCACATCTTTTTCTGTTGGCATAAATGAGAGAAGCCCCATTGCAATCTTTTCATAACTTTTTTTAAAACGAATTAACATAACCCTTATCCCTTCTTACAAAAGTTACAAACTATTAATCCCCTCAACCACTCTTTTCATATCACATTCATTTTACAATATTTTCAACAGAGTGAGAAGTGCTTAAAACAACTTGATAATCATACAAAGTGAAAAGAAGAAAGTCAAATATATGTTTCAGTACTATTTCTTTCTAAATAAATTAAAAAAAGAGACAATGTTCTATGAAAGTTAAAAGAAACATCCACTACTTATTACCGCTTCATTACTATTCACCTTAGAGCAGAGTAATTCTAGCAAAATTTATATAACAAAAAATATTTATTGGAACATATAATCTAAAGTATTCTATGTAATTTGTTAAAAGTTTGTTCTCATAAGTAATATATTTTAACAACAATAACAGTACTACTTGTATCATGTAACGCAATGGAAATACCCATTCCTATTTTAAAAATAAAAAAGAGAGCAAAAGCTCTCTTTTCCCATAACTTATTCTTCCCAAACTTTAACTTCTTTCATTACATCGCCTTGACGCATGTTTAATACTGTTTCAATACCGCTTGTCGCTTTACCGAATACAGTATGCACACCATCTAAATGCGGCTGTGGCTCATGAACAACAAAGAATTGGCTACCACCTGTGTTACGGCCAGCATGAGCCATAGAAAGTGATCCTACAAGGTGTCTATGAGGATTTCCATCAGTTTCACATGGGATAGAGTAACCTGGGCCACCTGCACCTGTGCCTGTTGGGTCTCCACCTTGGCTTACGAAACCAGGAATAACGCGGTGGAATGTCACACCGTCATAAAATCCTTGCTCTGCTAATTTTTTAAAGTTTTCTACTGTTTTTGGCGCTTCCTCCGGGAAGAATTCTAAATCGATTTTTTCGCCATTTTCCATTAATATGTATCCTAAAGTTTTCATACGTATATGTCTCCTTTCAACTATCTCAGCATTATATTACCACATTCATGACTAGAAACAAAAAGAATCCGACAATCTACACCGTTCTTTTTTGAAATGTGGCAAAAGCTAGGTGACAAATAAGAAATATATACTATAATAACTGTGTTGCCCGAAAATTTCAGAAAGAGAAAGGGAGCGATTTTTCGTGAAAACGAAATTACTAGCTCTGCTATTAGCTGTTACGGTATTTATGATGCCTACAGCTTCATTTGCAGACATCATTGAGGGAGAATCAATTGTTACACTAGGAGAAAACTTATCTGAACAACAAAAACAAGATCTGTTAAAAGAAATGAAAGCACCAAAAGATGCTACAATCATTACTGTGTCTAATGCGGAAGAACATAAATTTCTAGATGGAATTGTTCCAAAAGCACAAATTGGTACGCGAGCAATTTCCTCTTCTATGATTACATACACAAAGCCAGGATCTGGCCTTATTGTACGTTCGAAAAACATTAATTCAATAACAGATGCAATGTACACAAATGCACTTATTACAGCAGGTGTGAAAGATGCAGAGATTCAAATTACTGCGCCATTTAAAGTTTCGGGAACTGCTGCTTTAACAGGGTTAATGAAGGCTTATGAGACGACATCAAATAAAGAAATTCCTGAGGAAGTAAAAAAAGTAGCCAACGAAGAAATGGTGCAAACAGCCCAACTCGGCGATAAAATCGGCGAAGAAAAAGCAGTTCAACTTGTTGCAAAAATTAAAGAAGAAATTGCAAAAGAACAGCCAAAAACAACAGAAGACTTACGTTCATTAATTAAAAAAATTGCTGATCAACTTGGCATTACATTAACGGATGAACAACTAGATAACTTAGTAACGTTATTTGATAAAATGAAAAATCTTAATATCGATTGGAATCAAGTTGGCAGTCAATTAAATAAAGCAAAAGAACACGTTTCTGCCTTTTTAGGATCTGAAGAAGGTCAAGGCTTCCTAGATAAAGTGAAAGATTTCTTCGCTAGTATTATTGATTTTGTTAAATCTTTATTCAAATAAAAAAAGAAGCTCGCCGCTGACGAGCTTCTTTTTTTATACAAGTAATGGTAATTTCATAACCGCTTCTTCAACCGAACGAACAACATGACTCGCTTTCCCCTTCACATACGGGTGAGCATGATGAAGGCTAAAAGAGTGCGGGGTTACTTCAAACATAGAAATGTCATTAAAAGAATCTCCAATACATGCAACTTCATTCGCTTCAATTTGTAAATGTTCCATTAGTCGCTTGAGGGCACTTCCCTTACTTACGCCCCTTGGCATAATATCAACATAGCGTTTACCTGATATAAAGACCTCTGCTTCGCCATGAAAAGTATCCCGTAACTCTTGATCTAACGCTATAATTTTTTCTTCTTCCCCAAATACAAATAATTTCGCTGGATGTACTGTTTTCCCAAATTCATCTTCTAACTGTTCTATCTCAGCAATATGCACACCCATATACGCTTCAAAAGAATGATGATTTTCATTCTTTCTTTTTGTATATCGCTGCTCATTTGCACAAACAATATCCGCTAGCCCCTTTTTATGTATATATCGATATATTTCCTGGGCAACCTGCTCTTCAAAACTCGATTCATGAAATACGGTTCCATCTGGCAGTAACATTGTTGCCCCATTTAAACCAGTTGTGTAGTATGGGAATGCAAACCTTTTTACGACTTCTTCAATTCTGTGCGTAAAACGACCAGAGGCAAAACAAATATTTGTCCCTTTTTCGGCTAACCAACAAATTGCCCGTTCATCTTCTTTTTGCATATGATTCACCTTGTAAACGAGCGTATCATCTAAATCACTTACAAATAATTTAATCATGTCCTCTTCCCCTTCCATACACAATGTCTACTCTAAGTGTACACAAAAAATGTTTGATTTTTGTTAAAAAACAATAAATTTTCGATAAAAAAATAAACGGGTGTATAATCCCGTTTATTTTTGTCTTTTTACATTTTGAGGTTTTACAATACTTGGTCGTACTTTTAAACTAGACATCGTTGGACGGAGTAAAATTTTTGTTAATGCGCCCCAATCAAATGGTAAAAATGGCCATAAATACGGTGTTTGTAAACTTTTTATAGACGTTAAGAATAAAATCAATATAGTCATTCCGACTACAAATCCCATTTCATGAAATATGCCTGTCAAAATAATTACAAATAGTTTTCCAATCTTATTACCAAGCCCTAGCTCATAACTTGGTGTTGCATATGCTCCAATCATAGAAACTGCTACGTACAAAATAACTTCTGGTACAAACAAACCTACATCAATTGCAATTTGACCAATTAATATGGCAGAAATTAATCCTGCTGCAGACGACAATGATGTTGGTGTATGAATGGCAGCCATCCTTAAAAATTCAAGTCCGATTTCGGCCATCAAAATTTGTAATAAAATTGGTAAATGCGTCATCTTGTTTGGCCCAATGAAAGCAAGACTTTCCGGTAAAAGAGTTGGATCAAAAACAAAAACTAACCAAAATGGTAGTAAGAACAGCGAAAATATAACACCTAAAAAACGTACCCAACGTAAAAATGTACCTACAGCTGGATTTTGTCTAAACTCTTCCGCATGCTGTAAATGGTGGAAATATGTTGTTGGAGTGATCATAGCACTTGGTGACGTGTCAACGAGTACTAATACATGTCCTTCTAGTAGATGATTCGCTGCTACATCTGGTCTTTCTGTATATCGAATAAGCGGGAATGGATTATAACCTTGTTTAACGACAAATTCCTCTACCGTTTTATCCGCCATCGTAATCCCATCTATTTCAATACTAGTTAATTCTTGTTTTATTATCTTAACTAAATCTGGATTTGCAACATCTTGTACATATGTAATACAAATATCCGTTTGTGATCTATCCCCTACTCGAACCATTTCATTTCGGAGACGTGGGTCGCGTATTCTTCTACGAATTAACGCTGTATTTACAACGATATTTTCAACAAATCCATCCCTTGCACCACGTACTACCTTTTCTGTATCTGGTTCTGTCGGCGTCCGGCCAGGATAACTACGAACATCTATTGCGAACGCTTCCGTTTCACCTTCCACAAATATAATAATGAGTCCCGATAATACTTGGAGCATTACTTCATCCATCGTTTTCACTTTACTTACTTGCTGATGAATTAAACGATTCTCTAAAAGCTTCACTGTATCTTCTTCTACATCTCTTATTTCATTTGTATCCACTGCTTCTTCTAAAATAGGGATAATATAATTTGTATCACAAAGTCCGTTTACAAATAACACACCAATTTCTTTATTTAAAATTTGAAATTTACGAATACCAACATCGTATGTAACACCTAACCCAACCGTCTGCTTTAAATAATTTTCATTATCGCTTATGAAAGTTGAGATAGGTATATTCACTTTTTTAGGCTTCGTCATAAAACCCGCTCCTTTCCAAAATTAATTGAATTGCTTTTTTAGTAATAGGTGATCCTCTCTCCCATTCATCATTACCACACATCTTGCCAATATCCCCAACACCAACAATGACAGGCACATTTAAATCATCTAAACAATAAATCGTATCTCCGCTAATCCTGCCAACCTCACCATCTGGTAAACCAAATTTATCAACACCGTATTCCGTTAAATTCCCGTCTCTATCCACACTTACGTCTACTCGCGCCCATTCCCAATGATGTGTATTAGACGCTACTGCTAATATACCCAGCACATCAATTTGTTTATGTGTTGCTACATATTTTAAAGCTTTTTCACCAGAACCTTCTCCAATAAATCCACTGTCATCAAACATGACAAATACAGGGTCATATGGCGTTTGCATAATAAGCTCAACAACTTTCTTCCCTGTCAATTTGGTTGGATTGCTTTGCGATGCTGAAATACACCTTCCCCCAAATTCTTTTGTTAACAGCTCAATTGTCCGCTTTGCATATTCATCTCCATCTGTAACCAAAACAACCCTTCGTCTCATTTGATTTTATCCTTTCGGTTTACATATAAGTGCTACAAAAAATGAAAATAATATCGCTGCGGAAATGCCCGCAGACGTTAAACTAAACATGCCAATACCAATTCCTAAATAACCGTGTTCCTCTGCCGCATGCATCGCTCCGTGCAATAGTGAATGACCAAAGCTTGTAATAGGAACTGTTGCCCCAGCACCCGCAAACTTTATAAGCTTATCGTACAATCCAAATCCATCTAAAATCGCTCCGATAACTACAAAGGTTGCCATTAAATGCGCTGGGGTTAACTTTGCGAAATCTAACAATATTTGTCCAATTACACAAATAGCGCCACCTACAAGAAATGCATATATAAAATCCACATTTCACTCTCCTTTCACTCTTTCAAATACGACACCATGTGCAATTGTCGGAATCGTTTCTTTCTGCTGCATCATCATCGGACTTAATAGCGCACCGGTTGCAACGACAAAAATTCGTTGTAAATTCCCTTTTTGCATCTCTCGTAATAAATGACCATATGTGACAACAGCTGAACAAGCACAGCCACTACCACCCGCAAATACTTCTTCTTGACCGGAATCATAAATCATTAATCCACAATCAGTGTATATATGCCCAAGTTCGTAACCTTCTTCCAATAATAGTTGCTTCGCGAGTGGGGTTCCAACACCTGATAAATCACCTGTAACAATCAAATCGTAGTCAGCTGCACTCCTCCCCAAATCTTCAAAATGCTGTTGAATTGTATGAGCAGCAGCTGGCGCCATCGCTGATCCCATATCTAAAGGATTCGCTATTCCTAAATCCTGTACTTTCCCAATCGTAGCTGCCGTAATTTTAATGGCACTTTTTTCTTTGCTAATTAATATGGATCCCGCACCTGTAACAGTTGAATTTGCTGTTCCCGGCTTTTGTCCCCCGTACTCTGTTGGATAACGAAATTGCCTTTCAGCCGTTGCATTATGACTGCTTACTGTAGCTAAGATACGATTGGCAAATCCACCGTCTATAAAAGCTGATCCGACCGCTAAAGTTTCCATTGACGTTGCACAAGCGCTAAACATTCCTAAAAAAGGGATGCCAAACTCCCGAGCAACATAATTTGCTGTCACTGTTTGATTTAATAAATCACCAGCTAAAAAGAAATCAATTTCCGATGTTTTTATATTCCCTTTTTGCACTGCTTGTTGAATTGAATCTGACATTAATCTTCGTTCAGCAAGTTCCCAGTTTTCTTCTCCACAATGTAAATCATCATATGAAATGTCAAAATCCTTTCCAAGAGGGCCTTCAGCTTCTTTCGGACCGACAGCAGTACCGGTTGCATTCACATAAATATCATTTTGAAATACCCACGTTTGTTTCCCGGTCAACCTCATATTCGCCCCTCCTTTAAGACATAAAAATGTTAAAAGTGTACCTTATTAATCCGATAATATATGCTCCAACGACGCCAAACACGATAACACTTCCAGCAAGCTTAAACATGTTTGTAGCAATCCCTAGAACAATGCCCTCACTCTTATGTTCTAGCGCAGCACTCGCCATAGAATTCGCAAATCCAGTAACTGGAACTGCCGATCCTGCTCCAGCAAATTGACCGATTTTATCATATACACCACATCCTGTTAAAATCGCTGATAATAAAACAAGAGTTGCAACTGTCGGATTTCCTGCCTCTTGTTCACTAAAGTGAAAATAATGTATATAAAATTTCATCAATACTTCTCCGACTGTACAAATGAGCCCCCCTACAAGAAATGCCTTCACACAATTTAGCAAATAGTTTGGTTTTGGATGATACTCTTTCACTTTATTTATGTAATCATCTTTCAATTTTCGCGTTGTCATTAATATGCCTCCTACTTTACGAAATAAATCCAGTGAAACAATGAGCCTATTACTTTTCCAAGTACAAGAGCAACGAGTAAAATAACAATTTTCCCCTCTACCCCAACTCGTTTCGCTAAAATAGGTAAAACATTTAATACTTCTGTTAATGCTGCAGCAAGCATTCCAATGAATGTGCCACAAAATAATCCTAATATTACAAGCCAATATTGCGATGTTTGAAATGTAATGTTTTTCAAACTACACCAAGCCCCTGTTAAAGTACCCGAAATGACGGCCCACTCAAAATATTGAATATGTTTTCCACTTCTCGTTAGTTGAGCTAAACGAGGGATTATACCAAGTACAGCCAAAAAGGCAACATACCCGCTCCCTACTGCAATCCCGCCAGCTAAACCAATTAATATAACAAACCCACATTCAATCATCGGCAAGCTGTTTCGTGTTATCCTTGTTTTCGTTCACAATTACATATTGATCAAGCGCTTGTTGATATTGAAACATCTCGACTTCTAACGGACTCGGCTCTTCATTAATTCGCTTTTGAAATACATGATTAAAAAATAAAACCATACCTAATCCAAGGCCAACTGAATATGGAACTTGAAATAATAGTGGTTGCTCCTTAAACTCTCCAGTAATCATGTAATATAACCGTTGATGTACTTGCTGCATACTTACATCCTCATGGAAATAAATGATTGCAAGAGCTGCTCCAATAAAAAGTAATAACCATACAAGTCCAAAGAAGACTGGGTGCACTTTCTTTTTTTCATAAATAATTTCAACAAGAGTTTGTCCAGAACCGATTAAATTAATTTGTATGTGAGCCGCTTTTCGCCTAATGATCTCAATTATCTTCATAACATCAATTACAACATGCGTCTTATCATGTGCTGTTATTTTGTAAACAATCTCATTTTGTAACGCTTCAACTACGAAAGCATCTCCAGCAAGCTGAGCAACATCACCTAGCTTCACTTCATACGAAGGAGAAACTTTTAAGCGGTTGCGCATTTTAATATATATAGTTCGTTCCAATCTACATTCACCTCTTCACTCTTCCTCGTAGTTGTAGTATGGTTATTGGATTTTTTTCTCATACAATTTTTCATAAAAAAACATCTGTACCGTTTCGGTACAGATGTTTTTTAACTTATGCCTTTTTCTTGAATAAATTTGCGATACTTAATGCAAGCCCTCCCCAAATGATTACAATACCAATGACCATCATCATAATCGCTGATCCACTCATTATGAAACACCTCGATCTTTCCATTCTTTTTCAAGCTTAGCAGAATCCGAATGTATTTGTGCATTCCATTTCTTTAGACTAATGATTAGCGCAACGATAAGGAACGCTGCTGCAATTGACCAACCATATGTTACGACGAACTCTGTTGGATAATCTCCATAGTTCTTTTTAATATTTTGGATTATACCATCAATTAACATGTATCCTAACATAAGCGGGGTAATAACGAGTAAACTCACTCTCCAAAACGTCCCTAACTTTATATCAGATACGAAGTTTGCGTGATTTTGATAAACTGGTAAGCGGCGTAGAAACAGTCCGATTGTCACTACTTCCACAAGTGCTATTGAAATCAATCCAAAATTGTTAGCGAAATAATCTACAACATCTAGGAACATAAGTCCACCACGTGTTGCAAAAACAAGAGAAACTAACACAAGAAGTGTTCCCATAATTCCAATCGTCTTTTGGCGACTTAAGCTGAATTTTTCAGATACAGCAGCAAAGCATACTTCTGCAAGTGAAATGAGTGATGTAATTCCAGCAACAGTTAAAGATAAGAAAAATAATACGCCAAATAACGATGACATCGGTAACTCATTTATAATTTGCGGGAATACGACAAATGCAAGACCTACACCAGCACTTGCAACTTTATCAACTGGTACCCCCATATTGTTCGCCATAAATCCAAGAGCTGCAAAAACACCAATACCTGCTAATAATTCGAATCCTGAATTTGCAAATCCTGTAATAAAAGCATTATTTGTTGTATCTGAGTTTTTCGGTAAATAACTAGAATACGTAATCATAATTCCAAATGCTAACGATAAACTAAAGAAAATTTGACCGTAAGCAGCAAGCCATACTTTCCCATCAAAAATACGACTCCAATCCGGTTTAAAGAATGCATCTAAACCTTGCATCGCACCTTCCATCGTCACTGCACGAACAACGATAATCAGGAACATCACAACTAGTAAGGGAATAAAAATACGGTTAACGACTTCGATTCCTTTTTTAACTCCTTTAAATGCAACACCAAGCACAATAATCCAAACGAGCGCTAGTGGAATTAATACTTCTGGTACAAGCCCTCCAAATTGTCCTGGTTTATCCGCAACATGTAAATATTCTTTAAATAAAAATGATTCCGTGTCTTTCCCCCATGCACCAGTAATTGCAAAGTATGTATAGGAAATAGACCAAGCAATAATTACAGCATAATATGTTGATACGATAAACGTTACACACATTTGCCACCAACCAATAAATTCAGCACGTGGATGAATGCGGAAGAATGTAAGTGGCGCCGAACCACGATGACGATGCCCGAGAGCAAATTCAAATGCTAACAATGAAATACCAGTCGTTAATAATGCGAATAAGTACGGTAAAAAGAATGCGCCTCCTCCGTTTTCATATGCTGTATAAGGAAAACGCCATATGTTCCCTAATCCAACGGCAGATCCGACCGCTGCGAAAATAAATCCAGCCCTCGTTCCCCATTGTTGCCTCGTTTCCATGTTTCCTTCCCCCTTTGTGACAAGTTCATACTTGGATTATATTTTAAATTTACTAAATTATCAATAAATTCTGTCAATTTTTTAGAAATAGTTGTAACCTTATCCTTTTCATGACAATAAAAAAAATCGAATAGATAATTATTCATCTATTCGATCTTTCATCTGTTTTAATATTTTCTTTTCAAGTCTTGACACTTGCACTTGTGAAATACCAATACGCTCAGCTACTTCTGATTGTGTTTGGTCTTTATAATAGCGCAAATACACAATTAAACGTTCGCGTTCATCCAATTCTCTAATCGCTTCTTTTAAAGCAATTTTATCAAACCATTTCGTCTCAGATTGATCTGCGATTTGATCTAAAATAGTAATTGGATCCCCGTCGTTTTCATACACAGTTTCATGTATCGATGAAGGCGCACGACTCGCTTCTTGTGCCAAAACGACTTCTTCTGGCGTTAGTTCCAGAGCCTCAGCTACTTCATTAATCGTTGGAGCTCTTCCAAATTCTTTTGAAAGCTCGTCTCTCATCTTTCGAATTTTGTTTCCTGTTTCTTTTAAAGATCTACTCACTTTCACCGATCCATCATCACGTAAAAATCGTTGAATTTCTCCAATAATCATGGGAACTGCATATGTTGAAAATTTCACGTCGAAAGATAAATCAAATTTATCTACCGATTTTAAGAGTCCAATACATCCAATTTGAAATAAGTCGTCTGGTTCGTATCCTCGGTTCAGAAACCGCTGCACAACCGACCATACGAGACGCATATTACTTTGAACGATCGTATCTCTTGCTCGTTGATCTCCATCTTGACTTTTTTGAATTAACGCTTTTAGCTCGTGGTCCTTTAACTGAGGTTTCTTCTTCTCATTTTTGACCTCTATGTCCATAGGCTATTCTCCTTAATTGCATAGAGCGTTACTATTTGATAAGTATTTTGTCAAATGGATTGTTGTCCCGAAAGATTCGTTTGAAATAACTTCTACTTCATCCATAAAATTTTCCATGATAGTAAATCCCATTCCGGAACGCTCTAATTCAGGTTTAGTTGTAAACAGGGGTTGTCTCGCTTCATCTAAGTTAAAGATACCAATTCCTTCATCTCGAATCGTGAGTTTCACCATTGCTTCTTCCAAAATCACTGAAATATAAACAACACCTTCTGCATTTCCTTCGTACCCATGAATAATTGCATTTGTAACTGCTTCTGATACAACTGTTTTAATCTCTGTTAGTTCTTCCATCGTTGGGTCTAGTTGTGCAATAAAAGCAGCTACTGTAACACGAGCGAATGATTCATTCTGACTTAACGCTGAAAATTGAAGGTTCATTTCATTTCTCATTTATGCCACCCCCAACGTCGCGAGCGCATGCGCTTCACTTTCTTCTAAACGAACAATTTTGAATAGGCCTGACATTTCAAATAAACGTTTAACAGGTGGTGAGATTGCACAAACAACCATTTCTCCACCTAATCCCTTTACATGTTTATATCGGCCTAATATAACACCTAAACCAGAACTATCCATAAATGATAAATTCTCTAGGCTCAAAACAATATGATGAACACCATGCGTCTCAATCATATCTGTTACTTTCGTTCGCAACTCTTCAGCAGTATGATGATCTAATTCACCCGCTAACCTCACACATAAGACGTCACGTTTTACCTCTAATTGCATGGAAAGACTCACACGATTTCCTCCTTATGCTCAAACTTTACTCATTAGCATACATAAGATTTTCGTGACAGAGAATAAGAATCCTTCCTATTGACAAAAGAAGTACTATTTCGCCATAATGTGAAATTTTTCAGCAATTATTCCTGTACAAACAAGCAGAAAAGCGGCAAATTTCCCGCCGCTATTTTGATGTTGAAAACATCCCAAAACTTCTCTTAAATAACTCCCACCAGCTTGCTGCTGCAACATCTTCTTTTGCTACGATTGTTTGTTTTAATAAAACCTCTTTATCTTTTTTAATAACAAGTGTACCAAGCGCATCACCTTTTTTAATTGGTGCCTTAACTTTCTTTTCAGCGATTACTTCTTGTTTTACTTTGTCCATATTTTCGCCCTTCTTCATTAGAAGAGACACATTATCTGACGCAACTAAATCTACTTTTTCCTTTTTACCTTTTCCTACTTGTACAGTCTTAATTTTTTCACCGCGCGTATACATTTTCTTTGTCATATATTGACCAAACGCATAATCAAGAAGCTTCGTCACTTGATTGTTCCGTTCTTTAGATGTAGGTGCTCCCATAACAACTGAAATAACACGCATTCCATTTTTTTCAGCTGATGCAGTTAAACAATATTTCGCTTCCGTCGTAAAACCCGTTTTCACTCCATCTACTCCAGGATAAAAACGTACTAATTTATTCGTATTAACGAGCCAAAACTTCTTATCCGTATCTTCACGTAAATAGTCCTCATATTTACCTGTATATTTACGAATAAGAGGGTACTTCATCAATTCTCTCGCCATAATTGCCATATCATTTGCTGTGGAATAATGATCTTTGGCTGGGAGACCTGTCGGATTCTGAAAATGAGTATTTTTCAGTCCTAAATCTTTCGCTTTTTTGTTCATCATATTTACAAAACCTTCTTCTGAACCAGCGATATGCTCCGCTACTGCAACAGACGCATCATTTCCAGATGCAATGGCAATACCCTTTAGCATTTCATTTACAGTCATCTCTTCCCCAGGCTCTAAAAAGATTTGCGATCCACCCATTGAAGCTGCATGCTCACTTGCTCTAACTTTATCTGTCAGTTTTAGTTTTCCTTTTTCAACTTGTTCCATAATTAATAGCATTGTCATAATCTTCGTCATACTGGCAGGTGGTAACTTCTCATTTGGATTTTTATCAAATAAAACTTTACCTGTATCTTGTTCAATTACGATTGCTGACGACGCTTGTTCCGCTAACTTCGGCGCGGTTTCTTCTGTTTTCTCCTGTTTCGTTTTCTCAGATTGTGCAAAACTCACTGAAGTACCAGAAAGCAATAACATGAAACAAACAAGTATTCCAAAAACTCGCTTCATGACTAACCCTCCATTCTATATCAAACCTATTTTTTCCAATTTACGAATTTTTAATACCATAATTTTCTATTATTTTCAGTTGACAAATATATTCATTACCGATATTGTATTAAGTGTATTACACGCAGTAGTACACTTAATACATATCAGAAAGGAGACATTGCTCTTGCATATTCAACTTGATCCAAGAAGCAACACTCCGATATGGGAACAAATTGTTCATAATATAAAAGAACTCGTATTGAAAAACATGTTAGCTCCAAGTGATAAGCTTCCTTCTGTACGCGAGCTCGCTTCTTTACTCGTTATCAATCCAAATACAGTGAGTAAAGCGTATCAAGAGTTAGAGCGACAAGGGATTATTGAAACACTACGAGGAAAAGGAACATTTGTATCCCAATCGATTACCCCAACATTAGACGAAAGGAAAATCGCTATGGTTGAAAAGCAATTTCATCAATTACTATTAGAAGCCTCTTATCTTGGTGTTACGAAAGATAAAATTCATGATTGGATAGATTCATACTATAAAGAGATTGGAGGAAGTTCGGATGCTGAAAGTGACAAGCCTGAAGAAAACAATTGATAATCAAACAATTTTAGACGATGTTTCTTTCACATTACAAAGAGGAAGTATCGTCGGATTGCTCGGAAGAAACGGTGCGGGAAAAACAACTTTATTACGAACGATGGTCGGCATTTTAGACCCTGATGCAGGGACTGTTACATATGAAGATAGAAACATTCATCAATGTCCTGAAATAAAGCAAAAAATCGTATACGTTCCAGATTCTACTAACATACTGAACGGATATACAGTAAAAGAAATTGTAAAGTTTTATAAAGCCGTTTATACAGCATTTGATGAACAGTATTTCTATGAACTGTTAGAACGCTTTAACTTACCAAACAAACGAATTCGTAGTTACTCAAAAGGAATGAAAGCACTGCTTGCGATCATTTTAGCCGTTTCTACAAAGGCCGAATATATCATTTTAGATGAACCGACAAACGGACTTGACCCTATCGTGAAAAGACAGATTTTACAGTTTCTCGTTGGAGAGGTTGCAGAAAAAGAGATTACCATTTTCATCTCCACTCACCATTTAGATGAAGTGGAACAAATTGCAGATACAATCATTATATTAAAAGGCCATACTATATCTTCTATTACATCACTAGACGATGCAAAATCACGATTCGCAAAAATACAAGTAGCTTACGAACGTTCATTACCTCAAAAACTAGAAAACTTAAACAATATTAAAATATTAAATCAAACAGGAAAAGTATATACGATTTTAATCGAAGGAAATGTATCTACAACACTGGAGAAGTTTTATAAAGAGCAACCAATACTCATTGAAGAATTGACGATGTCACTTGAAGATGTCTTCGTCACGACACTTGAGGGGGATGGCTATGTTTCATAAGGCGTTATGGATGTGGAATTGGAAGCGCGGGAAATATGCTGTGTTACTATTCTTCTTTAGTTCGCTTTACTTATTATCTTTTGGCTACTATAGAAGTGCTCAGATGGAACTCGCTGAATATTACGAATTACAAGATAAAGGGAAACAGTATTATTATTTTTATTCCTTTTCTTCAGGAGAAGGTAATAGTTTTTTGTTAACAGTTCTTATCATCGCTTTAGCCTGCTTATTGATAGGATGGGAACGTAGCAACCAATCTAATACACTACTTATGACGATGCCGTTTAAAAGAAAAAATATTTTCTTATCTAAATGGGCTTTCGGATCCTTTTGTATTGTAAGCTCGTTACTTATAAATTGGATTCTTATGTATGTTATTTATAGAACAACCATTCATTTTGATTATCAATCATTTAGTCTATTTCACCGATACTTTCTTTATGCGATTGTTTCTTATGTTGCAGTCTATACAGCAGCTTTATGTATCGGTACTTTTACTGGAAGCATCGTGTCACAAGTCGCTTTTTGTATTCCATGGCTACTAATGGGACTTACATTTATTCCACTAGTGTACACCTTTACGATAAATCATTTAGATGCTACAAATACTAAAAATAATAAATTAGATCAACAACTTTATGAAATCAATCAAAAAACAAATATAGTTGCACCAATTTATCGCTTTTCTATTGATTATAACTATCATCCAGAACACCTTGAGAAGAAAGACGATCCAACTACTTTAAGAAATCCAGTATCTCATAAATATTATTCAGCAAAATCAATGCTAGTCCCTATTTTCTATACAATTTTTTACTTACTACTTGGAACATATTTATATATGCGATCACCAAACGAAAACAGTCAAAAAATATTTATTTTCCAAAAGCATTTAAAATTATGGATATGGGTGACAACCATTTACTTTGCATTACTAGGTGGCTATAAAATGAACCAATTTTATTTCTTACCTAACTACTATATTAGTTTGTTTCTCGCTGGAATCATTACTTATGTTGTATTATCACGCCTAACAAATTATAAAGTTTTTTAAAGGAGAGATCCTATGTTTCAAAAAGCACTATGGCTAAGAACGTATCAACAAAGTAAATATGTTGTATGGTTGTTTTGGTTCGTTAGCTTCTATACTTTATCATATAAATACTATATGGCTTCTATTCAACAGCTATACTTTCTAAATGACAATAAAAAGTGGAACTATGTATATCACTACCACTTTGATTTAACACTTATAGACCCTGTCCTACTGTTAGGTGGTGTACTTACCGTTCTAGCTTGTACATTAATTGGTTGGGAAAGACAAAATAACTCTAGTGACTTGCTATGGTCTATGCCATTTAAACGTTCACACATCTATATAACAAAGTGGTTGTTTGGGATCTGTAACATTGTAGCAATCGTCGTATTAAACTGGGGACTATTTGCTATTATGAAAAAGTTGACTTTTCATAATAAATATCAAGTATTCTCCCCATTTCATAGTTACTTTATATACATGTTAATTGTATTAATCGCTATTTATACACTTGCATTATGCATAGGAACATTTGCTGGAAATATCGTATCCCAGGGAGTTATTTCTGTCATTATGATCATCTTTCCATTCTTGCTTCCATCTCTTATCGTAGGGGTGATTAGTGTTCATTCAAACGCGGATGGGGAAGAGATTTACACTAAAATAAACAATATAACGGAAAAGATACGTATTTCTAGTCCTGCAGAAGAATTTCAGATTATATTTAATTATGATCCACAAAGCGCTTATACCGACTCAAATGGAGTGCGGCATAATGAACCAAACTTTACAAAGATTCCGCCAGAAAAAACATTGATTGGACCTATAGCACATATCATTATTTTATTACCACTCGGCATATATTTATACGTTCGTTCAATCAATGAACGAAATGGTAACTACTTATTATATCCAAAATTACAAAAAGTAGTTTTGACTTGTGCTATTCTACTAGCTGGAATCACTGGAGGTTTAATTTTCAGTGACGCGCATTCCTTGCTCAATTTTTACATTGGGTTTTTGGGGACTAGTTTAATTACGTATTTCTTCCTACCTAAAATATTAAAATGGAAAGTCTCTTGGAATTTCAAATAAAATAACCTCCTCATAATGAGGAGGTTATTTCACATTCTCTCTTTTTTTCCCATACTCTTTTTCTTGCTTCGTTCCAAACCCGTCACCATTTGCTACGATTTGATCTGTCGGAGCAACTATACTTTCAGCAATTCTCCATTCTCCCCCTTGTTGAATAAACACTTGCATAAAATAATTCATTCCATTTAATTGGTACGGGTTCTCTTTTTTCACTTCATAACGTGCCGCCACATAATACACCTGCACATTTTCAGCTTCAAATTTAGAAATATACTGCGATAATCTCGGGATGTACTGTGATGCTTTCTGAAGTGGAAGTTGTTTTACTTTTACAAGAGAAGACTTTGTCACATTGCTTATCGTATCTTCATGCCGTACATTATCACTATGATGAAATAAAATCGTATTCTGCATAGAGCGAATCCATAGTTTCGAATATAAGACAGGTTGCTTATTTGAAATATGTTGTAATTCTTTCTGAACGACTTGAATTGGCGTTGCGGCATCCACGAATTGATTAAAGCAGAAAAAGCTTCCAGTCATAATGAAAAGCGCAAAAATACGTTTCATAATTTTTCACTCCGATTCTTTTTAATTAAAGTATTGGAGTTTCAAAATGTTTTTATTCAAAAGAAAAAGGATAGGAAAGCTTTCGCTTCCTATCCTCATTTATTATAATACGCGGCCAAATAGCTCTAACACCATTTCTATTTCTTGGTCGCTCCAACCTTTAAATCTCTCTTTATAATATTCTTTACGCACAGCTTCAAGTTTCTCAGTTACTTCTCTTCCGTGTTCTGTAATTTCTAAATACACGATACGACGATCTGAGTTTGAACGTTTTCTTTCTACAAACCCTTTTCGTACAAGACGATCTGTAACAGCTGTAATATGACTGGAGGTTACGTTTACTTCACTCGCAATTTGCGAAGCCATTTGTGGACTTTTTAAAAATAACGCACGTAATACAGAGAATTCATTATATGGCATATGTTCTGCAAAACGTGTATTAATATCATTTTGTAATAAACGTATCATCTTTCTAAATGATCCGGATAACTCTAAAATCAGTGTTTCTCTTTTTTCGTTCACTAGCCTCGTCCCTTTTTTATCATATTTACACATATTATAATCTATAAATACCTATGTTGTATATGCTTTCTTTCCTCAACATTCTCATTTATGTAACTTTTTTCATATAAATTTCTTTTTTGTTCACACATATACATATAAAAAGGATGGTGATGGAAAATGCAGGGTGGAATGAATCCTTATTTACACAACGTACGCACAGCTAATACTGGTAAAGAAGCTACCATTACGGTGCAAGGTGAGGGTGTTGTAAAAGCAAAACCAAACGTTGTCATATTAACACTCGGAATTCGAACAGATCATAAAAATGTAAAACAAGCGCAAGAAGAAAATGCAGTGCAATCAAAACAATTGCTAGATGCACTGAAACAACTAGGTATTGCCGACAAGGATATCGAAACCATTTCGTATACAATTACTCCTCAGTACGAATATGTAAATGATAAAGCATTGCTTCAGGGATACCGCGTGGAGCATTTGTATGAAATTACCGTTTTAAATGTACAAAAAGCAGGGGAAGTATATGATATAGCCGTTTCCAATGGGGCAAACGTAGCAAAAGGATTACGCTTTCGAATATCTCATCCAAATAAATATTATGAGCAAGCCCTCATGCAAGCTCTGCAACAAGCAGTAGAAAAAGCTCGTGCTATTGCGAGTACATATAATTTAAACATTAATCCTGTCCCACTCTCATTCGTTGAAGAGTCTGCCCAATTACCACGGGAAGTCACGTCCTACGCTACTTTACATGCACAAGCAGCCCCTCCTATTCAATCGGGAGAATTAGAAATCATTTCAACAATACGAGCCATTTTTACTTATTTATAAATAATTTCTTTTATAAGTAAACGTTATCATTTTCGTTGTTGTAAAAACATGATGTTCTGATATAATAAAGGTCGGTGAGCTCTTACAAAAGAGATATCACGGGTGGGAGAGGGATATGAAAAAGAAGGTTTAACATGAAAGGAATACTTGAAAGAACATTTAAATTAGGTTTACATGAAACATCACCAAAACAAGAAGTTTTAGCTGGGGTTACGTCATTTTTCACGATCGTATATATTATGATTGTAAATGCGTCAATCTTATCAGATGCTGGCATTCCTCTTGAAGCCGGAATTTTAGCAACTGTTTTCAGTTCATTCGTCGGATGTCTGCTTATGGCATTTTGGGCAAATGCACCCGCTATTCTTGTCCCTGGTATGGGTGTAAATGCATTCTTCACGTACACTGCTGTGCATACGCTCGGTTTAACTTGGCAGGAAGCATTAGCAGCTGTCTTCATCTCTGGTATTATTTTTGCAATTGCTGCTTTTACACCAATCGCTCGTGTGCTCTCGGTATCGATTCCAAAGTCATTAAAGGAAGCTATTACTGTCGGCATCGGATTGTTTTTAGCATTTATCGGATTGCAAAAAGGTGGTTTAGTCGTTTCGAATCCAAATACTGCTGTTGCAATGGGGAAATTAAGTAACCCTGTCGTTCTTGCGACTGTGCTTACTCTTATCATTGCACTTGTATTATTTATTCGTAACGTACGTGGAAACTTTTTATGGACGATTGCAATAGGAACTGGTATCGCTTGGGCATTTGGTCTAGTAGATACAAGTCAAGTGGGAAATAGTTCATTCTCCTTCGCTAATTATGGCGATGTGTTTGGAGCTATGTCATTTGGAAAACTTTCTTCCTTACCATTTTGGATTGCAACATTCTCCTTAAGCATGGTGCTTATTTTTGAGAACATGGGACTATTGCACGGTTTATTAGAAGATGACCGTAAATTCCCGCGTGCTTACCAAGCCAATGCAATTTCAGCAATGACATGTGGTCTATTTGGCACAAGCCCTACGGTTTCAACTGTAGAGAGTGCCGCAGGTATTGCTGCAGGCGGCAAGACAGGTCTGACGTCTATCGTTACTGGGGTGTTATTTTTCGCATCACTGTTTGCGCTTCCGTTTGTCAAATTAATTCCTGATAGTGCCATTGCACCAATTTTAATTATTATTGGCGGGCTGATGATTACGAGCATTCAACAAATTCCTCTGAACGATTTTTCAGAAGGTTTTCCAGCGTTTTTAATTATCGTTATGATCCCGCTCACATATAGTATCGCTGATGGCATTGCGTTCGGATTTATTGCTTATCCTATTTTAAAAGTTGCTCTTGGAAAGCGTAAAGAAGTCGCACCGTCTATGTATATCGTTACATGCTTATTCTTAGCAATGTTTGTATTACATGCTATTGGTTAAAAAACACCGAGGAAACCCCTCGGTGTTTTTTTACTTAAACCATCCTTTTTTATAAAACCAAGCCATCATTCCACCGCCAATTAGTGCCATTAGAAGCAGACAAATAAAATAACTATATTGTCCGCCTAGCTCCGGCATATGTGAGAAGTTCATTCCATATACTCCCGCAATAAATGTTAATGGCATAAAAATAGTAGAGAAAACCGTTAATGTTTTCATAATATTATTCATATGGTGCGAGTTTAATGAAAAATAGCTATCCCGAATATCTGCCGTTAACTCTCGGCTCGCTTCAATCATTTCAGTCAGCTTCAGCAAATGATCATGTATATCTTTAAAATAAATCTCATGATCACTTATACCGTAAAAACGGGTCGAATTTAAAATTCGATACAATAAATCACGCATCGGAATGATTGTACGCCTTAGTTTAGATAAATCAGCCCTTATATCAAATACTTCTTCTAATACACTTCCCGCAGTCTCACCTGTTAAATTATCATCAATCGCATTTAAATGATCCTCGATGTAATACACAGGCGCAAAATAATCATCTACAATTTGGTCCGTAATCGTATGTGCTACATGTAAAGGGCCCTTCTTAATCCGTTTCTTTTCTCCAAGCGTTTTCCATACTCTTTCAATCGCATTGTTATGAGAAAAATGGAAAGAAACAATATAGCGATCACTAACAAATAAATCGATTTCATGTGGTTCTAGCCCATCCTCTCCAAATGCGTGAAGAACTAAAAAGTTATATCCATCATAGAAATCAACTTTTGGTCTCTGTACATATTCAAGACAGTCTTCAATTGCAAGGGGATGGAACTTAAAATGATCTTGCAAAATATAAGTATACTCTTCTTTCGTTGGCTTATATAAATCTAGCCAATACCATACAATATGGTCTTTCGTTGTTTCTTCTAGCGAAACATCATACAATACTTCATCTGTTTTTGTTACTGCACAAATTCTAATCATAATTTCACCCATTATTATTATAAACAAAAAATAGTAAAAAAAGCCAAGGAGAAATCTCCTCAGCTTTTTTATTACTTCGTTACGATACCATGTACTAAAGTTGGTGCATCAACGTGTTCTTTAGAAATCTTCATGTTCTCATAAATTTTCGCTTTTACATCTTCAACATTTTCGCGGTTTGCGTAAATTGTAACTAGTGAGTCACCTTTCTTCACGCTATCCCCTACTTTTTTGCGAAGCATTAAACCAACTGCTAAATCAATTTCAGACTCTTTCGTTGCACGTCCTGCTCCTAGAAGCATTGCTGCTGTTCCGATTTCGTCTGCAACGATTTCTGATACATATCCGTCTTCTTTCGCTTCTACCTCAATTTTAAATTGTGCTTGTGGCAATTTAGAAGGATCATCAACAACAGATGCATCGCCGCCCTGCGCTGATAAAAACGTTTTAAACGATTCTAATGCTTTTCCGTTGTTCATTACTTCAATTAGCTTTTCACGAGCATCTTCTAAAGATGAAGCTTGTCCAGCAAGGTATACCATTTGACTTCCAAGTGTTAAACATAACTCTTCTAAATCTTTCGGTCCTTTACCTTGTAATGTATCAATTGCTTCTTGTACTTCTAATGCGTTACCAATAGCTTCACCTAGTGGTTGACTCATATCAGAAATAACTGCCATTGTATTACGACCAACGTTATTACCAATGCGCACCATTGCTTCTGCTAAACGTTTTGCATCTTCATCTGTTTTCATAAATGCACCTGCTCCAGTTTTTACATCAAGAACAATTGCATCTGCACCAGCAGCAATTTTTTTACTCATAATCGAGCTTGCAATAAGCGGAATTGAGTTTACTGTTGCCGTTACATCACGAAGTGCATATAACTTTTTATCCGCAGGTGTTAAGTTTCCACTTTGGCCGATAACAGCAATTTTATTTTCATTCACAAGACGCATAAATTCATCATTTTCGATTTCAACATGGAATCCTGGAACTGCTTCTAATTTATCGATTGTACCACCAGTATGTCCTAGACCACGTCCAGACATTTTTGCAACCGGTACACCTAAAGCGGCTACTAATGGACCTAATACAAGTGTTGTTGTATCACCAACGCCACCTGTTGAGTGCTTATCTACTTTTACTCCTTCAATAGCTGATAAGTCGATTGTATCACCGCTGTTTACCATTGCCATCGTTAAATCCGCACGTTCTTGATCGTTCATATCTTGGAAGAAAATTGCCATTGCAAGTGAACTTACTTGATAATCAGGAATATCACCATTCGTATATCCTTCAACAATAAAGTTAATTTCTTCTGTCGTTAATGCATGTCCGTCACGTTTTTTTGCAATTAGGTCCACCATTCTCATTGTGAGGTCACCCCTTCATTTGTTTTACGATTGCTTTTACTAATGCTAAGAAGTTAGCTTTAACACGTTCTGTCGTTTCAATTACTTCATCATGGTGAAGTGGCTGATCTAAAATACCAGCTGCCATATTTGAAATACAAGAAATACCAAGTACTTTCATACCAGCATGACGCGCTACAATTACTTCAGGTACTGTTGACATACCAACTGCATCTCCGCCTAGTGTACGAAGCATACGAATTTCAGCAGGTGTTTCATATACAGGACCTGTCATTCCAACGTATACACCTTCTTGTACTTTAATATTTAAGTCTGCTGCAACTTGTTTCGCCATTTCGCGAAGCTCTACTGTGTATGATGTAGACATATCAGGGAAACGTACACCCATTTCAGAATCATTTGGTCCGATTAATGGATTTGTACCCATGAAGTTAATGTGGTCTGAAATTAACATAAGGTCGCCTGGTTCGAATGATGTATTTACACCACCAGCTGCATTTGTTACAACAACCGTTTCTACACCTAGTTCTTTCATAACACGAACTGGGAATGTTACTTTTTGCATGTCGTATCCTTCATAGAAGTGGAAACGCCCTTGCATTGCTACTACTGTTACACCTTGAAGTGTACCGAATACTAGTTGACCTGCATGACCTTCTACAGTTGATACTGGGAATTCAGGGATTTCACTGTAAGGTACTGTTACTGCGTTCTCGATTTCTTCTGCTAATACACCTAGTCCAGATCCAAGGATTAGTCCTACTTGTGGTGTTTCTTGAAATTTCTCTTTTAAGTATGAAGCTGATTTTGTAATAAGTTCACGATTCATTTGTTTATCCCCCTATTTCTTTAGCTCGTTTAAGAAGCTTGTTCCGTATTCTGGCATTTTCACACCGAAGTTTTCTGCTACCGTTGCACCAATATCAGCAAATGTTTGGCGAAGTGCTAATTCTTGTCCGCCATCTTTCATGCTTGGGCTATATGCTAATAACGGTACATATTCACGTGTATGATCAGTACCGTGGTGAACTGGATCATTACCGTGATCTGCTGTAATTAATAATAAATCATCTTCTTTTAGTTTTTCGAATACTTCTGGAAGACGAGCATCATACTCTTGCAGAGCTTCTCCGTATCCTTGTGGATCACGGCGGTGACCAAATAATGCATCAAAGTCAACTAAGTTCAAGAAGCTAAGACCTGTAAAGTCCATATTTAATGTATCTACAAGCTTATCCATTCCATCCATATTAGACTTCGTACGAAGTGATTCAGTTACCCCTTCGCCATCATAAATATCAGAAATTTTACCAATAGCAATTACATCATAGTTGCTATCTTTTAATTCATTCATTACTGTGCGACCGAATGGTTTTAACGCATAGTCGTGACGATTTGGTGTACGTGTGAATTTACCTGGTTCTCCAACGAACGGACGAGCGATAACACGTCCTACCATGTATTTCTCATCTAACGTTAATTCACGTGCAATTTTACAAATTTTATATAATTCATCAAGCGGCACTACTTCTTCGTGTGCTGCGATTTGTAATACGCTATCAGCAGAAGTGTAAACGATTAAAGAACCTGTTTCCATTTGTTCTTGACCAAGCTCATCAAGAATCTCAGTTCCAGAAGCTGGTTTATTACCGATGATTTTACGACCTGTTTTTTCTTCTAATTCATCAAGTAATTCTTTCGGGAATCCTTCAGGGAACACTTGGAATGGTGTATCAATGTAAAGACCCATAATTTCCCAGTGCCCTGTCATTGTATCTTTACCAGTAGATTTCTCTTGCATTTTTGTATAATATCCAAGTGGTTTTTCTACTTTAGAGATACCTTTCATTTCACGAATGTTACCAAGACCTAATTTCACCATGTTAGGCATTTGTAACCCATTCATATGTTCAGCAATGTGACCAATTGTATCAGATCCTAAATCACCAAATTGTTCAGCATCTGGTGCTTCACCGATTCCAACAGAGTCCATTACGACTAGGAATATACGTTTATATTTATTCATAACTGCGACCTCCTATAAGTTCAGTTCTACTTCCTGTAGTATGTTCAAAACGCTATAAAGTGAAACTGTTCTCCATAAGAATTATCTTTCGTTCTCATTGTCAAACAGTACTTCTTTAAATCATTCTCTAACCTATTTTGTTTTACTTGAAACGACGTAAAAACATTTCTAGTTTTTTCTAAGTCAGATGTCAGACATCTGATATTGATATCATAACATGTTTACGCTTTCTTTTTAATACATTTTCGTAGAATTTCTCATTTTCTTCACACTTCTATTGTAATCCATTATACAAAGAAGTGCTAACTATTTTGTGACTTATTTCTTTATACAAAATAAAAAGCAGCTCTAAAGAGCTGCTCATTATTTAACTTCTACTGTTTCTTCTTTATGTTCATGGAGTTCGCCTTTTCTCACATGCACTTTCACTTTGTAAGTACCGTTCTCTTTAAAAGTATGTTTACTTTCATACTCTCCTTTATTCCCTTCTTTCGCCGGAATAAATTCGTGTTTTTCAACACCATCTTTCCAAATCTCAAGTTGGACTTCAGCACCCGTTAATGCCTCTTCTTTTTGCTTTAAATGAACTTTCATTGTTGCTTCATTATTTACTTTTATATCATCAGCCATAAGGTGGATCATTGTGTCACTTTTGTGATCGCCGTGCCCTGCATCGTGATTGTTACTTTCTTTTTTCGCATCTTCTACTTTCGCATTTCCTACAGCAACTTTTACTTCTGGCATAACATGCATCTCACGTGCATTTGTGTGAGCGATAATATGGTATACTCCATCCGTCTCAAACGTTTTCTCTACTGCATAAACACCTTTCCCTTTATGCTTACCATCTAACATCTCATGCTTTTCGTCGCCAGCTTTCCAAATTTCAAACTTTACATCATCAGCATCCGTTACTTTTTCTTTTCCTTGTGTAACAAGTGCTTGTACTTCTGTTTTTTCACCTGGTTTAATTTCTTTCGGATTTGTTTGAACTGCTACTTTTACAGCTTCCAGTTTCTGTTCTTTTTTCGGTTCTTCTTTGTTTGTATTACAGCCAGCCAACGCTAGCATCGCGATAAATAAAGTCATAATAAGTTTTTTCATCATCATTTCCTCCTTCATACTTTATTTAGTATAGAGGAAACACATTGTAATATTCCAGTCTTCTGCTGAAAACAATGTACGAAATATTTGTGAAGTTTCTGTGAAACGACCTTCCCTTCTGAATCTATGAAAAAAGAGCATAGTAACTATGCTCTCGGATGAAACTGTTTATATACATCTTTTAATCTAGTTTTTGAAACGTGCGTATAAATTTGCGTCGTCGAAATATCTGCATGTCCAAGCATTTCTTGTACAGCACGTAAATCTGCCCCATTTTCTAATAAATGCGTAGCAAAAGAGTGACGCAACGTATGCGGTGTCAGCTCTTTTTCAATATTTGCTTCTTTCGCTAATCGTTTTAAAATTTTCCAAAAACCTTGTCTTGATAATCGATTACCATGATGGTTTAAAAAGAGTGCATCTACTACTTTTTTCCCCATCAATTCTCGTCTTCCTTTTTCAATATACTTTTGAATTGCTTCCGTCGCTAAACTTCCTAATGGAATAATTCTTTCTTTATTCCCTTTCCCTATGCAACGAACAAACCCCATCGTTAAATGTACATCTTCTAAATTTAGTGCGATTAATTCTGAAACGCGAAGTCCTGTCGCATACAGTAACTCTAGCATCGCCTTATCACGAACTCCAAAAGCACTCGTCATTTTTGGTGTCTGAAGTAACGCCTCTACTTCATCAACTGATAATACTTTTGGTAATTTCCTCTCCCCTTGCGGCGTTTCAATATGTACGGATGGGTCGTGTTCTACCGCCCGTTCACGAAGTAAGAATTGGTGAAACGAACGAATCGATGCAATATGACGTGCTAATGTTTTCGAAGATTTTCCGTTTTCTTTTAAATGTTGCAGAAAGTTAACAATATGCAAGCGTGTCACTTCATGAAAAGTTTTGGTCTGTTCTACATTTTGCAAATACTTTACATAACTTTTCAAATCACGTTCATAAGATACTACTGTATTTTTCGCTAATCCCTTTTCGACAACCATATAATGAATAAAATCTTTTAATTGATCTTCCAATCTACACTACTCCCCATTTTCATAGAAAAACATCATTCTATTTACGAAAGCATCCTTTGCCGGTTCTTCATTCCCTGATACTTTTTCTACAGTCTCTTCTTTTGGTTTTTCATAACGATGATAGCTTTCATATTCTTCATTTATCCATAGTATAGCGAAATAAAACAAAATCGTACAACTTGTAAATAATAAAAATACTTTTATTCCATCAAAAGTTAATTTTAAAGCTCGGCGCATTGTAAACTCCTCCAAAATATAAGTTATTACAACATATGCCAAGCTTTCACCAATTTATACCTTATTCAAATAAAAAACCTCTTCCTAGATAAATAGGAAAAGGTTATTTTTCATCCGTTTCAATTTCTTGACAATTTTTACAAATCCCATGGAATGTTAAACGATGATCTTTCACCTTAAAGCTCCAGTCTCGTTCTACTTTCCTTTCCACTTCACCAAGTAAATCTTCTTGTATTTCTTGTACAGCACCACATTGTGTACAAATCAAATGATGGTGGAAACGCTGCGCACCTTCTTGGCGTAAGTCATAGCGTGAAACACCGTCTCCGAAGTTAATCTTATCGACAACTTTCAACTCAGATAATAGCTCTAAAGTTCGATAGACGGTTGCTAATCCGATCTCTGGCGACTTTTCTTTTACAAGGAGGTAAACATCTTCTGCGCTTAAATGATCTTCTTCATTTTCTAGCAGCACACGAACTGTTGCTTCACGTTGCGGTGTTAATTTATAGCTCGCTGCATGTAATTGCTTCTTAATTCGTTCAATTCTTTCTTCCATTCGGTACTACTCCCTCCTCGCCACTCTTACACCATTATATCAGAAGAAGGGCTTCTGTCAAAAGAAAAACAATAAAAACAAATTGATAATTATTCTCAAAAAGTATTTATTTTTTATTAATAGCTTCAACGACTTCTTTCATTAAAACTGGCGATGCATAAGCTTCCACACTAGAAGCAAGAGCTAACACCGCTCCAATCACAAGAAAGAAGCATGTATAGCGAATTAATAATGGTAATAGTGGCTCGGTTATTTTCCGGATAAATTGATGTCTAATCATACGTAAGGAAAAACTTGCGGCAATTGTTGTCATAACGAGAAATACTGGAATTATGATAAGATTTTGTGGCAATACAGATACGAATGCAAGTAATAATCCATTCCAACCATGCTGACTTACTAAAAAACCTACTGTAAATCCAACAACTACTCCTTTTACAAATAATAAAATAAAAATAAGTGGTAATCCAATAATTGAAATCCCTAAAATCCAAATAAAGCCGATGTATTTTAACTGCGAAAAGTAACTTTCTCGAAACATTTCGCCCGCGATAGCGAATTCTCCTTTAGAAACTTGTCCAAAAAAACGCTGTAAATAAAATGATAAATCTTGCTTTTGATTTATTTGTAAACTATTCACAAGAATGGCTCCAAATATTACTCCCATCAATAATAAAACAGCGTTAAATATATATAATGAAGAGTTTTCCTGTATGTGAGACATTACACGGTCTTGCCAAGTTTTTCGCCACATTTTTCTTCCCTCCGTTCACACTATTACTAGAAATGTATGAAAGAAAGAAAAAAAGTATGACGAATTAACATTGAAATTCCGCTCTACTTTGCTAAACTAAAAAGTAGAGAATAGGAGGGATTTCTCTTGAAACCATTATTATTAGATTTTCCAACATTATTTCAAACTGAACGCTTACAAGTTCGCAAACCGTTTCCAGGTGATGGTACCGAAGTGTATGAAGCAATCCAAGCTTCCCTAGAAGACTTAGTGCCGTGGATACCAATTAACGCTGAAACAGAAGAGAGTGCTGAAGAAATTGTTCGCAACGCTCACGGGCAGTTTTTACTTCGTGAAACACTTGATTTTCACTTATACGATAAAGTATCAGGTACATTCATCGGGGCGATTACGCTCAAACCTGAAAACTGGGATATTCCAAAGTTTTCACTTCACTTCTGGCTACATAGCGCTTATACAAAACAAGGCTATATGACCGAAGCTATTAAAGGTGCCATTCAATTCGCCTTTGATAAACTAGGTGCTAGAAGAATTGAAATTCGTACTGATGCAACAAATACAAACGCATGTAACTTAGCAGAACGTTTAGAATTTATTTTAGAAGGCACGATGGAAAATGATTTCCTAGCGCCGGATGGTAGCTTACGTGATGCACGTGTATATGCAAAAATTAATTAAAAAACACTCGCCTTTGGCGAGTGTTTATTTTTGTAGTTGTAAATATTGTACTGCAAACATCGTCTTCGCATCATGAATACGAAGATCTTTCATAAGAGTACTCGCCTCTTCTAATGATACTTCCATTAACTCCACAAACTCATCTTCATCTAAAGCTGCTTTATTTTCTTTTTTTGTCAAACCTGTCGCTTTATATACATATAAAATTTCATCTGCGAATCCTGGAGATGTATAGAAAGAAGTAATGAGCTCCATGTTTTCACATACATATCCTGTTTCTTCTTCTAATTCACGAACCGCTGTCACTTCAGGTTTTTCACCCGGTTCTAACTTGCCAGCTGGAATTTCTATAATCGCCTTTTCAAGCGCTTTACGATACTGCTCAACAAGCACAATTTTCCCCTCATCAGTAATAGCAATAATAGCAACTGCACCCGGGTGAT
Organism: Bacillus luti; assembly: GCF_001884105.1. GTDB lineage: Bacteria > Bacillota > Bacilli > Bacillales > Bacillaceae_G > Bacillus_A > Bacillus_A luti. The sequence continues at coordinate 29,186 of NZ_MACI01000094.1, read as the reverse complement.
TTACAATTTCACGTTTACTCATTTCTCCATTTGGTAATACTACATCATCAACACGAACTTTTATAACTCTACCATCAAAAATCGGCTCAGTTTTTACCGTTCTCTCTGCAAGATTACTCATACTACTTCATCTCCCTGTTCTATTTCCTATGCTTTCTTCATACATTTTACCACATTGAAAGGAGCGTGATAGAAATGAAAGTTTATATTTTACCAAATCGCGTCACTTTAGTCGGAAAAGCGTGGCAAATTCGCCATAAGCTAAAACAATATGGCAAAGAGTATACAACTGTACAAGAGTGGATTACAGCAAATAAAGTGAAACATTAGTCCTAAGAGGCCATCCTCATCTGATTATTAACCCACACCACTCGGACTTTTATGGGCAGTTAATGCGGGATCAAAAGGAAACGTTTGTCAACCTCTTTCCCCTCTCGTACAATAAAGGTAAGGAGGTTGACCTATGAAAAAACGTCAATTAGGAAACTCAGATTTGTTTGTTACAGAAATGGGCCTTGGCTGTATGTCTCTCGGTACATCTGAAACAGAGGCTATGCATATTATCGATGAAGCAATCGATTTAGGAATCAATTTTTTTGATACAGCGGATTTATATGATTATGGATTAAATGAAGAATTTGTTGGAAAAGCCTTAAAAGGCAAACGAGACAAAATGGTTCTTACAACGAAGGTTGGAAATCGATGGACAGAAGAAAAAAATGGCTGGTCTTGGGATCCTTCCAAAGCTTATATAAAGACTGAAGTAAAAGAAAGTTTACGTAGACTTCAAACAGATTATATTGATCTTTATCAACTACATGGCGGGACGATTGAAGATCCTATAGATGAAACCATTGAAGCTTTTGAAGAATTGAAAAAAGAAGGTATCATTCGCCATTACGGGATTTCTTCTATACGTCCAAATGTCATCCGCGAGTATGCAAAACGCTCAAATATCGTTAGCGTACTAATGGAATATAGCCTTTTAAATCGTCGTCCAGAAGAGTGGTTCCCACTTCTTACTGAACATCAAATTAGCGTCATTGCTCGTGGACCACTTGCAAAAGGAATTTTAACCGACAACAATGCAAGAAAGGTAGAAAGAGTAAAAGAAAAAGATTACCTTTCTTATTCCTACGATGAATTACATACAACACTAGCGAGCGTAAAAGAAACGGTTGGAGAAAGCTCTTTAACAGGAACAGCTATTCAATATTGCTTACATAATGAAACTGTTGCAGCTGTTATACCTGGTGCAAGTTCTATTGAGCAATTACAGGAGAATATACAGGCTAGTAAACAAACACACTTAACAAAAGAAAAATATATACAGCTTCAGCAAATTGCCAAATGTGATACCTATGCTTTACATCGTTAAAAAGACGCTACCATGCTGGTAGCGTCTTTTTTATAGCGTATCATATTTATCAGGATTCGTTCCTACATGTAAATTAAGATTTAACGTATTAATTTGATTCATCTCTTCTTCAGTTAGTGAGAAATCAAAAATAGTAAAATTCTCCTGAATGCGAGATGGTGTAACAGATTTAGGAATCGTAACAATTCCACTTTGAATATCCCATCGTAATATAACTTGCGCAGGTGTTTTTTCGTATTTGTTAGCAATAGCTTGAATGATTGGATGCTGGAATACTTCGCCGCCCCTCATTAATGGACTCCACGCTTCCATTTGAATTTGCTCACCTTGACAGAAAGTACGCAATTCAAATTGCGCTAACATCGGATGAAGTTCCACTTGGTTTACCATTGGCTTCACTTTACAATTTGGTAATAACAATTCTAAATGATGTTGATGAAAATTAGAAACACCAATTGCGCGAACTTTACCTTCTTCATATAATTTTTCTAAAGCTCGGTACGTATCAACATACTTTCCTCTAATTGGCCAATGAATTAAATATAAATCTACATAGTCCATTTGTAATTTCTTTAAACTTTTTTCGAACGCCTCAAGTGTCTCCTCGTATCCTTGATCGTCGTTCCAAACTTTTGTCGTAATAAATATGTCTTCTCTCGGAATTCCTGATTCACGAATCGCTTCTCCGACACCGCTTTCATTTTCGTATACAGTTGCTGTATCAATTGAACGGTATCCAACCTCTAACGCTGTTTTTACTGCCTGCTTTACTTCGTCGCCTTCTTTCGCTTTATAAACACCTAGGCCAATCATCGGCATTTTTACGCCATTATGAAGTGTAATTGTTGGAATATGCACAGTCGTCTCCCTTTCATTGTTACATTTTTATAAACCACAACTTTATTTCAACAATATTTATCCCAAAAGTCAAAACATACGTACAGTTTACATAATAATTTTATACACGAAAAACGTGAACTCAATTATTCGCATCTCCTTCTCTCCATTCTTTCGCTTTTTCATCCACATTACGGACAAACTCATTTTTCCCTTCCGTATATTGCGTGCCATCATATGTATATTTTTCGGCTAATTCTTTCTTTAAAGTTGCATATGCCTCTGCTTCTTCACAATGAGCCATCATATAGTCACGAAACGCTAAATGCCTTACTATCTCAGGATTTCCTTTTTCAAACACGTGCAAGTGATATGAGCGCTTTTCCTCCGTTCCATGAATAAAAAAGCGGCGTCCTGAAATACCATTTTCCCCTTTGACGATGTAACCAAGCTCTATAAATCGTTCATTCCACCTATCTACTCTGTCGATACTTTCTACTTCCATGATCATATCAATAATAGGTTTAGCTGCCAGTCCCGGCACCGATGTACTGCCAATATGATGGATTTTCACCGTTTCTGGCATCGCTGACTTTAATCTTTCAGCCTCTATTTGAAATTTTTCACCCCAATGATTTTCATGCGGAACGACGACAATTTTCCTCATTCTAACTCCCCTTTTCTTACAAACTCGTCAAAAAATGATCAGTAGTATTTCACTGATCATTTTTGTTATTATTTAAAGTCTTTCCAAGTAAGATTGCTTTCACTTAACAGTTCTTCAAATGATTTATTTTTTTCACGTTCTTTTTGTTCTTGACGCTTTCTTTCTAGTTCTGCTGCTTCTTTTTTCTCTTCTCTCACTTGCAACTCTTTTTTCTTATTTTTTAATTGTTGCATAAGTGAATCGTTTAATTGATCCCCTAACGTTAGCGATTCATTCTTTGGTTGATTCACTTGAGATTGTCTTTGTACTTGTCTTTGTTTCTTTTTCTTCATGCTGCTCACCTTTTACTTTTTTCTCCATTATAGTAGATACTCGGTAGAATCGACAATAAAAAAGGTTCCCTACTCTATTATTCTTTTTTTGTAAATATGTTAATTTTTCGAAAAAACAAAATTTTTTTATAGATATAATTCTATGAATCTATTAAAATTATGTCGTATGATGTCAGATTATAAAAAAGGAGAAATGAACTATGTGGAAAAAAATTATTCCTGCCGTTGCTGTTTTAAGCACCATTACTTTTTCAAGTGTATTCGCTGCTCCCCCATCTCAGACTCCAGCTGCACAAAACCGCTACATAGACGTACAAATGCTTGGTATTAATGATTTCCATGGACAACTAGATACTGTAAAAAAAATTAATAACAAAGAAGCTGGTGGCGCTGATTACTTAGCTACTTATTTAAAAGAACGTAAAAAACAAAACCCTAATACACTTCTCGTGCATGCTGGTGATATTGTCGGAGCTAGTCCACCAGTTTCAGCATTATTACAAGATGAACCGACGATTGAATTTTTAAATGACTTAAAATTTGATGTCGGTACAATTGGAAACCATGAATTTGATGAAGGCATTGATGAAATGAAACGCCTCATTTACGGTGGATATCACGAAAAAACTGGGAATTTCAAAGGTGCTAACTTCCCTTATGTCGCTGCTAATTTCTATAACAAATCAACTGGTCGCTTATTTTTACCACCATTTACTGTAAAAATGGTAGATGGTGTTCCTGTAGGATTCATTGGCGTTGTTACAACTGATACACCAAATGTCGTTATGCCTACTATGCTTAAAAATGTACAAATAACTGACGAAGTAGAAGCTATTAATAAATCAACGCAACAACTAAAACGTCTCGGCGTTAAATCCATTGTCGTCCTTGCTCATGTCGGCGGAACGACCGAGGAGTCAGGCGTAACAAATGGAGATCTTACTCGAATTGCCAATGAAACAGATCCAGAAGTTGACGTTATTTTCGGTGGACATAGTCATACGTATGTAAATGGTACAGTTAATAATAAACTAATTGTCCAAGCGAACTCTTACGGAACGGCTTTCTCTGATGTAGATGTAACGATTGATCGTAAAACAAAAGATATTGTGAAGAAAAAAGCTGAAGTTATTACAACATATCATGAAGGTGTAGAACCTGATAAACAAGTACAACAAAAGTTAAATCAATATAAAGAAAAAATTGCACCACTTGTAAATGAAGTAGTCGGAAAGTCTACAGCACCTATCGATCGTAAACAAAACGATGCTGGTGAGTCTACTCTTGGAAATGTAATTGCCGATGCACAGCGCCAAACGATGCAAGCTCAAATCGCACTTATGAATCCTGGTGGCATTCGTAATGACTTAGACGCTGGTGATATTACATGGGGCGAATTATACGGCATTCAGCCTTTTGGAAATCAATTAATTAAAGTAGATTTAACAGGTCAAGATATTCGTGATATTTTAAATCAACAATGGCAAAAAGGAACAACAAGAATGCTTCAAATTTCAGGTATTCAATATACTTGGGATGCAAATAGACCAAACGGTGAAAAGGTTACAAATATACGCTTAACAAATGGCGAAGAATTATCTCCATCTAAAACATATAGCGTAGTTGCGAATGCTTTCTTAGCTTCTGGTGGTGACGGATTCGTATCATTTAAAAATGGGAAGAATTCAGAAACTGGTCCAAACGACTTTGAAGCGCTAGTCGATTATGTAAAACAATTAAAAGAACCAATTCAGCCAATTATTGATGGAAGAATTCAAAAAATAAATTAAGTACGCTAGGAACAAACAACCGTTATTTTACTTGTGATATATGTGAAACCCAAAAAGGATACTCGTTCTTAAGATGAACATAGTATCCTTTTCTTTAGTTATCAAAATGTGATGTTTTGCTAACATCATATTGTTGTAAAAATTGTAGTAACGCCTCTTCGACAAGTTTAGATTTTTGAATCCCTTTCGATTCTGATATAACATCTAATTTCGCTAATATTTCTACATTAATAGAAAAGGTACGTTTCTTTTTTTCTGTACTTATACTCATAATCGGGGCAATTACTTCTTCTCTCTTTCTTAATAACTCATAAATACTTTGTAATTGCTCATAAATTAATACTTGATAATCTGTTTTCGTATATTGAAGGGCGGTCGCTTCTTGGAGTTGTAAGTGACGTGGTTCTTCTCCATCTCCTACAAAAATACGCTTCTTCCGTTCTCCATCATATTCGTATCCAATCCATCTTAATTTCTTCGATAATGTATACGGGCTTATTTCAAGACGTTTTGCTATAATAGCGATGGATTCACGTCTATTTAAACAATCTATAATTTCTCCAATCGTCACAATTTCCCTCCTCCCGTGTTGAAATGACACTAGTATGGTATGTTACAATGATTTTCTAACAGTATATGCAAAACAAATAGCCTGTGCGATTCGTATGATTTCAGAAAAGGAGGTTTCCACATGCTTTTTCGTAGCAATACCCCCCGGTTCTATAATAAAAATAAACAACTCATTCCAAATAGTATCGCTACGCTAGAAAGCGTTATAATTAATAACCGCAAACTAACCCTCCTTATGCGCGGGCAAAACGTAGAGCAACCTATTTTATTATGCTGTCACGGCGGACCTGGAATGGCACAAATTGGATTTATTCGTCATTTTCAAAAAGAATTGGAGAAGCACTTTATCGTTATTAATTGGGATCAGCGCGGGGCAGGTAAATCCTTTTCAATGAAAGATTTCGGAGCCAATTTTACAATCGAACAATTCATTGCCGATGCAAAAGAAGTGATTCAATATGTACTTAAAAAGTTCAATAAACAGAAACTATTTCTCGCTGGTCATTCTTGGGGAAGCATTATTGGACTTAACATAGCACATCAATATCCACAGTATATCGAGGCTTACATCGGTATTGGACAGATTGTACATATGAAACAAAACGAAGAATTGCTATACCAGCATTTAATTCGTTCCGCCAAAAAACATGATCATAAAAAAGCATTAGCGTCTCTTTTAAAATTAGGTAAACCACCATTTTTAGATACGAGACGTCTTATTATTCAAAGAAAGTGGCTTGGCACATTCGGAGGAGCAATCCAAAACGGATCTTCCTTTTCTTTCATACGGAAAGGCTTCTTTTCTCCTGAATATACGCTATTAGATTGGTTCAAGTTTCTCGCAGGAAATTTAAAATCTGGCGTTTTATGGGAAGAAATGCTGGCAATCGATTTCTTTTCTTCTATTTCTAGTTTATCTATTCCCGTTTATTTTTGTTCTGGTCGCTATGATTACCAAACTCCTTATGCACTCGTTCAGGAATATTGTGATGTGATAGAAGCGCCCATAAAAAAGATGATTTGGTTCCCAAATTCAGCACATTCTCCCGATTTAGAAGAACCAGCATTATTCGCTCATTCTTTACAATCAATTAAACAAGAGCTAGCTTTTCAGCATTAGTAACAAAAGGCTCTTTTACATTTCATAGAAAACAATTTATAATAATATGTCGCAACTATGTATAAATATAGCAAGGTGCTTCATATTTACTTGCCTTAACACAATAAAATTTTGGGGAGATTACATTTATTATGAATGCTGTACTCGTTGCAGTAGCAGTTATGCTATTGCTTAGTTTGTTACGTGTCCAGGTCATTGTCGCCATCATTGTTGGAGCTTTAACAGGCGGAATTATCGGCGGACTCGGTATTTCAGAAACTATTAACACTTTTACAACTGGTCTTGGAAACAGTGCCCCAATTGCTTTAAGTTATGCAATGCTTGGCGGTTTCGCTATTTCCCTTTCCAAAACAGGACTTCCAGATGCCATGATTCAAACTGCATTAAAATGGATTGGCAATGAACAAGACACGAAAAAACAAGTTTATTCTAAAATACTTATTTTATTCATCATTTTAACGATGGCTTGCTTCTCACAAAATGTTATTCCTGTTCATATCGCTTTCATCCCCATCTTAATTCCAGCACTTTTAAAAGTATTAAATGAGCTGAAAATGGATCGCAGACTAGTTACATGTATTATTACATTCGGGTTGATTACTCCTTATATGTGGATTCCAGCAGGTTTCGGAAAAATTTATCATGACGTATTGCAAACAAATGCTGCGCAAAGCGGTCTTACATTTGATGTTGCACTTATTCCAAAAGCAATGACTATTCCAGCAATCGGTATGATTATTGGATTATGTGTAGCGGTATTCTTTACGTACCGAAAACCTCGTACGTATGAAACAGAACAAATTCACACTACTGAAAATGAAATCGTTCCCTATACAAAACGTAGCATTACTTTCGGATTATTATCTATCATAGCCACATTAACTGTTCAATTAGCAACCGAATCAATGATTTTCGGTGCTTTAGCAGGGATTATCGTCTTATCGGTAAGTGGTAGTCTACCGCTTAAAGAAGCAGATGCGATATTAACAAGTGGAATGCGCATGATGTCCTTTATTGGTTTTGTTATGATTGCTGCCGCTGGATTTGGAGCTGTTCTTCGAAAAACAGGACATGTTGAATCTCTTGTGCAAACGAGTGCACATATAATTGGAAATAACAAACCACTCGCTGCATTTCTTATGCTTGTGATTGGACTTCTCGTTACGATGGGAATTGGTTCATCCTTTTCAACTATCCCTATCTTAACAACAATTTTTGTACCACTTTGCATCCAACTTGGATTTAGCCCAATGGCAACGATTGCAATTATCGGTACAGCAGGAGCGCTAGGTGATGCAGGATCTCCAGCATCAGATAGTACACTTGGACCAACATCCGGCTTAAATGCTGATGGTCAACATCATCATATATGGGATACATGTGTACCAACTTTTCTACATTATAATATACCGTTACTTATATTCGGCTTTATTGCCGCCATTACATTATAAAAGGTGCGTTTTTTACAACGCACCTTTTACTTTTATTTTTCCAATTAATTTTTTAAAAGCTATTTCCCCATTTTCTTCGACATCACTTTCAATTATCGGTAGTGATGGACCTATCCATCCGCACTCTATATTCCCGTTAGGTCCAACAATTTGTAATTTATCTGGTATATGGATATTTAAAAATTTCGCTGCTCGGATTAACTCAATAGCAATCTTATCACTTGAGATTACAATTCCATCTATATACGGATGATTTTGTAATAATGTAATGAACTGTTTATGCGTATACCCTTGCACACTTTCTTCTCGATAAGAGATTCCTTCCTCCCAAACAGCGTCTAAAAATCCTGACACATGGTCTTCTTTTTCTTCACTTTCATCTCCCTCACCGATATAAGCAAGAAAGTGGCACCCTTTCTCTTTCAATACAGAAACAGCTCTCTGTCCACCTTCATAATAATCTGTAAGAGATTGTTTTTCATCAATCACTACACACGGAAGTGAGATTTCCCCTATTTTTTTAAAAACTGCTTTCGTCAAAATAACACCTGCAACGTTATTTTGCTTTAACATATGTATATATTTATCTTTATTCTCTATATTACAAACAATGATTTGATATCCTTCTTTATATGCTAGTTCTTCAATACAATGTAGCAAAGTGATGTTTGATGGATTACATAAATTGTCTACAAGTAATGCAATTATCGTTGAATCTTGTTTAAATAATGGTTTCGCCGCACTATTTGGTCTATAGTGTAATTCCTCAATTGCTTCCTTTACTTGTTTTACTGTGTCTTCATGAACGTATCCTTTTTCATTAATAACTCTTGAAACAGTTGCGACTGAAACACCTGCCAATTTTGCAACATCACGTATAGTTGCCACATCGTCACCCCTTAATATGGTAATAGATTACAATTTTACGGTAACCTAAATTACAATTTTCGTCAAGGTTAATAACTTATATTTCTGAAAATTGTTACATCATTTTATTATACGATATTCTAGCTGAATTTCATGTAAGATCGGGATTTGATCATACCCAATACACGGAATTTCTTTCTTTATTTTTCGTGCCTCTTCCACTGCGTTCACATATAAATTTGTCATCATGAAATTTCGCTTTTGGTAAAAACGTAATGCGTTCATATTATCATTCGTTGTAATGAGCCAAACCTGCCTGCACCCTTCTTCTTCTGCAACTTGTAATACACAATCCACAAGTTTCGTCCCTATTCCTTTTCTTTCTTCAAAGCTATCTAGCGATACAATTTCGCACATATTTCTGGTCACTTCATACGTTATAATTCCGATTATTCTGTCATCTGAGAGCGCAACAAATCCTGGCAACTCTTCTAACTGATGCCCCTTACCACGCGAAACCATCAATGAACTTCCCCAGTTCTCACACATGAACATTCGGATTGTTTCTTTCATCGCTGGCGTAATTTTTTGTATATGCAGCATTTCCTATTTCTCCCCTTTTCTATCATTGTGATACAATATAAGTGTATCACATGTAACGGTATTTGGAGGATGAGGTAAAGTATGAAACGTTTTTTTGCAGCATTGTTTACTATACTAGGTGCGATAACTGCCCTTGGGATTTTCTTTACAAATAAAGTGATGTACTTAAAGAAAAAAACAGAGGAAGAAGTACTCGAAAGAGAAACGAAAAAACATTTTCGTATAGAGGATTTTGATGCTCTTCATAAAGAAGAAATTCATATCCCTTCGCAATTCGGATATGATCTTCACGGATATTACATTCCTTCTGGTCATTCCAATAAGTTTATGGTTTTTTGTCACGGCGTAACTGTAAATAAAATGAATTCTATAAAATATGCAAAGTTATTTTTAAACAGAGGATATAATGTCGTTATTTATGATCATCGTCGTCATGGTAAAACTGGCGGAAAAACAACAAGCTATGGATACTATGAAAAACATGATTTAAAATCTGTAGTTGATTGGCTAAAAAGTCGTTTTGGCAAAAATATAATCCTTGGCATTCATGGTGAATCGATGGGAGCTGCAACACTTCTTCAATACGCAGGGCTTGTAGAAGATGGTGCTGATTTTTATATTGCAGATTGTCCTTTCTCTGATTTTTACGGACAATTACAGCACCGTTTAAAGGTTGAATTCCATTTACCAAAATGGCCTTTATTACCTTTAGCAAACGCATTTTTAAAAGTTCGTGACGGTTATACAATTCGTGAAGTTTCACCAATTGACTGTATAAAAAACATTAACAATCCGGTGCTCTTTATTCACAGTAAAGATGACGATTATATTTTAGCTGATATGACAAAAGCGTTATATGAAGCGAAAGAAAATAATAAACAACTGTATATTGCAGAACACGGTGCACACGCTTGCTCTTATAACGAAAATAAAGAAGAGTACGAAGCAGCCCTCGATCAATTTTTAAACACATACGTAAAAGAAACAAAAAACAGGCTTGCATAAGCCTGTTTTTTTATTGCGCTAAAACGTCTGTAACTTGTTCCATATTTTCAGAAATCCATTGCATTGCATCGTCTAACGTTGGAAATTCTGTCGTTTGAAATGTTACTTCATCTTGAAGTAACCAAACATCCTTCGCCTCTTGCCCTACACCTGCAATGGACCAATGTAACAAACTATATGGATGATTATCATTCAAAAATGATGCCCACGTGCGCTCATTTGCAATGTTTCGTAATGTATGTAATTGTTTATCCATCTCTCGTCACCTTACTCTAGTCAGTTATGAAGACTATTATAACACTCTCTTCTTTCTCAAATAAAGTGCTCTTTTTTCCCCGCTATTTGCGGGCAGTAAAACTCCCACCTCAAAATCCGGCTGAAACAAAGAAGTTAGGTGGGAGATTAGCTGCCCCTAAAAGCCCGAATGGTTCAACTAATAATTAGTGGGGGATGCCTCCCTCACTAATTAAAGTTTCACTTTATATTGCCAAGTACTTCCCTTGATTATATGATGAAATTAAGCGTTTGGGAAGGAGGGATAACGTTGGCAAAAGTACAAATTAAAGTAAATGATAATGGCTCTTTTCGCGTTACAGGGGACGTGGAATTAGTCGATTCACAAGGGAATGTATTCCCAGCAAAACCGGCATTTTCTTTATGCCGTTGTGGTTTATCAAAAAATATGCCTTATTGCGATGCTTCGCATAAAGGTAAATTCGAGTCTGTTGTTAGAGCACCAGAGGCAGAATAATTTCACATGTGACATGCACATTTTTTTGTGCATGTTTTTTCTTTTCATTAACTCTCGTCCCCCCTTTTCCTTACAACATTTCTCATACTTTTGACCTCATTCCAACTCACATGTATTTTCACACAATTCTTCACATTCGAATATTTTTTACTAGCCTTTTATTTTTTTTGTGCTATAATTTGAGCAAACAACATCCTTCGGGGTCGGGTGAAATTCCCAACCGGCGGTGATGAAGTGAAAACTTCTAAGTCCGTGACCCGTTTTCAACTCGAAAACGGTGGATCTAGTGAAACTCTAGGGCCGACAGTATAGTCTGGATGGGAGAAGGATATGTTTTCTAGTAATTTTATATAGCGAATACACTTTTATTTCAGTATGCATATTTATAAAGTTTCATTTTGAATCTTTATATATGTTTTATTTTGTATACTTATGTATCTATACTGAAATAAAAAGATACGACTAGCGTTTGAAAAATTCGATATTTTGCTAGGTTTTTTCCTTATGCAAAAATATCAATCATCGTTAGGTTTCTTTCCTATACTTTCGTATTCGAACTATATTTCTAGAAATCACGTCTCCCAAACCTCAAGGATATAAAATCCTTGGGGTTTTTTGATTTTTTCAGGAGAGGTGAAGAGAATGACAGATCAAGAATATATGAGGATTGCCCTGCAGTTAGCAGAAGGAACATCCGGACAAACAAGTCCAAATCCTATGGTTAGTGCTGTTGTTGTAAAAGACGGAAACATCGTCGGTATGGGAGCTCATTTACGTGCCGGTGAAGAACACGCAGAAGTTCATGCTCTTCATATGGCTGGTGAAAAAGCAAAAGGAGCTACCGTTTATGTAACACTTGAACCGTGTAGCCATTTTGGAAAAACACCACCTTGCTGTGAATTGCTCATCAAAAAAGGAGTCAAACGGGTTGTAATTGCTACTCTTGATTGCAATCCTCTCGTTTCTGGTAATGGAAAAAGGAGATTAGAAGAAGCTGGCATTGAAGTAACTACCGGTATTCTTGAAGCAGAAGCCACCTTATTAAATCGTTTCTTTTTTCACTACATGAAAACGAAACGTCCATTTGTAACAATAAAAACAGCGATGAGCTTAGATGGAAAAACAGCAACTGTCACTGGTGAAAGTAAGTGGATTACAGGTGAAGGAGCACGAGCTGATGTTCACCAATACCGCCATACACATGATGCAATTCTCGTTGGAGTGAATACGGTTATAGCTGATAATCCGCATTTAACGACAAGAATTCCAAATGGTGGGAAACATCCTATTCGCGTTATTTTAGATACCCATTTACGAACGCCATCATCTTCTCACGTCATAACAGATGGTTTAGCACCAACATGGATTATTGTCGGGAAGGATGTAGATAAAGAAAAAATAGCTTCTTATGAATCTGAAAATATAGCTATATTCCAAATGAAAACGAAGCAGATTGAAATTCAAGATGTTTTAGACCTACTCGGCGAAAAACAAATCCTATCTCTTTTCGTTGAGGGTGGTCAAACAGTTCATGCAAGTTTCTTACAAACAAATAATTTCAATGAAATTGTAACTTATATAAGCCCAAAATTAATTGGCGGGAAAGATGCCCCTACTTTATTTGGTGGAAATGGTTTCGCAACATTACAAGATGCACTTTCCTTAGAAATTCAAGAGATGAAACAAATTGGCGATGATATAAAAATCGTTGCGAATGCCCGAAGTGAGGTGACGGAATGTTTACAGGAATTGTAGAAGAATTAGGAACTATCGCAAACATGCAACAAAGCGGAGAAGCGATGAAGTTAACAATCCATGCAAATGAGATTTTATCAGATGTTCACTTAGGGGATAGCATCGCGGTTAACGGTATTTGTTTAACTGTAACGAGTTTCACAACAACTTCATTCACAGTGGATGCAATGCCTGAAACGATGCAATCAACATCACTTCGCACGCTTAAACCGCACTCTAAAGTAAATTTAGAACGAGCAATGGCTGCAAACGGACGATTCGGTGGACATTTCGTTTCGGGACATATTGATGGCATCGGAACGATATTAAACAAAAAACAACACTATAATGCCGTCTATTACAAAATAGCTATTTCTGATGAATTGCTGCGCTATTGTTTGCATAAAGGATCCGTTGCTGTTGATGGAACGAGTTTAACAATATTTGATATAGACGAATCTTCCATCACAATCTCACTCATTCCGCACACAGTAAGTGAATCTGTTATCGGAGAAAAGATTGCGGGAGACATCGTAAACATTGAGTGTGACATGATTGGTAAATATATCGAACGCTTTATTACTAAACCTGTAAAAAGAACAGACTCAATGACCGAAAGCTTTTTACAAGAAAACGGATTTCTATAAGGGGGAAGCATTATGTTTCATCGTATTGAAGAAGCTCTAGAAGATTTAAAACAAGGAAAAGTTGTTATCGTATGTGATGATGAAAACCGTGAAAATGAAGGAGATTTTATCGCTTTAGCAGAGTATATTACGCCAGAAACAATTAACTTTATGATTACACATGGGCGTGGTCTCGTTTGTGTACCAATTACAGAAGGGTACGCAGAACGTCTACAATTAGAACCAATGGTAGCTCATAATACAGATTCGCATCATACTGCATTTACAGTGAGCATTGATCATGTTTCTACAACAACAGGGATTAGCGCTCACGAACGTGCAACTACGATACAAGAATTATTAAATCCTGCATCAAAAGGTGCTGATTTCAATCGTCCTGGACATATCTTTCCATTAATTGCGAAAGAAGGCGGTGTCCTGCGCCGTGCTGGTCATACAGAAGCTGCTGTCGATTTAGCACAGCTTTGCGGAGCAGAACCAGCTGGAGTCATTTGTGAGATTATAAATGAAGACGGTACGATGGCACGCGTACCTGATTTACTACAGTGTGCAAAACAATTTGATATAAAAATGATTACAATAGAAGATTTAATTGCTTATCGCCGCCACCATGAAACATTAGTGACGCGAGAAGTGGAAATTACATTACCTACAGATTTCGGTACTTTCCATGCAATTGGCTATTCTAATTCATTAGATACGAAAGAACATATCGCACTCGTAAAAGGTGATATTTCAACAGGAGAGCCTGTACTTGTACGCGTCCATTCTGAGTGCTTAACAGGAGATGTATTTGGCTCGTGCCGCTGCGATTGCGGACCACAACTCCATGCTGCACTTGCTCAAATTGAGCGTGAAGGAAAAGGCGTTCTTCTCTATATGAGACAAGAAGGACGAGGCATTGGCCTTCTTAATAAGCTCCGCGCTTATAAATTGCAAGAAGAAGGATTCGATACTGTAGAAGCAAACGAAAAACTTGGGTTCCCAGCTGACCTGCGTGATTACGGTATTGGAGCTCAAATTTTAAAGGATTTAGGTTTACAACATTTACGATTATTAACGAATAATCCACGAAAAATTGCTGGCTTACAAGGTTACGATTTAGAAGTGATTGAGCGTGTACCATTGCAAATGCCCGCAAAAGAAGAAAATAAAGCGTATTTACAAACGAAAGTAAACAAATTAGGACATTTACTAAACTTATAATTAAGGGAGAGATTTATTATGGTATTCGAAGGTCATTTAGTTGGTACAGGACTAAAAGTTGGGGTTGTTGTTGGACGTTTTAATGAATTTATTACAAGTAAGTTACTCGGCGGAGCTTTAGATGGATTAAAGCGTCACGGTGTAGAAGAAACTGATATCGATGTTGCTTGGGTTCCTGGCGCATTTGAAATTCCTTTAATCGCTAAAAAGATGGCTAGTAGCGGGAAGTATGATGCTGTTATTACATTAGGGACTGTAATTCGTGGTGCTACAACACATTACGATTACGTTTGTAATGAAGTAGCAAAAGGTGTTGCATCTTTATCACTACAAACAGACATTCCAGTTATTTTCGGTGTATTAACGACTGAAACGATCGAGCAAGCGATTGAACGTGCTGGCACGAAAGCTGGTAATAAAGGCTATGAATCCGCCGTTGCTGCGATTGAAATGGCTCATTTATCAAAACAATGGGCATAAAAAAAGAGGCTACGGCCTCTTTTTTATTTCTTTACTTTTTTCCGTACATCTTTTATTAATTCATCCATCGTTTTTCCTTCTGTTTGTATACGAAGAGTTTGCGCTGTTCTCCATACATTCTCTCTTTTCTTCGCTTCTTCTATAATAGTAATTTCTTTTCGTACTTCTTTTAAATCTTTCCCTTCCGTTTTCAAGCCAAAATGTTCAGCTTTCGTTCGAAAATGTTGTTCAATTCTTTGCTGCATTTCTTTTTGTTCAGGATTTTCAGCGGCCTTAACTGGATCAGCACTTATTGCTTTTATTAAAATTAGACAAATCATAATCGCTAATATGTATTTATGCATGTAAAATCCTCCAACCCAATATAAATTACATATTTACTATGTACAAATAGGGCTTGGAAAATTCGTCCACAAAAATTCATTTTCTTGCTGAAAAACCATTCATATCAAGTCATAATGGCTTTTTATTACATTTTATTTACAAAAAAAGCAAACCTTTTTAAAGGTTTGCTTTTCCATCTATCTTATAATGCACATTCCTCAATCTCGAATCCTAAATCTTCAATCATACCCCAGTCCGCAGTCGGCTCTTGCCCAGCTGTCGTTAAGTAATCGCCGACAAAAATAGAATTTGCTGCGAATAAACCAAGCGGCTGTACAGAACGTAAATTAATTTCTCGACCACCTGAAATGCGAATTTCTTTTGTTGGATTTACAAAACGCATCATCGCCAGCACTTTTAAACATTCTACTGGTGTTAACTCTTTTTGTCCTTCAAGCGGCGTACCCTTTACAGCAACAAGGAAATTACACGGAATAGAATCTGCATCTATACGTTGTAATTCAAATGCAATTTCAGCACGTTCTTCAATTGTCTCTCCCATTCCAAAGATTGCACCAGAACATGGCGAAATACCAGCTTGCTTCGCTTTTTGAACTGTATCAACACGATCGTCATACGTATGAGTTGAGCAAATACTATCATAATTGTTTGCGTGTGTATTTAAGTTGTGGTTATAACGATGTACACCTGCTTCCGCTAAACGCCCTGCTTGATCTTCATTTAAGAAACCTAAACAACAACAAATCTTCAAATCTGTCGTGTCACGAATCTCTTTAACAGCTCCAATTACGTGATTGACTTCTTTATCCGTTGGACGACGGCCAGATGCTACAATACAATATGTACCCGCTTTACGGCGAATTGCTTCATGCGCCCCTTCTACAATCTTTTCCTGCGTTAACCATGCATATTTATCAATCGGTGCTTCTGAAATAATAGACTGTGAACAATACCCACAATCTTCAGGACATAATCCAGATTTCGTATTAATAATCATGTTCAACTTTATTTTTTTACCAAAGTGATGATGGCGGATGATGTAAGCTGCATTCATAATTTCTAAAACCTCTGTATCATCAGCCTCTAATATCGCTATTGCATCTTCTTTCGTAATCATTTTCTCTTCTACTACGTCATATGCAAGTTTTTTCCAATCCCTTTTTGTTTGTACTTGTTTCATTTCATCTCTTCCCCTCTTTTGTTATATGCACAAATACAGCATGATAAGTTGCCATTATCCCTTCTTTTTCCGTGAAGTCTCTTTCGTATATGCGAAGCATTGCACGAAAGAGTGAGGGACTTTGGCAATATGATTCTTCATTACTATTAGTCGCTCCTACTTTTCGAATAGAATGCAGAAACTCCCTAACTTCTGTAAAACTCTCTATGTAACATGTTTCAGAAACATGCACATCCCCTGTTTCTATTTCACATATATGGTGTAACTGATTTTTCGAATAAAAACGTTGCCCAATCGATGTTTCGTTTTGTATATTTTTTTCTTCTTTCGCCCGCCGGAACGAAGCATGCAATTCTTGAAATGTTTCATGTCCAAATGTTGAAAAGAGTAATATCCCATCTATAGACAAATGATCAAATAAATTTCTTATCACTTGTTTTAAATCATTTAGCCATTGAAATGTGGCATTTGAAATAATGACATCATATGTTTCTTCTAGTCTTAATTGTTCAATATCCTCACAGTAAAACGTTACATTTTTCACATTTGGTCTAGCTTTCGCAATCGCAATCATACTTTCAGCAAAATCAACAGCTGTAATATGCGCTTTCGGAAATAACTTTGATAATTGCTCTGTAACATATCCTGTCCCGCATCCAAGTTCTAAAATGCGTATCGATGAATTTGCACTATATCGCCGATTCAATGTAGAAAGTAACGAATGTGCCATCTTTTTTTGTATATTTGCATATTGATCGTAGGATACAGCTGCCCCGTTAAACCGTTTTTGCAGTAACGTTTTGTTGATCATGTCGTATCCCCTCTACAAATTGAATGATTTCATTTGCGCAATATTCAAAATTCGTTATACATAATGCATGCCCAGCCTCACTTACTACTTTTAGCTTAGCATTCGTATTTTCTGTCATACTATGAGCTGCAGATAATGGACATATCACATCCTGTTCTCCATGAAGAAGTAACAGCGGGATTTTGACATCAGTTAATTCGTTTCTCATATCTGTTTCTATTAAATAATCTAAGCCTAATTGTAATGACTGAATCGAGTCTCCTTTAAAATTCAGCGCAATCTCTTCAAAACTCGTATTCTCTTTCAGTTCATCTTTTGTAAACATATTTTCATAGAAACGCTTCAACGTATCTGCTTTCTTTCTCGTTAAGTTCTTTTTCATACGTTCTACATGCAAGGAATTCCATCCACTTGTATAGTCACTTGTATTGGTAAATTTAGCGGTACCACCAATTAGTACCATGCCTTTCGCCTTAACCTTTTTATAAGCTTGTACTGCTGCTAACGCTCCTAGTGACCATCCAACTAAAATTACATTTTCATCATGCGCTACATCTATTATTCGCTCCGCAAATTCACTTTGTTCTTTTACGTTACGCCACTCTACACATTGAACAGAATATCCTTTAAAATATGGTAGAACTAAAGTCCAAACACCTTCTTCCATTCCCCACCCAGGAATAAAAATAATCTTTAGCTCTTTCATACTAAAAACCCCTCTTCTTTACCGATACGTATAATATGCTGAATAGCCCATCTTAAATCAGCTATTGTATGTTGTGATGTAACTGCAAAACGAATTCGAGAACTACCAACTGGAACAGTGGGTGGACGAATTGCAATTGCGGCGATACCTACCTCTTGTAATCGTTCACTAAACCGTAAAGTATTTTCATTTGAACCGACTACAATCGGTACAATATGAGTTGAGCTATTCCCAATATCAAAACCAGCTTCTTGTAAATGCGTCCTGAAATATGTACCATTCTCTGCAAGTCGCTCTCTTCTTTTGTTATCTTCTTTCACAATTTCAATTGCTTTTCGTATCGCCCCTAACGTTCCTGGTGGTAAAGCAGTAGTAAAAATAAAGCTTCTCATCATATTTTGTAAATACTCTATATAAATTGCATCACCTGTCAAATACGCACCATAACACCCTAGAGCCTTGCTAAACGTCCCCATGTGTATATCAATTTTTTGAGCAATCTCTTTTTCTATATGAGCTAATCCTGCTCCGCCGATTCCATATATTCCACTCGCATGTGCTTCATCAACTAGGATTATTGCCCCGTATTTCTCTTTTAGCTGCACTAAATCTTTCAAATAGGCAGTATCACCATCCATACTAAAAACAGTATCAGTTACGATTAATTTCCGCTTTTCAGGTGACGCTATTTTCAACAGCTTCTCTAAATGATCCAAATCATTATGACGATATCTTTTATGTTCTGCTCCGCTTAATATAATTCCATCAACGATACTTGCATGATTTAATTTGTCACTAAAAACAATATCGTGGCGGCAGGCTAACGAAGAAATCGCCCCTACATTCGCGGTATATCCACTATTTACAATTAAAGCTTTTTCAGTGCCTTTCCAATTGCATATACTTCTCTCAATCTCTTCATACAGTGGATAATTTCCTACAACGAGACGGGATGCTGTCGCTCCAGTTCCATATTCTCTTGTGCAGGCAATAGCAGCTTCTTTCAACCTTTCATCCCCAGCTAATCCTAAATAATTATTCGATGCTAAATTTAGCATCCTTTTCTTATTTCGAATAAGCCATGTCTCTTCGGATCGCTCTGTTACATGTAAATTACGATACTGCCCTTGTTCCTTTAATTGTTCTATTTTAGATTGAAGATGCACGCGCCACGTTTGATTCATTTTGGATGAGCTCCTCTAATTTTGAAATCATAATATGCTCTTTTGCCGATTCTAATAACTCTTCCCTTGTAAACTCTCCTTCAAGGAATGGTAATAACCCTAAAACCGGCACTCCACTTAACTCCTCAATCATTATTCTATTTTCTTGCGCTCTTTCTTTTTCATATTCTTTACAACCAGATAAAATTACACCTGCTACTGTTAAACCGTGTGCTTTTGCATAAGAAATTGTTAAAACAGTATGATTAACTGTTCCTAGAGTAGGACGCGCTACTATAATAAGAGGAAGCTTTAATTTTTTTGCAAAATCAATCACTAAAGCATCTTCTGTAAATGGGACTGCAAGCCCACCAGCCCCTTCCACAAATAAGCTATTAAACTCTTTTAATAGTTCATTATAGTGATCCGTAATTTCTTTTAACATTACTGTCCTTCCAGCTCTTTTCATAGCCAATCTCGGAGCAAGCGGTTCTTCAATGGAATAAGGACAAATTTCTTCTTCTCTTGTCAGTACACCCGATAATATTTTTAGCCTTGCTGCATCTCCCTCTGGGTTTGATGCAGCATGCCCGCTTTGCAACGGTTTATATACCCCTATGTTATATCCTAATTCTCTAAATACACCTGCTAATGCACCAGCAACTATAGTTTTCCCCACTTCAGTATCCGTTGCTGTTATAAAGAAACCACTCATTATTCTCCCTCCGTAACATCTGAGATTGCTTTATATAAAATTCGTAACATCTCATCAATTTCGGCAATTGTAGATGCAAGAGGTGGCATAAATACAATGGTATTGCCAAGCGGTCGTAAAATCATACCTAACTCTCTTGAACGTTTACATACTTGAACACCGACTCTCTCTGTCCATTCAAACGCTTCTTTCGTCTCCTTATTCTTCACAAGCTCAATTCCAACCATTAATCCGCACTGACGAATATCCCCTACATGTTTATATGCAAAGAGTTCTTCTAATTGCGTCGCTACATATTCTGTTTTACGTGCCACTTCTTCTATTAAATTTGTTTTCTCGTATAGTTCTAGGTTTGCAATTGCTACCGCACACCCTAACGGATTCCCTGTATAACTATGACCATGGAAAAATGTTTTTTGCTCTTCATAGCCTCCTAAGAAGGCATTATATATTTCATCTGTCGTTACGGTGATTGCAACTGGTAAATATCCGCCCGTTAAACCTTTTCCGGCCGTTAAAATGTCTGGTGTCACATTTTCATGTTCACATGCAAACATTTTCCCGGTGCGCCCAAATCCAGTCGCTACCTCATCTGTAATAAATAATACATTGTATTTTGTACATAAATTACGTAGCCCTTTTAAATATCCTTTTGGCATTGTAATCATGCCGCCAGCACCTTGCATTAAAGGCTCTACAATAATTGCTGCAATTTCTTCATGCTTGTCTTTTAGTAGCTCTTCCATTTCTTCTAAATGTTTTTTTACAATTCCCTCCTTATTATTTCCATAAGGAGAACGATATGTATATGGATAAGGCATCTTAATTGCCTCAAATAAAAGTGAACTATACACTTGGTGAAACAAGTCTATTGCTCCTACTGAAACAGCTCCAATGGTATCACCGTGATACGCTTCTTTTAATGTAACAAATCTTTGTTTCTTCGGTTTTCCTTTATGCTGCCAATATTGAAAGGCCATCTTAATTGCAATTTCAACAGCGCTAGAACCGGAGTCCGAATAAAATACTTTCTTCAAACCTACTGGTACAACTTCAATTATTTTTTCTGCTAATAAAATAGATGGAACGTTAGCAAGCCCTAACATAGTAGAATGAGCAATTTTATTTAATTGCTCACGAATTGCTTCATCTAATTCTGGTATTTGATGTCCATGAACATTCAACCAAATAGACGAAACACCGTCCCAGTATTCATTTCCATTTACATCGTATAGCTTTCTTCCCTCTCCACGTTCAATAATGACAGGATCTTCTTCTAAATAATCTTTCATTTGTGTAAATGGGTGCCATACGTAAGCTTTATTTTTCTCCGATAATTCTTCATATGTATAAGATGATTTTTCAGTCGTTTTACTATTAACAGTCACAATTGCCACCCCTAATGTTAACTAGTTTATAAATATAGTTAACATTAAATTCGAAAGGCTGTCAATTATTTTTAAATCAAGTAGTTCTTAAAAAAGAACAACTTATCATAAGATAAGTTGTTCTACTTTCCATGTTGTATCTTTCCAATTTCTAAAATAATCTCTTCATCTTTTTTTCCCTCTGTATCAATTCCAAGTTGCTTCGCATGCTCAATTAATAAATCATGGCGCTGCTCAAATCTTGCTGTATTTACTTCTTTCGTAATCTCTTCTTTTGTTTTTCCCTCAGTAGAAACTCCTAGTTTCGTAGCTGCTTTCTCCATCGACTTCTTCTCTTCAGTTTCTTTCACTTTCTTCACTTCTGACTGCTGTATTTGCTTTTGTTTCAACTGCTCTGATTCAGCTGCAAAAGCTGTGTAAATTCCAGCACTTCCGCCAACGACTAGTAAGGTGGTAAAAAGAATTATTTTTTTCTTCACTCTTTCCTCCCCTTTCAAATTCATTATAACGCACGTTTTCACAGTATTAAAACCTTTCTCCTTTATTTCCCTAAAAAAAATTTGAACATTTTTATTGACATGTAAGACGAATATATGATAAAAATTTAACTAACATCATATGAATCGGCGTTGATAGGATTTAGTAGTATTTCGATTTCTGATTTCAGAGAGCTGGTGGTCGGTGCGAACCAGTACAGAGCGAATTATGAATTACCCCCTGGAGCTTCTTTTACGAAACGTAAGGAGTAGTGAAAGACGGTTATAGACCGTTATGTCTAAAGAGTGGTGAAACGACACTGTTTCACAATTTAGGGTGGTACCGCGATTTTTTCGTCCCTGCATATATTGCAGGGGCGTTTTTATTTTATTAGCGCATATCATATGACCCTTTATTTTGTGATACATTCATTTCACAAGCTAGGGTGGTACCGCGATTTCTTCGTCCCTGCATAATTATATGCAGGGACGTTTTTTTATCCAATCATTTCCGTATCATATTGAGATATTGACAATTACCGGTAATTTGTCACAAAATTCTAAATTTTAGAAGGAAATAAACAATATTGGCGAATTTTATATAAAAAAGAGCTATTTTAAATTATTTAGGAGGGGAAAACAATGGTTTCAAAAATTGAATCTGTTCTTTTAACATTATTTATTTTTTTCTGTATTGGTTTTAGTGTTATCCAATTAGAAGTTTCACCACATATCCCAATTTTATTTGGTATCGTTCTTTTATTAGCATTTGGATTTATGAAAAAAATCTCTTGGTCTACTATGGAAAAAGGAATGATAAGTAGTATTTCCGCTGGTATTCCATCTATATTTATTTTCTTACTTGTAGGCGTATTAATTAGTGTTTGGATCGCAGCTGGAACAATTCCAACTTTAATGGTATACGGCTTCCAACTTGTTTCTCCAAAAATTTTCGTTCCTACAGTTTTTGTTGTTTGTGCAATTGTTGGAACAAGTATCGGTAGTGCCTTTACAACTGCCGCAACAGTAGGACTTGCCTTTATGGGAATGGGTACTGCCCTTGGATACGATTCAGCTCTTATTGCTGGTGCAATTATTTCTGGTGCATTCTTTGGAGATAAAATGTCTCCTTTATCTGATACAACAAACTTAGCTCCTGCGGTAACCGGTGTAGATTTATTTGAGCATATTCGTAACATGCTTTGGACAACAGTTCCGGCTTTCATTATTGCTTTTATCGCATTTTTCATTTTAGGAAGCGGTACTGGTGGAGACGTTGACTTCACAAACTTTATTAGCACATTAGAGAAAAACGCAACGATTTCTATCGTTACACTCATTCCAATTTTATTACTATTCCTATTCGCATTTAAAAAGGTTCCGGCAGTTCCAACATTACTTGCTGGAATCGTAGTAGGAATCATTATTCTCTTTATTTTTAACCCTAGTACTTCTTTAGCTGATTTAATGAAAATTATGCAAGACGGTTACGTTTCTAAAACTGGTATTAAAGATATTGATAGCTTATTATCTCGCGGTGGTTTACAAAGTATGATGATGTCAATTGCTCTTATTTTCCTAGCTCTTTGTATGGGAGGATTATTACAAGGCATGGGTATAATCACGCAGCTGATGAATATTATCTCTAGCTTCGTAAAAAATAGTACACGCTTAATTATTTCTACTGCTTCAACTGCAATTGGTGTAAACTTCTTACTTGGTGAACAGTACTTATCCATCGTTTTAACAGGACAAGCATTCGCTAACAAATACGATGAAGTTGGTTTAGAACGTCGTAATTTATCACGCGTATTAGAAGATGCGGGTACAGTTATTAACCCGCTCGTACCATGGGGTGTAAGTGGCGTATTCTTAACAAACGTCCTTAGCGTTCCAACATTCGATTACCTTCCATACGCAATCTTCTGTTTAGCTTGCCCAGTCTTAACGATTATCGTTGGATTTACTGGATTTGGCCTTTCATGGAAGAAAGAAAAAGCAGTACCAGTTTCATAATATAACAAAAAGGATTACCTCAATCGGTAATCCTTTTTTATATTCCTCTACTATCTATTTGCTTTCTTTCTTCTAAATAACAGAAGGAATCCCGCTCCAACAAACGCCAAGCCTGCTCCAATTGTAGAAACAACACTTGTACCTGTTTTCGGTAAATCACGTTCTTCTTTATTTTCACTTACAGTTGTTTCTTTTGTATTTTGGTTGTCCGTCGTAGTTTGTCCATTTCCTGCGTTATTTCCATTATTACCTTCATCCGTTGGTGGTGTCG
The DNA here is from genome assembly GCF_001884105.1 of Bacillus luti. GTDB lineage: Bacteria > Bacillota > Bacilli > Bacillales > Bacillaceae_G > Bacillus_A > Bacillus_A luti. The sequence continues at coordinate 4,677 of NZ_MACI01000094.1, read as the reverse complement.
TTGGATTTTCTCCGTTATTACCTTCACCTGTTGGTGGTGTCGTTGGATTCTCTCCGTTATTACCTTCACCTGTTGGTGGTGTCGTTGGATTCTCTCCGTTATTACCTTCACCTGTTGGTGGCGTCGTTGGATTCTCTCCACCAGTTTCCTTATCATCGTTCTTCTTCGTTATATCAATTGCATATTTAGCGAATTCATTTTCAGATGGTCCAACATATGATATTTTCCCATCTTTCTTTATATACTTTTGTGCATTTGGTGAAGAATCGAATGTTGTATTTAGTTTATCTGCAACAATCGGTTTAAACGCCCAATTTTTATCTGCTGCCGGATCAATAACTGGTGTTTCTTGCATATACTTCACAATGATTTGACGTGTTTCATCTTGTGATTGGTATACAACTTCCCCTTTACTTACACCTGGGAACGTTTGGCTACTTCCACGATAGTTATTTGTAGCGACGATGAACTCTTGATTGTCAGCTACTGGCTTACCTTCATATGTCATATTTATAATACGATTCGTATTTGCATTTACAACTTTTCCATCTTTATCGTATTTCGCCGGTTGTGTTACATCAATTTCGTATTTTAAGCCATCTAAAATATCGAAGTTATATGTAGGATAGCCTATATTTACTAATGGCTGTTCTTCTGTTTTCTTTGGATCGATTTGATTAAACTGACCTGCAGACATTTCAAGCCATTCTTTCACTTGTGCCCCATTTACTTTTACAGCATATAACGTATTTGGATATACATATAAATCTGCAACGTTTTTAATTGCTAACGTTCCAGCTGGAATATCTGTATAATATGTAGCACCGTTTCGGCCACCTGCTTTAAATGGTGCGCCTGCAGATAAAACTGGTATTCCTTTATATTTGCTATATTGTCCATTTTCAGCAAATAACTTTTCTACATACCATTTCTGTGCATTTGTCACAAGTTGTACAGAAGGATCATCTTGTACTAATGAGAAATAACTATTAATTGGTGCTGTCGTTTTTCCTACAGCTGTATTCACATAATCAATTGTCGCTTGATGATCATCTTTAATTTCATTAACTAATTTTTGATCAGATTGTACTAATGGGTTTCCTTTACTATCAGCAATCGGACGAAGTTGCGGCTTCGATTGCTCTTTTTGTACTTCCCATTTTCCGTCTACCTTCTTCAATTGCATATCAATAATACCTAAGTTACTTCCAAAGACACCAGGCATTACAACTGGAACACCATTAAATACATCTTTCACTTCTGTATGTGAATGTCCCATTAATACTGCATCTACACCAGGAACCTCTGTTAAATAATACGACGCGTTTTCCATACCAACGTTGTATCCACTCTTATCAACACCGGAATGCGCTAGTGCAACGATAACATCTGCACCTTCTGCTTTCATTTTTGGCACCATTTTCTTCGCTGTTTCAACTATATCTTTTGCTTTAACTTTTCCTTCTAAATTTGCTTTATCCCAGTTCATAACTTGAGGTGGAACAAATCCCATTACGCCAATTTTCACTTTTTGTTTTTGCCCTGATTCATCTTCTACTTCTTTTTCAAAAACATGATATGGTTTAAAGTAATTTTGGTCGTTCTCTTCATTATTATCTTTATCATCTTTATAGACGTTCGAGTTAATAACTGGGAACTCTGTTTTACTAATTACTTTGTTTAAATAGTCTAAACCGTAGTTAAATTCATGATTCCCAAGAGAGATGACGTCATACTTCATTAAATTCATTAAACGATATAATGGATGTGTATAACTAGGATCCACAGGCTTCTTCGGATCATTTATTTTATTCGCTACATAATCTCCAAGCGGTGTCCCTTGTAATGCATCCCCATCATCAAATAGGACAGAGTTCTTCGCTTCTTCACGTGCTTTATTAACAAGCGTTGCAGTTTGCACGAGACCTACTTTATTATCTGTTTTCGTTTGATAATAATCGTAATTCATTAAGTTAACATGAATATCTGATGTTTCTAGAATTCGTAAGTTAACCGTACTCTCCCCGTTGTTCTCATCCGCATGAGCTGTTGTTGGCAATACTTGCGGCGCCATTACACCAATAGCAAGAGTTGCTCCAGCTAGCATTTTTTTTGACTTTTTCACAAAAAATCCCCCTTATACACTTACCCAATATAATGAAATAAACCTCTATCTCTAACCTCATATCTTTTTTCTTCTAGTAGAGATTCGATTTTTATTTCATTCCGCTTTAACGGGTAGTACCCACAAAATCTTGATAACTGAAGACTAACTATTAACGGGAAATAGAGTTCCCACTAAGCGTAGTTTTACCTTATCTGACATTATCATATATAATGTCCTTTCATATCGTCAATATTTTTTGACATACTTCTACAAATTTTCTGTAAAGTTATTGTAAACTTTTCATAGATATATAATATGCCCTTACATTGTTAATACTGCTGAATATGATACAATTACCAATTACAAGGAGGATGAATTTATGAAAAAAGTCATCTTAACAATTGTTTGTCTCCTCCTTCTAATCATTTCTTATTCTTATTTTGAAAAGAACGATGAGACAAAACAAAACGAAGCCGAAGAGAAAACAAAAAAAACATCCGCTCCAAGTTGGATTGATAAGCAAACAAACGATTCCTTTTATCACCTCGTATTAGGTGATTCACTCGCTAAAGGTTATGGATCAACGCAAGGTGGGTTTGCTGAATTAGCCTCTAGGCAAATAGAAGCACAAATTCATAAACCAATTACAGTAGAAAACCTTGGCATAAACGGTCTTACAACAGATCGTCTCGTTAAAAAAGTTCAATCAGAAGATGTAAAACAAAAGATTAAAGCTGCAAATATTATTACAATTAATATTGGGGGAAATAATTTATTCCGTTTAAATCGTGATGTTGGTGTTATAGATGGCATTAAAATGTTAAATAAAGAAAAAGCTCATTTTGAAGCGGATGTAAAAGATATTGTAAAAACAGTTCGAGATCAAAATCCGGATGCTTTACTCATCCTCTCTGAACTCTATAACCCGTTACAACTCGATGATTCTATCGCAAGTTATGCAGATATGTTTTTAGATGGCTGGAATGACTCCGTTTATTCCATTTCAAAAGCAAATCAACCATCTATCGTTTTACCAATTCGTAAATTAATATCGAATGATAAAAAAGAGTTACTATTTGACCAAGTACATCCTAATGATACTGGCTATACGATTATTGCCAATTCATTTACAAAAAAAGTGTTAGCTTACAAATATTAAAGTTTCCATGAAACAATTCTATTTTTATAACATGCCTTTTTTGTTACAATGATAGTGGAAGGGGGCCTTTATATGGAATCACGCGAGTGGGAACGTATTGTTGATCATCTTCTTTCGCTAGTGCCTCTTTTTTATCGCAAATTTATGCTTCCTGGAGAATTTTCTTCTCAAAGACATATGCCGCCATCACATACACAAGTATTACTGCTTTTGCATGAAAATGAAACATTAGCAGTTTCCGAAATCGGCAAGCGGCTAGCGATTTCACGGCCTAACATGACACCTCTATTAAACAAACTGATTCAAGAAGAACTAATAGAGCGTCATTATAGCGAAAAAGATCGACGGGTCATTTTAATTTCCCTAACAGGTGAAGGGAAATTGTTAGTAAATCAGTATCAGCAATTCATTTTAGACAAACTAAAAGAAAATTTCCAAACATTATCTGAGGAAGAGCGTGAGAAGCTCATTCATTCTCTTCAAACCATTCAAAATTTAATTTTGAAAACAAACGCATAAAGCTGCTTCTAAATAGAAGCAGCTTTATGATTCGTAATAATTACCATAGTATACATTTGAATATGGCCATGTTGTTAAATATGGTTTTTGTTCCTGCGTAGGCTGTTGTTGTGGTATTTGTGATAATTGCTGCAATTGTTGTTGTCGATACCATTCGTATTGTCTACTCATATCATATACAGGATAATAATTTACATATGGATATACTTGAGGTACGTAATAATACATTCATGCTTCCCTCCTTTTTCTTAAACATATTCAAAGGAGAAAATGAATGTGACACTCTTTATATTTGCACAAGTGGTTCTCGCACTCGTTTCTTTCTTTTCTTCAAACGTAACTTCCGGTTCTTCTCATATAAATAATGCACAACGAAATATGAAATAGTACCAAACACCGCTCCTAAAATCGTCATTCCAATTAATACATACACTTCACTCTGCAATAAACTCTTTAATATCGTAAAAATATGGCTCGAAAACAAATCTGATATTGTAAATGGTTTATGATGTAGTTTCTGCAGCGGAAACGGATAAATCATTTTCCCTAATGCATAAGCAAGCGGAAATAAAAATACTGGGAGAAACGATATCTTCCCAATAATATTACCAATGACTGCTGCTGGAAAAGACCCTTTCGCTAACCTGACGATTGGATAAAATATTAAATATACGAGCGATGCCGTATAAATTACTAACATTTCTAAACCAAAGCCAATAGCAAACCCTAATGATACTTTCTTCGCTCCTTCTGGCGACCGAAGCAACTTATAATATTGATACTTTAATATTCTCCACATTCGATGAAAAAACGAATATGTTTTCTTAGTTGTTTTCAAATTCATCATCTCTTTAACTATATTTTTATACCTAGTATGTCCTTACATCATATG
>NZ_MACI01000093.1 GCF_001884105.1 Bacillus luti | reverse complement strand
GGGGGTTTTCTTCATCCCCCACTGATTATTAGTTGAACCAATCGGACTTTTATGGGCAGTTGATCCCCCACCCAACTTCTTTGCTTTCGCTGAATTTTGAGGTGGGGGTCTTACTGCCCATTAAAGCGGGATAAAATTAGTTTTCTCTTTTTATTATAAATGATATAGAAATAATTAACTAAATATACATCCGACATTTCAACATAAAAAAACCTCCCTTTTAGGAAGGCTCCTCTACATTTTTAAATAAACTCACTAATAACGCTTTTTGCGCATGCAATCGATTACCGGCTTGTTCAAAGACGATAGACTGCGGTCCATCTATAATTTCTCCTGTTACTTCCTCTTCACGGTGAGCAGGTAAACAGTGTAAGAAACGATACGTTTGTTTCGCATGCATAACAAGTTCTTTATTAACTTGATACGGTTGAAATAACGTATATTTCTCTTCTTCTCCCTCTTGCCCCATACTCATCCAAACGTCTGTATAAATGAAATCTGCTTCATGTACCGCTAATTCAGGATTATGCAAAATTTCAATTTTAGCCCCTGTTTCATCTGCAATCGCTAATGCTTTTTTTACAATTCCCTCATTTGGTTCGTACCCTACAGGCGTTGCCACAGTCATATTCATTCCGACTTTTGCGCTCGCTAATAACAATGAATGACATACATTATTCCCATCACCTACGTAAGCCAATTTAATTCCTTTAAATGTATTCACTTCTTCATAAATTGTCATTAAATCCGCCAACGCCTGACAAGGGTGATGATCATCTGTTAATCCGTTAATAACAGGAATGCTTGATTCTTTTGCCAGCTCTTCTACATCTGCATGTGAGAATGTACGTATCATAATACCATCAATATAATGTGATAATACTTTTGCAGTGTCTGAAACAGTCTCCCCTCTTCCAATTTGCATTTCTTTCCCGCTTAAAAACATTCCATGTCCTCCAAGCTGTACCATTCCTGCTTCAAAAGAAACGCGAGTACGAGTTGAATGCTTATCAAAAATAAGCCCTAATATTTTGCCTTGTAATAAAGGCTCCTGCTTATTCTTTTTTAAATATATGGCAAACTCAATTATTGAAATGATTTCTTCGTGCGTCAGTTCTTCTAGTGTTAAAAGATCTTTCGTATTTAATTTCGGTACTTGTACAGTTGACATGGAACTTCCCCCTTATATGATTGATACTTTTTTTGTACAAACTACTTTTTTTATCATATATACTGCCTGTTCTAGCTCTTCATTCGTTACAATGAGTGGTGGTAATAGTCTTATAACATTAGGACCTGCTTGTAATACGAGTAGCCCTTCTTTTTCTAATTGTTCTATAAAACTCGCAACTCCTTGCTTACATTCGATTCCAATCATAAGGCCCTTACCACGAATATTTTTAATACATTCAGCATTGCACAATTCTTCTTTCAATTTCGCTAATACGTACGCGCCTTTTTCCTGTACATCTTTTAAAAACGCCGCTTCTTTGCTTAACTGCAATACTTCTTTCGCCGCAGCCATTGCAATATAATTCCCACCGAAAGTTGAACCGTGTGATCCAGCAGCAAAGGAAGTACCCAGTTCTTTCTGGCTAATCATCGCTCCAACAGGAATACCATTTCCTAATGCCTTTGCAATAGTAACGATATCAGGCTGTATTCCCAGCTGCTCATAAGCAAATAACGTTCCTGTTCTTCCTATCCCCGTCTGTACTTCATCGATAATAAAGAGAGCATTGTACCTATTACATAGTTTTTCAATCTCTTTCAAAAAGGATGGATCAGCAAGTATTACCCCGCCCTCTCCTTGTATAACTTCTACCATTACCGCCGCTACCTCTTCATTCATTACTTCCTCTAACGCCTGTATATCGTTAAAAGGGATATGTAAAAACGACGGAAGCAATGGACCAAATCCTTTTTTCACTTTATCTTGCCCTGTTGCACTCATCGTTCCAAATGTTCTGCCGTGGAACGATTGCTCACATGTAACGACGAGAGATTTTCCAGTATGCTTACGTGCTAACTTCAAAGCCGCTTCATTTGCTTCCGCCCCGCTATTACAAAAGAACACGTAGTCTAATGCTGTATTTTCTGTTAATAACGATGCAACCTCTTCTTGTAAGGAATTCGTAAATAAGTTAGATATATGCCATATGTCTCCAAGTTGTTTTTTTACTGCCTTTACAACAGTAGGATGACAATGTCCTAAATTACACACTCCAATACCCGATGTAAAATCTAAATATTGCTTACCATTTTTATCAATGACCTTCGTTCCATTTCCTTTTACAAACTCAACATTTCGTCTTCCATACGTTTGAAAAAGATGACTTGTCATACTATACTCACGCCTTTCGTTACCGTCGTTCCAATACACTCTCCTGTAACTTTAGTAAAATCCTTTGTACCATTTACGATACTAACCTTCTGTACTCCCATTTTTAATGATGTAAGTGCTGCCTGTACTTTCGGAATCATCCCGCCTGTAATGATCCCTTCTTCTATAAAAGTAACAATTTCAGATTCATCCGCTTTCTTTATCAAATTCCCTTCATGTAATATCCCATCTACATCTGTAATAAAAATGAGTTCTTTTGCAGATAGTGCGACCGCAATCCCAGCTGCAGCGCTATCTGCATTTATATTATAAATTTCATTACCATGTATCCCGACCGGAGCAATAACAGGAATATAATTCATATTTATTAATCCTTTTAATACGGCTGTTTCTACATAACTTACCTCTCCTACATATCCTATCTCTGCGCCAACAGGTTGAACTTGAAGTAAATTACCATCACACCCTGAAAGCCCTACCGCAAGTAAATTATGCCTTTGTAAATTCATTACAAACTTTTTATTTGTACTTCCGCATAGCACCATTTGAACAATATCCATAACTTCTTTTGGTGTCACTCGTAAACCATTTCTTTTTTCTACTTTGATGTTGCAATCTTTTAATTTAGCATCAATTTCTGGGCCGCCACCATGAACAATCACTACCTTATACTTTTGTTGCAATTTCTTTATACAATCAAAAAACACATCATTTAATCCATCCAACATGCTACCGCCGCATTTCACTACAATATAATCACTCATCTTCTCTCTCCTTACGTACGATAACAAGCGTTTATTTTCACATAGTCATAACTTAAATCACAGCCCCAAGCTGATCCCTTTTCGTCTCCTAAATGTAAATACACATCAATGACTATTTCATTTTCTTGTAATCTCTTTTTCATTTCCTCCTCAGAAAATAATTGAGGCTCACTATTGTTTAAAACCGATATAGATTGAAGAGCAATATCAATTGTATTCGGATTAATAACTACTTCACTTTGTCCCATACTACTAATAATCCGCCCCCAGTTTGGGTCTTCACCATGTATTGCTGTTTTCACAAGACTCGAACCGACTATTTGCTTTGCAATTCTCTTTGCCTCTTCACTCGTTTTCGTACCTTGCACATTCACCTCAATTAACTTCGTAGCCCCTTCTCCATCTTGCGCAATTTTTTTTGCTAAATCTTCACATACCTTCTGTAAAGCAAATACGAAAGTTTCCCAATCTGTATGTTCCATATTGATTGGCTTCGTGTCTGATAATCCACTTGCCATAACGATGACCATATCATTTGTAGAAGTATCTCCATCCACCGTAATTTGATTAAATGTATGATTCGTTATTTGTGATAATGCTGTTTGCAATACGTCATGCTCTATATAAGCGTCTGTCGTAATAAAACTTAGCATCGTTGCCATATTCGGATGAATCATCCCTGAACCTTTAGCAACACCAGCAATCGTCACTTTCTTCCCATCAATAATCATCTCATAGCAAGTTTCTTTCGTTATAAGATCCGTCGTTAAGATTGCTTCAGAAAAAGAATGAGCTTCACTTTCTTCCTTCGCCGGGATAAGAGTTGCAATTCCCTTTCGAATTATATCCATCGGTAAAGGAACACCAATTACACCCGTTGAAGCTACTGCAACGTAATTTTCTTTCAACCCAAAATGTTCCGCCCCTAATGCACGCATCTCGTATGCATCTTGTAATCCTTTCATTCCTGTACAAGCATTTGCATTTCCACTATTGACGAGAATAGCTTGTAATTTCCCCTCAGCCTCTATACTCTCTTTCGTTACTTGCAGGGGAGCTGCTTGTATTTGATTTGTCGTATAAACAGCTGCACTTGCCGCTGGTACATCACAAACGATTGCGCCTAAATCCTTTTTCTCCTTTTTCAATCCACTTGCAGTACCGATTGCCGAAAAGCCTTTCGGCGTTACAATTGAACCGTTTTCTAATTTTGTAATAGACTCTACTTTAATCATCATGTCCCCCTTATAGATAAAGCGGCATATGTTGTAAACCTGTTGTCTCTTCTAGTCCCGCTACTATATTTGCATTTTGAATCGCTTGCCCAGCTGCACCTTTCATCATATTGTCTATAACAGAAACGACTGTCACGCTTCCAGTTCTTTCATCGTAAGCTATCCCCATATCACAATAATTTGAGCCCCTCACTTCTTTTGGGCTTGGAAATTCTCCATGCTTGCGAATTCGAATAAAAGCCGATTGTTCATACGTTTCTTCATATAAATTTTGAAGTTGTTCTATTTCCATTTCTCGTTTTACTTTCGCATAAAGTGTAACCATAATCCCCCGTGATATCGGTATTAAATGTGTACTAAACGTGATTGGTTTCGTTTCCCTATTCCATTCTGCAAGCATTTGCTCAATCTCAGGAACGTGTTGATGCTCATTTACTTTATAAATACGCAGGTTATCGTATAACTCAGGAAAGTGAGTCATCGTTGTTGGCGTTTTGCCTGCTCCAGATACTCCTGATTTCGCATCAATAATAAGGGAATCTTCTTCAATCATGCCGCTACGCATTAACGGCAATATCGCTAATAATGCAGCTGTAGCAAAACATCCTGGGTTTGCAATTAAATTTGCATTTTGAATTTCGGACCTTTTCCATTCACTTAACCCATATACAGCTTCCCTAAGAACTTCTTCTTTTGCAGCTGCCCTTTTATACCACTGTTCATATATCAAAGGATCTTTCATACGAAAGTCTCCAGATAGGTCAATTACCTTTAAACCTACTGCTAATAATTTTGGAGTTAACTCTGCTGATACTCCTGCTGGGGTTGCTAAAAATACAATTTCCGCTCCCTTCCCTATTTCCTCCGCATCAATTTCTTGTAACGTATGAACAAGAACATTTTGAAAATGCGGATATACATTTGTTATACACTCGCCAACTTGCGAAAAAGAATGGAGAGATGCTATCGAAAAATATGGATGTTGCTCTAATAACCGAATTAACTCAATACCTCCATACCCAGTTGCTCCAATAATCGCGACTTTCATATGCTCCTCCTCAAATCAATTCTTTAAATTAAGTATGATTATAATATTGTATATTTATAGAGTCAATTAAATATTTATAAATTTTAAAAACTTTAAAATCTTAATTTTACTAGAAAAACAATATATAAATTCGAATTTTTATACAAAAATGATTATGATAGTATTTTCATTTCACTTCAAGTACAATAAAATAATACATGTATACATACAGGCGGGGAAAAACATGAATGAAAAATTACTTGGGAAAATGATTATAAAAAGTTTTCAACAATATCAATGCAATACTGTGTCAAAAGAAGATCAGGAAATGCTTATTAAACATATTCAAACGATAATTCATTCAAATACTAAAATTGATGTATACGAAGCAGTTGAGGATATCGTTTACGATTATGTGACTGGAAAATAAAAAAATAGGAGGTTTCCAGATGGAAACCTCCTATTTTTTACTTAATGATTTACCTGCTACGCGTTCAAATAAACCTGGGAATAATGCATAAAGTTTCGGACCAATTCCCATCCACTTCGGTAAGTTTACTTCACGTTTTTTCGTATGCATCGATTTTACGATTTGTTCTGCTACATATGTTGGTTTTAACATGTAACGTCCCATATTTTTCACATATGTACCTGATTGATCAGCTATTTCAAAAAAGTTCGTATCTATCGGACCTGGGTTAATTGCTGTCACATAAATATCTGTATTCGATAATTCCATGCGTAAACTATTCGTAAATCCTAATACGGCATGTTTCGTCGCTGCATAAGCACTCGACTTTGGAGTTGCAATTTTTCCAGCAAGCGAAGCGATATTAATAATTTGTCCTTCATTCCTTTTTACCATATACGGTAAAACTGATTTCGTACAAGCCACTAAACCGAATACATTTACTTGGAACATATCCTTTACCTCATCCATTGACGCTTCTTCAAACGTTTTAAAAATACCAAATCCCGCATTGTTTACTAATATATCAATACGTCCCACTTCTTGTAATACCTTTGAAAAGACAGATTGTACCTTTGTCTCTTCACTTACATCTAATACATAATAATAGCAAGGCGTATTATAATTTGCTCTAATTTGTTCTGCTAACGCTTGTAGCTTCTCTTCTGTTCGCGCCATTAATACTGGAGTTGCCCCTTGCTCTGCAACTTGCATTGCAACTTGCTCTCCAATTCCACTAGAAGCACCTGTAATGACGATTACTTTATTTTGTAAACGTCCCGTCATTGCTGTCACCTACTTTGCATAATAAATCAATTGTTGCGAAGACTCATCAATCATCACTTGTTGATTATATGCTAAAAAGTCTAATTGTCCAACCGTTTCTGAAATAGTAAGTGGCAATTGTTCCTTATATAATACCGGAAATAGTTTTACACATACTTCAAATGCTGTCATTGGTTTTTCCTTTAATAACTCAAGCACTTTAAATGCACGTGTTTCTTGCTTTTGTAATCTCGTTTCAATAAGTTGTTTCACATTGAGAACATCTTCACCATGCCCTGATAAAATACGTGAAATATTCATTTCGCTTAACCGCTGTAATGTTTGATTATATTGTAATAACGGACGTGCCCTTTCTGTTTGCCCTTCATATGGTGGTTCTAATATTGGATTTGAAGAAATATGACTAATGAGAGCATCCCCGCCAATTAATATTCCATCAGATTCTCTATATAATGAAATATGAGTGGAAGCATGACCTGGTGTTTCAATTACTGTAAACCCAGGTAAAGAATCAATACGATCTCCCTCTCTCACAGTATGCGTTAACGATCTATTACAAGAATATTTCAATGTCCTTGTCGTCAATAACGCCTCGTCTTTCAAAAATGCTGCTGGAACACCAAATTGCAAAGCTGTCTCTCTAAAAAACTCATGATACCACTTTAAAAACTCTGGATTTTGCGTGATCCAAGGCTCGTTCCAAGGATGTCCAATAATTTTCGTTTTCTCAGAGAATATATTTAAAAGCCCACAATGATCCGCATGATGATGCGTAATCACTACTGTTTCAATATCTTCTATCGTATATCCTAATGCACCTAACTGACTGTCTAACGCACTTCTTGCCTCTTCTGTATTCGTCCCTGTATCAATTAATGTTAATGTCTCCCCCTCAACTAAAAACACATTTACAGTTTCAACTGCAAATGGCACAGGAATCTCCATTCGGTGAATCGCCGTCATGCCTAGCCCCCCTGTCTCTTTCCGGTTCAAAAATGAATACCTCTTCAGTTTACAACTTCCCTATTGATTTGTCATTATTTTCAGATAAAAAGAGGTGTTTTCTATAAAAAAACGAATGTATGTACATTTATAAGAATTTCTATATAAATTTTAAGGAGGAACATCATGTCTATTCAAAATATTTCCTTTCTCGGTGCAGGCTCCATTGCCGAAGCAATTATTGGTGGCTTATTACAAGCAAACGTTGTTAAAGGAGAACAAATTACCGTAAGTAATCGTTCTAACGAAACAAGGTTACAGGAGCTACATAGAAAATACGGTATTAAAGGTACGCATAACAAAAAAGAACTCCTTGCTGATGCAAATATTCTTTTTCTAGCAATGAAACCAAAAGATGTTGCCGAAGCCATTATCCCGCTTAAAGAATATACGAATCCTAATCTGCTTATTATCTCGTTATTAGCAGGTGTTTCTACTCAATCAATTAGAGATCTACTTCAAAAAGACGTTCCGATTATTCGTGCAATGCCAAATACATCTGCGGCTATTTTAAAATCAGCTACCGCTATCTCGCCTTCAAAACATGCAACAACGGGGCATATTCAGACTGCCATAGCTTTATTTGAAACGATCGGTCTCGTCTCTGTTGTAAAGGAAGATGATATGCATGCCGTCACTGCATTATCTGGAAGTGGACCAGCTTATATTTATTATGTAGTAGAAGCGATGGAGGAAGCCGCCAAAAAAATTGGTTTAAAAGAAGATGTTGCAAAATCACTTATTCTTCAGACGATGATTGGTGCTGCTGAAATGCTAAAAGCAAGTGAAAAACACCCTTCTATTTTGCGAAAGGAAATTACTTCTCCTGGCGGAACTACCGAAGCAGGCATTGAAGTGTTACAAGAACATAACTTTCAACAGACTTTAATTTCATGTATTACGAAGGCAACGAAACGCTCACATGATCTCGGAAAAACATTAGAAGAAATTACGAAAGAAAAATAAAAAAACGGAGCTCAAATTTACTTGAGCTCCGTTTTTTTATTTTTACGCTTAGTTATTAACCTTACCAAAAATTTCTTCTTGCAGACGACGACCAGTCGGTGTTGCTGCAAGCCCACCTTCAGCTGTTTCACGAAGTGCTACTGGCATCGTTTGTCCGATTCTAAACATTGCCTCAATTACTTCATCACATGGAATTGTACTAGTTACACCAGCCAATGCTAAATCAGCTGAAATCATCGCATTCGCAGCTCCTGCTGCATTACGTTTTACACAAGGTACTTCTACAAGTCCTGCAACAGGATCGCATACTAAACCAAGCATATTCTTTAATGAAATTGCCATCGCTGTAGCTGCTTGATCTTGTGTTCCACCAGCCATCTCAACTGCTGCTGCAGCCGCCATTCCACTTGCCGAACCAACTTCAGCTTGGCATCCTCCTGCCGCACCAGAAATACAAGCATTATTCGCAACAACCATCCCGAAAGCTCCTGCTGTAAATAAGAATTCAATCATTTCTTCACGTGTAGGCTGCAATTTTTCTCTTAGTGCAAATAGTACACCTGGTACTGTTCCAGCAGACCCTGCTGTTGGTGTTGCACAAATGATTCCCATCGCTGCGTTTACTTCATTTGTTGCAACAGCTTTACTCACTGCATCTAAAATCGTATCTCCAGATAAGCCTTTTCCACTGTTCATATACGTTTGAACTTTTACAGCATCTCCGCCAGTTAAACCAGTTGGTGATTTTACGCCGCGAATACCTCGTTCTACCGCTTGTTCCATCACGACTAAGTTTTTTTCCATACCCGCAATTACTTCTTCACGTGAAATACTTCTAGTTTCCATTTCACATTGAATCATAATTTCTGCGATTTTCACATTTTGTTCTTTAGCTTGCGCCACTAGTTCCGCTGCGTTCCGAAACATGGTGTGTCCCCCCTGCAATTAATCCATAATAGTTACTTGACAAATATTTTGTTGCGCTTTTATTTCTTCAATCACTTCATCTGCTAACAGTTCATCTGTTTCGATGACCATAAGTGCTCTTCTTCCTTTTTCTTTACGAGAAACACTCATTGTACTAATGTTAATCTCACGTTTTGCAAGGATTGAAGCTACTGCTGCAATAGCACCAAAGCGATCGTTATTTACAATAAGAAGTGCTGGGCTCGTTCCTGATAATTGTAGATCAAAGCCATTTAACTCTACCACTTCGATTTTACCACCACCAATAGAACATGCAACAACTTCAATTTCTTCCTCTCCTTTATACAAACGAATTCTCGCTGTATTTGGGTGAGGTGCATTTGCATCTTCCTCAATAAATTCCACTTCAATTTCGAGCTCTTTTGCAATGTCTAATGCATCTGGAATACGTAAATCATCTGTTTCAAATCCAAGTATTCCACCAATTAACGCCACATCCGTACCGTGCCCACGATACGTTTTTGCAAATGATCCGTATAATGAAATACTAACCCTCTCTGGTTCATGACGAAACAGTTGGCGAGCAACTTGCCCCATTCTTGCTGCCCCTGCTGTATGTGAACTTGATGGACCAATCATAACCGGACCAATAATATCAAATACCGAGCGATACTTCATCAGAATTCCCCCTAAACCTCTATGAAAATTTTTTACCATTCTATTAAGCTACCGCATCTATTGCTTTTCCAGCCGCACCACGAATTTGCTCCGCTATACGAATTGGATAGTTTTTGAATAAAGGTGAACCAATATATCCTAAAATAATACCTGATACCATAGCATTACTTTCATTTAAAATGATATAAGATAACCAGCAATTAAGCCTGGTAGCAATCCAAAGTTTAACACAGAAGCCTCTACAATCATAGCATAAACAGGAGATACACCTCTCACTAAATACAACTATGCCTTCTAGGCTACCGACTAATTGTCCAACCTCTTTTAAAAAATGGTATTTCAAATAAATTATAATGTGCCCTCATTATAGCTTGTTTTTTGTAAAACGCTTACTTTTATTGAATTTTAAAGTTTCTGAATAAAATTCTTATTTTCTCATTTGTATTACTTGTACATACATCTTCTTATGTAACAGTTTTTCTAAACAATCGGTATTTCGTATTTTCACCCTATATATTCAAAGCATTATAAACTTCTGTATTATACGAGTATAACTATAAAATGATAACAGTTGCTTACTAATTTTTTTGAAAATAAAAAAATGGTAAACATAAGTCACCATTTTTTTATTGAAATTATTATCTTTCTACTGGGAATGATTTTAAATCCGTTGCTATTTCCGTATTAGAAAATACTTCCCTTGCTTCTTCCAATAATTTCTTATATGTATCGCCTTGATAACGAGAGCTAATATGAGTCAATATTAATCGTTTCGCATTTGCTTGAAGTGCAATACTTGCAGCCTGCTTAGATGTAGAATGAAAATAATCATGCGCTTGTTGTTCATCTTCTGCTGCGAAAGTTGCCTCATGAACAAGTACATCGGCGTCTTGTGCTAGCTCTCTACTTGCTTCGCAATATCGTGTATCACCTAAAATGGTAATAATTTTCCCTTTTTGAGGCGGGCCGATAAAATCTTTTCCATTTAGCATTGTCCCATTCTCTAATTCAACTACTTCTCCATCTTTTAAACGTTTAAAAATTGGACCTGGTTTCACACCCAATTCTAAGAGCTTATCGACTAAAAGTGCTCCCTGTATATCTTTCTCTACAATACGGTATCCGAAACATTCAATGCCATGCGACAATCTTTTCGTTTCTACATAGAACTCATTATCTTCAAACACGGTACCTTCTTCCTCTATCTCAACAACTTCAAGTGGGTATTTGACATGTGTTGTACTTACCGATAATGCTACTTCAATAAATTGTTTAATTCCTTTTGGTCCATATACCGTTAACGGTGTAGTCCCTCCTTGAAACGAACGACTCCCTAATAAACCAGGCAATCCAAAAATATGATCACCATGTAAATGGGTAATAAATATTTTTTCAATGCGGCGTGGACGTATAGATGTATGTAATATTTGATGTTGCGTCGCCTCGCCACAGTCAAATAACCAAGTCTGTCCTCGTTCTTCTAACAACTGCAAAGCAATTGCTGAAACATTCCTTCCTTTTGAAGGAACACCTGCACCAGTTCCTAAAAATACAAATTCCACTTTCTTTCCTCCAGCTCTTTATATAATCTATCTCTCATCTTACGGAATGTTATTTCAAATGGCAAATTGAATTTACATAACCTATCATCTAGACAACTATATAACACGAACGTTATAATCAAAAAACTTAGTAATCGTTCGTGTTTTGTGCTAAAATAAATATACTACATTTTAAGGGAGCGTTTTATTATGAAAGAAGTATTTCGTTTACAAACTGATTTTTCATCATCATTTGATCGCTGGGTAAGTTCTTTCGTGTCTGATCACCCAGCACAATTAGAATGGACGACTTTAAAAGAATTAATCCATGAATATACAACATCACATACAAATGAGACGTTGCCAGCTTATATTTCTTCAGCTTTAACATATTACGCACAACGCGTTTCAACAACAAATCGTTCAGAGATTGTTATTTTTGAAAATGCTACAATCTCGTAATTTATAGTAAAAAGCACTGGTTACATACAGTGCTTTTTATTTATATCCACACTCTTTCAATCTTTTTGTTTTAACTTGGCATGAGGCTAAAAAAGAATCTGACCACCCCACGCATGGTCGGATTCTCTGTTCTATCTAAAAAAAGAAGGTTTTATATTCATAATACCTTCTACATAAACTTATTTTCTAATTTTTGCTGAAAAGACTTTTCCTGCTTACGTAATAATTGGCTACCTCGTTGTAAAAGAGGCATTCCATATTTATCATTAATTTGATCGATGACAGCAAGTAGCGGCTCTTCTTTCGCATCTTCTTCAAATGAAAACAGATCTAATTGTTTCACTGATTCTGTCTTCCACTCTATTTCAGTAGCTGTAACACCTAGTAAACGAACGGAATCTCCATCCCAATGTTGCTTCCATAAACGAGATGCTGCCTGAAAAATATCTCGTTCTTCCCAAATTGCATTTTTCAATTGCTTACTCCGTGTTACTGTCCGCCTATCATGGTATTTAATCATAATTTGAATATTATAGCTGACAAGAGTTCGCTTTTGTAATCTTTTACTTACTGATTTTGATAACCGTTCTAACATATCAAGTAACTCTTTCTCTTCATCCATATCCTTTGAAAAAGTCATCGAATTGCCGACACTTTTATGCTGTCCCATTTGACTGGGATCAACTTCTCTATCATCCGTACCTTTCGCACGCTTTTGTAAATCAACACCATGCTTGCCGATTTTAGCACGAATGATATGCTCATCTCCCTTTGCCAACTGTTCAATTGTATGTATATGAATTTCATTTAATTTTTCAGCTGTTTTTTCGCCAATCCCATGCATCGCTTCCACGGGAAGTGGCCAAATCATTTCTGGAATATTACGTTTTCGAAGTACGGTAATACCTAGAGGTTTTTTCATATCAGAAGCTGTTTTTGCTAAAAACAGGTTTGGAGCAATTCCGATACTACAAGGGAGCTGCAACTCTGTTAATAGTGCTTGTTGAATCATCTTTGCTATTTCAAGAGGTGAACCAAGTGCGTAGCAATCTGTAATATCTAAATACCCTTCATCTATAGAGACTGGTTGTATTTTTTCTGTAAAACGGGAAAGTATTTGAAACATTTGAAATGAAGCTTCGCGATATAATGTGAAATTAGGACGTCTTACAACTAATTTCGGGCATAATCTTTTCGCTTCCCAAAGAGGCATCGTCGTACGTATTCCATATTCTCTCGCTTCATAACTACATGTTATGATGATTCCTTTTCTCTCTTTCTCATTTCCAGCAACCGCTAGTGGTTTCCCTTGTAATGATGGGTCGTGAGCAATTTCAACAGATGCGAAAAAACAATTCATATCTACATGCAAAATTACACGACCATTTTTCGGATACATTTCTCGCATACTACTCACTCCCTAATCAGAACGTTCGTTCTTTTTATTATATCAAATTTTATACAATAGTAATAATAATTACTTGTTCTTTTCCATTATATATTTTGTTATAATTTATATAAAATGGTTTTAATTGTAAAGGAGAGTGATTATTATGAAATCAACTAATAAACTCAATTATACGTTTCTCGTAATTATACTAATCATCGTAATCAATTATTTACTACTTCCTATTTTTGATATTAACATAGCGGGATTCTTCCCTCGCCTAGTTCATATAGTAACAACTTATATATTGCCATGGATTTTCTTATATTGGCTTATACGTCTTGTCAAAGCAATTGAATCAAAATAAAAAGCGTGTAAATCACAATTGATTTACACGCTTTCTCTATACATTATTTTGCTACTTCTTCAATAATTGCAACAACTAATTCTGCCGTTTTTGCTAATTCTTCAACAGGAATCTTCTCATTTGTTGTATGAATTTCTTCGTAACCAACTGCTAAGTTAACTGTTGGGATACCGTGTCCAGCAATTACGTTTGCATCACTTCCGCCGCCACTTTGGTGTAGAGAAGGTGTACGACCAATATTTGCAGCTGCACGTTTTGCAACTTCTACAACGTGGTCCCCATCAGCAAATTTAAAACCTGGGTACATAACGTTTACTTCAACGTCTGCTTGACCGCCCATTTCTTTTGCAGTCGTTTCAAATGCTTCTTTCATTTTCGCAACTTGTACTTCCATTTTCTCATTAATTAAAGAACGAGCTTCTGCAAAGATTTGTACGTGATCGCAAACGATATTCGTTTGTGTACCACCTTCAAAACGGCCAATATTTGCAGTTGTTTCAGAATCAATACGACCAAGTGGCATTTTTGCAATTGCTTTCGCAGCGATAGTAATTGCAGATACACCTTTTTCTGGAGCTACACCAGCGTGAGCTGTTTTCCCACGAATAATTGCGTTCACTTTCGCTTGTGTTGGAGCTGCAACAACGATTTCACCAACTTTTCCATCGCTATCTAATGCGTAACCATATTTCGCTGTAATACGCTCACGGTCTAACGCTTTTGCACCAACAAGACCTGATTCTTCTCCAACTGTAATAATAAATTCAATTTTGCCATGAGGGATGTTTTTCTCTTTTAAAACACGAATTGCTTCGAACATTGATGCTAATCCTGCTTTATCATCCGCACCTAAAATTGTAGTACCATCTGATACGATATATCCATCTTTAATAGAAGGCTTAATTCCATTACCAGGAACTACTGTATCCATATGAGAAGTAAAGTAAATTGTATCAACACCATCTTTTGTTGCTGGTAAAGTACAGATTAAGTTACCTGCACCATGACCAGTTACAGACATTGTGTCATCTTCAAATACTTCTACACCTAAATCTGTAAATTTCTTTGTTAATACTTTGCAGATTTCTGCTTCAAATTTCGTTTCAGAATCTACTTGTACTAATTCCATAAATTCATTTACTAAACGTTCTTGATTAATCATAAGACTGCGCCTCCTGCACTACCATTATGTATGTAACAATATTAATTATAACAGAATTTCGCAAAAGTTTCGAAATACAAGACAAAAAACAGATGGTTTATATGTCTAGATACCCATCTGCTTTCTATTACTCATTTAACAATACCCAGCGCATATGATCTTCCCACACGCCATTTACCATTAACATCTTCCTAGATACTCCTTCATATTGAAAGCCTATCTTCGTCACTACTTGTATAGATGCTAAATTACGTGGCATAATCGGCGCTTCTATACGATGTAACTGCGATTCCTCAAAAGCAACTTGAATGGCTTTTCTAAGCGCTTCTGTCGTATAGCCTTTATTCAACTCTGCTTTATCTAATTTGTAACTGAGTACACAAGATTGATAAATACCACGCACGATTAAATTAAATGAAATACAACCAATTATTTTCGTATCGTCACCCTTTTTAAAAATCCATAGCCTAATAATCTTTCCTTCTGCAAACTCTTTTCTATCCTTTTGTAACCTTTTCTTTTGATAATCTAATGTAAAAAAACCCTCTGGTCTATACTCTTCCCACGCTTTTAAAAATTCACGATTTCTGTCGTAATATTGAAGAACTTTTTCCGCATACGACTCATCAATTTCCCTTAAATGTAAACGATCTGTATCATATATTTTCATCATCGTATCTCCATTCTTCAGCTTGCATAACAAAACATTAACCATCTATTCTTTTAATATATTCTCTGTGCATACGCGAATTTCCTGTTATATGTTGCAACCCCTTCCCGAATTTTGTCCTTTCTCTCCTCTTGTCCACAATATCATTTCTCGTTACAATGATATTGTACTGATTTGCAAGGAGGTATAATGATGCATAAAAAAACTCAAAAAATTATGATTTATTTAATGCTAATTTCTATGCTGGTAACAACATTACTTGCTGGCGCGAGTATGTTTTGGTAAAAAGGACGATATGTTCGTCCTTTTTTTACTTTTCATATATGACAAAATAAACCATCTCGAAATCGAGATGGTTTATTTTGTATAAATCACAATTGCTACAATACTAAAGGAAAATGACATTACTAATGCTATTACAAAGCTTGTATACTGTTTCTGCTGAAACGCCCCAATAACAAATGTAAGGTTAAGCAGTGCCATCAATATAATTGCTACAAGGTAAGAACATATATTAAAAGTTGCCAATATGAATGTAATCACAAATAGAAAACCAATAAAAAACTGCATATACGAAATTTTTGGATTCAAGTACATATGAGCAACCCCTTTTCTTTTTTATCTTTCTATATCTTCATTAACGCATGGTTATGTACACATGTCAAGACAACTTAATGCAAAAGAAAAAGCCAACCTTTTCGTTAGCTTTTTCATATGCAATGGCTCCTTTTTCTTTAGCCAATTGCTGAAATGATTTTTTCGATTTCACAATCCACACTTTCGCTCCAATTGGAATACGATCAAACAAATATTCCACATCGTTTTTCTTCATTCTTATACATCCTTGTGAAATATACTTTCCAATTGAGCTGGGCTGGTTTGTTCCATGTATTCCATATTTACTCCCATCAGTACCTCTTGCATTAAACCCCATCCACCTTGATCCAAGTGGATTTTTTGGCGAGCCACCTGGAATATCTTTCGCAATGTAATATGGATCCTTCGCTTTCATTACAATATCAAAAGTTCCTTCTGGTGTTAATTCATTCGTTTTTCCCGTAGCAACTGGAAAAACTTTCTGAATCTTACCGTCATCAATATAAGCTAATTTATTCGTCGCTTTATTTACAATAATGAAAGGGTCCCCGGCACGTGGATTATCACCAAGAGGCCAAATCGGAGATAAAGATAGGCATAATATGAAAGAGAGAAGATACGGCATAAATAATTCCTACCTTCTATATAAGTTCTTTTATATTATCCTTTCCCTTAAAACGACTTTTAATGAGTAAATATTGCTCCATTTCATATACAAGTTGAACAAGTTTTGCGCGTATTTCAAATTCCTCACGCGTGACTGGTAACGGCATTTCTCTAAATAGCTCTCTCATTTCTTGAAGCTGCCTTAAGGAAATAACTCCCGTACTTTCAGGGCTAATCGCATTCCCAATGTTTTCAACAACATCGGCAATCATATCAGCTTGTTCATATGTCCATGATAAAGAAGCTGCTAATGGTATCATTCGCTCTAAAATTTCGAATTGTTGCATACGCATATTAAAATAACGATAGTAATAGTCATCTTCTCGCATAAATGCATTCTCAAGTTTCTTAAACGATAAATCGGTTGCTTCATTTAACATGTTCTCGGTTTCGATGAGTTCTGCTCCGCTCCAACTACTTTCTCGATTTCGTAAATACACAACCATTTCAAACAAAATCGTTTTAAAATTACTTTCTATTATGTCCTGATACTCCCTTAGCTTATTTTCACTGCTTGGCATATACATGTTCACTAATAGAGCCACGCTAATCCCTATCGTCAATATCGCAATTTCATTTCCAACTATAAGCCATGTAATTTGTTTCAATGAATATAGATGCATGACGATAACTGAGCTCGTAACAATCCCCTCTTGAATTTTAAACATAACTGCAGTCGGGATAAATGTAAGTAATAATACACTAATTGCAAGTGGTGTATAACCAATCGTTTCAAAAATACAAAACGCGAATACCATTGATAACACACAAGCTAAAAAACGATGTAACGATACTTGAAGCGATTTACGCTTCGTATTTTGCACACATAATATAACTAAAATACCCGCTGAACTATAAAATTCTAATCCTAATAACTGGGCAAGAAAAACCGCTGCGCCTGTTCCAAGCGCTGTTTTGACTGTACGGTATCCAATTTTAAACATATGTTTGCTCCTATATGTATAAATGTATTTACAATTAGTATAAAAAAAGGATGACACAATGTCATCCTTTTCTGCTTATTATTCACTTAACCTTTACACATTACAATATTTTTTGTAAAAATTGTTGCGCACGTTCACTTTTCGGTTCTGCAAAAAATTCTGCTGGCGCACTATCTTCTACAAGCTTTCCACCATCTAAAAAGAGCACACGATCTGCTACTTCTTTTGCGAATCCCATTTCATGTGTAACAATCGCCATCGTCATTCCTGTCGTAACTAATGATTTCATAACTTCTAACACTTCTTTCACCATCTCTGGATCTAGTGCTGATGTCGGTTCATCAAATAACATAACTTCCGGTTCCATCGCTAACGCTCTCGCAATTGCTACACGTTGCTTTTGTCCTCCTGAAAGGCGATTCGGATACGTATCTTTTTTATCTAATAATCCTACCTTTTCTAACAGTTTTTCGGCTTTTTTTTCAGCTTCTTGTTTCGCTACCCCTTTTACATTGATAGGCGCATACGTAATATTTTCTAATACAGTCATGTGAGGAAATAGGTGAAAATGCTGAAATACCATTCCGACATTTTCACGAACATGCATTATATTTGTTTTCGGATTCGTTACTTCTTCCGTTCCAATCCAAATGTGACCATTTGTCGGTGCCTCTAACACATTCATACAACGTAAAAATGTTGATTTTCCTGATCCAGACGGTCCGATAATTGCTACTACTTCCCCTTTTTCAATTGTTGTTGTAATCCCTTTTAATACTTCGTTTTTCCCAAATGATTTATGAAGGTTTTCAATTTTAATCACTTTTCTTCATTCTCCCTTCAATTGCCTTCCCGACTAGTGTAAGAATAATAACTAACATATAATAAATCAGTCCAACAAAAAGTAATGGTTCAAGATATTTAAACGTTTCACCGCCTACAATGTAAGCACGGCGCATTAAATCCGTCGCGCCTATTACTGTTACTACAGCCGATTCTTTCGTAAGTGTCGCAAACTCGTTTACAAGTGCCGGTAATATATTTTTTAAAGCTTGAGGAAAAATGATATTTCGCATCATTTTTCCGTATGGAATTCCTAAAGCCATCGCCGCTTCTGTTTGTCCTTTATCAACCGCTTGAATGCCGGCACGGATTACTTCTGACATGTATGCACCTGAATTCAAACTAAATGCTAGTACAGCTGCCAAGAATGCTGGTATTTCATAACCAATTATTTGCGGGACACCGAAATAAATAATCATTAATTGCAATACAAGTGGTGTACCACGAAAAATTGATGTATACAGATCTGCCGCTATATTTAATGCTCGTATTCTAGCAATTTTACAAAGTGCTAATAACGTTCCTAAAATAAACCCCGCTAAAGCGGATACTGCTACAATTTTTAAAGTAACTTCTAGACCTTTTAATATATACGGTATCGAAGGCGTAATCGCCGAAAAATCTAAGTTCATTCTGTTCATTCCCCTCACAGAAAAGTGAAAGGCAGCTTATTTTTCGCTGCCAAACCATTTCTTCACTAATTTATCCATTTCTCCATTTTCTTGCATTTTTTTAATTACTTTATTAAATTCAGCTGTTTTATCACTGTTTTTCGGAAGGGCAATTGCTGCTCCAACTTCTTCTGGTGCTTCTTTAATTTCAATTCCTTGTAAGTCTTTCATTTTCTCTAAATAATTTTTAGCAACTGTGTCTTCTATAATTGCAGCGTCAAAACGACCAGCTTTAATTTCTTGTACGATTTCTGGTATACGGTCACGTCCCTCAACTTTGAAATCTACTTGTTTTTTAAATTCTGCTGCTTTCTCTTCTTGAATAGACCCTGTTTGTACCCCTACTTTTTTCCCTTTTAAATCCTCTACAGATTTAATGTTAGAATCCTTTTTAGAAACGACCATGTTTTTCGCAACAAAATAAATATCTGTGAAATCAACATTATTTTTACGCTCTGCAGTTGGCGTCATGCCTGCCATTACGAAATCGACTTTTCCTGAGCTAAGAGATGCTAATAAACCACCAAAATCCATATCTTTCACTTTCACTTCATAACCAAGTTCTTTTCCGATATATTTAGCAACATCAACATCAAAGCCGATAATTTCATCACTTTTTGACGCTTCCACGTATTCATATGGTTTATAGTCCGCTGAAGTCCCCATAACCAGTACTTTTTTATTTTTTTCAGTAGCCTTTTCTTCCCCATTACTACAAGCACTGAACATACTTACAATTAAAATAAGTGCAAACGATATTGATAAAAACTTCTTCATCTTTCTTCCCCCTAATGATGTATATTTAAAAGTTAATTAGAATATTTATTCGATGTTTGTATTGTATCAGTACTTTTATTTTTATGCAATATATAAAATAAAAATAAATAAAAAATCATTAAAAACACTGTTTTCTATGCATAAAATATTGCATAAATAAACCAATCAATGTATATCCTATCATTTCGAATACTAAATAAAAAAGGCGCTACACCCACTTAATTGTGAGCGTAGCGCCTTTTCAATTATTTATAGTTCTTCGCAATTCTCTTCGAAATACGATTGTAGTTTCGCAATAACTTGCATTGGTTCATGACCTTCAATTTCATGACGCTCTACCATCGTTACAATTTTTCCATCTTTTAATAAAGCAAATGATGGAGATGAAGGTGGATACCCTTCGAAATATTCACGAGCTCTTGCTGTTGCTTCTTTATCTTGGCCTGCAAACACCGTTACAAGATGGTTAGGACGTTTATCATAATGTACGGAATGCGCAGCAGCAGGACGAGCAATACCGCCTGCACAACCACATACAGAGTTCACCATTACAAGTGTTGTTCCATTTCTTTTGAACGCTTCTTCTACTGCTTCTGGCGTCGTTAATTCTGTATATCCAGCAGAGACAATCTCTTCACGCGCTTGGCGGACAACATCATTCATAAAAAAGTTAAAATTAATCAATCTTTTCCCTCCTCTAAAACTACCTATTTGTATCTTACCAGTTAATGTTTATGAAATACAAGTAAGTTTACTTGTATTTGGGTATAGAAAAGGTGTTAGAGCTCTTGCTCTAACACCTTTTCTTAATGGCCACGATGCTTTTGCTTTGCTTTTTGTACTTTAATTAAACGTCTTCTTTGTTTTTCAGCTTCTCGCTTCTCTTTAGACCGCACTTTCTTTTCTTGTTTATGCAGTTCATAAGATAAGCCAATTGCCTCTTGTGCCTTAGTAAAACGTTTTACATTTACTTCTTTTGCCGCTTGTCGTATGATACGTTTTATATTTTTGGGACGCTTTGTTTCTTTCACTTCCACACCGCATTTTGCAACGTGCTGGAAATATGCTAACATTGGACCATTCACAAATATAAGTACTTCTTCATCTGAAGGTTCCATTCCAAAAATATACCGTGCTCCATACAATTTCCCTTTTTCTTTATGCGTAATAATTCCTACGAAAAATTGACCATCGTGATATACTGTCAAATCCATTGACAGCCCCTCCTTAAAAAAAATTAGAAATACTGGACATCCCGGAGGGGAAGGTTACTGACATGTAATCATGCGTCTGGACTACCGACCAGAACTGTGTTTTTGTATCTCTTTCATTGTATTATATCTTATTTCCCATAATCTTTATATATTCAGCAATCATTTTTTTATGCGATCCTACAATATAGTCCGGTAGTTCTGTTACTGAGAAGAATTTAAGCTGAACTGCTTCTTCTTTATTCATAACAAAATCTCCTTCGTATTCATCCGTATAATAGGCTGTCGTTACAGATTGAAATTCATCACCATTCGCTAATTTTGTAAAGTAGTTCGCTCCAGAAAATACATTGATTAGTCGCAGGTTCTTCACTTCTATTCCTGTCTCTTCATATACTTCACGGTACGCTGTTTCTTCTGGTGATTCGCCTAGCTCCATTAACCCACCAGGCAGTCCCCATTTTCCATACGGCTCTGTTCTTTGCTGCAATAAAACATCTCCATTTTCATTTATAACGAGTACAACAGCACCAACTAAAATTAAAGGGCGATGACCAACTATTTTTCGTAATTCTTCTACATATCCCATCGTATCCCTCCTTTTTCGTTGTCCACACTATTGTATCATATGTATAAAACGACAAAATGCGTATCTTTTTCATTTTTTTAACAAAATATTTATTTTATGTGCTTCATCTACTGTAGCCAACATAATGGATTCGATTTCCGTGCTCTTCTCTAAACATTCTTTCGCCCACTCTTCTGTTTTTCCTAATAAAGCAAGAACGTCCTGCTGGATTTTTCCATCCTTCACTAAAATAAAAGCAACTGGCGACTTTTTCCCTGCCACTTTAAGGTCAAGGCGAGAAACTGCTTCATATTCTGGATACTGAAATATAGAAACGACACCACTCGCTTCCCATAGAGCCAATTTAATTGTAGAAATATCACTCACATTTTGCACACGAAGTTCTGAAAATAAATATTCTGCCGTAATCCTCGCTTTTTTTAAATTACTAAAATCAATGGAACCATTATGTATAAGAATAATAGGTGCAGGTTCTAAAAAACGTCTCCATCTATCCCATTTCAACATTAAAATAGAGCTTATGATGTGCAGTACAACAAGTATAAACGTTGTAATCATCGAACCGAGTAATCCGACCTTTTCATCAGATAGCGCGTTAGAAATATTCCCACCAAGCAATAACACTAATACAACATCTAAAAATCGAAGTTGTGCGATAGACCTTTGTCCCATCGCTTTCGCAACTAATATTAAAAATATGTACGCTATAATAGCTCGAACAACCCATTCGCTATTAGAAAGGTGCCGTGCTCCTTCAAAAATATGCATATGCATCACATTGCACTCCTTAAACATTCCAAACTACAAGTCTGTGTTAGTTTGCAACGTTTAAGAGCATATATGTAAAAAAAGCTGGTTCGTTTTTACACGAACCAGCTTTTTTACTTAACCGAAAACATATATTTTTTATACGTTTTCCGTACCGATAATATGAGCCCCATCATAATCATATTCGAGAATAAGGAACTTCCCCCATATGATAAGAAAGGTAATGCAATACCTTTTACAGGCATTAATCCAACGATCATACCAATATTTTGGAATATTTGAACCGTTAATATTCCAATTGATCCAGCACATAATAATGTACCGAATAAATTATCAGCAGAATAACCGATAATAATTGTTCTATATAGTAGTAATAGGAACAAGAATACAACTAACGCCGCTACTATAAATCCGCCTTCTTCGGCAATTGTAGCGAAAATAAAGTCAGTATGCTTCTCTGGGATATAGACGTTCCCTTCGCCAAATCCTTTCCCTTCCATACCTCCGCTACCTACAGCTAAAATCGATTGCTGCGTTTGATAACCTTGGTCTGTATGTTCAAATGGATCTAACCAACCTAAAATCCGTGATTGTTGGTGAGGCTTTAATAACGTAACTAAATTATTAAAGAAGAAATCCTCATACCTTACGTAAATAAATATTAAGGTGGTTAATATGGTCACCGGAATAACTGTACATAATGCTATCAATTTTTTCTGAATACCTGACATAAATAAAATACATGCAATAGCAGCAGCATATAAGAACACCATACCTGTATCTGGTTGGCTATATACAACGGCCATAGGCGGGAGAGATACTAGCATAATTTTACCTACTAGTTTTAAATCCGTCTGGAATGTCCTCGCCATATACTGCGCATTATGTTTCACTGCTATACTTGCTACTATGAGAAGCAACGAAATTTTGAAAAACTCAGACGGTTGGATTTGTCCAAATACAGGAAAAACAAACCATCTTTTTGCACCTAATTTTTCAGGTGTAAAACTGGAAACCGGTAGTATTTTCAAAAGAATAAGTGAGCCAAATCCAGCAATATAAAGCGGCCAAGACAATTTTTGCAATTGATCTAAATCAATGCTTGCAACAAGAAGTAACAATACAACCCCGATTATGTAGTTGACACCTTGTTTCATAGCAAAGTTTGCATCTCCATATTGTCCGGTTTGCTGACTGCTATATATAGCAGTTATACTTATAACACAAAATGCAAACAAAATTAAAATTAATTTTACATCTAAACTTTTTAGAAACTCGGTACTTCTTTTCATGACATCCTCCTGAAACATTGTTACGGCAAAATAAAAAACCAGGAGTCAATACTCTTCATGTTTTGACGACTGATTACACATTATCTATAAAACACTTATATAGAATAACTCTCTTTTTCATACAATACAATATATTATACTACAGTTTCGTCAGTAAGATTTGCCAAAAAAATTATTCTTTTTTTATTTTATATCCATATACCATATATCAGCAATGTATTTTCGTAAATTCCTAATACATAATCGTCCATTGTAAGATTACTGGGAAAAGTGTTGTACATATAGTAGGAGTAAAAGAAGAAAAAATAAGATAATAAAAAGCTCGCATAAGCGAGCTTTTTATTAATATACAGATGTATTATTTTCTGACGTGTTTTCTAAAATTTCTTTTACACGTCCTAAGAACTTACCACAAATTAAGCCATCAAGTACGCGGTGATCAAGTGATAAACATAAGTTAACCATGTCACGAGCACCGAACATACCGTTATCCATAATTACTGGTCGTTTTACAATTGATTCAACTTGTAAAATAGCCGCTTGTGGATAATTAATAATACCCATAGATTGAACAGAACCAAATGATCCTGTGTTATTAATTGTAAATGTTCCGCCTTGCATTTCGTCCGCTTTTAACGATTTCGTGCGTACTTTTCCTGCAAGTTCTGTAATTTCACGAGCGATACCTTTAATCGTTTTCTCGTCTGCTTGCTTAATTACTGGTACAAATAGTTCATCCTCTGTTGCAACAGCGATAGAAAGGTTAATATCTTTCTTCTGAACGATTTTATCGCCAGCCCACATTGAGTTAATTTGAGGATACTCTTTTAATGCTTGTGCTACTGCTTTTACGAAGAAAGCAAAGAATGTTAAGTTAAATCCTTCACGCTTCTTGAAATCGCCTTTAATTGAATTACGGTATGACACAAGGTTTGTCACATCTACTTCAATCATCATCCAAGCATGAGGCGCCTCGTGCTTACTACGTAACATGTTCGCTGCAATTGCTTTACGCACACCTGTTACTGGAATTTCGATATCTCCAGGCATTGTCGGTACAGAAACTGGTTTCGCAGCTTCTACTTTTTGTGCTACCGGCGCTGCTTTTGGTGCTTCTGGACGCACTTCTACTACTGCTGCTACAGCTTCCTCTTTTTTCGCACCTGCTTGCGGAATATTTCCAGATTCCACTAGTTTTAAAATATCTTTACGAGTAATACGACCATTTGATCCTGTACCTTCTACTAGATCTAAGTCAACATTATGCTCACCCGCAAGTTTTAACACAGCTGGTGAAAAACGTGGTTTTCCATCAGTTGGTTGTTTCGCTTTCGGTGCTTTCTCAGCAGTAGTTACTTCGGCCTTTGGTTCTTCTTTCGTTTTTTCCTCTACAGCTGTTGCAGCTACTTCATCTGCGCCTTCTACTTGAATGACACAAACAACCTCACCTACAGCTAATGTATCACCTTCACCAGCGATTAGCTCTTTCACAATGCCAGTGAAAGAAGATGGTACTTCTGCATTTACTTTATCAGTCATTACTTCTGCAAGCGGATCATATTTATTTACGTGATCGCCAACATTAACGAGCCATTTGCTAATTGTACCCTCTGTAACGCTCTCCCCGAGCTGAGGCATTGTAATATTTTCTACAGCCATGTATAGTCCCCCCGATTAAAATTCCGCAAGTTCACGCATTGCTTTTTCAACTTTATCTGGATTTACCATAAAGAATTTTTCCATTGTTGGTGCATATGGCATTGCTGGAACGTCTGGACCTGCAAGACGTGCGATTGGTGCATCTAAATCAAACAGGCAATTTTCAGCGATAATAGCTGCCACTTCACTCATAATACTTCCTTCTTTATTATCTTCTGTTACAAGAAGAACTTTACCAGTTTTTGAAGCAGCTTCAATGATTGCTTCTTTATCTAATGGATATACAGTACGTAAATCAAGAATGTGTGCAGAGATGCCATCTTGCGCTAACTTCTCAGCTGCTTGAAGAGCAAAGTGAACACATAATCCGTACGTGATAACAGTAATATCATCACCTTCACGTTTTACATCTGCTTTTCCGATTGGTAATACATAGTCATCTTCTGGCACTTCACCTTTAATTAAGCGATATGCACGTTTATGTTCGAAGAATAATACTGGATCTTCATCACGAATTGCTGCTTTTAATAAGCCTTTTGCATCATATGGTGTAGAAGGGATAACAATTTTTAAACCTGGTTGGTTTGCAAACATCGCTTCCACAGATTGTGAATGATACAACGCACCGTGAACTCCGCCGCCAAATGGCGCACGAATTGTAACTGGACAAGTCCAATCGTTATTAGAACGATAACGGATTTTTGCTGCCTCAGAAACAATTTGGTTTACTGCTGGCATGATGAAATCAGCAAACTGCATTTCAGCGATTGGACGCATACCATACATTGCCGCACCAATTGCTACCCCAGCAATTGCAGATTCTGCAAGTGGTGCATCAAGCGCACGATCTTCACCAAATTGATCATATAAACCGTGTGTCGCTTTAAATACGCCACCTTTTTTACCAACATCTTCTCCTAAAACGAATACTTTCTCATCGCGTTCCATTTCTTCGCGCATTGCTAATGTAATAGCATCAATATAAGACATTACAGCCATGAAACGTTCCCCCCTATTCTGCGTATACGTGCTTCAATGCATCTTCAGGTGCTGCATACGGAGCATTTTCTGCATATTCTGTTGCTTCATTTACGATATGCATAATTTCGTCTAACATTTGTTTTTCAGATTCCTCAGTTAACACGCCAGCTTCTTTTAAATAAGCTGCAAATGTTATAATTGAATCTTTTTTCTTTGCTTCTTCAACTTCTTCTTTATCACGATAAACACGATCATCGTCGTCACTAGAGTGTGCTGTTAAACGATATGATACTGTTTCAATTAAAGTTGGACCTTCACCACGACGGCCGCGGTCTGCTGCTTCTTTTACAGCTTTATATACTGCAAGCGGATCATTTCCGTCTATTGTATATCCAGGCATACCGTAACCAATTGCACGATCTGATACGTTTTTACATGCTAATTGTTTTTCAACCGGAATAGAGATTGCGTATTTATTATTTTCACACATGAAAATAACAGGTAGTTTGTGTACACCAGCAAAGTTTGCACCTTCGTGGAAATCACCTTGGTTTGAAGAACCTTCTCCAAATGTAACGAACGTTACTAAATCTTTCTTCTCCATTTTTCCAGCTAGTGCAATACCAACTGCATGTGGTACTTGTGTTGTTACTGGAGATGAACCTGTAACAATACGATTTTTCTTTTGACCGAAGTGACCAGGCATTTGACGACCACCAGAGTTCGGATCTCCAGCTTTCGCGAAAGCAGACAACATAAGCTCTTTAGCTGTCATACCAAACGCTAATACAACACCCATATCACGGTAGTATGGTAATGCATAATCTTTTTCTCTATCAAGAGCGAACGCCGCTCCAACTTGCGCAGCCTCTTGTCCTTGACAAGAAATTACGAATGGAATTTTACCAGCACGGTTTAATAACCACATACGTTCGTCAATTTTACGTGCAAGTAACATCGTACGGAACATTTCTAATACTTGCTCATCACTTAAGCCAAGCTCTTCATGGCGCTTTTCTTTTACTTCTGCCATTTTTCATAACCTCCTAAATCCACATTTTTATGCGTGCAACGCTTTTCCATCTACAGCTAATGCTGCTTCACCAATCGCCTCAGATAATGATGGATGCGGATGAATTGTATGTGCTACTTCCCAAGGTGTTGCATCAAGTACTCTTGCAAGACCAGCTTCAGAAATCATATCTGTTACATGTGGTCCAATCATATGAACACCAAGAATATCATTTGTTTCTTCATCAACTACAAGTTTTACAAATCCATCTGATTCTCCGTATACAAGTGCTTTTCCGATTGCGCGGAATGAGAACTTACCTACTTTTAACTTATAGCCTTTTTCTTTCGCTTCTTGTTCTGTTAAACCGACAGAAGCAACTTCCGGACTGCTATATACGCATTTTGATACCATAGAATAATCAATTGGTGTAACTTCTTTACCAGCAATATGTTCTACTGCAACAATTCCTTCATGAGAAGCAACGTGAGCAAGCTGTAAGCCACCGATTACATCACCGATTGCGTAAATGTGAGATTCTTTCGTTTGATAAAACTCATTTGTTTGAATGTATCCTTTTTCCACAACGATATCCGTATTCTCTAAACCAATATTTTGCGTATTCGCTTGTCGTCCTACAGATACAAGCATTTTTTCTGCTTTAAATTCTTTATTCTCACCGTTATGTTCAGCTTGAATTGTTACTCCATTATCTTTTACCAATGTTTCTGGTAATACTTTTGCACCAGTTACCACTTTAATACCTTTTTTCTTGAATAGACGTTGCATTTCTTTTGAAACGTCTTGATCTTCTAGTGGTAGTATCGTTTTCGCATACTCTAATACTGTAACTTCTACACCGAAGTCAGCAAGCATAGATGCCCACTCAATACCGATTACACCGCCACCAACGATAATGATCGAGCTAGGAAGCGTTTCCATTTTTAGGGCATGATCTGAAGACATTACGTACTCTCCGTCTAACTCTAAACCTGGTAATGAATTTGGACGAGAACCTGTTGCAACAAGTACATTTTTTGGAATTAACATTTCATTCTCTTCTCCACTTGCAAGTTCAACTGAAATTGTCCCTGGCATCGGAGAGAAAATAGATGGGCCAAGAATACGGCCAATACCTTCAAACACATCAATTTTACCTTGTTTCATTAAATGTTGAACGCCTTTATGAAGCTGCGTTACAATCTTCTCTTTACGCTCTTGTACTTTCGCAAAGTTTAGTTCTACATTACTTGCAATAACTCCGAACTCTTCGCTTTTTTTAGCCGTTGCATATACTTCCGCACTACGTAAAAGGGCTTTACTAGGAATACATCCTTTGTGTAAACAAGTACCACCAAGATTTTCTTTTTCAACAAGTGCAGTTTTTAAACCTAGTTGTGATGCACGAATAGCAGCAACATATCCACCAGTACCGCCGCCAACGATGACTAAATCATATTCTCTTGCCATTATCTCAACCCCTAGCTACTGTTTGTTTTTCTCTTACAACATACTCTTTCGCCGCTTCTTCTTCACGTAATACACGAAGTGCTCCTTCTGCTAACGCTTCTAACTCATCTTCCCCTGGATGTACGATAACATCTGCAATCCAGTCCACTCGTTCTTTTATTTCATCAACAAGAATTTTACTGTACGCAAGTCCACCAGTTAATACGATTGCATCGATTTTCCCGTGAAGCACAGCACTAGCTCCGCCAATTTCTTTTGCAACTTGATATGCCATTGCTTTATAAATAAGAGTTGCTTCAGGATCACCTTTTTCAACCATTTGTTCTACTTTAATCGCATCATTTGTACCGATTAGACTTACAAGTCCACCTTGTCCGACAAGCTGTTTCACCATTTCGTCTCGGTAATACTCACCAGAGAAACACATTTCAACTAGTTGTCCTACTGGTACTGTACCAGCACGCTCTGGGCTAAATGGTCCTTCTCCGTTTAAACCATTATTTACATCGATAACTTTTCCTTTTTTATGAGCACCAACTGTAATACCGCCGCCCATATGTGTAACTAATAAATTTAAATCTTCGTATTTGTGATTTAATTGATCAGCTACTTTACGAGCAACTGCTTTTTGATTTAATGCATGGAAAATACTTTTGCGTTCCATACCAGCAATACCACTTATACGAGCAATCGGCTCCATCTCATCTACAACGACAGGATCCACAATGAATGCAGGAATATTTAATCCAGAAGCAATTTCATAGGCTAAAATGCCTCCGAGGTTTGAAGCGTGATGACCACTAAACCCATTTTTTAAATCTTCTAACATCGCATCGTTTACTGTATACGTACCGCCTTCGATTGGACGAAGTAATCCACCGCGTCCACAAACAGCATTTAATTTTGAAATGTTAATACCGTGAGAATGTAGAACTTCTAAAATCGTTTCTTTACGAAACTCATATTGGTCGATAATTCGCTTATATTTTCCAATCTGTTCTACGTCATGACGAATCGTTTCTTCTAGAACAGGTCTTTCATTATCAAAAACACCAATTTTTGTGGATGTACTACCTGGGTTAATAACAAGAATTCGATTTACAGACAATGTTGCTACCTCCACTAATAAATTCAAAAGGAAGTGGAAACCTCATAAGAGGTAACCACACCTTTTGTAAAAGTTATATATGAATGATTAGCGACGGCTAATAATGTCGTGACCGTTGCGTAAGTATGTGCTACGAGTGTTTTTCAAGCTTGCGATGCGCTCTTCAGCTAAACGATCTGCTGCTACATAAGTTGCAATGCCATCGCGTTTTGAAATTTCGATTACTTTTGCAATTGTGTCATAAATAGACTCAACACGCTTTAATGCACGTTCTCTATTGTATCCATATAATTCATCTGCTACGTTAATTACGCCACCTGCGTTAATAACATAATCTGGTGCGTATACAATACCCATTTCATGAATGATGTCGCCGTGACGATCTTCTTTTAATTGGTTATTTGCAGAACCTGCGATTACTTTTGCTTTAAGTTGTGGAATAGTTTCATCGTTAACTGTTGCACCTAATGCACATGGTGCGTAAATATCACATTCAACAGCGTAAATTTCATTTGGTTCAACAGCTGTTGCACCGAATTCTTCTACTGCACGTTGTACAGCTTCTTTGTTAATATCTGTAACGATTAGTTTAGCTCCTTCAGCGTGTAAATGTTTGCATAGGTGATATGCTACGTTACCAACACCTTGAACAGCAATTACTTTTCCTTCTAAATTATCAGTACCGAAAGCTTCTTTCGCAGCTGCTTTCATACCACGATAAACACCGTATGCAGTTACTGGAGATGGGTTACCAGAAGAACCGAATGATGGTGAAATACCTGTTACAAAGTCAGTTTCTTCATGGATAATATCCATATCATCTACAGTTGTACCAACATCTTCAGCTGTAATGTAACGTCCGTTTAGTCCTTGAATGTAACGTCCTAATGCACGGAACATCGCTTCGCTCTTATCTTTACGTGGATCACCGATAATTACTGTTTTCGCACCACCTAAGTTTAGACCAGCTGCTGCGTTTTTGTATGTCATCCCTTTTGCAAGACGCAATGCATCTTCAATCGCCGCTTCTTCAGAATCATATGTCCACATTCTTGTTCCACCAAGAGCTGGTCCAAGAGTTGTATCATGAATTGCAATAATTGCTTTTAAACCAGATTCTTTATCTTGACAAAATACCACTTGCTCATAATCATATTTTTCTAAGTATTCGAAGATTTCTAATGTCATTGTCGTTTCCCCCTAATGTTTTACCCTTTTTGGTTTATTTTGAAGCAGTCGCAACTGCCAATGCTAATGAATATACTTTTGTTTCTGCTGAATCAGCACGAGATGTTAAAACAATCGGTGCTTTTGCGCCTGCAATCATTGCTCCTACTTTTGCATCTGCAAAGTAAACGAGTGATTTATATAGCACATTTCCAGCTTCAATCGTTGGGACGAGTAAAATGTCTGCCTTACCTGCTACATCACTTACTATGCCTTTATGCTCTGCTGCAATTTGTGATACTGCATTATCTAAAGCAAGTGGTCCATCAACGATACAATCTTTGATTTGTCCGCGGCGATTCATTTGTGTTAACATCGCTGCATCAATTGTCGCCTGCATCGCTGGATTCACAACTTCTACTGCTGCGATTGGCGCCACTTTTGGCAACTCAATTCCTATTGCCCGGGCAACTTCTACAGTATTTTGTATAATAGCAGCTTTCTGTGTTACATCAGGTGCGATGTTCATCGCTGCATCTGTAACGAAAATAAGACGATTATAATTCGGAACTTCAAACGCTGCTACATGTGAAAGTACGCTACCTTTACGTAACCCCCACTCTTTATTTAACACAGCCTTCAAAATATTCGCTGTTGGGATGTTCCCCTTCATAAGCACATCTGCTTCACCGTTTCTCACAGATTTAACAGAAAGTTCTGCAGCCTCAGCATTTGATGTTGCTGCAATCACTTCAATATGTTCTGAAGTTTGTAAACCATGTTCTTGTAGCATCCCCATTATTTTTTCTTGATTTCCATATAGACGAAATTGAGCTAGCTGTAATGTAATTGCTTTCGCTACAGCTTCAATTACTTCATGATCTTCAGCTACTGCTACAGCCACAGTTTTTTTAGGCTTTCCTGCTGCTTGATCAATTAAGTGTTCTAACTTCATATTTTGTAATCAACCCTTTCCGTCGTCCCTCGTCTATTTATAAAGCAAATACCGTGCCAACTTTTAAAAGTGGTCTTACCAATTATGAAAACGCATTCAAAATGCAGTAAAATCAATACTTTGGAAAATAACAAAAGATTCTGTCTTATTTTGTCACTTTTTGTATACCATGCAATAAATTGCACGGTACGCAATTTATTGCATGCTATTTTTTGCATAGTCATACTTTTCTAGCTTATAATATAAATTCCGAACTGAAATTCCTAGCGCTCTTGCAGTTTTTGTTTTATTTCCATCAAATTTATCTAAATATTCATGAATGATATTCCCTTCAAACTCTGTCACTAAATGCTCAAGTGGCTTTTCTTCTAATACAGGTAATAAGTTATTTTGTTTTAACTCCAGCTGCTCTTCTTTATGTAAAGGTGGTAAATGCTGCACATCAATATATATCTCGTTATAATTCATAAAAATAATAGCTCTCCCTAAAATGTTTTCAAGCTCCCTCACATTTCCAGGCCATTCATATGACTGTAAATATGAAATAGCCGAATCAGTGAGCCCCTCTACATTTCGGCCATAATCTTGATTTATTTTTTGAATTAATCTCTCTGCAATCGCTGGTATATCGCCTTTACGCTGACGAAGAGATGGAATTTGAATCGGGATTTTATTTAAACGATAATAAAGGTCTTCCCTAAATTCTCCTTCTAAAATAGCCTTTTCCAAATTCACATGTGTCGCTGCAATTACCCGGACATTAATAGGTATCGCTTTCGTCCCACCAACTTTTACAATTTCTTTTTCTTGCAGCACGCGGAGGAGTTTCGCCTGTGTATTAGCAGATAACTCTCCTATTTCATCTAAAAAGATACTGCCATTATTCGCTTCCTCAAAGAATCCACGTTTCCCGCCTCTTTTCGCTCCAGAAAATGCACCCTCCTCATAACCGAATAATTCACTTTCTAACAACGTCTCAGAAATAGCTGCACAGTTTACACGAACGAACTTATTATATTTTCGATTACTTCCATTATGGATAGCATGTGCAAACAATTCTTTACCTGTCCCTGACTCTCCGCGTAGTAATACTGTTGCTGGTGTATTCGCCCCAAGTTTCGCCTGCTCGATAGCTGCCGTTGTTTCATCTGAATTTCCGACAATATCATCAAATGCATATTTCGCTTCTAATGTTCGAATGATTTGCCTTGCTCTATTCAATTCATTGGTTAACTTTTGAATTTCTGATACGTCACGAATTACACCGACGCTTCCTTTCAATATACCATCAACAATGACTGGTGCTACGTTTACGATTACATCTCGCTTTTTTTGACCAATTTTCATATGTATTCCGCGTACCGCACGGCGTGTTCGAAGTACTTTCATATGCATACTTTCACCTTCTACAATATCTGTTGTAGCTGGTTGTCCAAGTATATCTTCTTCTGTTAATCCAGTTAATTTCGTATAGGCGGGGTTAATTACTAACCCTCTTCCTTTTTCGTCCACGACAGAAATCGCTTCCTCAGATGAGTTAATAATCGCCTCAAGTAACGTTTGAATTTCCTTCAAATCTGTAACTTCTTCCGCGAGATCTACGACTTCCGTAATATCTTTAAAAATCGCAAACGCCCCTTGTACCTCTCCTCCCTCTTTCAATATTGGAATACGTGTTGTAATAATTTTCTTTTCATTCTCTAACGTCAGTTCATAATTCACTTCTATTTGTTTCGTTCGTATGATACGAAGCAACTTACTCGTTGGGATCACATCTAAAATATGTTTCCCTATTGCGTTTTCTTTTTTATATCCGATAATACGCTCCGCACTTTTATTAAAAAGGCGGACTTGCCCCTCTCGATCGATGACAATCATACCGTCATGTGTAGAATTTAAAATTAAATCCCCTTGTTGTGTTTGTTCTTCTAACTTTCTAATTAAATCTTCCTTCTCATGCGCTAATCTCGTAACAATTTTTGCAATATCACCTGGTATAAGAAGAGTATCTTTATCCTTTTTCTCTAATAAAACTTTATGTAGATTATCGTCACCTGTCATATCAAACATGACATCGAGGTGCATAGAAAGAAACGGAGTTATACTTTCTCCAATCGTAATCCCATATTCCTTAGCAATTTGTAATCCTTTCGCCATCGGATTTATATCTATAATCCCTATAATTTGAAATATATTCGAACTTTGTAACAGATTCAGCAGTGTACTGCCACCTTCACCTGCACCAACAATTAACACCTTTTGTTTCATATCGTACACTTCCTCTCGAAGTATCTCTGCAATTTTTTTCACACCCTTATCTTACTCGTTCAGCAATCTCTTGACAAACCCCCTTTTCATATAACATCATTAAAATATACTAAATAATCTGAAAAGGAGCGTTATGTATGCAGCGTTACCTCGCTCTATTGTTAGCACTCATTCCTATTTCATTAGCCGTGCTTGGCATTAAGTTAATGAGGGATACTTTATTCGGCATTCTATTTCCACCAATCTCTATACTATGGTTACAATTTTTAATCGGAGCTCTCTGCTTCGCACTCGGCTTTTATATCTTTGGTGGCTTCGTCTTACACCGGGACCGCAAACGAAATAAAGTTCAAGCCCGCTTTAGAAGATAGAAAAAATTTTCTTCTATTAACAAATAAAAAATGAGACCGTTGCACTCGGTCTCATTTTTTTATAGGCAATAAAGTTCTTGCTGTTTCAGGATAATCCGTAATAATCGCCGATATATTCATATCAAAATATTTACGCATAAGTGTTTCTTCATTTATTGTATAAGGGCGAACCTCTACACCACTTTCTATCGTTAGTTCAGCAATGGCATCTGGAAGGTAACGATAATTCGGATGTACTGCTGTTGCACCCATTTTTTTCGCATATGCCCACGGACTATGCAAACCTTCGCGATATAAAATAGCTGTTTGAATATCAGGAGCCATCATATGGCATCGTTTCATACTGTAGTGATTAAACGATGAAAATATAACCCGATCCTCCAGACTAAATTTACGCACAAGTGTTATAACCTCTTCTTCTAAACCTCTATATGGGATTTTATTATTTTTAAGTTCAATATTAAGTAGCAAATCTGTTTTTACAAGCCATTTTAATACCTCTTCTAAAAGTGGTATTTTACAAAAACCTACTTTGTCACCAAATTTATAACTTGCATCTAACTTACATAAATCCTCATATAAATAATTTCGAACCGCACCTTTCCCATTTGTTGTCCGGTTCACCGTTTCATCATGAATGACGACAACCTTTCCATCTTTCGTTAATTGAACATCAAGCTCAATTCCATCCGCTCTAAAAGACTCCGCCGCTTCAAATGAAATCATTGTATTTTCTGGGTACGTTCCCGCTACACCACGATGTGCAAATATAAGAGTCATCCTCACTCCCCCAATCTTATGCTATACTATACGAAAAAGGAGGTACTTCTATGAGACCATTACAAATTTCTCCAGACACTGCAGTCCGTCTATCAAAAGCGTTAGGTGTCCCACTTGAACAGCTCATGCATATGCCACAGCACATTTTAATTCAAAAGCTAGTTGAATTAGAAAAACAAAATAAAGATGAAGAATAATATGGTCCTGTTTTGCAGGGCTTTTTATTATCAACTATTATATCACGGATGACTTCTCCACTAAAAATATGTAACGCACATTCTATTCCCCAATTTCAAACCCTCTTCAATTATACATAGCAAACCCCCTCTTTTATGAAAAGAGGGGGTTTGCTATAATATTTTAATTATTCAAATTGTCCGTGTTTATCCTTTGTCACAATCGTAAACAATTTATACAATCCTAAAGAAGCTGGAATATTCATAAATGCAAATGCCTCATACGTATAATGCGGGGCTGTTTCCCATAGTAACAAGAAAGTAAATACTCCTAATGTACTAATCATCGCAATTCGTATAACTTCCGATTCTTTTTCATCTTTCTTTGTATAAAGAATAACAGCCGCCATAACAGCTATATACACGAATAATTTAATAATGTAAGAATATATAGTAACGATTTCATACTTCGTTGTACTATAGTTCGACACAAAATTAGTTACCTTGTCATTCTTCTGCTCGAACCATTGCCCAATACGATACATGGAAAACTGACTCGATACCCATTCTCTAGTTATTTTTTCATTCAAATGTTGTACATAACCCATTACACCAAGCTCATTGAAACGTTGTACTATAACTTCTTTATTGTGTTCATTCAAGTCCTTCGTATTCTTTATGTTTTCATCATCAATATAATCTGCATCTGCCTGATTCCAAACACCATACGTATCTTTGTTTAAACCCATTTTCACCCAATGAGTATACGGAATTTTTTCAATTTCATTATCGGTACTAAGATTTAGCTTTGTCGTTATCCCCTTAAAACTTACAATAAGGATTAAACAAAATACAACACTACTTAACACCTTTACAGAATATCCCTTACGAAACTTTAAAATATTTTCAATTAAAATCGCTAACGCTACCGCCAATGCTGTCGGTCGTATAATGTAAGTACAAGCTGCGAAAACTCCCAATAAAATCCACAAAATAATCTGCATTCTTTTTGTTTCGGCCGTTTTCAAGCACAAATATGTATACATCGTTGCTGAAATAAAAAATATTACTAATGTATGTGTATAAAAAACCGGTGCCTGCCAATATATAAAAATGTTTAGCACAGATAACACAATCGATATGTGAGCAACTTTAAAGTTTGTAATCTTCCTTACAATCAATACATTTAAAATGATACTACCTGTTATACATACTATTGGTAATATTTTTATGGCTAAATCTACGCTTCCTATTAATTTAGAAAAGTATCCTCCTAATAATACAATATGTGTATTATATGGATAAAATAGAAGTTGTCCCATTTCTAAAAATTGATTATCTCCATTAAACACCGAGACAATTCCTTGTTTAAGGATGGCATAATCCCCTACAACAGGGTTAAACGCTATAGAAGTAATAAATATTTCTACCACCAAAATACTTATTATCCCTAAGGTAATCATAATATTTGTATACGTTCTTTTCATTTTATTAATAACCCATTTGTAATACATAAAGAAAAGTGCAAATAAAAGAAGTGTCGCTACTATAACAACGCCTATCTTGCTTGCAGTATACTCCTCAGTCGGATACGGAAATTCTCCACTCATCAAAATTACTTTCGGAATGAAAAACTTACTTACTATCATTGAAAATACAGCCAAAAACACCGTCATAACAATGATTGGATACAATCGATCCACTATTTTTTTTACAGACATTCTTATATTCTCCTATACCTATATCATTTCCCAATCAATGATACGTTATCAAGATTACGATGTCAAACCCACGTATTCCCTATACAACCCACTTCTTTTCCCTGCCCCTTTCTACATATATATCCCACTAAATCGCCTCACTATTCTTAAATCAAAGTAAATAAAAAGACCAATGAATTATAAAATCCATTGGTCTTTAGGTAAAACAATTTATTTGTTTTAAAATCGATATTCAGTATGAAATTCAATAATTCATCGGTTTCACTAAAGAGTAAACTCTTTAGTATACCTACTCTCAGCTAGCCTTATGTTCCAGTCTCAGCTTATCCGCAACCATCGCAATGAATTCAGAATTCGTAGGTTTTGCTTTTGACATGGATACTGTATAACCGAATAAGGACGAAATAGAATCTATATTCCCACGGCTCCAAGCTACCTCTATTGCGTGACGGATTGCTCGTTCAACACGACTTGCTGTTGTATTATACTTTTTCGCGATATCTGGATATAATACTTTCGTAATAGATCCTAATAATTCGATGTCATTGTATACCATAGAGATCGCTTCTCGTAAATACATATACCCTTTAATATGAGCAGGTACACCAATTTCATGAATGATACTCGTAATACTCGCATCTAAGTTTTTCGGTTTTCCATCTACTGTTGTCGCTGATCGGAAAGATGGCAATGGACGTTTAATGGTAGCGTTTACCT
Organism: Bacillus luti; assembly: GCF_001884105.1. GTDB lineage: Bacteria > Bacillota > Bacilli > Bacillales > Bacillaceae_G > Bacillus_A > Bacillus_A luti. The sequence goes on along the minus strand of NZ_MACI01000093.1, from coordinate 181,905 downwards.
TACCACTCACTTGACGAATATGACTTGTTAAATTCTCCATATCAAATGGTTTTAATATGAAATATGAAGCACCTAAATCAACTGCTTTTTTCGTCACATCTTCTTGTCCAAATGCTGTTAACATAATTACGCTAGGCTGTCTTAGCCTTTCAATGTGGCGCATTTTTTCTAATACAGCTAAACCATCTAGATGTGGCATAATAATGTCTAATACGAGTACATCCGGCTGCCTGTCTTTCAATAAGTTTAAACACTCTTGTCCATTATAAGCAGTTCCAATTACTTCCATATCATCTTGAGCAGCAACATAACTCTCTAGCATTGATACTAATTCTTTATTATCATCCACAAGACATACTTTAATTTTCTCCACAGCTTTTCCTCCCTTACCGAATCGATTCTCCGACATGTGTATCCTTCTAGGCTACATGAATTGTTCGACAATTGTGTGAAAATTCCCTTTTAAAGTTTGTTACTTTCCGATAAAATCACAAAAAAATATGTTTATCGTTCATTTTTTTCCTTTCACAACACATTCCATCATAGAAATACAACGAAACGTTCAACCCTTTCCTTTTATTTTACAACAAAAAACACCTCTTGCGGAGCTTTTACAAAATTTCAACGAATTTTTAAACAGAAAAAGCGAGCTAATTAATAAATTAGCTCGCTTTTTTTTCTTGATCATAAATATTAATTCCAGCCTCATGTAACATCCATTCAATATGAACACCGTATCCTGACGTTGGATCATTTACAAATACATGCGTAACAGCACCAATTACTTTCCCGTTTTGTACGATTGGGCTTCCACTCATTCCTTGTACGATACCACCCGTTTTCGCTAATAAACGTTTATCTGTTACTTTGATAACCATACCTTTTGTAGCTGGAAATTTTTGCGGTACTGTACTAACAACTTCAATATCAAACGATTCTACTTTATCTTGATCAATAACTGTTAAAATCTTTGCTGGTCCCTCTTTTACTTGATTTGATAATGCAATAGGCATTGCTTTATCCATTATACCATTTGTCATATTTGTATTTAATTTCCCAAAAATGCCAAACGGACTATTTATTGTAATATTACCAATCACTTCACGATCTGGTGAGAACCTCGCTAATTTCTCTCCTGGATTCCCATGACTTCCTCTTTCAATTGATGTAACTGTTGAACGCATAATTTGCCCATCTTCAACTTGAATCGGTTTTTTTGTGTCATTATCAGAAATAACATGACCAAGCGCCCCGTATTTCATAGAATCTGGATGAACAAATGTCATCGTTCCGATTCCAGCTGCCGAATCTCGAATATATAAGCCAATACGATAAGAAGATTCACCACTATCTTTTTGTGGTGTTAACTTAGTGCGAATGTATTTTCCATCTCGTAACAAAACAAGATTAAGCGGCTCACCTGTTTCACCACTACTATGAACAAATGGTGCTACATCACTCATTCTTTCAATTGTTTTACCATTAATTTCAGTAATCATATCTCCAATTTGCACACCTGCTGTTTCACCAGGAGATATTTTACCTTTTTCAGTTTGAATTAAATGATGGCCTACAACAAGTACACCTTTTGTGTTTAATTTTACACCAATCGATTGTCCACCTGGAATAACTTTAAAATCTTTCAGCACTTTTACATTTACTTTTTTCACTGGAAAACCAGCAAGCTGAAACACCATATCTGCTTCACCATTTTGATGAGAATTTACCATAAGTCCTTGTTTTTGTTCGTTCGAACTCACTGTAAATACATGACGATCTGTAGATGAAGCTTGAAAAACTGGTAATGAAGCTATTTCTGATTGTTGCCCTTCAAAAATAACAAGTTGTTTCGGTGATGAAATAAACGTTCGAAGCGGTTTAAAACATCCAATAAAAACTAAAGAAACAAGGAGACAAAGACCTATTATTTTGCGAAATCTTTCTAATTTCAATTTGTTCACTCTCCTCGCTCCTACCCCACATTCAGCCTCTTGGCTTCACTTTTTAATCTCTCCTTGCAATGCTTTATTTATAACCGGAAGAATTAAGAAATCGTTATTTGAGAAAAAAAGCTATCCATTACTGGATAGCCTCTGCTGTCTGTTTAAAATGATGCGCTTGCGTAAGTAACTCTTTCGCATGTTCTGTCGTTAAATCCGTAATTTCCACACCAGAAATCATTCGAGCTATTTCTGTTACTTTATCCTCCATAGTTAAAACAGTAACTGATGTAATTGTCCGATCATTCGCTACCTGTTTTCGAATAAATAAATGTGAATCCGCCATTGAAGCTACTTGAGGTAAGTGCGTAATACAAAGTACTTGCGAGTTTACTGATACACGATAAATCTTCTCCGCAATAGCCTGTGCAACTCGGCCACTCACACCTGTATCCACTTCATCAAAAATAACAGACGCAACACCTTGATGCTTAGAAAAAATACTTTTTAAAGCTAAAATAATACGAGATAACTCCCCGCCGGAAGCGACCTTTGAAAGTGGTTTTAGCGGTTCACCTGGGTTCGTTGAAATATAAAATTCCACATGATCATAACCATCCGCCGTCAATCTTACTGGTGTACCTTCCACAAGAGGTTCTTCTGCATTTCCTTCTCTCTTCATGATTCTCACTTCAAATTTCGTTTTTTCCATATATAATTCTTTTAATTCCTGATGAATGGCATTTGTAAGATGCTCTGCAAGCTCATGACGCATAGTACTTAATAACGTTGCTTCTTGCAGAATAACACTTTCTAATTCCTTTAACTGTTTCTTCGTCGTTTCAATATGAACATCTTTATTTTCAATTGTAAAAATTTCTTGTTCAATTTTATCAGCATACGCTAAAATCTCTTCTACAGTATTTCCATATTTTCTCTTTAACATACGAATTTCATTTAAACGTGTCTCAATTTCATCTAGACGATTCGGATCATATTCCATCATATCGAGCTTTTCTCTAAGTTGATACGCCACTTCTTCTAATAAATAATAGCTATTTGCAATTGAATCATGATTTTCCTGATACACTTCATCTAAATGTGTAATACTCTCCATTTGTCCCATTGCGCTTCTTACATTATCTAATCCTTGTCCGTCAGCACTTAACGAACGATATGCATCACCTAACGCTTTATAAATCTTTTCAAAATTAGAAATTTGCAATCGTTCCTCAATTAATTCATTTTCTTCATCCATCTTTAAATCCGCCTTACGAATTTCTTCATGTTGGAATTGAATTAAATCTAAGCGATGTGCCATTTGTTGTTCATTTTCACTTAACGATTTCAACTGTTTTTTTAATTTCTCGTAGTCAGCGTATACGTTTTGATATATACCTAATTGTTTAACAATACGCTCTCCATCAAAATGATCGAGCATAAATAGGTGACGCTCTTCATTCATTAAATCTTGTGTTTCATGCTGTCCATGAATATCAACAAGCGTTTTCCCAATTTCTTTTAATATACTAAGTGTAACCAGTTTTCCATTTACACGACATACACTCTTTCCGTTTGCAGCGATGTCTCGCTTCAAAATAATCATGCCATCTTCTATTTCTATATCCAATTCTTCTGCCTTTGCAATACATGGATGCTTATCATCTTCAACATAAAATAGCCCCTCTATCTCAGCTTTTTCTGTTCCGTATCGAACAAATTCTGCTGAACCACGGCCACCTACAAGCAAACTAATCGCATCAATAATAATCGATTTCCCGGCCCCTGTTTCACCACTTAAAACCGTTAAACCTTTTTGAAAAGAAATATTTAATGCCTCAATAATAGCAAAGTTTCTAATCGATAATTCCGATAACAATGCCCCATTCACCTCGTTATAAACTAATCCCCTATTAGGGCTTTTCTCAGTTCTTTATTCAAATAGTCATACTATATGTTTTATGTATATATTACTTTTCTAACCCGCTCCATTGTACCAAACATTTGTTTTACGGGTCAATCCACCTATTTTCTTACTTTATTCGAACAAAATATTATATTGCAATTGAAAATACATATTTTTAATCCATAAAAATATCCTGTTTACTTTCCACTTTATAGAGGAAAGTAAACAAGATTTTTTTGTTACAGCATATTTAAGAAACGATCAGAGACAACACCTGTGTCTTCAGGTGTACGGCAAATAATTAAGCAAGTATCATCACCACAGATGGTTCCGATGATCTCATCCCACTCTAAATGATCAATAAGTGCCCCAAGTGAATGAGCGTTACCAGGCAATGTTTTTAGCACAAGCATATGTCCTGCCGTGTCTAATTTTACAAATGAATCCACTAGATTTCGTTTTAATTTTTGCAACGGGTTAAATCGTTGATCTGCTGGCAAGCTATATTTATAGCGACCATCATGTAATGGCACTTTCACTAAGTGCAGCTCTTTAATATCGCGCGATACTGTCGCTTGCGTTACATTAAATCCCTCATTACGTAAAATATCAACTAATTCATCTTGTGTTTCAATTTCTTTGTTCGCAATAATTTCCCTGATTTTAATATGGCGCTGACCTTTATTCATACATTTGCACCTCACACTATCTCTTACCATAGTTTAAACATTGGTATACTTCACTTATTTATGTTAACGTATAATTCGTTACTTGTACACAATTGTTTTTACAATCATTATACAATTACAACAAAAAGAGGAACAACATATGTTATTCCCCTTTTCCTTTTTGTTTTAGAACGTCATGCGCTTCTGTAACAACTTGCTCAACAGAAACTGGAGAATGATTTTCGCCATTCTCACGTTCACCATGCCATTTCAGATGGATTAAAAATTCAATATTACCATCCCCGCCCGTAATTGGTGAGAATGTTAAACCTTCTACATTGTATCCTTCTTTTAAAGCAAAATCGACAATCATTTCTACGACAGCTTCATGTACTTTTCTATCGCGAACGATACCTTTTTTCCCAACTTGCTCTCTTCCAGCTTCAAACTGCGGTTTAATTAACGCAGCTACGTCCCCATTAGGCATTAGCATTGTTTTTAAAACTGGCAATATAAGCTTTAATGATATAAATGAAACATCGATACTAGCAAATTGCGGTAAACCACGTTCTAAATCTGCTGGTGTTACGTAACGGAAGTTTGTTCGTTCCATTACGACAACACGCTCATCTTGACGTAATTTCCACGCAAGTTGATTGTATCCTACATCTAATGCATAAGATAATTTCGCTCCATTTTGAAGCGCACAATCCGTAAAGCCACCAGTTGATGAACCAATATCTATCATAACTTTATCTTGTAAATCAAGATGGAATGTCTCTAATGCCTTTTCAAGTTTATAACCACCACGGCTTACGTACGGCATAACTTGTCCCTTCACCGTAATTTCTGTATCTTGTGGGATTTTCTCTCCTGGCTTATCAAGTCTCATCTCATTTGCATATACAAGACCTGCCATAATGGCGCGTTTTGCTTTCTCACGTGTTTCTATAAGTCCTCGCTCTACTAATAGTACGTCTACTCTTTCTTTTTTTGCACTCATTTGTTACGCCCTTTTTTGTTTTGATGGAATCATTGTATGAATACGGTCTACAACTGCTTCTGTCGTTAAACCAATTTCTTCTAATAATTTTGTTACACTACCATGCTCTATGAAACGATCCGGAATACCCATTCGTTCAATTAATGTACTATGGTACCCATTCTCAGATGCAAATTCAACTACTCCTGTTCCAAAACCACCGATTAAACAAGCTTCTTCAATCGTTAAAATCGGTATATTTTTTCCTAAGAGATCATGTAAATATGCTTCATCCATCGGTTTAATAAAGCGAGCGTTCACTACTTTCACTGAAACTCCAGCTTTTTCAAGACGCTCAGCTGCTTCCATTGCCATTGGTATTGTCGTACCAAACGTTAAAATAGCCGCTTGTGTACCTTCTTTTAACGTTTCCCATGAACCGATTGGAATCGCCTTTAATTCTTCATCCATATGAACACCAAGTCCATTACCACGCGCATAACGTAATGCGATTGGTCCATCTTCATATTGCATCGCCGTATATACTAAATGTTGCCCTTCATTTTCATCTTTTGGCATCATAATTACCATATTCGGCAAGTGACGTAAGAATGAGATGTCAAATACACCTTGATGCGTTTCACCATCTGCGCCTACTAAACCAGAGCGATCGATTCCGATGAAAACATTTAAATTTTGGCGGCATATATCATGAACAACTTGGTCATATGCTCTTTGTAAAAATGTTGAATAAATCGCTAAGAATGGCTTCATACCTTGCGTTGCCATACCCGCTGCCATTGTTGTAGCATGCTGTTCTGCAATACCTACATCAATCATACGATCCGGGAATTCTTTTTGGAATTTCTCAAGTTTCGATCCAACAGGCATTGCAGGTGTAATTGCAACGATACGCTCGTCCGTTCTCGCTAGCTTAAGTACTGTTTCACTAACAACAGCACTCCATGCTGGTGCAACTTCTTTCGGTTTAACGAAGTCACCTGATTCAATTTTATAAGGTCCTGTTCCATGCCAAGTTCCTATAACATCACTCTCAGCTGGTTTATAACCTTTTCCTTTTTTCGTAATAACATGAACAAGCACTGGGCCTTTTGTTTTCTTTGCATATTGCAACGTTTCGAATAGCTTTTCATAATCGTGTCCATCGACTGGACCTAAGTATGTAAAGCCTAACTCTTCAAAAAAGACGCCAGATACGAGTAAATATTTAAGACTATCTTTTATTTTCTCTGCTGTCGCAGCAACTTTCCCACCGACTGCTGGGATTTTCTTTAATATATACTCTAGTTCGTCTTTTACCCAATGGTATTTTCCCGCGGTACGTAGACGTCCAAGCACATTATGAAGCGCACCAACGTTTGGTGCAATTGACATTTCATTGTCATTCAAAATAACAATCATGTCTGTTTTTTCATGTCCAATATGGTTCAATGCCTCTAAAGCCATTCCGCCTGTTAAAGCACCATCTCCAATGATTGGTATAACATATTCTTTCGTTTTCTTTAAATCACGTGCTAAAGCCATTCCCATTGCAGCAGATAATGATGTCGAGCTATGGCCCGTTTCCCATACATCGTGCTCACTCTCGCAACGTTTTGGGAAACCACATAGTCCTTGATATTGCCTTAATGTGCCGAATTCTTTTGCACGTCCTGTTAAAATTTTATGTACATAGGATTGATGTCCTACGTCCCATAAAAATTTATCTTTCGGACTATCAAATAATTTATGCAGAGCAATTGTGAGTTCTACTACACCTAAATTAGGTGCAATATGTCCACCTGTTTGAGAGAGCTCTTCAATTAAAAACTTACGAATATCCTCACTCAATCCCTCTAGTTCACTGATAGACATATCTTTCAAAAAACTAGGGTTTTGAATTTGCGTTAGATCCACATGGATCACTCACTTTCATTTCATAATCTGTCAACATGTCAAATACTATAAGAAACATTTACACAACACAAGAAATTCTCTTTTTTATTTTTCATCTTGTTTTGCTATTAACCAGTCTATTGTGCCCTAATCTTATTATAAACCATATTTCTTTAGGCGATGAAAAAAATAGCCGCTAACACGAAGTGATAACGGCAATGTAATCTACATATATTTTTGCCAATAACAAGAAAAGAAAAACCTTTTCCTACATTTATATCATAAAATGATGAATGACTCAACAAATGAAAACGCTGTTATATTAGTTATTACGTTTTGCAATCAAGTCGCAAATAGATACTAGATATTCATCTTGTAATTGCAAAGAGCTAATTGCATCTTTCGCTTTTGCAATTGTGTCTTCTAAAATATCTTTTGCTCTATCTACAGTAAATAACGTTGTATATGTGCTCTTTTCATTTGAAACATCACTACCAATCGGTTTTCCAATCTCTTCTTCGGTTCCTTCTACATCTAAAATATCATCTCGAATTTGGAAAGCTAGACCGATATATTTTGCAAACGTAAGTAAGTTTTTTTCCTGCTCTTCTGTGGCATCAGAAAGTATCGCTCCTGCAAGTACAGCGAATTCAAGCAGTTTCCCTGTCTTATGCTTATGGATATACTCCAATTCATCAATTGTAAGCAATTTCCCCTCAGCTTCCATATCTGCCACTTGTCCGCCAACCATTCCTTCGGGTCCTGCTGCCTTTGCAAGTTCAAGTACAAGTCTTACTTTTTTTTCAGCAGAGATTTCCTTTTGCTCATATGCCATAATTACTTGAAAAGCATACGTCAACAAACCATCTCCCGCTAAAACTGCCATCGCTTCACCAAATACTTTATGATTTGTGGGCTTTCCTCTTCTTAAATCATCATCATCCATACAAGGTAAATCATCATGAACTAACGAGTATGTATGAATCATTTCAAGAGCGCAAGCTGCACCTACTCCAAGATTTCTTTCTTTCCCAAACGCTTGTAATGTTGCAAATAAAAGTAACGGGCGGAGACGTTTTCCACCCGCTTCCAAAGAATATGCCATCGCTTCACGAAGTACATTAGGACATTGTAATTCATTTGCATAACTTACAAGTTTCTCTTCTACGAAAGTTTTACTTTCTTTCAAAAAAGTATCAAAAGCGATAGTCACTATGCTTCATCTCCTAAAGCAGTAAACGGTTCAAGCTCTCCATCTTCCCCAAGAATAACTGCCATTTGTTCTTGTACATTCTTCAATTTCTCATCACAAAGCTTCGATAACTCCATACCCTCTTTAAAATAAGAGATTGCTTCTTCTAAAGGTACGTCACCTTGCTCTAGCTTAGAAACGAGATGCTCAAGTTGCGAAATTGCCTCTTCAAAGCTTAATTTATTTTCCATTATTCAATTCACGCTCCTCTATGCCTGATACGCTACAATCTAGTATTCCATCTTGTAATTGAACTGAAACAGCATCTCCAAGGCTGACATCTTTCACACTTTTTAACACTTGCTTCTCTTCACCATATACAAGCCCATACCCTCTCATCATTACTTTAAGAGGACTTAATGCTTCAAGTTTTTGAGCTGCTCTTACGAAGGCAAATTCTTTCGTTTGAAGTAACGTTTGCATTTCACGTTGCAATTGTTTTTGCAACGTTTCAACTGCTACCTTCGTTTGCATAATTTTTTGAGATGGGTGGTGCTTCTCTAAATAAAATGAAAGCTGTTTTAACTGGTTTACTTTTTTATCAATATAGCGCTCTTTCGCTAACACAAGCTGTTCTAATGCTCGATCTAATTGCTCTTCCTTTTGCTCATATACTTGTCTTGGATAACGGAACGCATAAGATTTTTGCAATACTTGTAATTTTTCTTCTTTTTTATGTACTAACTCTCTCATCGCTCTTTGCAATCTGAGGGTTCTTTGTAATACCTTTTCTCGCAACTCTATAATGTTAGGTGCTGCCAGCTCAGCTGCTGCAGTCGGTGTTGGCGCGCGTAAATCTGCAACAAAATCTGCGATTGTAAAATCCGTTTCATGGCCTACTGCCGAAATAATAGGAATTTCACTTTTAAAGATTGCTCTTGCAACCATTTCTTCGTTGAAAGCCCACAATTCCTCAATAGAACCTCCTCCGCGTCCAACGATTAGTACATCTATCTCTCTCATTTCATTCGCTGTACGAATTGCTTGTACAATTGAGGGAGCTGCTGACTCCCCCTGTACAAGTACTGGAAATACAATAACATTTCCAATTGGATAACGACGTTTAATCGTTGTTATAATATCACGAATCGCTGCTCCTGTTGGCGACGTAATCACACCTATTGTTTTAGCATACGGAGGAATTGTTTTTTTATAAACTTGAGAAAACAAACCTTCTTCCTCTAAACGAACTTTTAACTGTTCGTAAGCTAAATGCAAGTTTCCGATTCCATCAGGTTGCATGTCTTGAATATAAATTTGATAAGAACCACTCGCCTCGTAAACAGAGATTTTCCCTTTCACGAGTACCTTCATTCCATTCTCTGGTCTGAATTTAATATTACGATTATGACCCGCAAACATAACCGCTGCAATTCTTGCATTTTCATCTTTCAATGTAAAATACATATGACCACGACTATGATTTTTAAAGTTGGAAATTTCACCTTTTAACCAAACAGACTGCAAATGCGGGTCGTATTCTATTTTTGTTTTTATATAGCGTGTTAATGCTGTAACGGTTAAATATTGTTTCTCCATCTCTCTCTCCTCATAGCCGATTCAAATTATTTACAAACAACACCTGCACGCTTGGCAGATTCAACAGTATTATGAAGAAGCATTGTAATCGTCATTGGACCAACACCCTTTGGAACAGGCGTAATGTAACCTGCAACATCTAATACGTTGTCAAAATCAACATCACCACAAAGCTTTCCTGTTTCTAGGCGATTTACACCAACGTCAATAACAACTGCTCCTTCTTTAATGTAATCAGCTGTTATCATTTTAGGTCGTCCAACTGCTACGATTAAAATGTCCGCTAACTTCGATAACTCTTTCATATTTTGCGTCTTAGAATGACAGTATGTGACAGTTGCATTTTCATTTAAGAACAATTGTCCCACTGGTTTGCCGACAATATTACTTCTTCCAATTACTACAACATGTTTTCCCGAAATATCAAGATTCGTTTCTTTTACTAGTTCTACAATACCATGCGGTGTACATGGAAGGAATGTATCTTGCCCCGTCATCATACGTCCCACGCTGATTGGGTGAAATCCATCTACATCCTTTTCTGGTGAAATTCTTTCAATGATAGCTTTTTCTTCAATATGTTTTGGTAAAGGTAATTGCACTAATATGCCATTAATACGGTCATCGCCATTTAAGCGATCGATTTCAGCAAGCAAACGTTCCTCAGTAATTGTTTCAGGAAGTTCAATTAGCTCTGAATAAATCCCTACTTGTTCACAGCCTTTTTCTTTTCCTTTTACGTAAGAACGAGATGCTGGATCTTCTCCAACTAAAATAACTGCTAATCCTGGTACAATCCCTTGCTCTTTCAACTTCACAACTTCTTCTGTTAATTGTGTTCGTTTTTTCTCCGCAACTTCATTTCCTTTGATGATTACTGCTACCATTTTAAGATTCCCCCTTAAAGAAATTACAGTGTATCTTTTATATTAGATAAAACGCCGTTAATAAAACGACGAGATTCCTCATCCCCAAATGTTTTAGCAATTTCAATTGCTTCGTTAATTGTTACATTGTGTGGAATTTCTTCCATGTATTTCATTTCATACACAGCTACACGTAAAATACTGCGGTCAACAATACTAATTCGCTCAAGCTTCCACTTTTTTAAATTTTGACGAATCGCTTCATCAATTGCTTCTTTATTTTCTACAAAACCTACAACAAGTGATTCTAGAAACTCATTTGTTTCTTCACCTTCATCTAGCGTGTTTTCCACCGCTACTTTCGGTTCTAATTCACCTGTAATATCCATTTGATATAATGCTTGCATAGCTCTTTCTCTAGCCGTCCTACGTTTCATTGTAACTCTCCTTTATGCTTCAAGTCTTTCCTTATGCTTTGTTATATTATTATAATTTATAAGCCGTCAATTCACTTACTCTTACAGTTTTCATTGATTTTCCAACCTTATAATACAATGATAATAACACAATTTATCGTTTCACACACGGGTTACAAGGCTGAAAAATAATAAAAAGATTAACTTCAAGTTCCATATCTTATCACAATGTACGTTTTTTGGAAAAACGAAATGTTTTCTTTTTTATTTCTCATTTTTTGAAATAGTATAATAATTAGAGGGTTGTAATTTGTGAAGAAATGAAACGATAAAAAAGATGCCTATGTTACTAGGCACCTTTTTCATTCTTACACTGGTTCGATTTCTGTTTTTTGTGTTTCGAATGTTACGCCAACGATGTGAACGTTCACTTCTTTTGGCTCAAGTCCTGTCATTGTAAAGAGTGCTTGGCGAATGTTGTCTTGAATCTTTTGTGCAACAACTGGAATTGCTACGCCAAAATACATTACAACATATAGATCAACGATAATATCTTCGTTTGCTAATTCAACCTTTACACCTTTACCATGATTTTTCTTACCTAACTTCTCAACAACATCTGTAGCAAAATTACCACGCATTGCCGCTACGCCTTCTACCTCAGCAGCTGCAATACCAGCAATTACTTCGATTACTTCTGGTGCAATTTCTACTTTACCAAGAGTTGTATCTTGACCCATATCTAACATATGTTCAGCCATGAAAAAAACCTCCTTTAATGTATCACTGCGTCACAAGTTCATGCTCTTCCAAAAATTTCGTATTAAACTCACCTTTTACAAAATCAGGATGATCTAGCAATTGCAAATGGAACGGGATTGTTGTATGTACGCCTTCAATGACAAATTCACTAAGCGCTCGCTTCATTTTTGCAATTGCCTCTTCACGTGTTTTTCCGTGAACAATTAATTTAGCAACCATCGAATCATAGAAAGGTGGGATTGAATATCCCGGATATACAGCTGAATCGACGCGAATACCAAATCCGCCTGGTGGTAAGTACATTTCTACTTTACCTGGAGATGGCATAAATTTTTTGGCAGGGTTTTCCGCATTAATTCGACATTCAATTGCCCAACCATTAAATTGTACTTCTTCTTGCTGTAACGATAACTTTTCTCCAGAAGCTACAAGAATTTGTTCTTTAATTAAGTCCATCCCTGTTACCATTTCAGTAACCGGATGCTCAACTTGAATTCTCGTATTCATCTCCATGAAATAAAAGCTTTTCGTTTTATATTCATAAATAAACTCAACCGTACCAGCACCTGTATAATCAACCGCTACCGCCGCTTTAACTGCCGCCTCACCCATTTGCTTGCGAATATTTTCATCAAGCGCAGGTGATGGACTTTCTTCTAATAGTTTTTGCAAACGGCGCTGAATTGTACAATCACGCTCTCCTAAATGAATGGCATTTCCATGTGCATCTGCCATTATTTGAATCTCAACATGGCGGAAATCTTCAACGTACTTTTCTAAGTATACACCAGGGTTCCCAAAAGCGGTACTAGCTTCTTGCTGTGTAATTTGAATTCCTTTTACAAGCTCTTCTTCATGGCGTGCAACACGAATACCTTTTCCGCCGCCACCTGCAGTCGCTTTAATAATAACTGGATATCCAATTTGATTAGCAAGCTCGATCGCTTCTTCGGTATTTTTAATAATCCCTTGTGAACCTGGTACAATCGGAACCCCTGCTTCTTTCATTGTATCACGAGCAACGTCTTTTGTGCCCATCTTTGAAATAGCTTCTGGACTTGGACCGATAAAAATCAAGTTACATTCACGACATAACTCTGCAAAGTCTGCATTCTCTGCTAAAAATCCGTATCCTGGATGTATAGCATCGCAGCCCGTTAACTTCGCAACGCTAATAATGTTCGTCAAATTTAAATAGCTTTCTTTTGAAACCGTTGGTCCTACACAATACGCCTCATCTGCAATTTGCACGTGAAGTGATTCTTTATCTGCTTCTGAATAAATTGCGACTGTTTCAATATCCATTTCTTTACAAGCACGAATAATTCGTACAGCAATTTCCCCACGATTGGCTATTAATACTTTTTTTATCATCACAAAGACTCCCTTATTACGCTTTTACAAGAAATAGCGGTTGTCCATACTCAACAAGCTGTCCATTATTAACAAGAATCTCAACAATTTCGCCATCTACATCAGCATCGATTTCGTTAAATAATTTCATAGCCTCGACAATGCATACGATAGAATCTTTCGATACTCTATCCCCTACACTTACATATGCAGGTGTATCAGGCGAAGAAGAAGAATAGAATGTACCTACCATCGGTGATGTAATTTTATGTAGGTTTTCATTTTGAATAGCTTTCTTCTCTTCTTGTTTTGGTGCTTCCACTTGTGCTGCTGCCACTGTTGTTTCTACTTCAACAGGTGCCACTGGTTGCATAACTTGTTTTGCTACAGGTGCTTGCATCGCAACAACTTCATTACCACGCTTTTTCATTTTAATTGTGGTACCGTCTTTTTTGTATTCAAATTCATCAATATTAGAGCTATCAATTAATTTAATTAATTCACGAACTTCTTGAATTTTAAACATGTAAAATCCACTCCCATACTCTTGTTTGTCCCGTTTTTACAGATACTAAAACTAGATTGGCTGTAAAAATACGATGTATTCTATTAGATAATTCATTTCATTTACTAATAGAAATATTAACTATTCCTATCTTACGATAAATTTTTTAAACATTCCAATTTATTTTTCTTTGTAATAAATCGAAACTCCTGTAAAAATATTATTCCACCAAAAAAATTATTACCTAGTAATAATACCAAGTTTCACACAAAATTGGCAAGACCACTTCCTAAAAAACATTCCTTACTTCTCAAAAATACTACACAATACACATACAATTCCCTCTCCACTCTTCACTTCATTTATAGTCAATAACATATTTTTACCAAATATTATTTTTTTGTTTACACACCGTTCATCGTTCCTTCATATAAAAATAGTATGTTCAAAGTGTAGAAAATATATTGTATCGAGGTGTGGACATATGATATGGCTCATTCTCTTCTTACCTGCCGTAATGGTCTGGGCATTTGTTCTCTTCATCCACGTCAAATCTGGGAAAAGTAATCACCACAACCATGAACCGTTAATCTTTTACTCACAGCGTATTTCTCCGTTTCGAGTTGAACATAGTAAAAACAACTTCAAAGATGATATAGAAAAAAGCTATCGAAAATGATAGCTTTTTTCTATTATTATTTTTATCTAACTATTTTGAAGTACATAAAACTTTATTTCTTCCTACCACGTGCATACAATCGCTAATAACCCGTGGGGAATTCCCCACGGGTTAACATTCCATTTATTTTGCTGGTGGATCAAATTTCACACCTACATCTTTTGATCCGCCTTCACTTCTTACAAGCTGTATAATTTTATTCGCTTCTTTTTGTGAATGCTTTGCCGCTTTAACAGTTACTCTAATGTCAGTTCCATCAGCTCTTACAAGGGCATCTTTATATCCACCTTGAGACTTAATTACTGTTTCAAGTAATTCTTGTTTCGTTTCCATTGTAGTAATTGCATCAAAATTATCTTTTGCTTTACTCTTTTCTGTTGCTGAAGATTTTGATGAATTCATTACTTCTTGTAATCTTGCTTTTTGTTCACTTCTCTGATCATCCATTTGCATGCGTAAAGCTGTGAAGTTTTCATCACTTGATTGAACTGATACGTTAGCTTCTTTTTTACTTGTTTCTTTTTTGGCACTCTCTTTTTTATCTGTTTCTTTATCTGTTTCTTTATTTGGTGTTTCCTTACTTGTATTTTCTTTGTTTGAAGATTCTTTTGTTGTTTCTTTGCTTGGCGTTTCATTTGTTACTGCTTTATCAGTACCTTGTTTTTCTTGTCCAATCTTTTCACCTGTTGTCGGCGATGCTGTATTCATTTTGTCAGGAGTTGTTACGTAATAAACAGATAGTACAACCACCAAACTTAACATCGTTAATAACCAAACCGTTTGTTTTTTTAACACTTTATTTCCTCCCTATCAATTTTTCGGTGATACTGAAACGCGATGAGCTGGTACATCTAGCAGCCGTATGACAGCTTCTTTTACCATCGCTTTAACTTGTATGTTATCCACTCCCTTTGCTACGACAAGGACACCTCGCACTTTCGGTTTCTCTGTTCGTAAAACAACGGGAGTTTCTTTATCCCCTTCACGTATAATGACTGTCTTTTCATCAAGAGACTCGTCCTCTACTTCCCTCTTGCCGCCTGCCTTATCTGTTTCACCTGTTGTTTGTGAACGTTTCACTGTATTTTTCTCTAATATTTTTTCTTCTGATGAATCCAAATTCACTTTAATCGTTACATCTTTTACTCCTGCTATTTCTTCTAAAGCTGCTTTTAATTCTTGTTCATACGCTTTTTCATACTTTTCTACATTTGACATACTATCGTTATTTTTTTGTCCGAAAGTTGGTACATCTTTTTCTTGATTTTGAGTTTTTTGTTCTTTAAATACAGGTACTTCTTCTTTTTTACTTGAAAATAAACTACTAGAAAACATAAGCAAAATTCCAAGTATGAGTAGGACAAGTAAAAACTTAGGTGTCACCTTTTTTCCCTTCTCATTGCTTTCTTTTTCATCCCCATTCAATAAGTTTCGAAAAAATGAGAACTTCGAATTTTTATCTTTATTGTCCATTTACTCTACCTGTCCTCCCTTCCATTTGAACTTGGATTTGTTTATTCTCTAGTTGCCACCTGCTTGAAAAGAAATCTTTCATTTCTACATTCGTTTCTTCTACTTTTTTCGGAGGTTCTTTCGTGTTAATTTCAACTGGCTTTACTGTTTCAATTGCATCATTTTTACTACGTTCTTTTTCTTTCAACGTCACAACAACAGATTGAATATCTTTCGCTGACTTTACTTCCGCTGCACTTTCCGCTGCGACTATTTGTATTTCAGAGACTGCCATACCATACTTTTTCTCAAATTCTTTTCCTACTTCTTTTTTCATTTTGGTAGCCATCTCTTCTAAACTATATGCACGTGTTAGAGCTTGTATTTCTTTTTTCTTCGAATCTATTGAATTTTTTACAGATCCTTCTGCCACGTACTTTTCTTCATTAAAATTTGCGATTACTTCATTTACATCTGTTTGCAATAGTTTAAAAAGGGGCGTTAAAATTAAAACAACTAATAATAGACTTACAACGAATTTAACGTACTTTTGCAAATTGGAATTTGGAAGAATAAGATGAAGCATTGTCGCTAAGAGTAAAAAAACGATAATATTTCTAATCCATTCTGTAACAAATTGCATACTCTCCACCCCCTACCGCATCATAAGTGTAATGTTCCCCGCAGCAATAATAATTGTGATACTTAAAAAGAACATAAATGATACGATAGCTAAGCAAGCAAATACGTAAATGATGCTCCGTCCAATGATATCTAAACATTGAATAATCGCTCCGCCTCCAACTGGTTGCAATACTGCTGCTGCGAACTTATAAATAAACGCAATACAAAAGATTTGAATCGCTGGAAAAGCGACAATTAAGCATAGAATGACGAGCCCGATAATTCCGACTGTGTTTTTTAATAATCCTGACGCACTAATAACAGTATCCGCCGCCTCTGTAAACATCCTTCCTACTACAGGAATAAAGTTCCCTGTTACAAATTTAGCAGTTTTCACCGCTATCCCATCAGCAACAGCTGTCGCTGTTCCTTGTACAGATAATACCCCCAAAAAAATCGTTAAAAAGATACCGATAATCCCGACACTAACGTTTTGCAAAAGCTTGGACAATTTCGTAACTTTATATTGATCACTCATCGTACTTACAATACTTAATATCGTTGCAAGTAATAAAAGTGGTAGAACAATATAATTCATAAGAAGCCCACTTGTATTCATCAAGAAAATGATAATCGGATGAAAAAACGATACAGATACAACACCGCCCCCGGTTGCTATGAGCGCAAGCAAAATTGGTAATAGTGCTAGTATGAAATCTACCATTGTTTGTATCGTTTCTCTTGCATATGTCATAACGACATAAAAACTATTTAAAGCGAAAATAATAAGCACCATATATACAACTGCATCAGCAATTTTACTTACACTACTCTTTGAAAAAGCAGATTGCAATGATTGCAACAGTGCACTAAAAATTGTGAGCATAATGAGCGTTCCAAGTAGCTTTCCGTTTGCAACAAGCTCGTGAAATAAATATTTTAATAAACCTATCATCCACTCTTTTATAGAGAATTCTTTTTCTCCCTTTACAAACTCCATAAAACTTCCTTTTTGACTCTCTGGTAAGTAGCCTCCATATTTTGTAACAAGCCCGTCCCAAAATTGCTTCACATCTTCAATTCCGAGCTTATCCAATTGTTGATCAACGACGTTTGTTTCTACAGGAGAAGCTTGTACAACAACTGGTAAAGAAAAGAAAAGGAAGCAAGCAAATAGCAGCTTAGCTCCAAACCTCCTCAACATTCACTCCCCCTTATCCCGTCGGTAAAAATCCGAGAATAGTTTCAATTACAACCGTCAAAATAGGAATTGCCATTACGAGAATTAAGATTTTTCCAGCTAATTCAATTTTCGAAGCGATGGCACCTTGCCCTGCATCCTTTGTAATTTGCGCTCCAAACTCGGCAATATAAGCAATCCCAATAATTTTTAATAACGTTTCTACATATACGTTGCTAACTTTCGCTTCACTGGCTACTCTCTCAATCATTTGTAAAATAGCGTGAATTTGATCGATTAAAAGAAGAAACATTACACTGCCTACAAACACAATAAATAATGATGTAATACTAGATTTATGCTGATTTAAAACAGCTGCTAAAAACGTAGCAACGAGGCCTAATCCGACAATTTGTATAATTTCGATTCGAACCGCCTCCTTTACTGGAAGAGAAAGACACTTTTAATCTTGTCGAATAGCGTATTAATTAAAAATGCAACATGAAATAAAATAACGACAAAACCGACAAGGATAACCCAATTTGCAATATCCTCACGCTTTAATTCTTTTAGTACGGTATGAATGAAAGCTAAAACAATGCCGATTCCGGCGATTTGAAATATTAATCCAACATCAATGGACATCGCCTTTCTCCCTCCTATAGCAGTAAAATTACGATAAGTAGTCCTGCTAGTACTCCTAAACTCTTAATCATTTTTTCATATTGCAGTTGTAATGCTTTCGCTTCTCCTTCTTCTCTCTCCAAATGTGTAATACATAAGCGAATATGTTTTTGTTGAGAGTCGCGATCATGTTGTCCGAGCGTTTCACCAAATTGCTGCAGTATTTCATACTCAGTTTGTTGAAATGCTGTTAACTTCCAGTTCTCTTTCAAACTATCTATCCAAGCTTCTCTTACTGTTTGTTCTCCGTTCTCTAATTTTTGAGCGAAACTTTGAAATATCCAATTTAGTGGCTTCGGCATTTGTTTAACTAATCGCTCAGCGGCTTCGGATAAAGGTGTGTGCCCGTACATAATTTCTGCTTCTAGTGATTGAAGTGCCGCTTTTAACAATCTAAGTTGCCTCGGTCTCTCACTGTACCTCTTAGCGTATGAAAAACCGAAAAAGGTGCTAACTGCAACTATTAACACTGCACCAATTATTTTCACCATACGCCCCCAGCCTTTCTATTTGATAGTACTGGTTTTCCATCTCTATCTTTCACTTGCATAACTGTCCCTGGACCTCTTGCTTTTGACAGTTCCACAAACCTATCAAATACACCCAGTTCCAGCACCGCCTGTAGCGATGGCCGCTTCACAACATCTTCATAGGAGAATCCATGTGCACTTATGAAAAGCTGAACCCCTGCATGCACCGCCTCCATAATCGCTTCACTATCTTCTTTACGGCCAATTTCATCCACAATTAAAATATCAGGGCTCATAGAACGAATCATCATCATCATGCCTTCAGCCTTTGGACATGCGTCTAGCACATCTACTCGTGTGCCAAATTCATACTGAGGGATTCCTTTCACACAGCCAGCAATTTCTGACCGCTCATCAACAATTCCCACTTTACAAGAAGGGATGTCCGAGGCACTTACCCCTTGACTCATGCAGCGTGCTACATCTCTTAACAGTGTCGTTTTCCCTGTTTGCGGTGGGCCAATTACCATTGTGTTTAACCATCTTGCTTCATACAAATACGGCAAAAGTGGCTCAGCTATTCCTATTTTTTGACGAGCAATACGAATATTAAATGAAGAG
Organism: Bacillus luti; assembly: GCF_001884105.1. GTDB lineage: Bacteria > Bacillota > Bacilli > Bacillales > Bacillaceae_G > Bacillus_A > Bacillus_A luti. The sequence continues at coordinate 162,110 of NZ_MACI01000093.1, read as the reverse complement.
ACATCACGAATCATTTTCACTGCGCTTTTTTCTGTAATGACTTTTCCAGCTAGACCAATTCTATGTCCCCCTCGAAGCGTTACATATCCTCGTTTCAATTCCTCTTCCATCGTATAAATCGAGAATTGACTTAACTTATTCAATAAGTAAATAGCATCTTCTGCTGTAGTGATATAGTCATAAAAAAATACCTCTCCATGTGCAATACACTCTAGCGGTTTTCCAATTCGAACCCGAATTTCCTCTAAAGTATCATATTGCTTACACCCTTCCACTAACTGTTTCATCGTCTTCGGTAAAACCTCTAATACTTCTTTCATATGCTTCTCCCCACTATACCTGGCTTACTTATTTCAACAACGCGATAAAAATACAGCCAATTCCAAGTGCTAGAAAAAAGAGTTTTAAGAAAGAAATCTCACTTGCTACACTCGCTATCCCAATTGTCATCGTTAAAATTAATACGGTCGGCCCAACAAACGCCAACATACCATTTATAAACAATGCTTTCTTCGCATCATTCACATAAAGCATAAGCAAAGCGGCGAATATTTCCGCGCTACCTGAAAACAACCGAAGTAATCCCATTACAAGCACAGATGTTTCCATTGCCGCTAGCCACTGTTTCATTCTCCCACCTTCTCCCGTAACGGTTACGAATTCTACATTCCAAAAAAGAATATATTTGTACAACCATATGCAGGGGTTGTCTATTTCAGAAGTAAAAACATAATTTTTCTCTACCACCCTCTTTCTATCTGAATATTCTTATTATCAAGTGGTATTTTATGGTATATTTAATAACAAAAGAGATTATAAACAATGCAGCATATTACTCTGTATTACCACTCGATTTACGATATGCAAATGAGAAGAGGCAATCTCACATCAGGAGTTGACTCGGCTATCCATACTGGGGAAAAGGCTATAACGAGGAGGTTAAAAAAAGAGATCTTTACAATTGCATTTTTAGACTTACAACTTACATACGTATTCGCTGATGCTAAAACTAGTATTCGTTCTTGAAAAGCACAAGAGAAATTACCTTATACTTCATTGCATGTGGAAGCCGAGTTTTCGGATGAACAAGATGCATTAGAGAAAAAAGTAAAGTCATCTTGTGCACTACATGTCGTATCACACGATAATTTTTTAAATTGGTTGGAATTAAAAATTGAGGAGGAAGTACATGAAGGCATTAAAAATTAGTTTAACGATTGTAGTAGAATTAGCTCTTATTTATCTTTTTTCAATATTGGTCGGTTGGTCATTTATGGATACCTTTTTCCTTGGTAGTTTAGCAATATTTGCAATTACATGGTTAATTATTATGAGTAACTATAGAAATAACAACATGGATCACACAATAAATAAAACATTAACTGGCGTTGAGACTGGTGAAATAAAACCATTTCAATTCGTTTTCACACCATATATAGCGGGTACTCTTTCACTTGTTTTAATTAGCTTTGTTGTCACCGCGATTTACTACCTTCCCTATTTCCTATAAAAAAAAGCACTCGTGATAATCACGAGTGCTTTTTTACTATGCACGAGAAACGTATTTACCTTCACCAGTGTTGATGATAAGCATTTCGCCTTCGTTAATGAAGATTGGTACTTGTACAACAAGACCAGTTTCTAATTTAGCTGGTTTTGTTACGTTAGAAGCTGTATCACCTTTAATACCAGGCTCTGTTTCTGCCACTTGTAATTCAACAGTATTTGGAAGTTCAACACCAAGTACTTCGCCTTGGTAAGTCATAATTGCTACTTCCATGTTTTCTTTTAGGAATTTAAGCTCGCGCTCGATTTGGTTTTCACCAAGTTCGATTTGCTCATAAGTTCCGTTATCCATAAATACGTGAGCCTCACCGCTCGCGTATAAGTATTGCATACGACGGTTTTCGATATGTGCTTTTTCTACTTTCTCACCAGCACGGAATGTTTTCTCTTGAACAGAACCTGTGCGAATGTTACGTAGTTTCGAACGAACGAAAGCAGCACCTTTACCTGGCTTTACGTGTTGGAAATCAAGTACTTGCCAAAGGGCATTATCCACTGAAATTGTTAAACCTGTACGAAAATCGTTTACTGAAATCATGTAAAAAAATCCTCCTGTGTATTACAAAATAATAAGTTCTTTTGGTGATTTCGTAATTACTTCATTACCTTCACTCGTTACAATGATATCATCTTCAATACGTACGCCGCCAATACCTGGAATATAAATACCTGGTTCTACTGTTACAGCCATACCTGGTTCAAGTACTGTATCAGAACGGAACGCTAAACCTGGTGCCTCATGGATTTCAAGACCGATTCCATGACCAGTAGAGTGTCCGAAGTATTCACCGTATCCTTTTTCCGTTATGTAATCACGCGTTAGCGCATCTGCTTCACGGCCTGTTAAACCAGCTTTAATACCGTTCACACCACGAAGTTGTGCTTCTAAAACGATATTATAAATTTCTTTCAATTTATCAGATGGTTCACCGACTGCAATCGTACGAGTAATATCAGAGCAATATCCTTTGTAATAAGCGCCGAAGTCTAATGTAACGAAATCTCCTGTTTCTATCACTTTTTCAGATGCCACGCCGTGCGGTAATGCCGAACGAAGACCTGAAGCAACGATAATATCAAACGAAGAAGATGTTGCTCCTTGTTTTCTCATGAAAAATTCAAGTTCATTTGACACTTCAATTTCAGATACTCCCGGGCGAATGAATGATAGAATATGTTCAAAGGCAGCATCTGCAATCTGTGCAGCTTCCTTTAATATCTTAATCTCTGAATCAGTCTTTATCAAGCGTAACTTTTCTACAAGCCCAGAAGTTGGGATAAATTCAGCATCGATCGCTTCTTTATGAGCTGAATAAGAACTATATGTAAGAGTATCTTGCTCAAAGCCAAGCTTTTGAATTCCTAGTTCCTTCACTTGCTTTGCAACTTCATCGATAATTAATCCTGCATGCTGTACAATCTCATATCCAACAGCTTGCTTAGTAGCCTGCTCTACGTAACGGAAATCTGTAATAAATTGAGCACGATTTTTCGAAATCAGTACAACACCAGCTGTTCCTGTGAAGTTAGCCATATATCTGCGACTATGTTCATTTGTTAACAAGATACCGTCAATACCAGCCTCATCAAATGCACTTCTTAATCTTTCAATTTTCTCCATTACTTTATGCCTCCCTCAATTTCTCCATTAATGCAAATAACGCTAACTTATAGCCATAAAAACCAAATCCAACAATTTGTCCCGCACAAACAGCTGCCGTCACAGATTCGTGACGGAACGACTCACGCTGGTGAATGTTAGAAATATGTACTTCAATGACAGAAATCGAAATGCTCGCAATTGCATCTCGAATCGCATAGCTATAATGCGTAAATGCTCCAGGATTTAAAATGATCCCTTCATATATATCTTCCGCCTCATGAATACGATCGATAATCGCGCCTTCATGATTTGATTGGAAACATTCTAATTCCACTCCCATTGTTTCTGCTTCTTGCTTCATATCTGCTTCAAGTGTCGCTAGCGTGCCCTTTCCATATACATTTACCTCTCTGACACCGAGGCGATTTAGGTTAGGACCGTTTACGAGGAGTACCTTTTTCATATGCTTAAAACTCCTTAATATTAAATATCTATACAACATTTTAACATAGGAGTTACTTATTTGAATAGTTTGTCTTCTCTTCCCCTTCTCGCTCGGCTTTATTGGTATTCACTGCGTAGGAAACAGAGTATGCTATAAACACACCATACAATATAAAAATGCATATCGTCGTCACAATTGTTTCTTTCGGTAAATGGAGTGCACTTTTAATAGCAGGCGCTAGTAACCCCATTCCGAAAAATAGTAACGCCCACCAAAATAGACCGTAAATCATCCCTGGAAGAATCCCTTCAAATTTTGCAAAAAATGCTTTATACAAAAAGGCAATTAAAATCGAAAGAAATCCCATACAAACAATTCCTAACACGTTCCCCCATACCCCTTCCTTCCAACCCCCAAACGCAAATGGTAAAAGGAAATAATTCGGTCCAGCTTCCGTAAATGAAAAAATATGAAGGAAATACCATATCCCTCCCCAAAAGATTCCACCAAACAAACCAATTTGCAAAAAATTCCTCGTTCCTAATTGTTCTTGACTCACATCGACACCTCCGTTCAATAGTATGCCCGAAACTGTTTTGAAGCATGTTTAAATACTGCGAAATTTGTCTATAAAAAGAATAAGAAATGTCCGACTCTCGTAACATTTCCCCTTGTCATCTACTTGTATTTGTCGATAAAATAAAGGAAACTTGGTGATTGTCTTATTTCAAAATGACAGAACCCAGTATGACAATTGCCTCTTTTTCTACATAAGAGAGAAACAAATACAGGTTGGTGTTAACATGGCAGAAGAGTCAAAACAAATATATGGCGGGCAAGCAGTCATAGAAGGAGTTATGTTTGGTGGTAGAGAATATACTGTTACAGCGGTTCGTCGTAAAGATAAATCGATTGAATTTTATCGATTACCACGCGTTCGTAACAAAGCATTATCTATCCTGAAAAAAATTCCATTTTTACGAGGAATTGCAGCTATTGTGGATGCAAGTGCCAATGGAGCGAAGCATTTAAACTTTGCTTCAGAACGATTTGATGTCCACCCAGAAGAAGACGAACAAATTGCAAATAAAAAAGAAGAACAATCAAAATTAACGATGGTATTAGGAGTTGCAGCAGTTGGTGTTTTATCTTTCATATTCGGAAAAGTAATTTTCACAGCAGTTCCTGCACTACTAGCTGAATTAACGAGACCGATTTTCCCATCTCATACAGGGCAAATCATTGTCGAAAGTGTCATTAAGCTCATGCTATTATTGAGCTATATATACTTTATTTCTTTAACTCCACTTATTAAGCGGGTATTTCAGTACCACGGTGCGGAGCATAAAGTGATCAATGCTTATGAGAATAACCTTTCATTGACTGTTGAAAATGTTCAAAAACAAACCCGCCTCCATTATAGATGTGGTAGTAGTTTTATTATATTTACAGTCATTATTGGAATGTTTGTTTATTTCCTCGTCCCTACAGATCCACTTTGGGCAAGGGTAGTAAACCGAATTTTATTAATTCCAGTCGTTCTCGGCATTTCGTTTGAAGTATTGCAATTTACGAATCGATTACGAGATGTTCCTGTATTGCGTATACTTGGCTATCCAGGATTATGGCTGCAACTATTAACAACGAAAGAACCAACAGATGATCAAGTGGAAGTAGCCATTGCATCGTTTGAAGAATTATTACGTTTAGAAAACAAACAATAATTATTTAAAAATGGTGTTCAACTCCTTTCCTCATCGTTAATATACTAATTTTAATATATGTTTTTAGGAGGTGTTCCTTATGAACGGTCGTTCGTTTACATTCGCTATAGTTGTGCTTATTATCGGATTAGCAATATTCGGCCTTGTTTCATCTGTTATTACAAACCCAATGGGTGTATTAAGAAATATCGGGTACATGTTACTTGTTGTCGGTATCTTTTATTTGCTATACAAGATGTTTACAAATTCTAGTGGTTCTGCAAATTCGCAAAGCTCATATAAGCGCGCTGCAAAACAATCGAACCGCAAACACGGGAAACAAAATGTAGCACCCCTAAGCAATTCTTTCTTTAAGTCAAATGCTTCTAATGACAAGGGCAAAAAAGGGAATTCTTCTACTGTGAAACGAAAAAGAAAACAATCTCATTTAACTGTCATTGAAGGTAAGAAAAACAAAAAGAAAGACCGTGCTTCCTTTTAGGAAATACGGTCTTTTTTTATACTTTGAAGCACTTCTTTCAAACTTTTATCTTTCATACTTTCAATTCGAAGGTGATGATTTTCAAAGGGTAAGTTCCGTGTCACATCATTAGGTACAACGACACACTTTAATCCTGCTGCAATCGCTGCTTTCAATCCGTTTAACGAGTCTTCAAATACAACCGCTTCAGATGGATCAATCCCTAAATCTTTTATCGCAATTTGATAAAGTGCTGGATCTGGTTTTACCTTTTCAACATCTTCTCTCGTTTTAATGACTTCAAAATAATCTCGAATTTGTAGCTCTTCCAAAAAAGGAATAACCCATTCTCTAGATGAACTAGAGGCTAATGCGATTTTCAATCCCATTTCTTTCGCTTCCTCTAAATATTCTTTTACACCGTCACGAGCTTCTGTTATTTTCATTTTCTCTTTATGTAAAGTTTTCACTTTTTCTTTTAATAAATGCTTGTTAAACTTCTCTTTTAATTGCTCATTTAAATATGCATATAGTACATCATCTGTCGTTCCAATACATTTTGCAAATTCCTCTAAAGGTAACTCCCCGCCATACTCATGAACGGCTTCTCTGAAAGAGTGAAACCATATTGTTTCTGTGTCCACAATTAATCCATCAAAATCAAAAATAATTGCTTTCATAATTCTCCCATCCTTTTCGATTGAAATAAAAAAGGAAACGACATACGTTCCCCTTAATTACTTTTCTCTTCATTTGCTTTTTGAACACCACGAAGGGTTTCCACTCGAACCTCATCTTGTTCAAAGTATTGCACTAAATCACCAATGCGGTCAATTGCTTCCCAGCTTAAATGATGTTCAATTCCTTCTACATCATTGTAAATTTTACTTTCATCCAAACCGATAATACGCATAAATTGCTCTAGCAAGTCATGACGGTATACGAGACGTTCTCCGATTTTTTTACCTTTTGATGTTAATACAAGCCCTCTATATTTTTCATAAATTAGATATTCATCTTTGTCTAATTTTTGCACCATTTTTGTTACAGAGGATGGATGTACACTAAGCGCTTCAGCAATATCAGATACGCGGGCATAACCCTTTTCATCAATCAACAAATAAATTTGTTCAATATAATCTTCCATACTAGGGGTAGGCATCGGTTTCCTCCATCCAATTTCATTTTGCTCATTCCGTACGAAGCAATCAATAAAATGATACACCAGAAAGAATAACGTGACAAGTTGAAAACAAGCCTAAATATATAAAACAAAAAAGAATCTGTATCTGTATACAGACTCTTCTTAAGTAAAGTATTGTATTTCTGCATCAGGGAAAAACTCATGTATATAACCTCTTATTGTTTCTTCTAATACTTCCGCTTCATCTTTTTTATAAACGTATTTTCCGATTCCGTATCGTCCCCATTTATATTTACGCTTCTCTTCATCCATTTCAAGTTTCGTATTCGGATAACGCTCTTGAATGACCTTTTTTGCCGGTTTTGTAAAGCGATGTTGAATTAATTCAAACGTTAAATTCGGTATCGACAAGTCTTTTAGCGCATTGTACAGTCGCTCAAATAGTTCACGGTATCCTTCTTCCCACCCTTCATGCATATAAAGTGGCGCAACAATAAACCCAAGTGGATAACCCGCGCCTGCTACTTTACGAGCCGCTTCAATTCGTTCTTCAAAGGGTGATGTCCCTGGCTCAAAATTTTTAATCACATACCGTGAATTAATACTAAACCTGAAACGAGTTTTCCCATTATGTTTTGCATCTAACAAATGATCAACGTGCGAATATTTCGTAACGAAACGTAAACGCCCGTATTCACTTTCTCCAATAAACTCTATCGCCCGCTTTAATGCATGTGTTAAATGATCAATCCCAACGATATCTGATGTACACGCCGCTTCAAATCTTGTTATTTCAGGTGCTCTTTCGTCCATGTATTGCTTTGCCTTCTGAAATATTTCATCAAGATTAACATACACACGAACGTAAGGCTTACTCCCAAGCGTCGTTTGCAAATAACAATAATGACAATGTCCCATGCACCCTGTTGCAAGCGGGATTGCATATTCAGCTGATGGTTTTGACGTATCAAACTTTAATGTCTTCCTCACCCCAACAACAAGCGTCGCCTTTGCATTACGATATTTTTGCAAATCATTCTCGCCTGGCAAATTTCTAATTTGATTATGAGACGTCGTTTCACGGATTTCTAATCCCATCTTCGTAAACTTCTCATATAGCTCTTTTCCAAGTGGATATTCAAGCGCCTTCGGTTCAAAGTAGACGATTTTTGGCATAAATGGTTTCATACGCTTCCCTCCTCTCGTTAGTATGGGAAACGTAAAAAAATTAACACTCACTAAAGTTTTCCACGTTTTAACAGCCTTTCAAAAGGCTGTTTTTCTTCTGTCTAATTTTACAAATTGAAAAATTTCATAAAGAAAATAAGAAAAATGCAAAATAATTAAAGTTAATTGTTGACGTGATGCTTTTATTATCGGTATCATAAATCTTCGTGAGCAATTATTTTTCGTTATACGATTTTTTTATTATTACTGAGTTTTTGAGAGGAGAAATTAGATGTCAGTTAAGAAGAAAACGCAAGTACGCACCGGCAAAATGGTACGTGAACTAATGTTAGCAGACGAAGATGTAAATGCTTCGCTAATTATGGTATATAGTGAAAACGGTGTAAACGCAGAAATTAAAATCGAGGGCTTAACGCCGAAATGTAACGAAGAATTATTTTTGAGCGGAAACGTGGATTGGAACAAGAGTGTTATTTATAAGATTGTTGATTTCACTGGAAACGCTGAAGTTGGTAAAGTTACATTAACAGCGATGAACAAAAACAATGTTTCTCTAGAAATAGAACGCGTTATGTGGAGTAAAGAAAATAAAGAGGCTGCTGAGCAAGAAGAAGCACCTGTAGAAGTAGCGCCGAAAAAAGAAGTAGTTGTAGAAGCTCCAAAAGCAGTTACACCTGCTCCAAAGCCTGTTACGCGTGTAGAAGCACCTGTTGCAATACCTAAGCCTACTCCGGTATCAACGCCGAAGCCAGTCAGCGTAGAAGCTGCTGTAGAATTATCTACTCCAGCACCTGTGAAAAAAGAAGTACCGACTCCAGTTACAAAGCAAGAGACAGCACCGGTTGCTCCTGCAAAACCGAAGCAGCCTGCTTTGACTGAAACAAACTCAAAATTACAAGAAAATTATGTTAAACTCGTGAAAAAGACGATTGAAGTTTGTCAGGATTACGAGCTTGGCATCGACATAGATGATTCTATCGAAAGCTTAAAAGAAGAACTACAAAGCCAAGGTATTAGCGTTACATTCGACAAAGAAATTATGGACGTTGTAAATCGCCTTCGTTCTTTACAAGATAAAGGAATCAAAGTAGAAAAAGTACTTAATTTACTATAAAGTGAAACTTTAATCAGTGGGGGTTTTGTTCATCCCCCGCTGATTATTAGCCTTCACAAATCGGGAGTTTACGGGTAGCCCAGCTCCCGCCTAACTTCTTTACCCAGCAGAGTTTTTGGGCAGGATGCTTACTGTCCGCAAATAGCGGGATAAAAAAATAAGAGGTGGCAATCGCCATCTCTTATTTTTTATAATTCCATTCATCACTTTCATACTTTTCTTTCGCTAACGTTTGAACTTCATGTAACTGTTCTTCTGTTAATTCATACGGAACAAGCTCTACATCTAATCCTTTTTCAAACCCAACCTCAAACGCTTTTATTAATTGTTCGATCGTAAATGTACGGTCTGTCAATTCATTAATTGCTACCGCTTTTGAAGAGAACATACTCTTCATACGTTCTTTCACCCGTTCGTTCGGGAATAAAAATAGGTCGTATAATTCATCTAAATCTATTTCTAACGGAATCGATCCGTGCTGTAAAATAACACCTTTTTGACGTGTTTGCGCACTACCTGCAATTTTTCTTCCTTCTACTACAATTTCATACCAAGATGGTGCATCAAAACATACGCCTGAACGTGGATTTTTTAAATTTTCACGATCTGCTTCTGTTTTCGGAACTGCGTAATACGCTTCTAATCCTAGCGCTTTAAAACCATCTAATAAACCTTGCGAAATAATACGATACGCTTCTGTAACTGTTTTAGGCATATTCGGGTGATCTTCAGACACAATAACACTGTACGTTAATTCTTTATCGTGTAATACACCCCTACCACCTGTTTGACGACGAACGAATCCATATTTCTTTTCATTAACTATATCCATATTAATATCTTTTTCAACACGCTGGAAATAACCGACTGTTAATGTTGGTACTTCCCATTCATAAAAACGAATTGTTGGTTGCATTTTCTTTTCACTTTGCCAATTTAATAAACATTCATCTAACGCCATATTAAATGCTGGTGAACATTGACCAGAGTTAATATAACACCATTTTTCTTTTCCCATCCTGCACCTCATATAACCAATTATTTTTCACATTCTCTAGTCTACCAAATTCGACAAAATTTGTGAAAGAATACGAAATTTCTTCGTATATACAAATGAATCTGTTGCATAAATACATACGGGCATTATAATATTGAAAGTAGGATAAGAAAAAAGGGAGCGATAGAATCGTGTCAACAACTTGGATTATTTTATTAGCCGTAATCGTAGCGTTCATCGGCTACACTGTATGGATGTATTTCTATCAGAAAAAATTAATTACAACACTTTCAGAAGAAGAGTTTCGCGCTGGTTACCGTAAAGCACAGCTTATCGATATTCGCGAAGCAGACGAATATACTGCAGGGCATATTTTAGGCGCACGTAACATTCCGTTATCACAAATTCGCCTTCGTCATAAAGAACTTCGTAAAGATCAACCAGTTTACTTATACTGCCAAAGCGGATTCCGTACTGGTCGTGCGGCTCAATACTTAAAGAAACAAGGCTACAAAGATTTCTACCAATTACAAGGTGGATTCAAAACGTGGACTGGAAAAATTAAAAAGAAATAATAACATACAAAAACTAGCTGCATCATACAGCTAGTTTTTTCATTTCATATTGTTCGCAATGTATAATAAATTTTGCTTAATCACATCTACATCATTCTCTTCTACATTACGATACAATAGCTGATACTCAATCCCCTTCTCTTTCCAAATAAGCGTCGCAAACTCCTCCCCTCGTTCAAAGTCATCCTTATTTTTAAAATAAGCGGCTGCTCCATTATTCAATCTTATTTGCTCTTGAAATCGTTTCTCTTCCACGAAATCCGGAAAATTATAAGAAAAATCCGCAACATTTAACTCAATATATTCACGCCTACCTTGCTCCTGCTGTTTATATTTAATCGTTAAGACCTTATTCCTTTTTCCAATCGTCCTTACTTCCCCCTTCACATCACTCGTAATGTCGTATGGTAAAAATGTCGGAGCTTTAAACTTCACCGGAAAATATTTCGGGATTTCCTTAAGCGGAATGGGATCCGTAACACGATCCATAGCCCCGCCTGTTGTTCCCACAAAATTTTTTTCTTCTTGCATCGTTTGCTGAAACGAGCACGAACTTAGCACTAGACTAGAAAACACGAAACAAATGATTCTTTTTTTCAATTTGTTTCCGCCCTTTCCTACCGCTCTCTTAACAAATGAAGCGTTTATATGCTCTTCATATTCGCTTCGTTAGCAAACTCCTCCTTTGAATACTTTCCACGTTATTCTCACACATTTTGACAAAACTTTTTATAGACACCAAAAAGCCTCCTGTCATTCTTACGCCCAAATGAAAAGGTTACGCGAATAAAAAGAAGCTTCTTTAATAACATAGTTTGTGAAAAGCTTTTCAGGTCAAGATTTTTTCTTTCTTATTCTTTTCCCTTTATAATAAGAGAAAGAGGTGATACATATGGCCAATATAAAACAAATTGCAAAAACTGCTGGTGTATCTATATCAACTGTTTCTCGTGTCCTGAATAATCACCCTTACGTAAAAGAAGAAAAACGTAAGCGTGTTCTAGATGCTGTTGAAGAATTGAACTATGCGAAAAATATAAATGCTATTCATTTAATAAAGGGTAAAACATATACGATCGGTGTTATGCTCCCTTTTATTAACCTCCCCTACTTCAGTACCATTATTGAAGGAATCGGAAACGAAGCATTAGCAGCTGGATACCACATTAATTTATGCCAAACAAATTACGATAGTATTGAAGAAATTCGCGTTCTTGAAATGATGAAAATGAAACAATTCGACGGAATGATTATTTGCTCTCAAACGAGTTCATGGGAACAAATTGAACCTTTCGCCAAATTTGCCCCTATTATTTCATGTGAAAAAATGAACCACCCCCTCATTTCATCTGTCTATGTAGATCATTATGAAGGCTTCCGCCTCGGTACTGCCTATTTACTCAATAAAGGCCATGAAAAAATCGCGATTTGTTTAGCAAGAAAAACAAGTGCTAATTCTATGGAGCGTGAAAAGGCATTTGCTGATACACTTCATAAAGATGGTAAAACAGTACATCCCGATTGGATTTTCCATCAATGTTATACGATGCAAGATGGTGCAAAAATACTTCATCGTATTTTAAAGATGAAAAATCGTCCAACCGCTATTTTCACAGCGAATGATCAAGTTGCCGCCGGCTTACTAACAGAGGCTAAAAAACATGGCATTCGAGTCCCCGAAGACCTCGCTATTCTTGGATTTGATAATCATGAAATTTCAAAGGCGTTAGACATTTCGACCATTGAACATCCTGGTCTCACGATGGGATCACGCGCTTTCACCTTATTCCATAAACAGATGCAAGACGAACAAATAACCGGGAACTCAGAAGAACTTTCATTCCATTTAATTGAGCGAAAAACAGTCTAAAAGGGAGCGTTGACGATAACGCTCTTTTTCAGTCTTTCACCTATTGACTTTATATTTCCTATCTCATATAATGAACCTAACGAACGGTAGGTAGGGGATGAAAATGACAGCAAACCGCATTAAAGCTGTAGCACTTTCTCATTTCGCACGCTACGGCTACGAAGGAACTTCATTAGCAAATATTGCTCAAGAAGTTGGGATTAAAAAACCATCAATTTACGCACACTTTAAAGGAAAAGAAGAGCTATATTTTATATGCTTAGAATCGGCTCTTCAAAAAGATTTGCAGAGCTTCACAGGCGATATCGAAAGCTTTTCCAATTCGTCCACTGAAGAATTGCTATTAAATTTATTAAAAGGATATGCAAAACGATTTGGTGAAAGTGAAGAATCCATGTTTTGGTTACGAACTTCTTATTTTCCGCCTGATGCATTTCGCGAACAAATTATTAATAAAGCAAATGTGCACATTGAAAACGTCGGAAAACTTTTATTCCCTGTATTTAAAAGAGCAAGCGAACAAGATGAGCTGCATAACATTGAAGTAAAAGATGCCTTAGAGGCTTTTCTATGCTTACTTGACGGTCTCATGGTTGAACTACTATACGCAGGTTTAAATCGTTTTGAGACACGTTTAGACGCTTCTTGGAAAGTATTTTGGCGCGGACTTTCAAACTGACGGATTGCTCCTTTGCAATGCGTCGTTTTTAAGCCCTTTACCTAACGACTGGTAGGAAGGAGAAATGACACATGGCTTGGATTTATGTAATCATAGCTGGTATTATTGAAATCTTTTGGGTGATTGGACTAAAAAAAGCGGAGGCACCACTTGAATGGGCTGGTGTTGCGCTATTAATTACAATTAGTTTCGTCTTATTATTTAGAGCTTATAAAGATTTACCTGTCGGCACTGTATATGCAGTCTTCACAGGAATTGGGGCTGGCGGAATCGTTCTGACAGAGATTTTCGTCTTTGGAGAACCTTTCTCTATTGTAAAAGTATTATTAATCGGTTTAATCTTCTTCGGAGTAATTGGTTTAAAACGAGTAACAGAAGAAAAAGAAGCGAAGGAGGCCGCATAAAATGGCTTGGGTATTTTTAATTCTAGCTGGTATTTGTGAAATTATTGGTGTACTCTTTATGAAAGTAGCCACTGAAAAGAAAGGCTGGGCACCAAAAGTTATTTTAATCGCTAACTTCGCAGTAAGTTTCTTCTTCTTATCCCTTGCGATGGACACGTTACCGATGGGAACTGCTTACGCGATTTGGACTGGAATCGGAACTGCCGGTAGTGCACTTCTAGGCATTCTAATTTTCCGTGAATCAGCGGATTGGCGTCGCCTTGCCTTCTTAAGTTGCATTCTATGCGGCGCTGTTGGCTTAAAACTATTAAGCTAACGTGAGGTGAATGTCATGTGGAAAGAAAAAGGAAGGCAAATGTTAGCATGGAGTACACTTGGTATCGTCATTCTATTACAAATAAGTTTTCATATAATAGAATGGTTGTTTCATAGAGTATTATCCATTTTCACATTCCTTCCTAACATGACACTTGAAATTATATCAATTGTTTGGTCCATTATCGCCTCCATTGCAATCGTCATTATATGGAGTATCGCCAAACTATGGAATAAATTATTTAAAAAGGACAGTACTTCTGAAAAAGAGTAACTGTCCTTTTTTATATTCATTCAGACTTTCTATAGAAGTTTGATGCGATAAGACAAAGAAGACCAACTATGACAACACTTATACCGACCCCTTTATGTAAATTAGGAAATGGTGATGGTATATCTGAATAAAAATTTGATAATATGAGACCGATTGAAAATAAAAATATCCCTATTCTATATAACCATTTTCTTTTATTCATCATTCTCCCCCTAACATTTTTCATACGCTCCTTTCTTTTGGACATACTACCTAAAAAAGGAGTGGATAATATGCAAAATTCTATACATAAGCAAATCCTATTTTTATTTTTCCTCTTTCTCATACTCGTTATCGTTTTCAGCTTTATATTACATACTCCGAAAGATGTACCGAATAGCCTCTCTGTTTATAAACTCTTACTTTCATATTGTCGTTATTGAAAAAGGTGCCTTTTGTAGGGCACCTTTTAAAATTCTCTTTTTTCATATATTTTTACTGAAACGAAGATAGATGCTATGAACATGCATATTGAACCAATGAATAACAAGGTATTATATAATTGAATTTGTTCCAAGTTGATTTGAAACAAAACTTCTAAAACAACTATCGGTGCCATGAATATTACTATCGTAATAAAAATAGTTTTCTTATACCCTAGCCAAAAGGATATTGGTAATACAAAGCTTAAATACACTAAAATAAAGCTAATACTAGCAACTATTGTCGTTTCAATAAATTCAAATAAGTTAACCCCGCTCTTCATTCCCATCGTGAAACAACCGACCGTTACACTTATAAAAAGAATAATAATTGCTACTATATATTTCGCATACACAATTTGTTTTCTCAATATTGGTAAACTATTTACTATAACTTCACTCTCATTTTTACTATCTGCTTCAAATGTTTTTACTGTTGCCCCAATTGTAATAATTACTGACATAATGATGAATAAATTTTCCGTATCTGTTAAGGCCATATAAAAGAAAACAGGATACAGTATGTACCAAATTAAAAATTTCCATTGAATGATGAAATCTTTTAAAATTAGTTGCTTGATCATGTATTACACCCCCTAATATGAAAATGTCCCTTCTATAACTCTGCCTCCTGAAACATTTTCATTGAGAGGAACATTGATACGAATATACTCACTAATACTCCGATACCAAGAACACCCATTGCTTGTGTAGCCTCTTGAGAGTGAAGTACTTTTAACATAATTGTTTTATCACCAAAAATATTGCACATAAGACCAATCATACCAATTAAAGGAAAAAGCATAATCAAATTCAAGACAGTAATAACTTTATATCCCCCAATGTAATTAGTCGGTATCGTTACTGCACAATAAATCAAAGTTGCTACTATTGCTGAAAATACTGCATATCCAGGCATAACTATATCTCTGTTCAATAGAATATTTCCTAATATTATGACTATAAAAGTTGTACTCAAACCAGCCATAATAAATAATGAACTTGCAATATATTTAGCTATAACTATCTCTGTTCTCGTTATAGGCAAACTCACTAATATTTTTTCTGTTTTACTTTTCTCTTCATAATAAAAAGAAATATATATGATCGTACTGCATGTTATAAATAATCCTATTGCAATCCCCATGGGTTGGACTGGATTCCTAAAAACAGAGAAAATAGGTATTAAAAAATATAAAAGAAACATCTTCTTCTGCAAGAAAAACTCCTTCAAAATCAATTGTTGCATATAAATTCTCCTCTCTATAAATCACGCGTTTCATAAATTTTAATTGTAAGAAACATAGAAACGATATAGACACTAGCTAATATCATTCCTCCAACTATAAATACACCAATATGTACTGGATTCATAATCCACTCACTGAATGAAGATGTTGTTTCATTCAGCCCATCACTAATAAATATCCAAAGAATTACACCCACTCCTATTGATGCTGCTGATCCTATACTTCTTACTACCTTCGATTTTGTACCATAATAACTAGGGAAAAACGTGACAACAAAAAATGTGGCATAAACAGCTCCATTTATGACTTCATACCATGGAATTTCAATGTATAGATTAGGATGATATACACCGATATCACTAATAACCACAATACCTCTTATAAGAAAAACAACTAACATCGTAGAGAGAATGGCACCAACAATGAATATTGCACAGGAAATATATCTAGCAATTATGATATCCTTTCGACTTACCGGTAAACTATTTATAACAATGTCACTTTTATTTCTTTCATCCATAACGGTTAACGTCATAACCGATGAAAAGGTTATAAATAGACAACTCATTGGAAATAACAATTCACCACTTGCATCTAACATAAAGAACAAAAGGGGCATAACAAGATTCACTAACCAAATTACCCGAAAAAAGAACAAATCTTTATATACGAGCTGACGCATAAGCACCTCTTCCTTTCGCAGTGTAAACGATGATATCGTCTAATGTAGGCTTTTCTATTACAACCTCATTTCCAAACCAATCGATAATTGCTTGTTTATCCTTCGCTAAACCTTCGAAACCGAATTTATTTTTTCGTAATCCAACAAATAGTTCTTTTCC
Organism: Bacillus luti; assembly: GCF_001884105.1. Taxonomy (GTDB): domain Bacteria; phylum Bacillota; class Bacilli; order Bacillales; family Bacillaceae_G; genus Bacillus_A; species Bacillus_A luti. The sequence continues at coordinate 145,199 of NZ_MACI01000093.1, read as the reverse complement.
TTCTCGATCTAATAAATCATTGCTTCCCTTTACGATTACGTAGTTCTCCATTAATTCATCTTTTTCACCAGTAAATATAATTTCTCCATCGTTGATAAACGTAATATAATCTGCAATACGTTCTAAATCCGTTGTAATGTGGGTTGAGAATAATACAGATACTTCATCTTCCATTACAATTTCTTGCAACATATCAAGTAATTCACTTCGAACAACTGGATCTAATCCTGCTGTCGGTTCATCCATAATAATAAACTCTGCATGATGCGAAAGTGCGATAGCAATCGCAAACTTCATTTTCATCCCTTTAGATAGTTCTTTAATCTTTTTATACTTTGGGACTTGCAATCTCTGCATATACGATTGATACTGCTTTTCGTCCCATTTTTTATATAACGGTGCAATAATACGTTTCATTTGTTCACACGTTAAATCTTCGTAGTAATGATTTTCATCATATACAAAACCGATATTTTGTTTTATTTCCTTTTCGGCTTTCTTATTGTCTTTGCCAAAAATTTTTATATCACCACTATCTTTTCTAATTAAATTCATAATCATTTTGATTGTCGTGCTTTTCCCGGCCCCGTTCGGTCCGACAAATCCCATAATATATCCACGCGGTAATGCAAAACTTATATTTTCCACTGCAAAATCTTCATAACTTTTACAAACGTTTTTTAACTCTAACATCCCTTATTCCCCCTCGTATAAACACGCAATCATCTGCTGTAAGTCTTCAAGCGACAGCTGCAACACTTTACTTTCTTTCACAATTTCTTCAGCTTTATTCTCCAATAGACGTAGCCGCTGTTCTTTTAGTAGTTCATTATTTTTACGTGAAACATAAGTCCCCTTCCCAGCGACCGTTTCTATGTATCCTTCTTTTTCAAGCTCTTCGTACGCACGCTTCGTTGTAATTACACTAATTTGTAATTCCTTCGCTAAGCTACGAATAGACGGTAATTGGTCTCCACCCTTTAAACCACCATTTAAAATAAGCTGGCTTAATTGTTTTCTTATTTGCACATAAATAGGGTCTTGGGAAGAATTCGAAATAATAATATTCATGTTTTCCTCCAGTGTGTATATACTGTATATACCTTATATACACAGTATATACACAGCATCCTATTTTTGGCAAGAAAAAAAGACCAACATTTTCCTGTTGGTCTTTCGTATATGTATCACTTTTCAAAGCGATCTAACATCTCGTCTCTCATTCCGAAACTCACTACCGCAATTCCTATATACATAAACAGAAGGAATGCCGGATGAACTGTGTTGTACCAGCTGCTATCAACAATTAAATAAATCGTTAATGCCACAACAAGAACAAACGCTAAGATAAACATATAAAAGTGTCTTGTACTACCCATGATAAACTCCTCTCTTCTCACTTCGCCATTCAACAGTATATTTTATCGAATAATTCGATATGACTCAAGGTTAACTTTCTGTTATGTAATCAAGTTCCACCTTTATGATGTCCTCACACGCTATTGAAATGATTGTTCCTTGCTTATCAATCGCCGTCACTTCTCTATTATCCATTACACGATGCGCTACTCTTTCTAGTACTTTTCCTTGGTCTCGATAACAAAATTCTTTTACATCTTTAATCGTTTTTCCGTTTTCTAAATGGTATATCATTCTATAACACCGATATCCCACAATTTCACCCCCAAACTTGTTCGTTTTTTCACATATAAATAAAAATGAGTCTTTCCTATCTCATTACATCTTCTTAATTTCAATAAAATTCTAACAAAAATAAATACTTTTATCAAACCGACTTTTTCAACAAAACCACCTATAAAACTACATCTTTACAGCAATATGGAACAAAAAAATTTAATTTTTAACATTTTCTTTACTATTTCTGCACAAATTCTCCAAATAAAAAAAGAACCCGCATGTAGCGAGTTCTTTTTTATTCTCATCAAACTTGTACAGGAGCTAGCTTTTCATAACGTAAAACTGGTTTACGTGCAGCCAGTGTTTCGTCTAGACGTTTAATGACTGTCGTATGTGGTGCTTCTTGTACAACTTCTGGATTTTCTTCTACTTCTTTAGCGATTTGAATCATCTTATCAATGAAACCATCTAATGTTTCTTTTGATTCTGTTTCTGTTGGCTCAATCATAATACATTCTTCCACGTTTAATGGGAAGTAAATTGTTGGTGGATGGTAACCGAAATCAAGCAGACGTTTTGCAATATCTAGTGTACGTACACCAAGTTTCTTTTGACGACGACCTGATAATACAAATTCATGCTTACAATGTCTATCGAACGGAAGATCATAGAACGGAGCTAATCTTCTCATCATATAGTTTGCATTTAATACAGCATACTCAGTTACTGCACGTAGTCCATCTGGACCCATAGAACGAATGTATGTGTACGCTCGAACGTTAATTCCGAAGTTACCATAGAATGGTTTCACACGCCCAATTGCCTCTGGACGATCGTAATTGAAGCGATAACCATCTTCTGTTTTCTCTAAAATTGGTTTTGGTAAGTAAGGAATTAAATCAGCTTTCACACCTACTGGACCAGAACCTGGGCCACCGCCGCCGTGAGGACCTGTAAATGTTTTATGAAGGTTTAAATGCACAACGTCAAATCCCATATCTCCTGGGCGTGCTTGGCTTAATACTGCATTTAAGTTTGCACCATCATAGTATAATTTACCGCCTGCGTTATGGACAATTTCTGCCATTTCTAAAATATTTTCTTCGAATAGACCTAATGTATTAGGATTTGTTAACATAAGTGCCGCTGTTTCTTCGTTTACAACACGTTTTAAATCTTCTAAGTCAACAAGACCATTTTCATTTGATTTTACTGTAATTGTTTCAAAACCAGCTACAGTTGCAGATGCTGGATTCGTTCCGTGAGCAGAGTCAGGAACAATTACTTTCGTACGGTTAAAGTCACCATTTGCTTCATGGTATGCACGAATTAACATTAAACCTGTCCATTCTCCGTGTGCACCAGCTGCTGGTTGTAAAGTAACAGTATCCATACCTGTAATTTCAATTAAATGCTCTTGCAAGTCGTACATTAATTCCATTGCACCTTGTACTGTTTTTTCATCTTGAAGTGGATGAATATTTGCAAATCCTGCAAAACGAGCTACGTTTTCGTTAATTTTCGGATTATATTTCATCGTACAAGATCCAAGTGGATAGAAGCCAGAATCAACACCGTGGTTACGGTTTGAAAGTGCTGTATAGTGGCGCATAATGTCAAGTTCAGATACTTCTGGTAACTCAGCATCTTCTACTCGAATATAATCGCTCTCGAACACATCTTCTAGTTTCACTTCTTCTACATCTAATTTGGGTAAGCTATATCCTACGCGTCCTTCTTTACTCACTTCAAAGATAAGTGCTTGGTCTTGGTTCTTCATTGGATAGCCCCCATTTCGTTTACAAGTGTGTCAATTTCCTCTTTTGTACGAAGCTCTGTTACTGCTACAAGCATATGGTTTTCATGCTCTTTATAATCACGGCCTAGGTCGTAACCACCGATAATATTCTTTTGGATTAATGCATCGTTTACTTCTTTTACTGGACGTTTGCAATCTACAACGAACTCATTGAAGAACGGACCAGCAAATGTTACAGTGAAGCCTTTCGCTTCGAATTGACGTTTTGCGTATTGTGCTTTAGAAATATTTTGACGCGCCATTTCTTTCACACCTTGTTTTCCAAGTGCAGTCATTGCAACTGATGCTGCTAATGCATTTAACGCTTGGTTTGAACAAATGTTAGACGTCGCTTTATCACGGCGAATATGCTGTTCACGCGCTTGTAACGTTAATACAAATCCACGTTTACCATCTGAATCTACAGTTTGTCCAACAAGACGTCCTGGAATTTTACGCATGAATGCTTTCGTTGTTGCAAAGTAACCACAGTGCGGTCCACCAAACTGCGTTGGAATACCAAATGGTTGTGCATCACCGATTACAATATCAGCACCAAATTTTCCTGGTGGTGTTAATGCGCCTAATGATAATGGATTTGAAGAAACGATAAATAATGATTTTTGTTGGTGAACGATTTTTTCAATATCCGCTAACTTTTCAACTTGTCCGAAGAAGTTTGGATATTGAACAATTACACAAGCAACTGTATCGTCTACTTCACTTTGTAATACGTCTAAATCTGTTACACCATCTTTATGATTAATTTCAACAACTTCTAAATGTTGACCTTTTGCGTATGTTTCAAGTACTGCTCTTGATTCCGGATGAACTGCACTAGATACAAGAATTTTCTTTTTACGAGTATGGCCAGCTGCCAGCATTGCTGCTTCAGCTAAAGCTGTACCTCCGTCATACATAGAAGAGTTCGCTACGTCCATTCCTGTTAATTCACAAATCATCGTTTGGAATTCAAAAATCGCTTGTAATTCCCCTTGTGAAATTTCTGGTTGGTATGGCGTGTAAGCTGTATAAAATTCTGAACGAGAAATCACATGATCAACAATTACTGGAGCGTAATGATCGTATACACCTGCTCCTAAGAAAGAAGCGTATTCTTTTAAGTTCGCATTTTTGCCAGCCATTTGAGATAACTCTTTTAAAAGCTCTGGCTCTGATTTTGCTTCTTTAATTTTTAAGTCCCCTTTAAAACGAACACTCTCTGGAATATCAGAGAATAACTCATCGATCGTTTGAACGCCGATCGTTTGTAACATTTCTTTTTTGTCTTCTTCTGTCATTGGAAGATAACGATGCAACATGAAATCTACCCCTCTCCCCGTTACTTTGAACGTTTATAAAATGGTGTTGGAACAACTACTGCTTTGACGCGTTTATTACGAATTTCAATTTCTACTTCTGTATCAACTGCTGCGTATTTTACATCAATTAGTGCTAAACCAATGCTTTTCTTTAACGTTGGAGATTGTGTACCACTCGTTACTTCCCCGATTTTTTCTTCGCCTATAAATACAGGGTAATGCGTACGAGGAATACCGCGTTCGATTACTTCGATGCCGACTAATTTACGAGATGCACCGTTTTCTTTTTGCTCTTTTAACGTTTCTTTTCCAAAGAAGTCTGCTTCTTTATTTGGTTTTACCGCAAAGCCAATTCCAGCTTCAATCGGTGTAATATCTTTCGATAATTCTTGACCATAAAGTGGTAATGTTGCTTCGAAGCGAAGTGTATCACGAGCACCTAAACCACATGCTTTTAAGCCTTCTTCTGCTCCCACTTCAAGAAGTTTCTCCCAAAGTTTTGCAGCATCTTCACTCTTACAGTAAATTTCAAATCCATCTTCACCTGTGTAACCCGTACGAGATACAAGTGCAGGAATTCCATCTACAAGAATATCGTTTTTAAATTTAAAGAACTTAATTTCTTTCAAATCTTCTGACACAACTTTTTGTAAAATGCCTTCTGCTTTTGGTCCTTGAATTGCAAGCTGTGCAACTTCACTAGAAACATTGACTACTGTCGCATCGCCAATTACATGACTTGCTAACCATTCGTAATCTTTCTCGATATTTGATGCATTGATTACTAATAAATAGTCTTCTTCACCACGTTTGTAGATTAATAAATCATCTACTGTACCACCATTTTCGTAGCACATAGCTGTATATTGTGCGCCCCCTACCTTTAAGGTAGATACGTCATTTGTAACAACACGTTGTAAAAATGCTAAACTATCTACACCCTTTACTTCAACTTCTCCCATATGAGATACATCGAACAAACCTGCCGCTGTACGTACAGCTTCATGCTCTTCTTTAATGCTTGAAAATTGAACTGGTAATTCCCAACCACCGAAGTCGATTGTTTTCCCACCATACTTAGCGTATACATCAAATAACGGTGTACGTTGTAATGTAATCATGCTCTCTCCCCCTTATGCTCTGACAAATCAATAAAAGTTGTTTCCCTTATCTAAACATTTTCATTCTGAAAAGATAGGATATACGGAATCTCATTATATTTTTTTATGAAAGCGTAAATAAAAAATCACTTTCTTGGATAAAATACGAAAGATTCCACACATTTCACACCATTATCCTAACATCATTCGCTATATTTCATCAATATTCTAGCATAAAAAATAATTTAGAATTTTTTACACTTAATCTTATTAAATACAGCTTTTGAGATTTCATACGTTATTATTGTCTGTCATATCGCCTTTAATAACGATAATAATGCCTTCTTTCAAGGCGAATCATCATACACTTAAAAATAATTTCTTTAGTTTATAAAAGGTGGGAGAGTTGTAATGAATGTTGATATTTCCGTAGATCGGACGTGGCAAAACAATTTTTTAAATAGAATTGATGAAGATGGTCCTTGGACAAACTGGGATTTATACCATTTAGCTTATGAAACAGAAAAATCATTACTTGTTCCTACTTTCGATGGACTACAAGCACCGAAACATTTATCCCATTTCACACCGCTTCCTCATCAATTAGAAGTTGCTCAAAATGTGATTGAACAAATGAACGGTAAAGCGATACTAGCAGACGAAGTAGGACTTGGAAAAACGATTGAAGCTGGACTTATTTTAAAAGAATATATGGTGCGTGGGCTTGTAAAAAAAGTACTCATACTTGTACCAGCTTCTCTCGTGTCACAATGGGCATACGAACTGAACACAAAATTTTTCATTCCAGCAGTAGCGCAAAAGAAAAGCTATTCATGGGAGCAAGCTGATGTGATTGTCTCATCCATTGATACTGCAAAGCGTTCACCACATCGCGATATCGTTTTAAACTTAGAATATGACCTTATCATTATCGATGAAGCACATAAACTGAAAAATAATAAAACAAAAAACTATGAATTTGCACAAAGATTAAAAAAGAAGTTTTGTTTATTACTAACCGCAACTCCTGTTCAAAATAAGATTGATGAAATTTTCAACCTTGTTTCTTTATTAAAGCCAGGACATTTAGGAAATCAATCAAACTTCGAAGAATATTACGCTTCAAAAAATCGTTCAGCCGAATCAGATGAGGACTTAAAAGCTCTCATTAACAAAGTAATGGTCCGAAATAGACGCCATAATACTGGAATTGATTGGCCAAAGAGGCATGTACGTACAATTTTTGTTGAGTTTAACGAAGAAGAACAAGCTTTGTATAACGATATTGAAAATTGGCGAGGACAAGATGCTTTCACATCTGCTTTCTCATCATTAACTTTAAAAAGGGAAGCGTGCAGTAGTCGTGAGGCTGTTTACTATTCATTAAAAAAACATGTAGAAAAACGACAGAAGGAAAATGAGCATTACATAAAGGACCCGCATATTGATGTCCTAATGGATAAAATTAATCATATTCCTTTTAACTCAAAGGCAACTAAAGCTCTAGAGCTTATACAAGAAATCAATGATAAAGTCGTCATATTCACGGAATACCGAGCATCACAAATGTATTTACAATGGTTTTTACAACAACACGGCATTTCTTCTGTACCATTCCGAGGCGGATTTAAACGCGGGAAGAAAGATTGGATGAAGGAACTTTTCCAAAACCGTGCTCAAGTGTTAATTGCAACGGAAGCTGGCGGAGAAGGTATTAACTTACAGTTTTGTAGCCATATGATTAATTACGACTTACCATGGAACCCAATGCGCCTTGAACAAAGAATTGGACGTATTCACCGCCTTGGTCAAAAAAATGATGTTCATATTTATAACTTAGCTACAAAGCATACTGTTGAAGAACATATTTTGAAACTGTTATATGAAAAAATCAATTTATTTGAGCGTGTTATCGGTGAACTCGATGAAATTTTAACGAGAATTAATATGAAAAACATCGATGCACATATTCAAGAAATTTTTGCTCAATCAAAAAGCGAAGGAGAAATTCGAATTAAGATGGAAAACTTAACATCTATTATCGACTTTGCGAAACGAAATGAAGCTGAGGTGCAAGGCTATGCAGCAACATGAAATCCATAATTACTTATACAATTTCTTTGAGGCGAATAACTGTGAAATTTTAGGGCGTTCCCCTCATCTACTAGACGTGCAATTAACGATTGAGATGGATAAATTATTGATGAACCGCCCTTTTTATTGGCACTATCTTGAGAAAACAGGAGGCGTACCGAATCCGATGCGCCTTACTCTTATTACCAATCCAGAAAATGAAGAAAACGATGGCGAACTTATTCACTACGGTTCACCACGTCTACATCAAATTTTCCAGACGACAAAAGAACTCGGATCTTACATACGCTTATACGAAGAGGTAAGGCATAACGGTGCAACGCATACCCCACTCCATCCGTGGCTCGGTATAAATATAAAAGTTTCCTACCAATGTGATCGAAAAAAAGACATCCTTCACTCCATTGGCATTCATCTCATTTCCGGCACAATGATGGCAAACTTTCATGACACATTAACTAATATTAAACTCACACCAAAAATACCTGACTTTTGTTTTACACTCTCGCCTATCATTAAACCGCAAAGCGGGTTACAACGTATAGAGGACGCTTTAAAAAATATTATTGCAGAAGATGACCATACGTGGGCAAAAGAAGCAAGAGTGCGCTGGAATCACGATTTAGATCTTTTAAATCGGTTTTATGAAGAAAGTGATGAACTTCCCGAAAGCTATGAAATTGAAAAACAAGCCTTGCAAGAACAATATGAACCACGCATTACAGTGCAAATTATTAACGGTGGTCTTTTTTATATTACCGCGAATCATTTTCTAAATTAAAAAGCCCCTTCTGTTTTAGAAGGAGCTTTATTTTTGAATTATCCTCTATCGCCATTACGCTCTTGCTGTTTTTGCTTTGCCATACGTTTTTGATACGCACGATCCTTTGCACTCACATGATTTGCATCAGTTGGAAGATTCTCTTTTGAACGGCCAATTCCATTGCTCATCTGTTTCACTCCTTTTATATCTTTCAAAATACACCCTTATTTTCAGCTAGAGGGACAATCCTTATACAAAAAAATAAGAGCAGCCGTTAGCCGCTCTTACTCATTTACGTATTTTTGAAACATATCATGGATGCCTTTATTTACGAGGTTCGAGATCTGCTCGTCAGATTTATTCGGATAACGATCACGTAATCTGATAGATGCCTTCACCATTAAATTTTCTAGTACAGAACGGCCACCTTCTCCATAAATAATTTCAGCATACTTAACAAGCCTTCCATCCTCTACTGTTGCTGGATTATGATTGAAGAAAAATTTACTCATTGTCTCCACCTCTCTCTTTTGATAACGTTTACATTTATATAGATTATTTATGTTATTTATTTCACAATATTGTATGCATGTATATTTAATTAGTTTCATTATAAAGCAACATATCGATAGTAAATATGTGATTTTCCGTCCATTTTGTGAACAAACCAAAAAATGAAAGCGTTTCCTTTATTATATACTAAAAAAACTTACTACGCTAGGGGCAATTTTTTCAATCTACTAATCCCTCAAAAAGTGATATATTTTTTCTTTTCCCATTAAACCTTATACAATTTTCAGAAATTATATTATAAAATATATGTATGACTTAAGGAGGATTTGTATGAATCAAAATAAAAAAGCTATATTAGATCTTGTCTTTTATCTCGTAATCCCATTCCTCATTTGGAAATTTGCAAAACCTTATATCGATCCTTATTACGCGATGTTACTTTCCTCTGTTCCGGGGATTATTTATACACTGTATACCTTTAAAAAAGAAAAACAGTTTAACGTGACAGGGTTCTTTATTTTAATTACACTCATTTCTAATACAACGGTAGATTTATTATCTGGATCAGCTGAACGAATGTTGTGGAACGATGCGTACTATCACATCGTACTCGGTATTATCGTCATATGTACAATATTTATAAAAAAACCACTTATGTTATATTTCGCTGCAGATATTGCCGCATTGCAAGGGCATGACCGTGATAAAAGCCGTGAGCTGTATCGTGATAGTCGTATATATCCAGCATTGCAATATTTAACGCTATTTTTCGGCCTGCAATTTATATTAAAAAGCTTTTTAAAAATTTATTTCATCTCTGTTTTCGGTGTAGATGGCTACGGTGAAATGAGAGCGATTATGACTGCTGTCGGCTGGGGCATTTCCATTTGTATCGGAATAGGGTTCGTATGGGTGAACAATAAAATACATGCAGTTACTGAAGAACAAGAATCTGTGCAGTAAATAAAAATCCCCTAGTAGTATGATGCTACTAGGGATTTTCATATTGCTACACATATTATGAACTCGTTAACTTGATTTTTTTCTTTTATTTTTTACGTTGCGATAAAACAAAGCAGCACTAAGCGGCATAACACCAAACCACTTATTCATAAATGGCTCTTTTTCAGCACGGCGTTGTTCTTTCTTTTGTTTACGATCTTCTTTTGGAGCATCCATATACGACACAAACTGCTGTGTCACAAAGCGAACATAATCATTAGTAGACATATTATCATCACCTCTACTTGATTAGTATGTCCACTTTTTTATACATTAATCTTCGCCTTTAATTCATTCATAATTTGTTCTATCGACTTATTTGTCGTATCAATATAAATCTCTGCCTCCTCATAATAAGCTCGGCGCGATTCAAATTTAGCTACAAATGCATCTATGTCTTTCTTTTGAAATAGTGGACGCGTCGTATCTTCACGAAGCCTCTCTGCAATTACATGTGGATCACAATATAAATACACAACTGTTCCATTTTCCTTCATCCACTTTCGATTTTCCGCCCGTTCAATAATTCCTCCACCAGTTGTAATAATTACATTATGAACCGGTAGTGAACGTAGCATTTCACTTTCATATTCCCGAAAAGCCATTTCACCTTCTTCGGCAAAAATATTACGAATTGCCTTCTCTTGCTTCTCTTCGATTTTTTGATCAGTATCTACAACATCGATATGAAGTTCTTTACTTAACGCTTTTCCAATTGTTGTTTTCCCAGCTCCCATATAACCGGTTATGTATATAGATTTCATTTTCGTTCCTCTCAATCATCCTTTGTTATTTGTTATTATAACGAAAGATGTTATTTTATTTAACAAAAAAACGTTTTGTTCTCCTTATACAATGAAGAACAAAACGTCACATACACACTTTTACTTATAAGTACCTCTTCTCACCCACTGCGTTGCAATCCATTTTTCGCCTTTCGTTACAGGAGCTCCTCCATGTAACGTAAGCTCATTTAGTGATTGGTCTTGATAAAAATACTCAAAGTATACTGCCATTCCCTTTCTAGGGTTCACAGAAAGATTTAATTTCGGGAAGAACGTTTCTCCGCCTTCTTCTACATCATTTAAGTACATTACAAGCGTACTAATACGATTATTAGCAGCTGATCTACTATGTTCCGCAAAATAATCATAGTGCGCTTTATATTGTTGATCCACTTCATAATTTAAAATGTGCAATCCTTCTCCATGCGACGCAGGAACATTCATGATAGATGAAATTCGTTTTTCAATCTTCGCAGTAAGTTCATTATCATCCAAAAATGCACCTTTACTCGTTCGAATATCATTTACATCACGTGATGAACCAACTTTAGAACGTGCTAACTTACTTTTAGACAATTCGATTAATTCATCACACTCTTCATCACTTAATACATTTCCTAACACGACAATAAGAGGTTCTTCGAATCTTGAAATAATGTGTATTTCCCTATCTTCTGTCATAATTGCATTTCCTGTATGATCAAAAATAGTTTGTTCCTTATTTTCACCTAGTTGATTATTGTTTGTCATTTCCCGATTCTCCCTAAATAAATAATGATTGGATAGCATGAATATATCATATTCTTTCTACCTTTCTCTTTTTTGAGAAAATTTAAACTTTCAATCGTTATATTCATCCATTTATACAAATAAATTGACACCTTTCACAATAGGAAGTATCGATTTCCATTAACATATTTTACTTATCATCCATCTATCCAATCAAATATTTTCTCATCTTTTTTTCTATACCGAAATCTTACCGTATAGAAATTTTTTTGTTTTGTTTCGCACTGCAAGGAAATGAAAACCGTATCACTTTCAAAGCGGTACTTCCCACTCGCTTCTCCCTTTTCATATTGAAAGAAAAATGTACCATCTCGTTCTATTTTCTGTAAGTCTACTTTTATATCGGCAATAGCTCGATTAATTAGTTCCTCCACCAAAAATTTTTGCTCTATTTCCATATGAAAATTTTTATCTGTAAGCAACATATTCGTTTCGTACACAAAAAAAGAAGTTAAAAAAAGAAGAAAAATGATTGTTCCAGGCATTGTAAATCCATCTTGGTTTCTCATGTCCCCATTCTCATTACACTATATCTTACAGCCACGCCTTCATGTATTTTCCCGCTAACATCTTCCACATATATGAATAATAAATGAGGGGTTAACTTGTACGAAATCATTCCAACCTTTTGCAACACAACTTCCCTTCCACGCATATTTATTTTCCTTATAAGTTGATTATTTATTTTTTCATACGTCACTTCCTCCCCATCACGCAGTCGAAAGCGTAAAATACTATCTCTATTATCAAAAACTATATGTTCTCCAAACAATACTCCACGAAACTCCAATTGCACTTGACCTATAAACACATCCCACTCCCAATCACTTAACCCTTTTTGTGAATGTTCCAGCCCTATAAAATGAAGGCGTGGCAAGAGTAAAAAGAACATCGATACAAGGAATAAACATACGATCATTTCTAATAATGTAAAGCCCGCCTCTAATTTGTTTTTTCGCCTACATAAAAGCATTGTTCCATCGTTCTTTTTTTCATATCTTTCCACATAGCACAAACTTCCTTTCCTCCCCAATATGTGTAATATACAATTCCGTTTATGACCTTTTCTTTCATTCGCTTTTCTTCGTTCTCATACATGTATAAAGCTGATTCATTTTTTAATAATACAAACGCCTTATAATGAATTTGTATATTTTTTCTTTCTTGCATAACTAATACTGTTTGCGGTAGGAGTAACGATACCGCCATCATTAATAAGCTTAACGCCACGAGCATCTCAGCCATTACCGACCCTTTTTGGCATTTCACGATACGTAAATCTCCCTCTTCCAAGTTGAAATACAATTTCATATTTATAATTTCGATACGAAAGCAAAATCGTACCACCTCTATTGATATTCCCGCTCGGATTATATGTCATTGGATTTGGAAACGTATGCAAATTAATTTGTATATCATTGTCATATTCTCTCTTGATAATAAATTGAGTCGAGCCTGACTCTCCTATATAATACATATTTCTCTCTTTATGCCATCGTAATGTATAGTGTTTTTGACGGTTTATCGCTAATTGCTGCATGTATAATATGTCATTCGAAAACTGTTTCAAAAATTGTTCAATTTTTTGTCTTTCATATAATGAATGAACATTTAAATACGTAATCATACTTAGTACAGATATTGAAAATAGTACGAGCAGCATTTCTAAGAGAGTAAATCCTTTTTGTTTCACGATTTCCCTGTTGATACTGCGCCATCCTTTGAAATATGAATGGATTCACCATTCGGACACTTATCATCTGTAATATATTTTTCATTTGTTAGTTCTGTTAATGACGGAATTTTATTATGTTGTAATTGGTATACTTGTATTTGTGCTTCTATCGATTTCACGTAGGCCGCACACCCTTTTCCTTGGACGGATGAGCGCTGTGTAACTACATTCGGAATAATTAATAGTAATAATACAGTGATAACAACCATAACTAATAGCATTTCTAAAAGAGTAAATCCTTCTTCATTCTGCATATAAATGCCTCCTAAATAGAACTCATCATTTGAAACATCGGCATCATCATTGCTAAATACATAAGAACAACTATTCCACCAATACATGTAAACAAAATCGGTTGAATGATAACTAATATACGTTTAATTTTTTGTTCGATTTTTTCTATAATAAGGTCGCTATAGTCACCTAATTCAATTGCTAAATTGCCGTTTGCTTGTCCATGCGTAATAATATACGAAAGTTCTTTCTCATAATGCCCACTTTTAGCAATAATAAATTGTAACGGTTCTCCTGCAATTAATTGCCTTTCAATTCGGCCCGCTTCATACTGAAAGAACGGATTATATTTTTGTTCCATCATTATCGTTAAAGCTTCTAGTACGGATAGTCCACCATGCAATAATCCGCTCAATTGAGTGGAGAAATAATGCGAATGCTTTAAAATAAGAAATGTTTTTATGAGGGGAATACGAAGCATAATTTTTACCTGCTTCATATGTGGTAGTTTTCGAAAATACAACATATATGAACTACATCCGATAATAACAATAAAAATGATGCTAACAATCATGTAAGGTAGTAGTTTAATTGCACTTAAAATTTGTTCTGTAAATAGTGGAACTGTAGAACTAAACGCACTATAAACCATTTCAACTTGTGGTAATAAGATGCGATTAAACACAATAATCATGATCATTAAAAAAAATGCTAAAAACATTGGATACTGCATTATTTTCATCATATCTTTCCTATACTTATCCTTCTTATAAAGAAGTGCACTCCCTTGTTGCAATGCAAAAGAAATATCACCATGTTGCTCGGCATAAAATAAATAGCTTAACATCTCCTGATGAAACATTAATTGATGAAAAGAATCATGCAGACTTTTTCCACCTTTTAATCCCTCAATCATGCGCTGCAATTGCTCTTTCTTTTCTAAAGGGAATTGAAATCGCAAAAATTCTAATGCCTGTAAAAGAGAATATCCTTTTTCTAATAATTCGCCTAACCTTTTCAACAATACTACTTGATCACTTAAACGCCATGTTTTCTTAAACATAAACATCTTCTTCTAAAAACCCTAAAGCGTATCCTTTTCGTATTGAAGATTCTATTGTTTCATGCTTATACGTAACATATTCTCCGTTCGCTCCTTTAATCGCTTGTTTTAACTCATGTCCATATAACAGCTCATAAATGCTCGCTTGTCTTACTTGCCTCATTGATTTACATACAGTTGAGCACTTCCCTTTGCAAAATGGACATTTCAATTCAACAAGTCGCTGTGCAGCTATAGCCAATAAAGATTGTTCAATCTCTTGCCTCGTAATGCCATAATCCATAAACCTCAGTATCGCTCCTTTCGTATCATTGGTATGCAGTGTCGTCATTACTAAATGCCCCGTGAGACTTGCCCTTATAGCTATTTTCGCTGTTTCTTCATCACGGATTTCTCCCACTAAGATAACATCTGGATCATGGCGTAAAATTGCCTTTAAACCAGCTTCATATGTGATCCCTGCTTTTTCATTAATTTGAATTTGTAATAAATCATCATTTCTCTTTTCAACTGGATCCTCCAGTGTAACGATACGGCGTGTTTTCTTTTTTCTAATTACCTCTAATAATGCATACATTGTTGTTGTCTTCCCAGAACCAGTCGGCCCAGTAAATACGAGTAATCCATGAGAATAATGTAAGAAAGAGAGCAGTTTTTTAACTGTACTTGGAAATAACGAAAGATGAGATAATGGCTGAACAGATGCTTGTAAATGAAGACGAATAACGAGACTTTCTTGATATACTGTTGGAAGTGTTGAAAGGCGTAAATATGCTTCTTGCCCATCAATTTGTAGATACAATGAACCATTTTGTGGCTTCCGCCTCTCCCCTATATCCATAGATGCTAAAAATTTAAAGTGTGAAACAAGTTTTTCTCCAAATTCCTTTTCAATGCATTGTTTCGTCATTAAATCTTTCCCTATACGCAGTTGAACCACTACATCCTTCTGCCGGGGTACAATATGTAAATCCGATGCTTGTACCCTACATGCTTCTTTCAAAATCGTATTCGCAAAACTTTCAATTCCATTCATCATTTTTCCCTCCTCACTATGTATATAGCATGAAAAATCACACAAGAAAAATTAGAACTTTTGCATTTTCATTAGATTAAAAAGGAAAAATATGTTTGTGAAATTATGAACAATTTCTGAATTATTGTCTGAAATTACCTATACGCATGTTTATCTGTATTATAATGTTATTATCTTGGATAAAGTGATAAAGGTGGAGATCCTCATGGAACAAGCTTTAAAAATTACAGGCGTATTATCTGACCCAACTCGTTATTACATTTATAAATATATTTCTCAAAAACATAGTTACGTAACAGTACAAGAAATTGCAGATGAATTTGAGATTCATCCGAACGTAGCACGTTTACATTTATCTAAATTAGAAGATGTTCATATGCTAAAATCAGAAACAAAAAAAACCGGCAAAGGCGGAAGACCAAGCAGACTATATGTATTGTCTGAAGATGTTATCCAATTACAATTTCCATTCCGTGATTATCAATTATTAGCAAAAATAGCTTTCAATTCGCTACTTAGCCTTGGAGCTGCTGGTGAAAAAGCGCTATACGAAACAGGAAAACAATTCGGAATGGAATTAATGCAACAACATATGCAGCGTTTAAATGTGAGTGAAGATGCTTTAACTGTAGAACACAAAGTTCAAATCGCAAAAGAAGCATTCTCAACAGCTGGCTTATCCCCTGCATTTGAATTAAGTCCAGATGGAACAACAATTTTCTATGATGTACACAATTGTCCATTTAAAGAAGTTGCCGTTCATCACCCGACTGAAATTTGTAATATGCATGGAGATATGATGAAAGGGATTTTTGAAATCCTATTCCCTAACATGGAATTAACTCGGCACGATAGTTTACTAGATGGATGTAAATCTTGTAATTATAAAATGTCTATTTAAATCTCATATAAAAAAAGAAGCCAGTGAAATTGGCTTCTTTTTTATATGAACGAATATTTACAATAGTAAGAAAAATAAACTATAATGAAGAGAGGTTTTACTTTTTCTAGAAAAGGAGGGAGATTGCATGGAGCGCATGTTTCGCGTTCTCGGCTTTTGGACTGGAATTTTCTCGGTTATGTTTTACGTAGGGGATATGCACCCGACCGCACTACTATTTTTAGGACAAACAGGTTTCTTCGTACTTTTAAGTTATTTAAAATTAACAGAGCGTATGTATATATACGTATTCGGGGCATATTTAACCGTTTTCTTCATTGGATTTACATACTACACGACGTTTTTACTCGTCCCTGGAGCTGGACATTAAAAGATGGCACTTTGCCATCTTTTTTTTAATTCCGCAATTTCCTAGTTGACTTATAGGTTTTATTACCTTATATTCTATATAACAGATTGGAATTAGGGGGAATCAACATGAATACACTGCTTGTCGGAATTAACGTTGCAGTCATGCTCATCTTAGTCGGCGTATTGTATTATATGCAACGTAAGCATGTATCTTTTAATAAACGCGTATTTACCGCTTTAGGAGTCGGAATTATCTTCGGTCTTATATTACAATTTATTTATGAGCCTACTTCTAAAGTAATTATTGAATCAAATACGTGGTTTAGCTTAATCGGTAACGGTTATGTGAAATTACTTCAAATGATTGTTATGCCACTTATTTTAGTATCGATTATTTCAGCTTTTACAAAATTACAGTTAACGAAAAATCTTGGGAAAATTAGTGGTCTTATTATCGGAATTTTAATTCTAACTACAGGAATTGCCGCAGCTGTCGGTATTGCTGCAAGTGCAGGATTTGATGTATCAGCAACAGGATTACAACAAGGTGATGCAGAATCTGCTCGTCTGAAATTAGTTGAAGAAAGATTTACTTCAATTGAAAAGACAACAATTCCAGATAAATTATTAGAACTGTTACCTACAAATCCATTTCTTGATTTAACAGGCGCTCGTCCTACATCAACAATTTCGGTTGTAATATTTGCAGCCTTTATCGGTATCGCCTTTATCGGTGTAAAACGGAAATACCCAGAACAAGCAGAGCTATTTAAGAAGATGCTTGATGCTGTATATGCAATCGTAATGCGCATGGTAACATTAATTTTACGCCTTACTCCATACGGCGTATTAGCTCTTATGGCAAAAACAGTTGCCGGTAGTGATATAAATGCTATTTTAAAACTTGGTAACTTCGTATTAGCGTCTTATGTAGCACTTATCGTAATGTTCGTTATTCACTTATTATTAATCACTCTATCTGGCTTAAATCCAATTCAATATTTGAAAAAGGTATTCCCTGTATTAACATTTGCATTCACATCGCGCTCTAGCGCTGGTACAATGCCATTAAATATTGAAGCTCAAAAAGAAAAACTTGGTATTTCTGAAGGAATCGCTAACTTCGCAGCTTCATTCGGAGTATCTATCGGTCAAAATGGTTGCGCAGGTATTTACCCAGCAATGCTTGCAATGATGGTCGCTCCAACTGTAGGAATCGATCCATTACAACCACAATTTATTTTAACTTTAATCGCTGTCGTTGCAATTAGCTCATTCGGTGTTGCCGGTGTTGGTGGCGGTGCAACATTCGCAGCATTAATCGTACTATCTACAATGAACTTACCAATCGGTATTGTCGCTCTTGTTATCTCAGTTGAGCCATTAATCGATATGGGTCGTACAGCTCTTAACGTAAGTGGCTCTATGACAGCAGGTCTTATTTCTAGTAAATGGCTTGGTGAATTAGATCAAGATACGTACAATCAAGATGATACAAAAACTGGTGAAATTGCTTCATAATAAAAAAAGACGCTAACATACAATTGTTAGCGTCTTTTTATTCCGTTCTCCCTTTATACATCGTATCTTGAGAATTATCATTCCAAGTATTCTTTTAGTCGCCCTTTTAACTCTTCCTCAATCTCATAACAAGATTCATCAACAAGTTCCCCTACTTTCTTACTCCCCAAAATGTTTGATTGAATTGACATTCCTAAAAAGATTCTTTCGCATTTCCAAATTGGAATGTTGTGAAATCCAATCATCTCTTTTTCTTCATCTAATATAGCTATAGCAACTGATGAATTATACCCGACCTCAAAAGGGTGCTCTTTATCTTTAACAAGTCCCATATCTAATTCCATGTTTTTTCTATGTATAAATACGAATGCTCCTTAGAAAGTTTAAATGATATGCGCTCTATTTCCTTTTCCATACGTTGAATTTTCTCTTTTAACTCCAATGTAAAATCTTGTTCTCTATACTTCATCTTTATCTCCTTACACATAGAAAAAGAGAATACAATAACATATTCTCTTTTCTCAAATAGATTTCATTATCTCACAGCCCGTCCCTTTTACAAATAACCATTTTGCTCACACCATGTATGAAATTGTCCTACGTCCACTCCAACTAGCACGATATCCTTTAGCTCCACATCAATACTTTGTTCTCCAATTACAATAACAAAATGTGATTTTAATTGCTCTTCGTTTTTTCTTACAATTCCAATTCGGTTCCGATGCGGCCCATCTTTTATATATGCTTTTTGTCCTACAATATCAAAGTTCAAGATCCTCACCTCTTTTATTGCACTATTTCTCTATATATATGACGGAACAATAAAAGAATCCTCTCTTCATTACAATTATTTTTTCTTTGTTTCATTTTTATGATTGAAACGTAAAGTTTATAATAAAATACACTTGGAAGCGCTTTCTATGTAATTTTTTATGTTATAATACATAAGTAGAACTTCGTAAAGAGGGTTAAAAAATGAATACAAAAATGATTAAAAAAGTAATTGAAGCATTAAAAGTATATGGATTTCAAGATGTATCATTCTGTGACAAAACGAAGCAATTTTTATTTCATAACGAAACCGATATTATGAGCGGCTATGCAGAAATAACATATAGTAGTCAATTTGAAAAATTCAACGTGCAAATTCATCCAATTGAAACGCATCACCAAGGAGAGTTACAAGAGGTTGAAAGACATATACAAGCCTGTATAAGAAAAGTGGAATATTTAAACGCACTTCTTAGCGGACAAACAAAACTAGATGACAAAATTATTATAATGTAAAAAAAGAACGTGATAGCCTCACGTTCTTTTTTACATTATGCGTTCATCTTTTCTTTCAGTTGTAATCCTGTAATGGACTCTAATACATCCATTGCTTCTCCAAATGTCATATCAAAAATTGTTTTATCCTCTATATGTGGAAATTGTCTAAAGCGCTTTTCTAACATTTTCACGGCGTCCGACGTAAAGTTTGCACTATCAATACCAAATTCTGTTTCAAGAAGCACGATCCAATCTAGTACATGAAAACCTAATCCATTTACGAATGAAATGAGTTTCTCTTCTTGTTGTGAAGATAAAAATACGTACCTCTCCATCTCACTGAACAGTTCTTCCCCTAACACTTCTGCTAATTCATCGTCATGTTCGCGTTCAATAATCTCTTCGTATCCGTAATCATCAACAAGTTCTTCTACTTCTTCGTTATCTGCAAAAAGCAATTGACTAAGAAGCGCATCTTTCTTAAATTCACTCTTTTGTACGACTTCTAAAAAGCTCGTTTCCCATCCATTTTCTAATTTCATATTATGTAAACTCCTTTATATACGTTTCTTATCATCACTGTACCCAAAAGATCACTTTTATAACCTTTTAGGCAGTTACTATTATTTCACATGATTCATAACATGAGATGCAAATTCAGCTGCATCTCCTTCAAAAATATTTACTTCTGGCAAATGATAGAACGTTGTTTGCAGCGGGTTGCCTTCATGATATACATATATCTGTTTCTCTAGCGCAATCGCCATTCCAAACTCTGTATGACTTCCATTTCCGCCATCTAATATAAGTAAAAAGACATCGGCTTCTTTAATAGCATTCTTTTCTGACTGACCAATTTCTCTTAACTGCTCTTGATTCACTGCTCTTTCGTTTCTTGTCCAATCATATGTATGGGACCATCCTGCACTTTTCAGTTCATTTGCTATCGAACGGACAAGATGTTTATTTTGGAATCCTGAGGCGATATAAAAATTCATTTATATACACTCCTTCATTATGTACGGGAAACTCCTTTTAGCGTTACTTGCTATAAACATAATAAAAAACGACTTCAAAAAAAAATCCCCATCTTTAAAACTTATTTTGCGTTTAAATGATGGGATGCTTCATGATCTTCTTTTATTTTTTGTTTTTTATAACTTTCATCAGCTAACATTTCTAGTTCAGCTGTTATTTCTGATTTTTCAAGCTCTCTTTCTTGCGAAAATTTCCTTGAGATATAAACAATAACACTACCAACGTACAACACAAAGCATATAATAAGTGCAGTATTTTCATAGAGACTTAGCTCCAACACAGTCACTCCTAATCCATTCGTATTTTCACGCTTCATTAATTGGAATTTCCCTATTAACCATTTGTTACCCCGCATTAACGGGCAGTAAGACCCCCACCTCAAAATTCAGCGAAAACAAAGAAGTTAGGTGGGGGATTAACTGCCCGTAAAAGCCCGATTGGTTCAACTAATAATCAGTGGGGGTGAACCTCCCACTGATTAAAGTTTCACTTTATTGTAACATAAAAATATCATTTCTTGGAATCTTTCATCCTACTAAAAGAGACATGATTGTTTCATCATGCCTCTGAAATATGTTGAATGATTGTTTTAATTGCTTCTTTTCCATTATATTTTTTTAGTGCTGTTTTGTATATCTCATTATTTTGATCTAATTCTTCGACATGCTTTATAAGTGCTTTTACAGTCACATCTTCTTCATACAATACAGAAGCATATCCTTGTCTTTCAAAAGACTCTGCATTTAGTATTTGATCTCCACGGCTCGCAAATTTCGATAATGGAATTAAAACCATCGGCTTTTGCAATGTTAAAAACTCAAAAATGGCATTAGAGCCCGCACGTGAAATAACAAAATCTGTTATCGCTAATATGTCTGGCAGCTCTCCATGTACATATTCAAATTGTCTATATCCTTCTTTATTTTGTAAATTTTCATCAAGATTACCTTTTCCGCAAAGATGAACAATTTGATATTTTTTTAGAAGTTCTGGTAACGCGGCTCGAACTGTTTCATTAATTTTCTTCGCGCCCAAACTTCCTCCCATGATTGTAATAACTGGTTTTTTACGCGAAAAACCTAAAAACGCTAAACCTTTTTCACGATTTCCCCTTAGCACTTCTTCACGCACAGGAGATCCTGTATATATTACTTTTTCTTTCGGTAAATGTTTCGCAGCTTCTTCAAATGTAACAAATATTTTCGAAGCAAAACGGAGCGCAATTTTGTTTGCTAGTCCTGGCGTCATATCAGATTCATGTAATAAAACTGGTACCCTGTTTAACCATCCGCCTATTACGACTGGTACAGATACGAAACCACCTTTTGAAAAAATCACATCCGGTTTTAGTTTTCGAATCCTTACATACGCATCCATAACACCCTTCATTACAAGAAAAGGATCTTTTATATTTTTCAAATCAAAATAACGGCGTAGCTTCCCGCTCGCAATACTATAGTACGGAATGCCTTCCTTTTCTATAATCGTTTTCTCAATTCCTTGATGAGAACCAATATAAGAAATATCCCAATTCTGTTCTTGTAAATGCGGGATAATGGCTAAATTAGGTGTTACATGCCCTGCCGAACCGCCACCTGTAAAGACTACTTTTTTCATACGTCTCCCCCTTCTAGACTATAATACACTAAAATATCTTGCCTCGGGGTGAGAAAATACCATAGCCGTTACAGATGCTTCTGGCTCCATCATAAATCCTTCCGTTAATGAAATCCCTATTTCTTCTGGATTAATTAAGCGAAATAGCTTTTCTTGATCTGCGAGTTCTGGACATGCTGGATAACCGAATGACACGCGTATCCCTCTATATTTTGTACGGAAGCGTTCTTCCATCGTGAGTTCTGGTGAATCTGGAATACCCCAGCGATCGCGAATGAGCATATGTGTTTTTTCAGCAAGTCCTTCTGCTAATTCAAGCGCTAACGATTGAATGGCATGACTGCGTAAATAATCACCTTTCGCCTTCCACTCTTCAGCAATGTCCCGAACGCCTTCCCCAACAGTAACTGATAGGAAAGCAACATAGTCCATTTCATCTCCAATTGGTCTTAAATAGTCACCTAAAGTACGATGCGGTGCTTTTCCTTGCCTTGGGAATGTGAAACGCTCTATAACACGCGTATGATCTTCTGGATCATATATTACAATATTTTGTCCGTCGCTTTGCGCTGGGAAGAATTGATACACTGCTTTCGGTTTTAACCAAGATTGTCCTTCCACTAATAACTCGTCTATTAAATCATTTAATTCGTGCGCTCTTTTATCCCCTTCTTTCAACAGCTTCTTCACATTTCCTTTTAATCCAAGGTGATGTCCAAGTAGCATTTGTCTATTTAAAAATGGAGCAAGATGGAGGGCAGGAATATCCCGTAATACAATTCGTTTTGTTGAATCAGGCACGATAACCTCTGATTTTGGTAATGGCTCAATTACTACTGGAATTTCTACTTTCTTCTCTTCTTTTGTTACGATATGAAGATGACGTTCCTTTTTATCCTGCTTCATCTTCTCACGCTCTTCTTCTTTTTGAAGCTTATTAATAATATCAAGACCTGTCATCGCATCGCTCGCATAACATACGAGCCCTTTATAGGAGGGCGAAATTCGATTATCTGTAAACTTTCTCGTTAACGCTGCTCCGCCTACAACAATTGGAATGTCAATATCCGCCGCTTGTAAATCCTCTGCAGTCGTTACCATTTGTTGAGCTGATTTTACTAGCAAACCAGAAAGCCCTATAATATCAGGCTTCTTCTCTTGTACTTCTTGAACAATTCGATCTGAGCGAACATTGATTCCTAAATTAATAATCTCATATCCGTTATTCGATAAAATAATTTCAACAAGATTTTTCCCAATATCATGTACGTCCCCTTTAACAGTCGCTAATAATACTTTCCCTTTTTTCGCACTGTCACTAGATTCCATATGAGGCTCTAAATAACTTACAGCTGCTTTCATACTTTCAGCACTTTGCAATACTTCAGCAACAATCAATTCATTATTATTAAATAATCGTCCCACCTCATCCATTCCTGTCATAAGTGGACCATTAATAATATCAAGAGGTTTCCTACCTTCTTCAAGTGCAAGACTTAAATCCTCGTGTAACCCTTGTTTCGTACCTTCCACAATATAATTTGCTAGTCGTTCATCAAGAGTTAACGTTTCTTGCACAACGACATCTTTCTTTTTAGCGACTCGGTAAAAGTTTGTAAATTCTTCTAACGTCTCTTTCGTCGTTTCAAATAATAATGCATCTGCAAGGTGTTTTTCTTCCTCTGGAATCGACGCATAGCGTTCTAATTTTTCCGTATTAACAATTGCGTAATCTAATCCTGCTTTCGTTGCATGATATAAAAATACCGAATTTAGCACTTCACGTCCCGCCGGTGGTAAACCAAATGATATGTTACTTACACCTAAAATCGTCAAACACTCTGGTAATGCTTCTTTAATAAGGCGAATTCCTTCTATCGTCGCGGCCGCCGAGCCAATATATTCTTCATCACCTGTACCTACAGGAAATACGAGCGCATCAAAAATAATATCAGACGGACGTATACCATATTTCGTCGTCAATAAATCATAGCTTCTTTTCGCAATTTCAAGTTTTCGTTCTGCACTAACCGCCATACCATCTTCATCAATTGTTCCTACAACAATAGCAGCGCCATATTTCTGAAGAAGCGGCGTCACTTTTTTAAATCGTTCTTCTCCATCTTCTAAATTAATTGAATTAATAACAGCTTTCCCTTGAATATAAGTAAGAGCTCGCTCCATCACGTTTTCATCTGTTGAATCAATCATAATCGGTACTTTTAACACTTTCGTAACTTCTGCCAAGAAGTTTTCCATATCTTCTATTTCATCGCGGTCCGGGTCTGCCATACAAATATCAATAATATGAGCATTCTTCTTCACTTGCGCTCTTGCGACTTCAGCGGCCTCTTCAAATTTTCCTTCTGCTACTAATCGTTTAAATTTACGTGATCCAATAACGTTCGTTCTTTCACCAACAAATAGCGGTCTCATAGAATCATCATATTGCAATGCCTCTAATCCACTAACCCCATGCCCTTCTCGTTCATGATGTTCACGAGGCTTAAGAGACGCTAATGCGGATTTCATCGCTCTTATATGTTCTGGTGTTGTCCCACAACAACCACCGATAATATTAATCCATCCTTCATCAGCAAATCGCTTCACTTTTTCAGCGAGAGAAGATGGAGATTCATGATAATGTCCATCTTCATCAGGAAGACCTGCATTTGGATAACAAGAAATGTAACACTCCGATAAATCAGATAGTGAACGAATATGGTCTCTCATAAACTCCGGACCAGTCGCACAGTTTAATCCAACAGATAATGGCTTCATATGTTCTATCGATAAGTAAAAAGCCTCTATTGTTTGCCCCGC
Organism: Bacillus luti; assembly: GCF_001884105.1. Classification (GTDB taxonomy): domain Bacteria; phylum Bacillota; class Bacilli; order Bacillales; family Bacillaceae_G; genus Bacillus_A; species Bacillus_A luti. The sequence goes on along the minus strand of NZ_MACI01000093.1, from coordinate 119,807 downwards.
CAGAGTCGTTCCCATCGGTTCAATCGTTCCCGAAATCATGATAGGTACAATTTTATTTAGTTCGTCAAAAGCTGCTTGAATTCCAATATAAGCAGCCTTCACGTTACGCATATCTTGACTCGTCTCAACGAGTAATACATCAACTTCTCCCTTCAACAATCCTCTTGCCTGCCGCGTATAGGCTTCAATTAATTCTTCAAACGTTACACCACCAGTAACACTAATCGCTTTCGTTGTCGGTCCCATCGCACCTGCAACATATACTTCCTTCCCGCTTTCTATAACAGCTTGCTTCGCCAAGATTGCTGCTTTTTCATTTAACTCTTCATCTAAATGAGATAACTCATAATCACTTAATACAATGTTCGTCGCACCAAATGTATTTGTTTCAATGATGTCAGCTCCAGCTTCAATATAGGCTTTATGAATCTTTAAAATAACATCTGGTCTTGTTTCTACTAAATATTCATTACAACCTTCGTACTCTTCTCCCCCGAAATCTTCCGCAGTTAAGTCCTCTTGTTGGATCATTGTCCCCATTGCACCATCTAATATTAAGATGTTATTTTGTAATTTTTCTTCTATACATTTCATCAATTAATACCTTCTTTCACTTCTTGCTTTTCTCTCACATATTTAACAAGATGTTCTGTAATTTCATATTTTAGAAATGGTGTAATAAGATAGATGCCGTTAAAATATTTCATCGCCACATCGATTAGTTCTTGTGAAATACGGATTCCTTCCTCAATTGCTTCCTCTTTCGTTTCATGTCCATCCATTCTTTGTCTTATCTCTTCTGGGAGAGTAATACCAGGCACTTCAAAATGCAGAAAATCTGCATTCCGCTTACTTACTAACGGCATAATTCCAATAAAAATAGGCTGTTCCAAATGCTTTGTCGCTTCATATACTTCTTTAATTAAAGCAACATCATAAATCGGCTGCGTTAAAAAGTATTCTGCTCCAGCATCTATTTTTCGTTCCATTCGTTTTACTGCCGCTTTTAAATGCCTTACATGCGGATTAAACGCACCTCCGACCGAGAACCTTGTCGCTGGACCAATTGATTTCCCTAAAATAGAACGTCCATCGTTCATTTCTTTAATCATTTTAATGAGCTCAATAGAGGACAAATCATATACAGAAGTGGCACCTGGAAAATCACCAACACGTGCTGGATCACCAGTTAAAGCTAGCACTTCTTCCATACCTAACGCCGATAAACCTAGTAAGTGAGATTGTAGTCCAATGACGTTGTGGTCTCTACACGTTAAATGCGTCAATACTGGAATATCATGCTTCGTTAATAATGCACCCATCGCCATATTCGAAACGCGAGGCGACGCTAACGAATTATCTGCTAGAGTAATAGCGTCCGCTCCAGCTCTTTTCAGCGCTCTTGCCCCTTCAAAAAACCGCTGTGTGTCTAGCGTTTTCGGTGGATCTAATTCCACTACAACTGTCGTTTGTTTCTTTGCCTTCTCTGCTAGAGTAACGTGGGCTTTCGAACGTTTCTCGTGTGTATGAACTACTTTCGGTCTTTGAATCGTGTCCTTTTCTATTACAGGTGTAACATTTAGAGTAGCACGCTTCATACTTTCAATATGTTCTGGAGTCGTACCACAACAACCACCCAATAAGCGAACACCTTGCTCAATAAATTTCGGTGCCATTGCTTCAAAATAAGCTGGACTTCCCTCATATACGTAACGCCCCTCCACATAATTTGGAAGACCTGCATTCGGATATGCTGACAAGTAACCATTTTGAGGGATCGATATCATTTTCAAGGCTTCTGTCATATGAAGTGGTCCTAGTTGGCAATTCAATCCAACAACATTTGCACCATAATCTAAAATCTGTTTTAATATTTCATTTACATCATTTCCATTTTGAGTCGTACCTGCCTCATGTAACGCTAATTGAGCTACAATGGGAATATTCGTTTGTTTTCGTAACACCTTAACAGCATGAAGTAATTCAAACTCATCATAGAAAGTCTCTAATAGCAGTCCATCAACCTGTTCCTCTAGTAAAGCACCTGCCTGCTCAAGTAGCATAAACTCCCTTTCCATATCGGTCGTTGTAACAGCTCCGATATGTTTCATACCACCAATTGTTCCTAAAATTGCATTTCTTTCTGTTACAGATGCTTTCGCCAGTTTTACTGCCGCTCTATTAATTTCAGTAACTTGATTTTCTAAACCATACATACGTAATTTCGCTTCATTTGCACCGTACGTATTTGTTTGAATTACATCTGCCCCAGCAGCTACATATTGCTTATGAATCGATATAATTAAATCTGGATCTGATATATTCAATTCTTCAAAACTACTTTGCAAACCATGTGAATGCAATAACGTTCCAACTGCACCATCACCTATTACAGTTCCTTTTGATAATAAATCTAGTAATTTCACGAATCTCCCTCATTTCTATCAATATAAAAACCCCCTCTTCACTTTGAAGAGGGGGACATAATCGATCCTCCTCTTATTATGCAAAACATTCGTTTTGCAGGTATTAGCACCGTTTCAAACATATTGTTTGAAGGTTGCCGGGTTTCACAGGGCCTTTCCCTCCACCGCTCTCAATAAGAGTTTGTCTATATATTTTATTTATGTAGCTAAAAGGAAATGCGTTCCCCTTTTAACAATGTTTGTTAATTTTTTAATAAATTTAGCATGCACAAATGCAAAAGTCAATGACACTTGCGGAAAAATAAAAATTATTTAAAATAAAGTTGCAATTCAATTATCTTTTGTTGTAAAGTTAAAACCATAATAAAATTTCATACGAACTTTCTTATCTAGAGAGGTAGAGGGACTGGCCCTATGACGCCTCAGCAACCATTAACATTTGTTAATAAGGTGCTAATTCCAGCAAATTGTGAACGATTTGACAGATGAGAAGAAGACTCTATTCAAACCGAAAGCCTTCTTCTTAGAAGGCTTTTTTTATTTTACCCCGCATTAACGGGCAGTAAGATTCCCACCTCAAAATTCAGCTGGAACAAAGAAGTTAGGTTGGAATCGAACTGCCCATAAAAGCCCGATTGGTTCAACTAATAATCAGTGGGGATGAATCCCTCACTGATTAAAGTTTCACTTTATATTCACTTAATTGTTAATTTAAAAAGGAGGAATTTTTACATGTCAACTATCGAAACAAAACTAGCACAAATCGGAAATCGTAGCGAAACTACAACAGGAACCGTTAATCCACCTGTTTATTTCTCAACCGCTTATCGTCACGAGGGGATTGGTCAATCTACTGGTTTTGACTACTCACGAACTGGTAACCCAACTCGTGGTCTTTTAGAACAGGCAATCGCGGACTTAGAATATGGCGAACAAGGTTATGCCTGTAGTTCAGGGATGGCTGCTGTTCTCCTCGTCCTTTCTTTATTCCGCTCTGGAGACGAACTTATTGTATCCGAAGATTTATACGGGGGCACTTATCGATTATTCTCTGAGCACGAAAAAAAGTGGAATGTTCGATGTAGATACGTAAATACACAATCTATTAAACAAATCGAAAAAGCTATCACCACTGAAACGAAGGCTATTTTCATAGAAACTCCAACTAATCCATTAATGCAAGTTACTGATATTGCCGCCGTCGCAACTGTAGCGAAAAGGCATGGACTACTCCTTATTGTAGACAACACCTTCTACACGCCGTATATACAGCAACCATTAACGGAAGGTGCCGACATCGTACTTCATAGTGCAACGAAATATTTAGGTGGGCATAACGATGTACTAAGCGGACTTGTCGTTGCAAAAGGAAAGGAACTTTGTGAGGAAATCGCTCATTATCATAATGCCTCTGGTGCTGTCTTAAGCCCATTTGACTCATGGCTATTAATTCGCGGTATGAAAACGTTAGCGCTTCGCATGAGACAACATGAAGAAAATGCGAAAGCTGTTGTTGCTTATTTAAACAATGAAGATGGTGTGACAGATGTATTTTATCCAGGAAGAGGCGGTATGATTTCATTTCGTCTTAAAGATGAAGCCTGGGTTAATCCATTCTTACAATCTTTATCCTTAATTACATTTGCTGAAAGTCTTGGTGGTGTGGAAAGTTTAATGACATATCCAGCAACACAAACACATGCTGATATTCCTGAAGAAATCAGAACAGCAAACGGTGTGTGCAATCGTCTTCTTCGATTCTCCGTCGGTATTGAAAATAGTAACGATTTAATTCAAGACTTAAAGCAAGCCATTAAACTTGTAAAAGAAGGTGTAAGAATATGAGTTATTCTATAGATACACTCTTACTGCACAACCAATATAAACATGACCCGCAAACAGGAGCTGTTAACGTTCCCATCTATAATACATCAACATTCCACCAATTTGATGTAGATACATTTGGAAAATATGACTATAGCCGATCCGGGAATCCAACTCGTGAAGCTCTTGAAGATATTATCGCTTTACTAGAAAGCGGAACAAAGGGATTCGCCTTTGCATCCGGCATTGCGGCAATTTCTACTGCATTTCTCCTCCTTTCACAAGGCGATCATGTACTTATTTCAGAGGACGTATATGGAGGCACTTACCGAATTATAACTGAAGTGCTCTCTCGATACGGTGTTTCACATACCTTTGTTGATATGACCAATCTAGAAGAAATAAAGCAGAATATTAAACCGAATACGAAGCTCTTTTATGTAGAAACACCTTCCAACCCACTTTTAAAAGTGACAGATATTCGCGAGGTTTCTAAACTCGCAAAATCTATTGGCGCTCTTACTTTTGTTGATAATACATTTTTGACACCATTATTTCAGAAGCCACTTGACCTTGGCGCTGATGTCGTTCTTCATAGTGCCACAAAGTTTATTGCTGGTCATAGTGATGTTACTGCCGGATTAGCGGTTGTAAAAGATGCCGAACTCGCTCAAAAACTTGGTTTTTTACAAAATGCATTCGGTGCTATTTTAGGACCACAAGATTGTTCTCTCGTGCTTCGCGGTCTAAAAACATTGCATGTACGTCTCGAACATTCCGCTGCAAATGCCAATAAAATTGCACATTATTTACAAGAGCACGCTAAAGTTAAAAATGTCTATTATCCAGGATTACAAACACATCTTGGTTTTGATATTCAGCAATCACAAGCAACGTCAGCTGGAGCGGTCTTATCATTTACTTTGCAGTCAGAAGATGCACTCCGCCAATTTTTATCAAAAGTAAAATTACCGGTCTTTGCGGTTAGTTTAGGAGCTGTCGAATCGATCCTTTCCTATCCAGCTAAAATGTCACATGCAGCACTGTCGCAAGAAGCTCGTGATGAAAGAGGTATTTCCAATTCATTACTTCGGTTATCCGTCGGCCTGGAAAATGTTAACGATTTAATATCCGATTTCGAAAATGCCCTTTCTTATGTAGAAGAACCCGTAAATGCATAAATGAAAAAAAGAAGCTGAGTACATTCAGCTTCTTTTCTTTTAACCTGTTTTATATTCTATATATATCATTATAATTCCTTTGTCATATTATTTTAAAAATTTAGTATATTCATTTGAAAGAATAAGAAAATCATGATAAGATTGTGTTACAAATATATCTATATCTTTCAATTTTTAAAACGCATCGAAATTTTCACCCAAAAATGTCATTTTACAAAACCATGCAATTTTATCTACTTTATTTACATCAGGGTCTCTTTTCTTACAATTTCTTTACTTTAGGACTTTTTTTCTGCAACAACTGTTTTCTTTTCGTTAATTTTTTGGTATGTATAGTATGGTATAACAGCTCACACGGAGGTGGAAAAGAACATGTTAGAAACCTTTCAAAAAGAATTAGAACTATATGAAAGCAATGCAGAATTATTGAAAGTACTTGCTCACCCTGTTCGTTTATGTATCGTAAAAGGATTAATCGAGCGTGGTCCAAGCAACGTTTCTACAATGTACACTGGCTTAAACATGCCACAATCTACAATTTCACAGCATTTAGCAAAGTTAAAAAGCGCTAAAATCGTTTCTAGTGAAAGAAAAGGATTAGAAATTTACTACAAAGTAGAAAACGAAACAATTATTCAACTCGTTCGCGTATTATTAGGTTAGGGACTAATAGACAGAGAAAAAGGACGTATTCTATATTTTTCATCTCATATCTTTAATATATATATATCATGAGAGAAAATATATGATGCTACATAATTAACAGTCGTATTAAAAAACAAGACACAGAAATATATACTGTGTCTTGTTTTTTATATGGTGACATACCGATTCAACTGTAAATGTTGCATCTCTTTCGTATGTATCACAACATCAAAGGCACTCCCTAATCCTCCGTTCAAAATCATAGAACGAACTGCTCGATTTTGTTTTTGAGCTTCTGAAAAAGGATCCCGATCTTGATGACTCGTAAGCTGCTCTAATATTCCTGCCGCTAACAAAAATTCAGATTGCTTCTTATGCCATACTGCATGCATTCCTTGTAAGCTAAAGATCTCCTTCAGCTCATCCCAATGAATATGAGTAGTAAGGTCCATTTCCCCCGGATATGCTAAAGGATTACGTATTAGCTTATGCTCGTAATACCCTCGTAAACTTCCTTCGTGATGCGCAGGGTGCATCCACTCTTCTTTTGTGTATCCATAATCAACTGTAATACATATTCCCTTTTGAAACCATTTCGCAATTTCTTTTATATAACCTTCCATCGCAATCGGTACTTCAGAACGCTGCCCTTCAGCAATATGAATATTATATTTCAATAAATATTGACCGATTCTTTTTTCTAAAGGTCTACATACTTCTGTAAGTTTCCCTTCCTCTGTATACGTAATACGTACTTCATACAATATTCCATTTCTCTTCTCAATTACTTCAACAGGAAATGCATCAAATAACTCATTCGAAAAAAGAATCCCTTCGAACAAATCTCCCATTTCACTATGTGACGTATAATATGACACATTAGAAAACGAACAAAGATTTTCCTGCTGTAATTTTTTATGAAAAGGGCTCACTTCGATCATTGAATAGTTTACATCAATAAAGGTTTCCGGAGATAGTTGCTTCCATTCTTGTAAAACGTCATAGGCAAACTTACCTGTTCCCCCACCAATCTCACAAATATTTGGAGCAACTTCACCATTTTCCACAAGACGAATAAAAAACTTAGCAAAAGTTTTTGCAAAAACAGAGGATACATTGCTACTTGTAAAAAAATCCCCTTGTCTTCCAATCTTTTTACGCTCTTTCATATAATAACCATGTCCTTCTGTATATAATACAAGGTTCATATACGTACTATATGAAATAGAATAATCTTTTTCTTTCCCCATCCATTCTCTTAAAATAAGCTCCATCCCCATCATGACTCCTTATTGTAAAAATGGATTATTTTCTTTTTCAAAACCAATACTTGTTTCAGGACCGTGTCCACATAGCACCGCTGTTTCATCTGGTAAGACAAATAACTTCTCTTCAATACTTCCAATTAATTCAGCAAAACTTCCACCAGGTAAATCCGTTCTTCCGATACTCATTTGGAACAATACATCTCCAGAGAACACCGCATTCGCCTCTTTACAATAATAAGAAATACTTCCTGGAGAATGTCCTGGCGTCTCAAAGATTTCAAAATTAAATGAACCAATTGTTAATGCACCTTCTGCATTAATAATATGATCGGCTGGTTTTGCTGTAATACTGCGGTTCATCATAAAAATTTGAGAGCCATTTACAGTTGCATCCCCTAGCCAATCTGCTTCTTCTTTATGTACGTATACAGGAATATGGAAAGCGTCTCTTACCGCATCGACAGCACCAATATGATCAAAGTGAGCATGTGTTAATAAAACCGCAAGAGGTTTTAATTGTTCTTCTTGCAAATATGTCACGAGCTTTTCTCCTTCGTGACCAGGATCAAAGATAATACACTCATTTTGATCGTTCGTTAAAATATAAGCATTTGTTTGTAATGGGCCTAACGGCATTTGTGTCCATTTCATATAAAAATCTCCTCCAGTTATTAAACTTACTTTTAATGATACAACATTTCTTTCTCTTAGGAAAAGAAAGGATGTTATCTCGACAATCATTTTTAAAACATGTACAATATAAAAGAGTAAATATTCTAAAAACTCATATTAAGGAATGGGTAGACAGAGGAGGATATTGTATGGGCCTTGTTATTATTTTTGCGCTTGTCACTCTGTTAGCTGTATTTGCTACGCTTAGAACTCTTCGCGAGAAGAACTTTTTCGCGGGCGGCTTTGCAATTGCAACTGTACTCGTTTTCGGATGGTTTACGATTATGACTGTTCTCTATAACGGGTACCCTCCAGCAGCTTAATTCATGTACATGTTATTCTTCATCAAGATTTCGCACAAAAAAAAGGAAGGGCTTCCCCCTTCCTTTTTTATATTTCACAACTTATATCATCTTCGCTTCGTATTTGTGCTTTTTTACAAGCCAAGCTCCTCCGATAACACCTGCATCATTACCAAGTGTCGCAATAGCTAACTTCGTGCTCTTTACAGCGCGTGAGAACGCATATTGCTCGAAATAACGTTGAATTGGCTCTAATAGTGCATCTCCAGCTTTAGATACGCCTCCACCAATAACAATTTTCTCTGGGTTCAACGTACTAGAAAGGTTCGCTACAGCTAATCCTAAATAAGAAGCTACTTTCTCTACTACTTCGCCTGCTAGTTCATCACCTTGGCCATGCGCTTCAAACACATCTTTTGATGTAATACGCCCTTCTTCTGCTAACATAGAACGTAACATGCTCTCTTTATCAGTCTCTTGTATTTTTTGCATAGCAACACGTACAATACCTGTTGCAGATGTTACTGTTTCTAAGCAACCAGACTTTCCGCAATTACATGGGAAAGCATTCTCTGTAACGACTGTAATATGTCCAATCTCACCAGCAGCACCACTTATGCCGTGTACAATCTCACCATTAGTAATTACGCCGCCACCAACACCTGTACCAAGTGTCATACAAATTAAATCTTTTGCTCCTTCGCCAGCACCTTTCCACATTTCACCAAGCGCCGCTAAGTTTGCATCATTATCAATCACAACAGGTAATCCTGTTTCTACTTCTAATAAATCTTTTAACGGATAGTTTTTCCATCCTAAGTTAACCGCTTCATAAATCATTCCAGACGCCACATGTACAGGACCAGGAGCTCCCATACCAATACCGATTAACTTACTTTTTAATTCGCCTAACTCTTCTAACTTCTTATCAATAGCTTTCGCTACATCAAGTGTAATATGTTTTCCTTGCTCATTTGTATTCGTAGGGATTTCCCACTTATGTAAAATTTCACCGTACACATTAATAAATGCTAATTTAATCGTTGTACCACCAAGGTCAACACCAACTAACCATTTCTCTTCCATATTGCTTACCTACCTTTATCTAATTCTTATTTAGCTCTTTTTGAATTTCTTGCTTCAATAAAAATAAAGCTGTTTGATAGTCTTGCGGATCGATTAGCTGTGATTGATTTAATTCACGCAATTCATCTTGCATTAATTGTAAATCTGCAATTCGATCACCCGTATAAATAATCGTACCAAATTTCTTTAGCAATTGCTGAATATCATAAATAGATACCATTTCATCACCCTCTATGCTCACTTACTATAAAAAAATTATAATAAGAAAACGTTCACATATTTTATTATAATCAAGAAGAAAAAGTCTCGTCAATTTTTATTTGTCTATACAAGCCCATTTATGACTATTGTTCCTTTTTCTGTAATAATTTTTTCTACATTTTTATCAAATGGCTCTACTGGAATATGTTGTACCATTTGAAATTCATAGGCTAATGATAGCGTTTTCCCTTTATAATGCACGAGATAACGATCATAATAGCCACCGCCGTATCCAATCCGTTCTCCTCGCTCTGTATAAGCTACACCTGGCACGATTTGAAGGTCGATTTCATCCGCATCCACTTCTTCTGTAAGTACTGGAATTGGCTCCCGTAAATTCATATACACCGTTTCTAATTGATCAAAATTACTAATTTGTCGGAAAGACATTGTTCTTGTTTCTTTGTTACACTTCGGAACAACAACTTTCTTTCCTTCTTCCCAAGCTTTTTCGATAATAGGATATGTATTCACTTCATTTTCCATTGAAAGAGTGATTCCAATTGTTTTAGCTTCAGCCCACTCTTTTTGCGCATACAACGAAAATGCAATTTGCTCTGATAAAGTTGTATACCGTTCTTCTGATAAAGAATTCATGTGCTCTATTATTTGTTTACGTAAACGTAGTTTCTCTTCTCTCACACATTTTCCCCCTCACAGTGATACTTTGCTCTACGATGATAGTGTATCACTTTTAAGAGAGGAATCGAATAAAAAAAGAAACAGTAGGAAAATATTCCTACTGCTTACTTTGTTTCACGGTGTAACGTAGACTTCTTGTCACGCTTGCAATACTTTTTAAGCTCGATACGCTCAGCGTTGTTACGTTTGTTTTTCTTTGAGATATAGTTACGATCTCCGCATTCTGTACATGCTAGAGTAATATTCACACGCATTCTTATTTCCCTCCAGTACTAATAACTTAAATCAGACTATACTATAATACCACTTTTAAAATAAAAATTCTACACCTTTTGATATTGTCTAATTTTTTCTATAAGATTTTTCATGTTTTCCCTTGCTATCACTGGGTTTCTAGCATGTGAATACACTAAAAATTTTGGTTGTTTTGTGTCAGAAACGATATACGACCACTCTTTTTCTGCATATTTGAATTGTACTCCTTCAAATATACCTTCTTCCTGCCTTTCCATATCGGCCAATAATTTCCTCATTACTTTCCCTTTTTCATTCCATGAACATACAACTTCATCATAAAGTAAATAGAGCGGAGGGGATTGCTCTACTATGCTGCGAAACGTTTTTCCTTGCAGCGCTATTAACTCGAATAATTTTCCAATTCGGTATAAAATATCTCGCTTCCATCTTACTTGAAAAGACTTTTTTTCATCATGTGTATAAAATAGTAGGTAACACTCTCCTAATTTCAAAGACATCGGGTAAATATTTCCTGTCGATTCAAGTAATAAATCTGGAATATCTACTTCCTCAAAATCTGTACCTTGGTAAATATTACTATGGTTATCATATAACTCAAAATAATTTCCTTGCTCTGAAAACATAAGTGCCATATTTGCTTTACTTGATTTCATCAAAGCTTTCACATGATCTTTTTGTTCCCCCGCATAAATCCATGTAACTGTGCACCCAAGCCTTTGCAAAAAGAGCATAATTAACTGTTGTAACATGTCATTTCTCTTATTAATTAAAAGATGGAACTTCTGTGTTTGTATTTTCTCAATATCAATGTGCTCTAATACTGCTTCTATATAATCCTGTAACGAAACATGGACCAAATTATTTCGTCCCATTTCTTTCTCACATACGTAATAAAAAGACTCAGACATATATACTTGCTCTATCGCCTTTTGCTGCTTATACGTTAACAGCATCCCATCCTTACCATACAACTTTATAACAACCTCTTTCTCATTTTCCACTTGAACGAAAACCCCACCTGCACATTGCAAATTTTGAATACTATATTGAAACAGTGACTCGTTCATTTCTTTGCATTCCATCGTATGAATCCCGATACCATGAATAGCATGAAGGAATAAATTTTTATAAGAAGTTGTCTCTATATTTTCTTGGCTTCCAATTAATATACTTTCCCCTTTTGCAAAAAGAGATCCATACGCCATCGCAACTTTCACAATGAATTGAGGAGTAATCTCAACATTACCTCTTCCTACAATGCGACTTTTTTGTAACCACCCTGCACCCTTTTCACTTTCTTGCACACCAGCTGATGCTACGATCGAATGACTATCAATCGCCTTATAAGGCCATAGTTTTCCCTTTTGCTTAATTATCGTACTTTTCCCTATATGACAACGATCCGCTACAATGCTTCGCTGAAACAGCGTGACATCATCTTCAACCATTGTGTGCTCTCCTATTGTCGTTTCTAATAGCTCACAATACTTTCCAATGTGCGTATTTGCAAAAACAATGCTTTTTTGAAGATGAGAATAACTTGAAATAACACTATTTTTTCCGATAATGGAATAGGGCTCAATTACAGCTCCTGCACCAATCGTTGCTCCTTCTCCAATAAAAGAAGGGCCATGAATTTTCGTTCCCTTCCCAATAGTCACACCTTCTCCCATCCATACCAGCGGTAATACTTCCGTATATGGAATAGGTACTTGCAATTTTTTCGTTAACAAGTCAAATTGCGCTTGGCGATATTGATCAAATGTACCGATATCTAACCAATAACCTTCTGATAAATATGCAAATAACGCGTTTTTATTTGCCAATAATGGAAACACATCTTGACTGAAATCAAAAAACTGCCTAGGCGGTATGTAAGAAAAAATATCTGGCTCCATAATATAAATCCCTGTGTTCACAATATTAGAGACTACCTCATTCCAGCTCGGTTTTTCTATATATCGTGTCACTTCTTGTTCTTTGTTCATTACAACTAAACCGAAGGAGAGCGGATTTTCTACTTCCTTCACAAACATAGTTACCATTCTTTTCTTTTGTTCATGAAACGCAATTCCATCTGATAATTGAAAATCAGTTAATGCATCCCCGCTTATCACAACAAATGTTTCATCTAAAAATTTTTCCGCCTGTTTAATACTTCCGGCAGTTCCAAGCGGAGGAGAATCTTCAAAATAGTACAAGTTTACTCCCCATTTACTACCATCACCAAAATATTGCTTAATGGCTGTACTCATATATTGAACTGTAATTGCGATTTCACGAATACCATGCTGACGTAATAATTCAATATTGTATTCCAATACTGGTTTTTCTAATAATGGCAACATCGGTTTTGGAGTATTACATGTTAATGGTCTAAGGCGTCTTCCTTTTCCTCCAGCTAAAATAACCCCCTTCATATACTTCAGCCTCCACTTATATAATGTTCAGTAACTCCATATACGTTATGTATATTTTCTACCCCGCATTAACTAGCTTAAGTTTGATTGTTTCAACGAATCACCACTGGGGGGAAACGCTGATTAAGATTTCTTATATAAATGTACCTTTTACATTCCACCAAAAAGAAAGCGCTTACTATTAACTTAGTAAAATAATGTTTACTATGTAACCAACCTATACGTACTAATTTTTCGATTACATTATGATACATCTTATCATCATAAACTAAAGGAAACAACGAGCTTTTTTTGTCATGTTTTGACTAAAAAAAGCAGGTAATGTTTCACCTGCTTTTTTTATTTATTCATTTAATAAATAATGCTTTCCTTTTACTAAATAAAATACATTTTCAGCAATATTCGTAATATGATCTGCTACACGCTCAATGTATCTCGCCACAAACGATAACTGTGTAATTTGCGTAATTGTTTCTGGTTGTTCCGGAATTGAAGAGATAAATTCACGGATTGCTTTTCCATATATTTCATCAACTGAATCATCCATTTCAGCAATTTGTTTTGCAATAGTTAAATTCTCTTGCTCATATGCTTCCAGTGCTAAATTTAACATCTTATGAGCAATCTCAAACATTTCGTCAAGATTTTGCAAACTAACTGTCACTTCTTTTTCCCCGAGACGAATTGTAGATTTCGCAATATTTACAGCATGATCTGCAATACGCTCTAAATCTGTTGCTGTTTTAATTGAAATAAAAATTCTTCGTAAATCACTCGCTACCGGCTGCTGCTTCGTAATAAGCATAAGTGCAAGATCATTTATTTCCTCTTCTAAATTATCCATACGATAATCACCGTCTATAACCTCTAACGCTTTCTCTACATCTCTTGTATGCAAACCTTCCATCGCAAGTAATAAAGCTTCTCTCGCTAGCTCACCAAGCTCAATCACCTTTTGCTGTAACGTTTTTAAATCCCATTGAAACTGTTCTCTTACCATTGTTTCTTCCCCCTCAATATTATGTGCCATTATATATAAATCTCCTACGTAGCCCCTTACGCCTGTAATAAGCTTAAAGATAGGAGAAGTATTCATTCTCTATTTAAATGAGGTAAAAATAAGAAACGCCCTCTGTTAAGAGGGCATTTACTCTTAGCCTTGCTAGCGACATCAACCAAATCGGCCTGTAATATAATCTTCTGTTCGTTTATCTGAAGGTGTCGTAAATAATTTGTTTGTATCTGTATATTCCACAACTTCTCCACTTAAGAAGAAAGCAGTTTTGTCTGAAATACGAGCTGCTTGTTGCATGTTATGCGTTACGATAACAATACTAAAGTCTTTCTTTAACTCTTGAATTAGTTCTTCTACTTTTAATGTTGAGATTGGATCTAACGCCGACGTTGGCTCATCCATTAAAATAACGTCTGGCTCAATCGCTAAACAACGTGCAATACATAAACGTTGTTGCTGTCCACCAGATAAACCATATGCATTATCGTGCAAACGATCTTTCAACTCATCCCAAATCGCTGCTCCACGTAAACTTTTTTCAACAATTTCATCCAATGTTTTTTTATCACGAATACCATGAATTTTCGGGCCGTATGCTACATTTTCATAAATAGATTTTGGAAATGGATTTGGCTTTTGGAATACCATTCCTACATGCGTTCGTAATTCTTCAACTGGATATGATTTATCAAATATGTTGCGTTCTCTATATTCAATTACACCTGTAGTTCGAACGATCGGTACTAACTCTACCATACGATTTAATGTTTTTAAGTACGTTGATTTACCACAACCACTTGGACCGATAATTGCTGTAACTTCATTCTCATGAATACTTAAGTTAATATCCTTTAAAGCATGGTCTTCGCCGTACCATAAATTTAAGTTTTTCGTATCAAATACTACTTTCTTTGGTGCAGTCTCGATTTTCTCTTCGTTTTTCACCTGTACATTTACTACTGTTGCTACCATTTGAATTCCCCTTTCATCCACTTCCAACTTATTTTCGATTTCGTAACCATAAGACAAATATATTGATAAAGAGCAACAAACCTAACAAAACAATCATCCCAGCTGCTGCTACGTACTGAAATTCTTCTTGTGGTCTACTCATCCAATTAAAAATTTGAATTGGTAAAACTGTAAACCGATCAAACATACTAAATGGAACATAGTTTGCAAATGCAAGCGCTCCGATAACTAACAGCGGTGCCGCTTCTCCAATTGCTCTTGATATGGCTAACGTACAACCCGTTATAATTCCCGGGAAAGCATACGGCAGTACAACCCGATACATCGTTTGCCACTTCGTAGCACCTAATCCGTAAGAAGCCTCTAATAATGAACTTGGTACAGACCTAATTGCTTCTTGACTAGCCACAACAACTGTCGGTAAGACGAGTAAGCTCATCGTCAATGCCGCTGCGACGATACTCTCTCCTAAATGAAGAGCATATACAAAAATAGTTAAGCCGAGTAGTCCAAATACAACGGAAGGTACCCCTGCTAACGTTTGATTATTAATTTCTACTACCTTTTTAAATATAGATTCCCTCGCATATTGCTCTAAATAAAGAGCAGTCCCGACTCCAAATATAAAGGAGACTGGTATAACAATACTCATAAATAATATTGTTCCTGACAAAGCTGCAGCAATCCCAGCTTCCTTCGGATTACGTGAAGCGAAGTTTGTAAAAAAATCTATTGAAAGATAACTTATACCTTTTTCAAAGATTTGAAAAAGCAAAATAAACAGTATTACTATTGAAAACCAAATTGCTATATAAAATGACAATTTGTAAATTCGGTCTTTTAAAAAACGTGATGCCATATTTTCTTGTATTTTTTTATGATTCAACATTCGCATATTATGTCACCCTCCTAAAGCGGCGCATAATAGACTGCGAAATGATGTTCATTATAAAAGTAAACAAGAATAACGTTGCGCCTACAGCGTACATACTGTAATAAGTAATCGTTCCATGCGGAGCATCACCTAAACTCACTTGCACAATATAGGCTGTTAACGTTTGAATCGAATGTGTCGGATCAAGCGATATATTCGGTGTGGATCCCGCCGCAATTACAACGATCATCGTTTCACCAATTGCCCTGGAAGCTGCTAATATAATCGCCGCTATAATCCCTGTAAAAGCCGAAGGAAACACGACTTGTTTTACCATCTCAAATCGAGTTGCTCCGAGTGCTAACGAAGCTTCTTTCGTCCCTTTCGCTACAGCTCTCATCGCGTCTTCAGACAGAGATGCAATTGTAGGTATCAGCATAAATCCAATAACAACCCCTGGACTAATTGCATTAAAAAACTGTACATCTGGTATAATCCGTTGTAAAAGCGGCGTGATAATTGTTAATGCAAAAAAGCCATATACAATTGTCGGAATGCCTGCTAATAGCTCTAACATTGGCTTTAATATTTTCCGTGCACTATTTGAAGCATATTCGCTTAAAAATACGGCACAAGCTAAACCAATAGGTATTGCTATGAACATAGCGATTACTGTTACAAGGAACGTTCCACATATAAGTGGTAATATACCGAACTTAGGATCTTCAAAAAAAGGTAACCATTCTTTCCCCGTCAAAAAGGAGTATAATGGTATTTTTTGAAAAAACATCATTGTTTCATTGGCAAGTGTAAAAATAATTCCAAGTGTCGTCACAATAGACACGCTAGCAATTATTTTTAGTAATAACGGAACCATTCGATTGATTCGCTGCGTTTTTTTTCTTTGTTTTGTATTTCTTTCAATCAAATGTTGTACAGAAAATGTAATTTGACTTTTGTCATTATGAGCCAAAGATGAAAACCCCTTTCCACCCTGACATTACCTTTTTATTTCTGTTAACATTCGCAGCTGTTCATTATATTTTTCTTTTGGTAATTTCACATATCCTACCTCTTCAGCGAGGTTACCAACATGATGAATCATAAACTCAACATAACTTGCTACATTCATTTTATTTCGGATTGATGCATCATTCACATAAGTAAATAGCGATCTAGATAAAGGCTTATACTCACCTGATTGAATGGTCTCTTTCGTCGGAAATACACCATTTACTCTTATCGCTTTCACCTTATCTCGATTGGCCATATAATAAGCATATCCTACAAAAGCAATGGCATTTTTATCATTCATTACTCCTTGCATAATAACTTGATCATCTTCAGACAAAGAGACTTTTTTTACAATGCGACTTTTTTGTAAGATGACATTTTGAAAATAATCATAAGTACCAGAATCTACACCTGGCGCATAAAACTTCACTTGTTCACGTGGCCATGATGAATGAATTTGTGACCATCGCTTCTCTCTTCCATCTTCACTCCATAATAGACGTAACTCGTCTATTGACATATCATCTACCCAATGATTTTGACGATTTACAACGATCGTAAGACCATCGTAAGCCACTTCAAACGGTGTAAACTGAACGGAGTTTTTCTTCATTTCATTTTCTTCCACTTGTTTCATTACTCTTGAAGCATTATTTATATCTACTTCTCCTTTACTGAAACGATTAAATCCTCCTCCTGTTCCAGATACACTGATCGAAATTTTCACATTTGGATGCACCTTTGTGTATTCCTCCGCTACTGCTTCTATAATAGGAAAAACTGTTGAGGATCCATCAACTCTCACTTCTCCCATTTCACTCACAGCAAATGCAGTAGTCATGCCAAAACAAAGGAAACATATCGGTAATATGAAAACTTTAATCGACGTACTCATCCATTTCACGTGTTCTTCCTCCTAGAAGTAACCGGAAATAACAGGATTACAGATATAAGAATACTGCTAAACTATTAATTCGGTTTTAATTGTTTGTAAAAGTTTTGTAAAGTTCCACAAGAACCAACATAAGGTGAAATTTTAATCCATAGCAAACTGTTCATCCACACTGATTATTAGCCCGTAAAATCGTTATCCTCCCATCACACAATATACAAGTATCATTTGTGAGATTGCGTACTTTTTTCAATCTTTTATACTTGTCCACATTTATTACACGATATGCATAAACTATAAAAAAAAGCACACTATCTTTTCAGATAGTGTGCTTTTTTTACAACTATTTTATTCAGCATCTTGCTCTTTATTTTTATTATCTTTTTCATCTTTTGGAGCTTCGCCATTTTCTTGCTTTTTCAACTCAAAGTAAGCGTCCATAATATCACGGCTAATATAACCGTTAATACCTGATTTATCATCTACCCAAGGTACAACTACAGAGAACGCTACTTCTGGATCATCAGCTGGCGCATAGCCTACTAATGTTAAGTTATATGTCTCTTTACGCTCACCTTTTGCATTTCTACCAATCTCTTTATCTCCGCCATACACTGTTTGAGCTGTACCTGTTTTACCAGCAGCTGTATATTTTGCAGTCGAGAAGTAACTTAATGCCGTACCACCCGGGCTGTTAAATACTTGCTTAAACCCTTCTTGCACACGTTTAATTTGTGATTCAGGCATATCAACACGATTTAATACTTTCGGTTCCATAGATTGAACAACTTTTCCAACTTCTTCTGGTTTCGCCGATGGTTGACGAATTTCCTTCACAACTTGCGGCTGCATACGGTAACCACCATTTGCAATTGTTGACACATACTGCGCTAATTGAAGCGGTGTATACGTATCATACTGTCCAATTGATAAATCTAATAAGAAACCTGGAATATTGTCTGTTCTACCTTGTTGTCCAGAAGATTCATTCGGTAAATCAATACCTGTT
The DNA here is from genome assembly GCF_001884105.1 of Bacillus luti. Classification (GTDB taxonomy): domain Bacteria; phylum Bacillota; class Bacilli; order Bacillales; family Bacillaceae_G; genus Bacillus_A; species Bacillus_A luti. Next base: position 101,046 of record NZ_MACI01000093.1, on the reverse strand, counting down.
TTCACGCCAAGTCCAAACTGTCCAAAATAATAACGCATCGTATCATATGCTTTTTGTGGTATATCTAACGTACCGCCTCTTACATATGGAACACCTGCAATATTCATCGCTGTTTTAAACATATATACGTTAGAAGACATTTTTAATGCTGTCAAATCATTAATATATCCCATCGTCTTCCAAGAAGATTTTTTCGGCGTTCCTTTTAATATGATCGGTTCATCGAGTTGAACTGATCCCGGTTGAATCGCGCCTGTTTGATATCCTGTAAGTACTGTCGCACCTTTTACAGTCGATCCCATCGGATAAGAACTTGTCATCGTTCCTAGTGCGAAATCTTGTACTTTCGTTTCCCCATTTTCATTCACTAACTGTTTCCCAGCCATAGATAAAACTTCACCATTTTTCGGATTCATCATTACAACGAATGCACGATCTAAAAGAGGTTGTCCCCCTTTATATTTCAATAAATTTTTAGTGATAATTTCTTCCACACGCTTTTGTAATTCCATGTCGATTGTTAAATTTAGGTCATTGCCTCGTTGTCCTTGTGATACATTAATTGTTTCTAAAATATTACCATTTTTATCGGTAACATTTTTCACTTCTGATTTCGTACCGTGCAGGCTATCTTCATATTGCTGTTCAAGATAACTTTTTCCTACTCGGTCATTTCGGTTATAATCACGAACAAGGTAGTAATCTAATCGCTCTTTCGGTAAACCTTCGTCAGAAGTTGTTACGCCTCCAAGTACACTTCGGAACAAATCACCATCATATGCGTATTTTCGTTCCCAATCAACATTCGTATCTACACCTGGTAATGTCGCTAGATTTTCACTAATAATCGCATATTCTTCTTCTGTAGCATCTTTTTTAATAACTTGAGGTGTCATTGCATATCCGCCGTCCATTTTGCTTTTAATCGCTAATATTTCTAGATCTTTTGCGGATAATTGATTCACTTCTTCTTCTGTCACACGACTTCTTTGACGCTCGTCTAATTGTTTATCGTCAATTTTGTTGTCTTTCAATTCTTGACGATCTTTATTCGTAATTTTTTCTTTTGCTTCCTCTTTGTGCATAGCAAGCCAATAATCTTTTTTATCACGATCTGTTAATTTATCTGTTGGTACTTCAATCAACTCTGCTAATCTTTCCGCTGTTTTTAAGCGATCTTCTGAAGTTGATCCCTTCATCTTTGTAAATGTAATTGTACGAACGGCTGCATTATCTACTACAGGTCGCCCATAACGATCAAATATTTTCCCACGCGGTACTGGATTACTTACCGTGGAGTTCTCTTTCTTCTCCACTTCATTCTTATATTCCTCGCCGCGAACAATTTGTACATACCCGAGCCTTACAATAACCGCGGAAAACATTAAAAACACGCAAAAAAACAGCACGTTTAACCGAAATGGAACGTGGGTCTTTTTCTTTTGTTGCTTCTGCTTCTTACTCATACAAACCCCCTCTACCAACAGCTATGTAATGTGAAAGGGACACCTTCATACAGGTGTCCTCACTGCTGTCTTACATCTTTTTCTATTCTAGCATAAAATAAACGAGAAGTTAACCTTCTGGTTCTGTTTGATTTTGCGCGTTCCCTTGCGCTACAACACTTGTTTTCCCCGCATTTCCCTCTTCATATTTGACATTTTTAACTGCAAAATAGATAAGAAAATGTCCAGCACCTAAAATGCATAATAAGAAAGGTAAACTTTTTTCAGGTGGGAAAAATAGAACCGCACACAAAAAGCTTAAAATGGAACAAATTCTACCGGCATTTAACCATAGTTCTCGGACAACTACATATTCTACACGCCACTCTCTCGCATTTTTTGCTCTACCAATTACGTCATATGTCATTGATCCGTACGGAACGAGTAAAATAGGGTATGCAACCGCGATACATGCTGCATAAATAAGTAATTTTGTATATGTAACATTGAATATAACTAAAAATACGACAGCATATAAAATAATGCCTCCAAGTAAAATTGCTTTTTTTCGCCACTCTTTCTTTAACATACGAGTGACTAAGTAGTAACATATAAATGATACTGTAGAATTTACTAAGCTATATTTCCCTAATGCAAGCTCACTATCAGTTGCTAAATAAACATACACAGAAATGACAAAAATAAACGTACCTTCTCTCAATCCCTGAAAAAAATGAGCCCGTGTAATTCTCCCCCAATTTTTATCAATCCGTCGCTCTTTCAATACTTCCACGACTTCATAACGTCCTTCACATTCCCTCTTAGATAAAAAAAAGCTTAAAACGACTGCAATTGCAAATAACACTAATGAAAGAAAGAATATGACAGTATAACCACTCCATTTTTCCATACGTGAAATTGTATATCCTGCCGCTATTGGTCCAATCATTCCAGAGAAGGATGTAAGGAGCCCGAGAAACCCGTTAAAGAAATCTCTTGTTTCTGGTTCTGTAATCTCAAATGTCAATAAGTTAAACGCTAACCAGTAAAAACCATATCCGACTCCTAAGAGAGCTCCCATTAATAAAATATAGTGAGAAGCGCTTTTTCCCGCCACTAAAACAACGATAAAAAACACAGCTAACGTTCCCACACCTATTCGTAACAAGATCGAGCGATCAATACGTTTCGCAAATTTCCCACCTACAAGAAATGTGAGAGGCTGTAATACAACGCTGGCCAAATTATACAAGCCAAGATTCACATAATTTTGTGTTTGTTTCCATAAATAAATGTTAACAAATGTATTCGATAAAGAAATTGCGAGCGTGTATAAGCCTCCAATAAGGAGCAATAACACTAAATCCCGATTCACTTCAACGTCACCAATTATATGTTTCCACTTCATACACAACTCTCCTTTACTTCATGTTCTAGTCTTCCAAAGACAAGCCCAATTATGTAAAAGGAAAGCATAGAAAAAAAGCTAGGAGCATTCTCCTAGCTTTTTTCTATAATTGTTACAATTATTTTGCTTCTTGGTAACGTTTTTCAGCAGCGTTCCAATCTACAACGTTCCAGAATGCACCGATGTAGTCTGGACGACGGTTTTGGTAATGTAAGTAGTAAGCATGTTCCCAAACATCTAAACCGATAACTGGAGTTTTACCTTCAGTTAAAGGAGAATCTTGGTTTGGAGTGCTTGTTACTTCGATCTCACCGTTATTTACTACTAACCAAGCCCAACCAGAACCGAAGCGAGTTGCGCCAGCTTTTGCGAATTCTTCTTTGAATGCATCGAAGCTACCAAATTTCGCTTCAATTGCAGTTGCAAGTTCGCCTACTGGTTGTCCGCCACCGTTTGGAGATAGGATTGTCCAGAAGAATGTATGGTTCGCATGTCCGCCACCATTGTTACGTACTGCTGTACGGATTGCTTCTGGTACTTCATTTAAGTTTGCAACTAATTCTTCAACGCTTTTGTCAGCTAATTCTGCATGACCTTCTAAAGCAGCGTTTAAGTTTGTAATGTACGTGTTGTGATGTTTTGTATGATGGATGTTCATTGTTTCTTTGTCAAAGTGAGGCTCTAATGCATCATACGCATAAGGTAAATTTGGTAATTCGTGTTTTGCCATTGTTATATTCCTCCCAGTTTATGTATTGCCACTAATATGCGACATACAACTTCATTCTACCCTAATTGCCATAGGGTGCAAACAAATAAATCACATTGTCTTGCTATCATTAAAGTAGCAAAATTCCCATTTCTTTTCAATTAAAATGCTCATATATTCCGTAAAAAAAAGCTCCCTTCTACAAGGAAGCTTCCTGCTAACGTAATAAACTTATGAAATGGATATGGACCCTGTAGGACTCGAACCTACGACCGGACGGTTATGAGCCGTCTGCTCTAACCAGCTGAGCTAAGGGTCCACAATTATGTATGTAACAATATATCAAATAACTGAATTCCTATCGGATATATTCTTTAAGAAATGTAAGATAAATTTACCATATACAAAAGAAAAGTGTCAATTGTATTTTTCTCTTTTAAAAGTAGAAAATTAATAAAAGAGAAATTCAGTTCCCTCCTCTATATATAATATAACTTGAGATTCCCTAGATTCGTACGTTACAATGATTTTATACATACATAAAGGAAGTGAATCCATGTCCATATTTACCCAATTCGCAAAAAGTGTATACTCGCCTAAAGATATGGCGTTATTCCGTTTTCAAAAAATCGGTAAAACCATTTTGTATATTATGCTACTTTGCCTAATCACTACTATTCCAAGAACTTTTTTGTACGGTAGTTTTATCCAAGATGGTGTAAGCATGGTAAATCAAGTCATCGATAAAGATTTACCTGATTTTAAAATTGAAAATGGTGAACTAAAAGCTGATATTGATCAACCTATTGAAAAAGAAGAAGGAAATGCACTTTTCGTATTTGATCCAAATTCAACAGACATAGAGAAGTATCAAAATAAAACAGGTTTATTTGTTTTAAAAGATAAAGTAGTCTCTACGGGAAATGGTCAAATACAAACGTATTCTTATAACGATTTGTTAGGTGCATCTCTCGAGAAAAAAGATCTACAAGAATTTATTTCTTTATTCGATAATATTTATCCAATTTTATTATTTGTTATTGGATTCTTAGTGTACCTATTCCAATTATTCATCACTTTTGTAGGCGTGACTTTACTTGCGTTCATCGGTTCTGCAATGAGCGGTCAACGTAAACTATCCTATAAACAAGTTTGGACACTAACTGCATACAGCTACACAATTCCAACCATTTTCTTCATGATTATGGATTTATTTAAGATCGTCGTACCTGGGGCAACGTTCATTTATATCGCAGTTGTTTTAATCGTTCTATACTTAACGATTAAAGAAGTACCCAAACCGAAAGAAAAATAAAAAATGCCTAAATAGGCATTTTTTTTTTGGACAAGCATATATTCCTAGCAAAGGAGTGAAGAATATGAAAAGATTAGGTATATTCTTATTCGTGCTTGTTCTCGGCTATATATTTTATTACGACATAAAAATCGGCACTTTACCGATGTTAAGTTCATATAAAAAAACAACCGCTGCTCAAACTATAAAAAAAGAAGACACAGATACAAAACAGAATAAAGATACTAAAGCAGAAAAAGAAACTGATGTAGCTTATAAAACAATCGAAGTAAAAACTGGTGAAACAGTCCTCTCGATTACAGAACAAATTAATAAGAAAAAAATTCCTTCTATTGAAAAAGTGATTGATGATTTTAAACAATTAAATAAAAGTACCACTGCTACAAAAATACAAATTGGAAAGTCTTATAAATTCCCGTTATATCAATAAGCTATCACTTAATCCTTGTCAATTACATAAAGGCGCTGATACAATAGTAAAAGTGAAACCGAGCACTTCGGTTTCTATAGCCCTGTATCACGTATACTATCATTGATATGAGGGACTAAATAAGAAACTTCTTTTATAAGGAGAGCGATCTATTCGTGAATGAAATGACTCATCGTACAAAAACACGTCCAGTTAAAGTCGGTAATTTAACAATTGGCGGTAATAATGAATTAATTATACAAAGTATGACAACAACAAAAACACATGATGTTGAAGCAACAGTTGCTGAAATTAAACGTTTAGAAGAAGCTGGCTGTCAAGTTGTTCGTGTTGCCGTTCCAGATGAACGCGCAGCAAATGCTATTGCTGATATTAAAAAACAAATCAACATTCCACTTGTTGCTGATATTCATTTTGATTATCGCCTTGCTTTAAAAGCAATTGAAGGTGGCATTGATAAAGTACGTATCAATCCAGGTAACATTGGCCGTCGCCATAAAGTAGAAGCTGTTGTAAATGCGGCAAAAGAGCGCGGTATTCCAATCCGTATCGGTGTAAACGCTGGTTCATTAGAACGCCATATTTTAGAGAAGTATGGCTATCCAACTGCTGATGGTATGGTTGAGAGCGCACTACACCATATTAAAATTTTAGAGGACCTAGATTTCCATGATATTATCGTATCAATGAAAGCCTCTGATGTTAACTTAGCAATCGAAGCATACGAGAAAGCTGCTCGCGCTTTTGATTATCCATTACATTTAGGTATTACAGAATCTGGAACATTATTTGCCGGAACTGTAAAGAGTGCCGCTGGTCTTGGTGCAATCTTAAGCAAAGGTATCGGAAATACACTACGTATTTCATTAAGTGCTGATCCAGTTGAAGAAGTAAAGGTTGCGCGTGAACTATTAAAGTCATTCGGTCTTGCATCTAATGCAGCAACACTGATCTCTTGTCCAACTTGTGGTCGTATTGAAATTGATTTAATTAGCATCGCTAATGAAGTAGAAGAATATATTTCTACACTTCAAGTACCAATTAAAGTTGCAGTACTTGGTTGCGCTGTAAACGGTCCTGGTGAAGCTCGTGAAGCTGATATCGGTATTGCTGGTGCACGCGGAGAAGGATTATTATTCCGTAAAGGGCAAGTCGTTCGTAAAGTACCAGAGGAAACAATGGTAGAAGAACTGAAAAAAGAAATCGATGTAATTGCTGCTGAAATGGCTGCTGAACGAGAAAAAGAAAAAGAAACACAAGAACAATAAAAAGAAGCTCGTCAGTTCTATAACCGACGAGCTTTTATTTTGCACATTTTGGACAACGGCCGTATATTTCAAACTTATGACCCGTTACTTCATAACCGTTAAAATCTTTATTCATAAAATCCATTGGGCAGGAAGTAATCTCTTTCGTCCCTCCACAATCTAAACAAATAAAATGATGATGATGTTCCATAATTGAACATGTAAAACGAAAATGCTTTTCACCATTTAATTCCGTTTGCTCTAAAACACCAATTTCAGCAAAAACCGTTAAGTTACGATAAATCGTATCGAAGCTGAGTCCTGGATAATCATCCTTCATATGCTCTAAAACATCTTTTGCAGTTAAATAACGATTATGAGCTGCGAATAATCTCAGCATCTCTTCCCTTTTCCCCGTATGTTTGTATCCTTTTTCCTTCATTAGGCGTAAAGCTTCTGTTAGATTCATACCTATCCCTACTTTATGCAGTTTTTTTCTTCTTCCATAAAATTGCACCGATTAAAATAAGAACTGCTATCATAACAATTGTACCACCTGGTGCTAGATCAAGTTGATACGAAGCAAACATTCCACCAATTACTGCAATTTCACCAAATAAAATGGAAAAGAAAATGGTTTGTTTAAATCCTTTTGCAATACGAATACTTGCTGCAACTGGTAATGTCATTAAAGATGATACGAGAAGAACACCTACAACACGCATTGATACCGCGATAACAAGCGCAACTAAAATAATAAAAATAAAGTGAATCCACTTTGCACTCAAACCAGTTGATACAGCATATTCTTCATCAAATGATAGTAAAAACAACTCTTTATATAATAAAATAATCGTTGCAATAACAACAATTGCTACAATACCGATAATAATTAAATCCGTACTTGTAACAGCACTTACACTACCAAATAAATAACTAAATAAATCTGTGTTAAATCCATTGGCAAGCGAAATGAAAATAACACCGATTCCCATTCCCGCTGAAAGAATAATTGGAATCGCTAATTCTTGATAATGCTTATATACAGTTCGTAACTTCTCAATTAGTAACGCTCCACCTATTGAGAAAATCATCCCCATATATAGAGGATTTAAAAATCCACCTGTAAAAATTGTTTTTTCAAGTAATAAACTTGCCGCAATACCTGATAACGTCACATGGCTTAATGCATCTGCAATAAGCGACATGCGGCGAATGACAACAAACACACCAATAAGTGGCGCGACAAGTCCTATTAAAATCCCTGCATATAAAGAGTTACGTAAAAAGTCATATTGTAAAAAATCTTGTATCATTATATCCTCCCGTGATGCTCATGTTCGTGTTCTAAACGGTGAACATGATGCCCATATAAAATAGACATTTCTGCATCTTCTAACTCTCGGAATTTCTCTACATTACCATGGAAATGTAGATGTTGGTTTAAGCATGCAACATGTGTTACCTTCTCGGTAACTGCTCCCATATCGTGCGTAACAAGAATTAACGTGATGCCCAACCTTTTGTTTAAATCCTCTAATATCTCGTAAAAGCTTTCTACATTTTTCACATCGATCCCAACAGTAGGCTCGTCCAAAATAAGCAATTGTGGATCACTTACAAGTGCGCGAGCAATAAATACACGTTGTTGTTGTCCACCAGAAAGTTCTCCAATATTGCGTCCTTGAAATTCACTCATACCGACATCAGCAATTGCTTTTTCTACTTTTTTCTTATCATCTTTCGTAAAGAAGCGAAAAAGACCTTTTTTCGAAACAAGTCCCATTGACACGACCTCAAAAACTGTTGCTGGGAAACCTGAGTTAAAACTACTTGCCTTTTGTGATACATAACCAACTTTATTCCATTCTTTAAACTTCTTACTATCAATACCAAACAATCGAATGCTTCCTTGTTTCGGCTTTAAAACACCCAATAAACATTTAAGTAAAGTCGATTTCCCTGAACCGTTCGGCCCAACTAAACCTAAAAAAGCTCCCTTCGGAACTTGCAAATTAATATCTTCTAACACGTTGCGATCTTCGTATCGAAACGTTAATCCTTCTATTTCCAATATATTATTCATAGCATCTCACCTATTTTAATTCAGAATGATTCCGATTTATATCTATTTGAATTATAGTACAGCTTATTATAGTTGTAAACCAATCTGCCTAAAATATATCATTTATTTCAAGAAACCTTACTATTATAACAAAAAGCAGAGAAAAATTCTCTGCTTTCGAAAAATATTCCTATAAAGTGAAACCTTAATTAGATAAGGCCATCCTCTATCGATTGGTGAGGGCTTTTACCGGATACATTTTTAGTGAATTGCCGATTTAAACTTACCACCATTTGTCTCTTGTGTACTCATAATCGTAACAAACGCATTCGCATCAATTTCATACACAATTGATTTTAACTTTGTCACTTCCAGACGCGTTACAACTGCATAGATCACTTCTTTTTCTTTATCCGTGTAACCGCCTTTCGCTACAAGCTTTGTAGTTCCACGACCGAGACGATGCAAAATCGCATTTGATACTTCCTCATATTGATCTGATACAATTAAAACGGCTTTCGTTTCATCTAACCCTTGAATGACTGTATCAATCGTTTTGAATGCGATGTAATACGTCATAACAGAATACATAGCTTGTTCAACACCAAATACAAATGCTGCCCATGCAAAAATGAATAAGTTCACAAACATTACAAATTCGCCAACGGAGAAAGGTAATTTCTTCGTTAATAAAATACCCATAATTTCTGTTCCGTCCATTGATCCACCATGACGAATAACGAGTCCTACACCAAGCCCTAAAATAAGACCACCAAACACTGTCGCTAAAATAGGCTCTGTTGTAAATGGCGGAACAGCATGTAACGTTGATTCAATAAACGCTAAAGCTACAATACCGAACGCCGAAGATAGCATGAATGTTTTTCCGATTTGCTTATAACCTGAATACATAAACGGAATATTGAGAACAACAACCAAAGTTGAGAAACTTAACCACCAAATATTAGGAGTAAGATAATCTAAAATAAGAGAAATACCAATAATTCCACCATCAATAATCTTATTTGGCATTAAAAATAGTTCAATTGCTACCGCCGCACATGCTGCCCCAAAAACAATCATAACTAAACGATAAATAAGATGAATAACACTTTCTTTTCGATGTTGCTTTTGCTCCATAAATCCTCCCCATACTCTTTTTCTATAGTTTTGTCCTTATATTATAACATACGCTTCTTTTTCTCATGAAAAAAGAAACTCTATACGAATATGTACAAGCTACGTACTCATATATTTCGATAGAAGAACGTGTGAAGGAGGATAACTCGATGAACCTCATTAAACAACTTGTAAATAAAAAATTAAATCACATTTCCACAAAAGAGTTATTGAAATATAGTAAAGAATATGAAGTTCCAATTACGGCTGCACAAGCTGATCAAATTGTTGTACTTATAAAAGGAAAGAATATTAACATTTACGATAACAATGAGAGACTAGAGCTCTTAAAACAAATCGCAAAAGTAACCTCTCCTACTACCGCTCAACAAGTAAATACTTTATTTCAACAACTACTAAAATAAGGAGGGGAAAAGTCCCCCTCCTTATTATTATTGCGCTTTAATTTTTTCAAGAATCCCCTCATCAAACGTACCATTTTTCAGCATTTCGATTTCAAATTTATATGGTGGCTTCTTATCTTTTTTATCTTCACCTACATACGGTGTTTCAAGAATTTTCGGCACGTTCATTAACTGCGGATGATGTACAATGTGATGCAACGCTTTATAACCGATATGACCGAAACCGATATTTTCATGACGGTCTTTTCCTGCGCCGCGTACATTTTTACTATCATTAATATGAAGTACTTGTAAACGATCGATACCAACAATCTTATCAAATTCGTTTAATACACCGTCAAAGTCATTTACAATGTCATATCCTGCATCGTGCGTATGACACGTATCAAAACATACTGATAGTTTTTCATTATATTTTACACCATCAATAATTTTTGCAATTTCTTCAAAACTACGGCCGCATTCCGTTCCTTTTCCTGCCATCGTTTCTAACGCAATGTTAACCGTCTGGTCTGGCGTTAATACTTCATTAAGCCCTTTAATAATTTGTTGAATACCAGCATCTGCTCCTGCACCAACGTGCGCACCTGGGTGAAGGACGATTTGTTTCGCCACACCTAATGCTGATGTTCTTTCAATTTCCATGCGAAGGAAGTCTACACCTAATTGGAATGTTTCTGGCTTCGTCGTATTCCCAACATTAATAATATATGGCGCATGTACGATAATTTCTTCAATACCGTTTAATTCCATATGTTTTCTTCCTGCTTCTATGTTCAATTCTTCAATTGGTTTTCTTCTTGTATTTTGCGGTGCACCTGTATAAATCATAAACGTCGTTGCACCGTATGAAACAGCCTCTTCACTTGCTGCTAATAACATTTTCTTACCACTCATGGAAACATGAGATCCAATCTTTAACATACAATCACCTCTTCAATATACAATAGATATAATGATAGCATAATTTGTAGAAATATGTAGTGAATTGTTTTTTCCATTCTCCACTGATTATTGCCCCCGCAAATAGCGGGATAAAAAAAGATAAGGGAAGTCCCTTATCTTTTTTTATTGCTATATTTTCTCTTCACTTTGTCACGTTCTGTTGCAAGTTTGCGTTTATAGTTCGGTTTTACTTTTTTCGGCTTTTTAACAACTTTTGTTGCCATAACGTCCATTTCATCATTTGGTTTTTTACGACTCTTACGACGACGACGTTCACCTAAATCTGCCCACTCATCTCCACGTAAATCTACATGTTTGAACTCGATATGACGTTGTTTTTCTAAGCTATCTAACGCTTCTTCGTTTGCTGGATCATAAATTGTCACAGCAATACCTGAATGACCTGCACGTGCTGTTCTTCCAACGCGGTGAACGAAGAAATCTAAATCTGATGGAAGCTCATAGTTAATAACATGGCTAATTCCTTCAATATCAATACCACGTGCTGCTAAATCAGTTGCAACAATATATTGGAATTCAAGGTCACGAATTTGTTTCATCATTTTTTTACGATCACGCGGTGATAAATCTCCGTGAATTCGTCCAACTTTTAAGCCACGTTCCATTAATCCGTCAGCAACCTGATCTGCCATCTTCTTCGTATTCGTAAAAACAACTGCTAAATACGGTTTAAATTGTAGCAACATTTTGTTCACTAAATCGATTTTGTTACGATGTTTAGAAGGTACTAAATAATGTTCAATATTTCCAGCCGCAACTTGTTTTGGATTGATATGAATATGCTCTGGATTCTCCATATATTTCTTCAGAAACGGTTTTAGTTTTTGAGGAATTGTTGCAGAGAAAACTAGCATTTGCAAGTTTTTAGGCATGCGTGCTGCAATTTTATCTACATCATGAATGAATCCCATATCAAGCATTAAGTCTGCTTCATCGACAATAATCGTATTTGCTTTATGAACAAATAACGCTTGTTCTTCTACTAAGTCTTTAATACGTCCTGGTGTTCCAACTACAATATGAGGTTGTTTTTTCAACTTTTCAATTGATCGTTGTTTATCAGTTCCACCAATTAAACAACGCGCTGTAATCAGTTGATCTTCCGCACAGAACTTTGTTAATTTCACGATTTCCTCGTAAATTTGTTGTGCCAACTCACGAGTAGGCGCTGTAATAACAAGTTGTACTTCTTCACGACTTGGATTAATTCTGTTCAGTGTAGGAAGTAAATATGCATGTGTTTTCCCAGAACCTGTTTGGGATTGTCCAATTACACTTACACCTTTTTTCACGACCGGGAAAATTTTCTGTTGAATTCCTGTCGGCTCTGTAAAGCGTAGTTCACGAACTGCATCTATTAAAAATGGTTTAAAATCATACTGTGTAAAAGTTTGTTGTGTCATAAGTTACACCTTCTTTCTAAATTTCTACTGCGCGCACAAATCAGTCAAGTCTACATTATATCGAAATCTACAAGTAAAATCCATCTTTAGTTTAGGTTTTTCCTTTAAAAACTAACCTTCTTCCCTTTCATTGCATATTGTATGTGTATATACCTAACTGAAGAAAGGAGGATTTCTCACATGTTTCCGAAATCCCCTATAAGGCAAATGTATCCGAATCCAGGACAGCAACCTTACACACCATATCCAATTCCACAACTACCACCGATGGCACAAAAAAAGAAAGGATTTCTTGCTAAACTCTTTAAAAAACACGATCCAACCGAGCCTTTCATGCAAATGGTCTCACCTTATCGACAAATGGAAGGGCCTCCAATGATGCATCAACATCAGCAGCAACCGCCACCCCAATATCAACAACAATACCAGCAGCAATATCAACAGCAATACCAACAACAATATCCGCAGCAATACTCACAGCAATATCAGCCATACATGCAGCAGCATCCTGAGCAAATGATGCCCCCTCAAATGTATGAATCAAATGAAACGCGCGGCGGTGCAGCAACTACAGCAGCATCGAGTAGCGGCATCGGTAGTTTTTTTGCGAACTTAATTTCGAATCCAACTAATATGATAAACAATATTGAAAAAGTATCCCAAGTCGTTCAATCTGTAAGCCCTGTCGTCGAACAGTACGGTCCTATTATGCGTAACCTACCAAGCATTGTTAAAATCCTCACCTCTGGAAAAAGTACGGAAGAAGATCAGGCTGAAAATCAGGCTGAAGACGTAGCAGAAAAGGTTGAGGTAGCAACTTCACCTCCTCCACAAAAAAAAAGAAAAAGAAAAAAAATAGTGATTGAGCCAGTCATAGAAAAAGAAGTACGAGAGGAGCCTGTTCAAAAAATAGCAACAAAACCAAAACTATATGTGTAACAATCCTTTGTTTTCTATCCACTCCTCCTTTATAATGTAAAAGACTATGCACAAAAGTATCCCTTGTTTAGAAGGAGAGGATTACTCATATGAAAATTGTTAAAATTTCCCCTCGTGGTTATTGCTACGGTGTTGTGGACGCGATGGTTATTGCACGTAACGCCGCATTAGATACATCATTACCAAGACCTATTTATATTTTAGGTATGATTGTTCACAACAAACATGTAACAGATGCATTCGAAGAAGATGGCATCATTACATTAGACGGTCCAAGTCGATTAGAAATTTTGGATAAAATCGAATCGGGTACTGTTATTTTCACTGCACACGGTGTTTCTCCAGAAGTTAAACAACGTGCAAAAGAAAAAGGTTTAACAACAATCGATGCCACTTGTCCAGACGTTACAAAAACACATGATCTTATTGAAGCAAAGAAGGCTGAAGGATACCATGTCATTTATATCGGTAAAAAAAACCATCCCGAACCAGAAGGCGCGGTTGGTATTGCACCTGATATCGTTCATCTTATCGAAAGAGCTGATGATTTAAAAACGTTAGAAATTCCAACTGATAAAATTTTAGTTACGAATCAAACAACGATGAGCCAATGGGATGTTCAACATTTAATGGAGGACATTCAGAAGAAATTCCCAACAGCAGAATTCCATAAAGAAATTTGCTTAGCAACTCAAGTTCGCCAAGAAGCTGTCGCTAAACAAGCAGATGTTGCCGACTTAACAATTGTTGTTGGTGATCCGAAAAGTAACAACTCAAACCGTTTAGCACAAGTATCACAAGAAATCGCTGGTACGAAAGCATACCGCGTTGCTGACGTAAGTGAAATCAAATTAGAATGGCTACAAGGTGTAGAAAACGTAGCTGTTACAGCAGGCGCTTCTACTCCAACACCAATTACAAAAGAAGTTATCGCTTTCTTAGATCAATATGACCCAATGAATCCCGCTACATGGGAGAGAGTTCGAAAAGTACCGTTACAAAAAATATTACCTCGCGTGAAAGTGAAAAAAGAACAATAATAAAAACCGTTGCCTATATGAGCAACGGTTTTTACTTTTCTTATACAAATGTAAATGGATCTGTATGTAACTGCGAAGCATGAATGTTTACATTCATTTTCTTTGCATCTACTTTTTCTTGCAATTGCTTCTGCACACCTTGCTTCATTACTTTTTCAACGTTATGTCCTGGGTCAACTATATTTAAACCGAGCATCATCGCATCATGAGCAACATGATAATACATGTCACCTGTTACATATACATCCGCTCCTTTAAATTTAGCTTGATTGATATATTTGTTACCATCACCACCAAGTACAGCTACTTTGCGCACTTTATCATCTAATTTCCCAACAACGCGCGCACCCTTTACATCTAATGATTGCTTTACATGCTCTGCAAACTGTCCAAGTGTCATTTCTTCTTGTAAATATCCTATTTTTCCAAGCCCTAATGTTTCGCCTTTATTATCCAGTGGATACACATCATACGCTACTTCTTCATATGGATGTGCCGTTAATATTGCTTTAATCACTTTTCGCTGTAGTGAAGCTGGAATAATCGTTTCGATTCGCATTTCGTTTACGCGTTCTAACTGCCCAGTTTCCCCGATATAAGGATTTGTCCCCTCTTGAGGTACAAACGTGCCTGTACCCCCGCTATTAAACGTACAGTGGCTGTAATTGCCGATATGACCAGCTCCTGCATCTCCTAATGCTTTTCTTACTTCTTCTGCATGAGTTTCAGGTACAAACACAACGATTTTTTTCATTTCTTCTGCGTATGTCGGTGCCAAAACTTCTGTATTTTGCAATCCTAACGCCTCAGCAAGTAAATCATTTACCCCGCCCTTAGCAACATCCACATTTGTATGTGCTGCATAGATTGCAATATCATTTTTAATACACTTTTCAATAATTTTCCCATACGCCTTATCTGTATGAATCGCTTTTAACGGGTTAAAAATTAAAGGATGATGAGCAATAATGACATTCGCTCCTAATTGAATTGCTTCATCCACAACTTCTTCCGTTACATCTAACGCAATTAATACGTGCTGCACGGGTTTATTAAGTGCTCCAATCTGCAGGCCAATCTTATCTCCTTCCATTGCCAAATGCTTCGGATACATACTTTCAAATAAAGAAATAATTTCATGGCCATTTGGAATTTTACTCATGATAAAACCTCCCTTATCATTTTCATTTTCGCTTCTACTTCCTCACGCTTCGCTTTTGTTTCTTCAGAATCAGCCGCACGTTCTAACTGTTTTAAAATATTTTGGAAGTTTTTTAATTCTCCTTCCCATTTTTCAACGAAAGCTTCACTTTTTTCTTTTATTAAAAATGATCCCATAAACAATTCAGCTTGTTTATTTTCAGAGTAAGGCGCTACAACATTTCCTCGCTCACCTACTAAAATCTCGTAAATTTTCCCATCTTCTTTTACGATTTTTTCATGGATAAGCTCCCAACCATTTTCAATAAACCATTCACGAATGTGATGTGCTGCAATATTCGGCTGTAAAATTAAACGCGTTACACCTTCTAATTTTTCTTTACCACTTTCTAAAATGTCACGAATTAACGCTCCGCCCATTCCGGCAACCGTAATTACATCTACTTCTCCTGGTGTGATTACCGCTAATCCATTCCCTTTACGTACATCTACTTTATCTTGTAAGCCACTTTCAGCTACAGTTGCTTGCGCAGAGCGAAATGGTCCATCTACAACCTCTCCAGCAACTGCTTTTGTAGCAATATTATTTATAATTGTATAACACGGTAAATACGCATGATCCGATCCAATATCAGCAACTGTAGACCCTACCGGTATTTCACGTACAACTTCTTCTAATCGTTTTGAAAGCTTTACTTCATTCATGTATTTCCATTACTCCTTCTCTTGTCAGTCTGTCTCCATGATAATGAATTTATAGTAGTTGTTGCAAGCCTATAACAACAATTCACTTCTTTATCATTCATCGTATTTTAGAAAATATAGAAAAACAAGCCCTTTGCATAAGCAAAAGACTTGTCATACGGAACTTTATTTTTTCTTCGATAACCAATCAGCTACTTTAGCAGCTTGATCAGCCGGAACTATGTTTGGCGGCATATTTCCTTTTCCTTTCGAAATAACTTCTTGAATCTCTTCTTTCGAAAGCTTTCCACCAATTTTTTGTAAATTAGGTCCTACTGCCCCTTGTAACTGATCACCATGACAGCTCGTACAGCTTTGCTTCACAATATCCTCTGGTTTTGATGCTGTTTGTGCTGGCTTCCCGCCATTTTTTGCATCAGCTAACTCTTTAGATTTATTTAGCCCCTGAAATGAAAATACAAACATAACGATAATACCCAATGCTGCAATAAGAGCGAACGGAATCAGCGGATTACGTTTCATATCTCTTCTCCCCCCTCTATACCCCTAAATAGTTAGATGATTCAGTCATTTCCATTGTACTTGAAAACGCTCTATCAGAAAAGAGTAAACTACCACTTGTTAAAAATATTCCATAAATTCAGTTTATTGTTTTTTGTTGTCATATCGCTTATTATTTCGATAATTATTAACGTTTCTCATCATATTTTTCACTTTTCTACATATAATTTTGTATAGAATAAACAAAATTAATCGAAAAATCGAAAAATGAGCATTTGCAAATCAAAAGACAATTCTGTAAAATAAATTACAAGAAATTGTAATCGTTGCCGATAGCTAAATTTTAACAAAAATTAACAAAATAAAAAAGTTTACTTCACAAAAGTGAAGTAAACTTAAACAGAACCTATTCTAAGAAATCTTTAAGACGTTTACTACGGCTCGGATGTCTTAACTTACGAAGTGCTTTTGCTTCGATTTGACGGATACGCTCTCTCGTTACGCCGAATACTTTCCCAACTTCTTCAAGCGTACGAGTTCGTCCATCATCTAAACCAAAGCGAAGACGTAGAACATTTTCTTCACGATCTGTTAGTGTATCTAACACATCTTCTAATTGTTCTTTTAGCAATTCATACGCTGCATGGTCCGCAGGCGATGTTGCTTCTTGGTCTTCAATAAAGTCACCTAAATGGGAGTCGTCTTCTTCACCGATTGGTGTTTCAAGAGAAACTGGCTCCTGTGCAATTTTTAAGATTTCACGTACTTTTTCTGGTGCAAGATCCATTTCTTCACCAATCTCTTCTGGAGATGGTTCGCGTCCTAAATCTTGTAATAATTGACGTTGTACACGAATTAACTTATTAATTGTTTCAACCATGTGAACTGGAATACGAATTGTTCGCGCTTGGTCTGCAATGGCACGTGTAATCGCTTGGCGAATCCACCAAGTTGCATACGTACTAAATTTGAAACCTTTACGATAATCGAACTTTTCAACTGCTTTAATTAGACCCATATTCCCTTCTTGAATTAAGTCTAAGAAAAGCATACCACGGCCCACGTAGCGCTTTGCAATACTTACTACAAGACGTAAGTTTGCTTCTGCAAGACGACGTTTCGCTTCTTCATCGCCTTCTTCAATACGCGTTGCAAGTCGAATTTCTTCTTCTGCAGATAATAAATCTACACGACCAATTTCTTTTAAGTACATACGAACAGGATCGTTGATTTTAACCCCAGGTGGTACACTTAAATCATTGAGATCAAATTCTTCTTCCGATTTTGCTATTTGGCGATTATTAGGGCCTTCGTCGTTGTCATTGTCGCCAACTAAGTCAATCCCTTGTTCACCTAAATATTCATAGTATTCATCCATTTGATCGGATTCAATTTCAAATCCATTCATGCGTTCTGCAATCTCTTCATATGTAAGAACGCCACGTTTTTTTCCGAGCTCAGTGAGTTGTTCTTTCACTTGCTCAAGGGTCATTTCAGTTTCAATTTGTTTAGAACGAGCTGGTTTATCAGCCATCTGTTCCCCTCCTTACGCGAGATACAAACATTCATTATACTAAAACTTTGTCAAAAAAGCTATTTTCTCGCTTTTTGATTTTGTAAATATGCCACATAATATTTAGCAGCCTCTACAGGATCTGTTTTTTCCATTTGTTTCACTTTAAAGATGATTTCCATCTTCTCCAGTTTTTCCTGATGACGGCTGAGCGTCTCCAAATGGCCTTGTAACACTTCTTCTGTGTATTCTGGATTAATAAATTCATCCGTCGAAATATCAGTTATAATATTTTTCAACTTTTCATCAGAGAGCCAACTTAAAAATGTTCCGACTGAAGGTTCATTTCCCTTTTCATAATATGCGTATAGTTCATATAAAATCCCTTTATGTTCTTCTGTATGAAAATCTTCTATATGAGGTTCCATACGAACGGCTACTTCTGCACTTTGCAACATATGATAAATAATTTCTCTTTCTGCCCTTTCAAAACCTGTTAACTTCGGTTTTGTTTGAACAATTTGAGACGGCTTAGAAACCTGCTTTACTTGTTTTTGCTGTACCTTTTGTTCTTTGCGATATTGGTGCAATTGATTCAAAAGTGTTTCCATTGAATACGAAAATTCTTGCGATAATGACTTCAAATAGGATTCCGCCTGCATCGCATCCTGTAACAACGATAACTCTTTTAAAACACTTTTCACATATTCTTCTTTGCCAGACTCATCTTGCAAATTTTTCCCTAAACGCAAATAATTTATTTTAAAACCAACAAAACTTATACTTGATTTCACAAGATTTTCAAAAGCAGTAGTTCCAAATTGTTGCACATATTCATCAGGATCGAGCTTATCTGGTAAAGATGTAACTTTCACTTGGCAACCAACTTGCAATAATAATTGCCCTGCTTTCATCGTTGCTTCTCGTCCTGCTTTATCACCATCATAGCAAAGAACAACAGTTTCAACGTTACGTCGCAGAAGTTTTGCTTGTTCTTCAGTTAAAGCTGTTCCCATTGTCGCAACAGCTTCTTCCACACCGCTTTTTACCGCAGCTAGTACGTCAGCATACCCTTCAAAAAGAACTACTTGCCCACGTTTTCTAATGAACGGTCTTGCTTGGTGGAAGTTATACAACAATTTACTTTTGTGAAAAATCGGTGTCTCAGGGCTATTTAAATATTTCGGAGTATCATCTCCTAACGCCCTTCCACTAAACGCTATCACCTTGCCTTGTAACGTATAGATTGGAAACATAACTCTTCCACGGAAGCGATCGTAATGACTCCCATCCTTCTCACTTCTTATGAGAAGACCCGCTTGTTCCATACTAGATAGCGATAAACCTCTTTTTTGTAAAATTTTCGTTGCCGCATCCCAAGCAGGTGACGCATAACCAATTTCAAACTTCTCAATCATTTCTTTCGTAATACCACGTTTTAACAAATACGAAAGTGCTTCATTTCCCTCTTCTGTATTTACTAATAAATGATGATAATACTTTTTCAAAAGTTCATGAGCCTGTTGCATGATGACAGTGTCATCAGATATGTCTTCTTGTTGTCCTTGCCCTGATGTATATTCTGCAACCGCAATTCCATTTCTTTCACCAAGCTTTTGAACAGCTTCAGTAAAAGCCAGTCCTTCCATTTTCATTAGAAAGGAAAATACATTTCCACCTTCTCCACATCCGAAGCAATGAAAAATCTGCTTATCAGATGAAACAGAGAACGAAGGAGAATTCTCACCATGAAATGGACAAAGGCCGAAATAGTTACGCCCCTGCTTTCTAAGTTGAACGTATTCACCAATCACTTCAACAATATCGGATGATGTCCGAATCTGTTCAACAACTTCTTCGGGAATTCTGTTCCCCATAACTCCATCTCCGTGTCGTATTTTGTATTCGATATAAATTAAAAAATTCCTTTATAATTCGACAATATTTTTTCTAAATTTGTTAGAAAGTGTTGTCGATTATGTTTCATAAACGATTTTGGACCTTTCACATCAGTCCCTTATCTGCGTAACTGCGCAGATACATACTTACTATATAAAATTGTATTCATTTGCTCATCCGTTACAAATGTGCCTCCTTTGAGACAATACATATACACCTTTTTTACAAGAAGACTAGCAAGCCACATATCCTGTGTGATCACGAGATCTGTTACTTTTATATGTTGATCGATATAAAAATCAACTTTATCTTGTTCAGAATCTACATAGATCCAATCGCCTTGCTGTTTTCCTAAGTGATGAGCATACGATGTGACAAACAAAATCTCGACATAAAATTTCGTTCCAACTCGCACAATTTCAGCCTTCACGGGACATGCATCTGCATCAACTAATATCTTAATTGATGTTTTGCATATTTCTGTATTCTACATCCCTTCTGTGAATCCTTCCATAATGTGCGTTTTCTTGTATAGATTTTGTCGATTTAACGTAATTACATGTCTTTTTGTAAATCCTATCCCTAGTTTATTCTGAAAAATTAAAGTCTAAACGTAAAATATAGGTTTTTATCACAATTTTTTATTATAATATATTTTCTTCAACTACGCTACATATCCCTTTATTTTTTCATCTGACATTTCAGGATAACGAAACCCTACCTTTAACATAATAAAAAAGCAGAAGAATATAAGTATAACCACTCTGCCATAATCTATTACGAAGATAACAAGTACCACATTTCTCGCGAGCGAAAAAAGCACATTCACCTTTGGTAAATGTGCTAAAACATTTTTTGGTTCTGCACTGCATTCACAATAATATTTGCTGTTTCTTCAATCGCTTTATTCGATACATCAATTACTTGACAATTTATTTTGCTAACTACATTCTCGAAGTGATCAATTTCTTCTTTAATACGATTAATGTTTGCATATGTCGCTCCATCACTTAATCCAAGTGACTTTAATCGCTCTTTTCGAATATGATTCAACTTATCTGGCGTAATTTTCAAACCGAAACATTTTTCTTTTGCCACTTGATATAATTCCTCAGGCGGATCCACTTCTGGTACAAGCGGTACATTGGCAACTTTCAAACGTTTGTTATGCGCTAAATATTGTGAAAGTGGCGTTTTCGACGTACGTGAAATTCCAATCAATACGATATCAGCTTTCAAAATACCACGCGCATCTCTACCATCATCGTACTTCACAGCAAATTCAATTGCTTCAATCTTTTTAAAGTATTCTTCATCTAACCTACGAACAACACCTGGCTCATATCTCGGCACTTGTCCTGTAATTTTTTCAATTTGATCGATTAGAGGTCCGATAATATCGTACGCCTCTACACCTTCTTTTGCAGCCTCTGTTACTAAATATTGACGCATGTCAGGCTTCACTAACGTAAAACAAATAATTGCTTGATTACTCTTAGCAATTGAAATCACTTCTTTTAATGTCCCTGTATCTTCTACATACGGTACACGTCTAATATCAGGAGCAAATGGGAACTGGCCCATCGCTGCTCGAACAACTAAATCCGCCGTTTCTCCCACAGAGTCAGATACGACATATACGATTTTATTATCCATTACATTACCTCACTTTAAACAAATTACACTTATTCGTTATTTACTAAGTTTACAAACGCACGTGTAATATTTGTTTTTGTAATTCGTCCAATTACTTCTAGTCCTTGCTTCGTATCTTTTACAACTGGCATCGCATCAATCTGTCTTTCTATTAATTCCATCGCAATATCATATAAAGAATCCTCCCTGCGACACATCGCAATGTTTGGCATCCTTGTCATGATAATATTAACCGGAAGAGAGGTTAAATCCTGCTTCCCTAAGCTAGCTCTTAATAAATCTTTACGAGATACAACACCAACTAATAGAGTCGATTGATCTACAACGAATAATGTACCAACATCCTCTAAAAACATCGTACAAATTGCATCGTATACAGAAACATTTTTATCAATTACAACCGGTCTAGATTGGTAATCTTGTACTTTAATTTTCTTAACAGCTTCAGATAATAGCTGTCCCCCAGTTTTACCCGTATAAAAATAACCTACGCGCGGACGCGCTTCTAAATAACCAGCCATCGTTAAAATTGCTAAGTCTGGTCTTAGCGTTGCACGTGTTAAACCCAATTGCGCTGCAATTGATTCCCCTGTAATAGGACCGTGATCTTTTACAATCTGAATGATATGTTCTTGCCGTTTATTCAGCTCTATGATAATCACCACCTTTAATGCACAACGAAAAAAGTTATACTATCTCTTAAATATTATATACTAAATATGCTATTCGAAAAAGAAAGTATGTAAAAAGGACCGTATACGGCCCAAAATTATATTTGAAACTTATCAAGTTGCTCTAAGAAACGTCTTGATTTCAAATAAATCCCGCAATATTCATCATAATATGTATTCAATACTAAACGCATTTGTTTTTTTGTGCTATCCTTCACTGATACATTGCCAAGTCTATGTAAATCAAAGTGGTAGAAAAGACGCAATAATTTATGAACGGCTTCTCCCACTGGTATACGATACTGATCTTGCTCAGCATGACGTGAGCACAGAAAACCGCCTTCTCGGACAGAGAAGGCGACAAAATCTGTTTCTTGATGACAAATCGCACATGTATCAAAGTACGGGCGCATCCCTAATACCGGAAGCATTTTCGTTTGATAAATTAATGATAATACTTCTGGATCAACACCCTCACACATATAATGCAACGTTTGATATAACATTTCAAATAAATATGGATTATGTTTTTTATCTTCTGTTGCTTTATCCGTTAACTCAACAATAAATGATGCATAAGCAGTTAAAAATATATCCTCGCGAATTTCTTTCATAGTTGAAATAATCTCGCCTTGTTGTAAAGTTCCAAGTCCAGATCCCATTTGAATAAGAAACTGACCATGTGTCATAAGTTGCGAAACTGATGCTAACCGACTTTTCGGTTTTTTCGCCCCTCTTGCCATTGCACTTACCTTACCCAATTCTCTTGAGAATATTGTAACAATCTTGTTCGTTTCTCCGTAATCTGTCGTACGGATAACGATGCCCTCAACTTTTTGAAACATGTTCGTCACCATCCAAGGTTTGAACAAAACGGGTCAAGAAATTGGAGAGTCTAGATGCGCTAGCTCCTCTTCATGTTGATCCATCTCATCGTTTACGTCTTTTTCCATCTCTTTCAAAAGCAAGTACGTTTCAATGCTTCCTGTTTTGGAGAAAAACTTCCAGGTAAAATCTAGCATAAGAATCCACCTTTCTCAATAAGCGTAGCCTATAAACCAATTTCCTTTGTTGTTATTAAATTGACCCATTTTGTCCATTTTCATGTGAGAAAAATTTTTCCTAATTTATCAAAGTTCATAAAAACCAATAATCAGCGGACGAACGAACCATCCACTGATTACAGCCTTACTCTATTTTAGTACTCGTCTTCGCGGAAACCAAGGTCACGAAGCTGTGACATCTTGTTACGCCAATCTTTTTGCACTTTTACCCATACTTCTAAAAATACTTTAGAACCAAGTAGCGATTCAATATCAAAACGAGCGCGCTTACCGACTTCTTTTAACATCTTCCCTTGCTTTCCGATGATGATTCCTTTTTGCGATGGACGTTCAACAACAATCGTTGCATTTATATAAACTGCCCCGCCCTCGCGCTTTTGAATCGCATCGATCACAACAGCCACAGAATGTGGGACCTCTTCACGTGTTAAATGTAGTACTTTCTCACGAATAAGCTCTGCAATAATAAATCTCTCTGGATGATCCGTTACTTGATTATCTGGATAGTATTGTGGCCCTTCTGGTAAATACTTTTTAATTGTTCCAATTAAAGCGTCCACATTATTACCGTCTAATGCAGAAATTGGTACAATCTCTGCAAACTCATGTAGTTTACGGTATTGATCAATTAACTCTAATAATTGCTCTGGATGAAGTTGGTCAATTTTATTAATTACTAAGAATACTGGTTGTTTCGTTTCTTTTAATTTCTCAATGATGAATTCCTCACCACGACCAAATCCTTCAACTGCATTAACCATAAACAGAACAATATCAACTTCTTTTAATGTCGTTTGAGCCATCTTCACCATGAAGTCACCTAGTTTATGTTTAGGTTTATGTATTCCTGGTGTATCAATGAAAATTACTTGTGAATCATTTTCTGTATATACGCCTTGAATTTTATTACGAGTCGTTTGTGGCTTGTCACTCATAATAGCAATTTTTTGGCCGATAATACGGTTTAAAAATGTAGATTTTCCAACATTCGGTCTGCCAATAATAGAGACAAAACCTGATTTATAACCTTTTCTATTCATGTAAATCCTCCGCTAAAAATGCTCCTGGTAACAATTCTCCAACTGTCGTCTCTTGAACGTCACCCTGTAAATTTGATAGGTATACTTTCGTATCCTGTTTACATAATTCTACCATAACTTGTCGACATGCTCCACAAGGAGGTACTGGACGCTTTGTGTCTGCTACAATCGCAATAGCTACAAACTCTTTATCTCCTTCAGAAACTGCCTTAAATAAAGCTGTTCTTTCTGCACAGTTACATAAGCCATATGACGCATTCTCAACATTACATCCACGATATACTTTTCCATCGTGCGTTAATAATGCTGCACCTACTTGAAATTTTGAATATGGTACGTACGCTTGTTTACGCGCTTCGATTGCTTCTTGAATTAATTGTTTACTATTCATATTCCCGCATCCTTCCTGTTCACAGCTGTGAATAGATACATTCTTTCATTAAAGGCCCTTATGGCGCTCCCAAGGCTTAAGAAAAGCTTTGGAATGCAACTATACCATATACGGTAAAAAGATAATAGCACCAATTATAACAGCTATTATTGCAAACAATAAAACCGCTCCCGCTGCAACATCCTTTGCAATTTTTGCAAACGGATGAATATCGGTAGTCGCTAAATCTACTGTTTTTTCCACAGCCGTATTTACCATTTCTAAACTCATTACAATTCCTATTACAATAAGTAATACTGTCCACTCTATTTTCGTAATATGGAAATAAAAGCCGCAGCACATAACAATGACTGCGGCTAAATAATGAATTTTCATATTTCGTTCCTGACGAAGACAAAAGAATATACCAGCTATAGCATATCCAAAACTATCTATAAGTTTTCCTTTTTTCATCGTCCTAATCCAAATGCTTCTAAAATTTCTTTTTGTCTTCCAAACATTTCTTTTTCATCCTCTTCTGTCATGTGGTCATAACCAAGCAAATGTAAAAAGCCATGTAATGCTAAAAAGCCAAGTTCACGATCAAAAGAATGTCCATACTCTTCCGCTTGTTCTTTCGCTCTCGGAATAGAAATAATAAGATCACCTAACATGCGCGGCATTTCTGCACCTACAATTTCCAGTTCTCCTTCTCCCATTTCTTCCATTGCAAAGGAAATTACATCAGTAGGCTGATCCTTATCTCGATAATCACGATTAATCTCACGAATGCGTTCGTTATCTACAAATGTCACTGATAACTCCGCGCCATCCTCTATTTTTTCCATTTGAGCTGCTTTTCCTAATATCTCACGAATTAAATTCACATATTCTTCTTTCACTTCTTCTGTTTCATCAATAAAATCGATTAATAAACTCATTCTTTCTCCTTCTCTTCCGGTGGTTCCGGATATGTAATACGCGAATGGAAAATACCATTTAACGTTTCACATAACGTTTTTCCAACGATTTGTAGTTCCTTAAATGTCAAATCACATTCACTAAATTGTCCATCTTGCAGACGATCTTTAATAATACTTTGCACTAAATTATTAATTTGATCTGGAGTAGGATGATTCATGGAACGTACCGCAGCCTCTACGCTATCAGCTATACCAACAATTGCCGACTCTTTAGAAGTTGCTTTTGACCCTGGATAACGGAACATCTCTTCTGTATATTTTTCTTTATCTTCTTTAATCGCTTTATAATAAAAATACTTAAGTAACGTTGTACCATGATGTTGTCCCGCAATATCAATAATTTCTTGCGGAATATGGTATTCTTCGAGCATCTTTACCCCATCCGTTACATGAGCAATGATAATATCTTTACTCGTTACAGGATCTAATTTATCATGCGGGTTTTCAATCCCCATCTGATTTTCAATAAAGAATCGTGGTTGCACTGTTTTCCCTACATCATGATAATATGCCCCTACGCGAGCTAATACACCATTTGCTCCAACCGCTTCACAAGCCGATTCAGACAAGTTTGCCACCATTACACTATGGTGATATGTCCCTGGCGCTTCTAACAAAATTTTACGCAAAAGCGGATGATTCGGACTGGATAGCTCCATCAGCTTCATACTTGATACAATTCCAAGCCCACTCTCTAAATATGGTAAAATCCCCATAGCAAGAACCGAAGAGATAATTCCAGAAAGGGATGCCATTAATAATTGCGTACCAATTTCAAGAGGTGAAAAATTCCCATTACGTAATAATAATAACGCCGCCAATACGACCACATTTAATACAGAAACGAGTATACCAGCTTGTAAAATCATCGTACGACGATTTTTCTCTCTCAAGAAAATACTCACTGATAACGAACTTAATAACACATAAATACCTACACTATAATTCAGTGTACTTGTTACCCCTTCATTAAACATAATGCTTCCGCACACAGAAAAAATCATACTTGTTAAAAATACAAACCGATCACCAATCATTAGTTTTACTAGTATTGTCCCCATCGCAACTGGAACAACATATGCGATTCCTGCATATTCAAGCTTTTGAAATAAACTAATAATCTTCATTAAAACAATCGTGATAGATAAAATCGTAATATACGCTAAAATGTACGGTCTATCTTCTCGTTTCCTCTGTAAAAACACTTCAAATTGCTTATGCATAAAGTATAGTAGCACACCGATCAGTACCACTAAACCAACATAAGGTTGAAAGCTATTACCTTTCTCTAACAAGCCGACTAATTTCAACTGATTATACATATCACTTGAAATCGTTTCACCTTCTCTAACAAGAACTTGTCCTTGAAGAATATAAACGGGCGGAACTAAGTCTTCCTCCGCTTTTCTCTTCTCTTTTGTTAAAGTTGGATCATAAAAATAGTTGGCTGAGATCGCATACTTCCCTAATGCCTTAATAGATTCCTTTAAACCATTATCGACATTAACACTATTCATCTCACTTACATATCGATCTTTCGCATCCTTCAATTCGTCCATTTTAATATGCCCGCTCATAATACTATTAATAGCTGTAACCGCTGCATCTTTCGCTAATACTAACTGGCTAGGATCCGCATTAATCAAGTTCAGTAAGTTTGAATCAGATAACTCTTTCGTTAATTCAACAGGTAATTTCTTTTTCAGCTTGTCCACTTTCTCAGCATCAGTTATCTTCTTTTGTTCATCTGGTCCAATAGCTTTTATCTCTTGCACCACTTCATCTACTTTTGCAAAGACGTCATTCACAATATCCACTTTATTTTGTTTGTACTCACTTTTATATGTATATTGATCTTCAACTTTTGTAGCCGCTTCTTTTTTCTTTTTGTCTGTTGTAACTTTATCTTCAATTTTTATAGGAGAATGGATTGTCTTTTTCGCAATAGAATATATTTCAACATCTAATTGCTCCGGTTTTACATTATTCATAAGTGCAAAAAACAGCACTGCTCCTAATACAACGTAAGAAATCCAACTTAGTTTTTTCGAATGTTGTAAATTACGAAACCACTTAGAAATTTCTTGAGATCTTGACATGATTTCAATACCTTCTCCTCTCCAGAAATAAAGTGAAACTATTTATAGCTTTCATTTCTTGTAACCAACGACGCTTTCGAAATAACACGTCATCTATCGCTTATTTTCTTCTTCTTTCATGATAGTAAAAAATTGGCCATTCGCCAACCTTATCATACAAAAAGAAATGATCCTGACAAATAGGATCATTCCATTTTATCATATGCCTCAATAATACGTTGCACCAGTGGATGCCTTACAACGTCCGTTTGTTCTAATGTAATGAATGATAGCCCCGATACACCAGATAAAATGTTAGAAGCAAGAGAAAGTCCTGATTTTACCCCTTTTGGCAAGTCTACTTGTGAAGGGTCTCCCGTAATAACCATTTTAGAACTAAAACCTAATCTTGTTAAAAACATTTTTATTTGGGCACCCGTTGTATTTTGTGCTTCATCTAAAATAACAAATGAATCATCGAGCGTACGCCCTCTCATATAGGCAAGAGGTGCGATTTCAATTACTCCACGCTCCATCATACGTTGCGTATATTCTTGTCCAAGAATGTCGTGCAGTGCATCATACAATGGACGTAAATACGGATCTACCTTCTCTTTTAAATCACCTGGTAAAAAACCTAAGCTCTCCCCTGCTTCTACAGCAGGTCTCGTTAAAATAATTTTCTTTACATACCCTTGCTTTAAAGCTCTAACAGCCATTACTACAGCTAAGTATGTTTTACCAGTCCCTGCAGGTCCTATTCCAAATACAATATCATTCTTCTTCATTGCATGAATATATCGTCTTTGCCCCATCGTTTTTACACGAATCGATTTACCTTTTGCAGTTTTAAAGATTTCTTCTTCATATAACTCTTCAAATTGAGCAATTTTCCCTTGTTGCGCAAGCTGGATCGCATACGCGACATCTCTTTCTGTAATTGATACACCTTTACGGATCACAACAAGTAATTGCTGCAAGATTTTTTCTACGAGTGTCACAGTTTCATCTGCTCCAGATACATGAACAGTTTCTCCTCTAGTTACAATCGATACATTAAGTTCTCTTTCAATTACTTTTAAATGAGCATCATTTACTCCAAAAAGAGCGATTGCTTCGTTAGGATTTTCCAGTTGTTGGTTCATTTCTACTAATTGTTCTGCCATTACTCAGTCTCCTTGAATATCGGATTCAGATATCGGTTGTGGCTCTGCAATATTTTCAATTACCGTATAATGCAATGTAACTTTTAGTTGATCCGCCTCAACCTCTTTACTCAAAATCTTATCACTTACAATCATAGCATGTTCATCCAATTTTTTCTTTAGTTCTTTTTCTGCCATCTCTTTTGCTACTTTCATCGCTTGTTTTTCTGTATATTCTCGATTCGCTTCTTCCTCTTCTCGCACTATATCTTTTTCGTATGCAATCGGTAATGTAAAACCAAATAATTTCACATCGTGTTTTACATTTTCCGTACGAGAACGTTTATACTTATCATGTTGAAATCCCCATATTTTTATTTTCGCACTCCCAAATGTAAGAAAATATTCATTATACGCATTACCTGTATATACTTGAAATTGCGTCTTGAGCGGGACATTCACCTGAGATGTGTACCACGTTTCTCCATATACAATACCTTTCGCTGAAACAATCGTCGGATCCTCTTCATTACCATATATCCCTGATACAAGAAGCTGTCCCTTTTCTACATGATCATTTTTCAGGACGACTGGTTTTCCAACTTCAACAAATGTTTTTGTAACAATCGCTTCTTTTTTCGCCACTAAATTTTGTGCTTTTTGTTCTTTCTCTTTTTTCGGCTCATTTTTTTCAACAATTTTAAAATGGTATGTCGTTCCTCTTATTTCTAGCCCCGCCCATGTAATTGCATTAATATTATCTGTCAAATGACGTTGCACATCTTCTACACTAGGCATTTGAAACTGTAATTTCCCTTTTTTAATACCCATTTTGTCCAATTCTTTCATCAATATATATTCTGTTTCAGGTTTCGCTCCTGTAATTTCGATTTTCCAAACCATATTTGATAATGCAATCATACCAAAGAAGAAAATTAGAAACCCAATTAAAAATCCACTATTTTTAATTAAACGCTTATTCCAAAAAGGAAAACCGTAACGTCCAATAAAATATAATTTACATTCATTTTTTCTGTAAATTGGTTTTATTTTCTTCACATCTCGTAATAACATACAAAAGACTAACGTTTCATCAGCAATCTTCTTAACATCCCAAACTAATAATTTTCTACGCACACATTCGTTAACGAACCGTTCCGCTCCTCTACCTTCAATTCGTACTTTCACATATCCAAGCCACTTTATAAACCATTTGTTTTTCATCTACTACCTTCACTACCTTTCCAAAAGTAGACACACTACTTTTCAAGTTAATTAACAAAATAGCTCGTACGAAAATGAAATATGGAATTTTATCGCCCCTAACCCTAAATAAAACGATAAACTGAATAGAAAAGTCGACTCACAAGAATAAGAAGAAAAACTTCACATATGGAAGTTTCCCTCACTCTTTTTTCTTTTCATTTTCTAAAAAAGTCACTTGTTCAATTATCCCTTCAAGCAAAAGTTCTTCTGGAAGGATTGTTTTAATAACAAAGGATTTCCCCTTAATTAATAACTGACCATGCTTTAACAACAATCTCACTTCTTTATCTGAAAATACTAATAAACCTCGATGATTTTCTATATAGATATGCACTTGCCCAACAAGCGTAATCCGAGGTAGATCCATTAGCACATCCACTGGCAGGTCTATTTGCTTCGTTAACCAATTCTTCATTTGTTCTAATTTTTTCATCTCAAAAGACCTCCTCTCATCCCATATGTATGAAAAAAGAGCTTGCAATATCACGTCCAAACTGAAAAAAAGCATAAAAAAACGTCTCATACGAAATGAGACGCTTTTTTATGCTAATAGCTGGATAACCAGCTTATTCACTAGTGATCCGTCTGTTTTACCTTTTACTTTCGGCATAACAGCAGTCATCACTTTACCCATATCTGCTTTAGATGTAGCACCAACTTCAGAAATAACTTGCTTAATTACATTCGCTAATTCTTCTTCCGTTAATTGCTCCGGCAAATATGCGCTTAAAATCTGAATTTCACTTTGCAGTTTATCAACAAGGTCTTCACGACCAGCTTTTTTAAATTCAAGGAGGGAGTCCTTATACTGTTTTACTTCACGAGCTAAAACTGTTAATTCCTCTTCATCAGTAAGAGTATGTTGCAGTTTAATGCTTTCATTTTGTAAAGCAGCCTTAACCATACGAATAACGGTTAATTTTTCTTTTTGTTTATTCTTCATCGCTTGTTTCATATCATCGTTTAAACGACCGAGAAGACTCATAACTTACACCCTCTCTTAGAATTTACGCTTTCTTGCCGCTTCAGATTTCTTCTTACGTTTTACACTTGGTTTTTCATAAAACTCGCGCTTTCTTGCTTCAGCAAGTGTACCAGTTTTAGAAACCGATCTTTTAAAACGGCGAAGTGCATCCTCCAAAGACTCGTTTTTACGAACGACTGTTTTTGACATTCTCTTTCCCTCCCTCCGAAACATCACACTTACATACTAACTTCAGCATGCAAAAAGAAACACTTCTTCAGCATGTCTTTTACGATTATAATACATTTTATCACTTCAGGTCAACTATTTGACAGAATAAAAGAAGAATAGATGCTCTTCCTTTTTAAAATATGGTTATCCTTTTCCCCTGAAGACAACCATATTTTTATCATTACATCGTTTTTAATACAAGGATTCACTAAAAAACTACTCACTTAACACACTCATCTTGTAAACATTTAACTTTTTCATAAAAAATAAAGCATGCAAACTGTCTCCGTTTGCATGCTTTTTTATCCCACTGATTAAAGTTTCACTTTATGCGCTTGCTGATTCTTTTTTTACATCATCTTCAAGAACACGAACAAATTGCGCTTCATTATATGGATAACCAGCTTTCGTAATTTTCACTTTCACTAATTTACCAATTAAGTCTTCTGATCCTTCAAATACAATTTTCAAGTAGTTATCTGTATAACCTACATATAACCCTTCACGGTCACCCTCTTTAAATTGCTCTTCCGGAATAATTTCAAGCACTTCACCTTCAAACTGTGACGCATACTCTTTCGCTAATTGATTAGATAATTCAATCAAACGATGGACACGATCGTTCTTCACATCTTCAGGTACTTGATCTTCCATACGTGCTGCAGGTGTTCCTGTACGTTTTGAATAAGGGAACACGTGTAACTCTGAGAAGCGATTCTCTTTAATGAAATTATATGTTTCCATAAATTCTTCTTCTGTTTCACCTGGGAAGCCAACGATTACGTCTGATGTAATCGCAAGACCTGGTAATGCTTCTTTCAAACGATCTAAACGCTCTTGGAAAAATTCCATCGTATACTTACGACGCATACGTTTTAATACAGTATTAGATCCTGATTGCAACGGAATGTGCAGGTGGCGTACAACTACTTCAGACTTATCTAACACTTCAATTACTTCATCTGAAATTTGACTTGCTTCAATAGAAGAAATACGAAGACGTTTTAATCCGCCTACTTCCGCTTCCATATCACGAAGTAATCCAGCTAAATTATAATCTTTAATATCTTCACCGTATCCACCTGTATGAATACCTGTTAATACGATTTCTTTATAGCCTGCATCTACTAATTGTTGCGCTTGTTTAATAACTTCTTTTCCATCACGAGAACGCATTAAACCACGCGCCCAAGGAATGATACAGAATGTACAGAAGTTATTGCAACCCTCTTGGATTTTTAAAGACGCACGTGTACGATCCGTGAAATAAGGTACATCAAGTTCTTCGTATACACGTGTTTTCATAATGTTGCGGACAGCATTAATTGGTTGACGCTCTTGGCGGAACTCTTCGATGTAGCCTAACATCTTTTCACGATCTTGTGTACCAACTACAATATCTACACCTGGAATCGCCATAATTTCCGCTGGAGATGTTTGTGCATAACATCCTGTTACACAAATAACCGCATCCGGATTTTGACGCACAGCACGTCTAATTACTTGACGGCTTTTCTTATCTCCAGTATTCGTTACTGTACATGTGTTAATAACATATACATCAGCTTTCTTTTCATATTCAGTTCTTTCATAACCACCTTGTTTAAACAATTGCCAAATGGCTTCTGTTTCATAGTGGTTTACTTTACAACCTAACGTATGGAACGCAACAGTTGACATTGATCATCACCCCATCAATTCAAAATGATACGAAGCAGCACTTAGCGCATATAGCGGCGCTGTCTCTGTTCTTAAAATTCTCGGTCCTAAACTACATGGTACAAATTTATGTTCACGAAGCATAGCAATCTCTTCCTCGGCTAAGCCACCTTCTGGTCCAAATACAATTAATAGTTTTTGGCCTGGTTTCATCGTCGTTAAAGCTTTCGCAAAATTGGATTTCTCACCTTGCTTTGCTTCCTCCTCATAGGCAACAAGACAAACATCATACTCATTACTCATTGAAAGCAATTGCTTAAACGATGCCGGAGCATGTACTTCTGGAACTTCACTTCTATGTGACTGTTCCGCAGCTTCTTTCACAATTTTTTTCAAACGCTCAACTTTTTTATCAGCTTTTTTCGCATCCCATTTTACGATAGAACGAGATGCTTGAAATGGTAAGAATGCAGCTGCCCCAAGCTCAGTTCCTTTTTGAAAAATTAACTCTAACTTGTCTCCTTTTGGCAGTCCACTTGCAATCGTCACGAAAACAGGAAGTTCACTTGACGCCTCTACCCATTCTACAATAGCCGTATTAATAAATTCACTGGTAATTTCATCAATTGAACATACTGCTGTTTTTCCGTTTACACAGCAATAAATATGATCACCAGCTGACATACGCATCACTCTTGCGATATGATGTACGTCATCACCTACAATGCGAATACTTGTCTCATTTACATATTTCTCTTCTACAAAATAACGTTGCATATAATCACCTTAGTAGAGTTTCGTTCCTTTCGTAAGCCAACACTTACGAAAAGAACGAAACGTTATCATTTTTCATATAACAAACGGCAAGTCCCTCACCTTATAGTGAGAGACTCCCCTTTTCATTATAAACTAAAATCTATATTACGCATTTCGTGCAATAATTGCTACCCAATCTTCCATTCGTAACACTTCTTCAATTGTAAATCCAGCTTTTTCTAACGCTTCAGAAATCACTTTTTCTTTCGCAGCAATAATGCCCGATGTAATAAATAATCCGCCTGATTTCACAACTCGTGCTGCATCTTCAGGGAATAAAAGAATAATTTCTGCCAGTAAATTAGCTACGATTAAATCAACAGGACCTTCAATGCCCTCTAAAAGACTATTTTGCCCAACAGACACGATGTCATCTGTTTTATTTAAACGTACATTCATTTCTGCACTTTCCACTGCAACTGGATCTAAATCATATGCTTGAACAGCAGACGCACCTAATTTTGCCGCTGCAATACTAAGTACACCAGAACCTGTTCCTACATCAATGATAGTGTCACCTGGCTGAACTGTTTTTTCTAAAGCACGAATACACATCGTTGTTGTTGGATGCGTTCCTGTTCCAAACGCCATACCTGGATCTAATTCAATGATTTTTTCATCCGGAGAAGACGGTGTATATTCTTCCCACGTTGGCACAATTGTGAATGTATCAGAAATTTGTACTGGATGGTAATATTTTTTCCAAGCAGTAGCCCAATCTTCTTCATTGACTTCGTTAACGGTAATATTTCCAGTACCAATTTCGATGTCGTAAGATGGAAGCATATCAATAGATGATTTTACACCTGCAATCGTTTCATGTAAAGAATCCGTTTGCGGGAAGTATGCTTTTATTAATACACCCTCCGCCGGATATTCATCTGGGTTCAATGCATAAATTTCACCATATTGTTGCTCGCGCTCTTTCGTCAATTCCGCTGGGTCCTCAATCGCAACTCCGCTAGCACCAGCTTCATGTAAAATATGAGAGACAGCTTCTACTGCTTCTTCTGTTGTATGAATACTAATTTCTGACCATTTCACAATTTACCAACTCCATTTTTTATTTCCATTATTCCCCTTTGAAAGCACGTTTAAGCTTTCCGAATAAACTATCATCCTGCTCTTCTTGTCCCGCGAATTCACGTAATAAATCTTTTTGATGTGAAGTTAATTTCGTCGGTACAACAACACGAACGACTACATATTGATCCCCTTGACCGTAACCACGTACGTTCGGAGCTCCTTTTCCTTTTAAGCGGAATTCTGTTCCTGTTTGTGTTCCTGCTGGAATTTTCAGCTTCACTTTACCATGAACAGTAGGAACTTCCACTTCCGCACCAAGTGCCATTTGCGCAAATGTTAATGGCATTTCGCAAATAATGTGATCTCCTTCACGCTCGAAGAATTCATGATTTCGTACATGAACGACAACATATAAATCTCCTGCTGGTCCGCCATTTACGCCCGCTTCACCTTTTCCAGTTACACGAATTTGTTGGCCATTATCGATACCCGCTGGAATTTTAACGTTAATTTTTTTACGTTTACGTACTTTACCAGAACCGTGACATGTCGTACATTTTTCTTTAATCATTTGACCAGTTCCTGAACAATGACCACAAGCTTGACGGTTCACAATACGACCAAACGGTGTATTTTGTTCTACACTTACTTGCCCTGATCCTGAACAATGTTTACATGTTTCTTTTGAAGTTCCTGGTTTTGCTCCACTACCTTTACAAGTATCGCATGGATCTTCTACTGGAATCTCGACATTTAGCTCTTTACCAAAAATAGCTTCTTCAAACTCTAAAGTAACTTGATATTGTAAGTCATCACCTTGGCGCGGAGCATTTGGATCACGACGTCTGCCGCCACCACCACCAAAGAATGAACTAAAGATATCTTCAAAACCGAAGCCACCACCGAAGTCTCCTCCGCCGCCAAAGCCACCGAAACCTTGATTCGCACCAGCATGACCAAATTGATCGTACTGCGCACGCTTTTGATCATCACTTAATACTTCATATGCTTCTTGTACTTCTTTGAACTTTTCAATAGCATTCTCTTCTTTACTTACGTCTGGATGGTATTTTTTAGCCAAACGACGATACGCTTTTTTAATTTCATCTTTTGAAGCGCCCTTGCTAAGTCCAAGGACCTCATAATAATCTCGTTTACTCATAAATTTGCAACCCCCGAATCTTTCACATAAACGTAATTTTAACACCGAAAGAAAGTGCTTTGCAACAAAGTTTCCTCACTTACAGTATGCAAAATAAAAAACTTAAGCTCCTCACACATTTCTCCTCATTCATGAAAAAAGCCAAAGCCAAGGCACGCTTGACTTTGACTTTTTGTCATCTTACTTATTATGTTTACAGTTGAATTACTTGTCTTCTTTTACTTCTTCAAACTCAGCATCAACTACATTGTCTTTCTTCGCACCAGCGTCTTGTGCTCCTTGTGCACCTTCCGCTTGCCCTGCAGCTGCTTGAGCTTGCTCGTATAATTTAACACTTAATTGTTGTACGATTTCTTGTAAAGCGTCTTTTTTCGCACGGATTTCTTCAAGTTCGTTTTTCTCGATTGCCGCTTGTAATGCTTCTTTCGCTTCTGTTGCTTTTGCTACTTCAGCTGCATCTACTTTACCTTCTAAATCTTTTACAACTTTGTCTGTTTGGAATACAAGTTGATCAGCTTCGTTACGAAGTTCAACTTCTTCCTTACGTTTTTGGTCAGCGTCAGCATTTGCTTCTGCTTCTTGTACCATACGATCTACTTCTTCATCAGAAAGACCTGAAGAAGATTGGATTGTAATAGCTTGCTCTTTGCTTGTTCCTAAGTCTTTTGCACGCACGTTAACGATACCGTTCGCATCAATATCGAATGTTACTTCGATTTGTGGAATACCACGTGGTGCTGGTGGAAGGTCTGTTAATTGGAAACGACCTAGCGTTTTGTTGTCAGCTGACATTGGACGCTCACCTTGTAATACGTGAATGTCTACAGCTGGTTGGTTATCAGCAGCTGTTGAGAATACTTGTGACTTACTTGTTGGAATTGTAGTGTTACGCTCGATTAATTTCGTGAACACACCACCCATAGTTTCAATACCTAAAGAAAGTGGAGTTACGTCTAATAATAGTACGCCTTCTACATCACCAGTAAGTACGCCACCTTGAACTGCAGCACCTAATGCTACAACTTCATCAGGGTTTACACCTTTATATGGTTCTTTACCAGTTTCACGTTTAATAGCTTCTTGTACAGCTGGGATACGAGTAGATCCACCAACAAGGATAACTTTATCTAATTCGCTTGGAGCAAAACCAGCATCTTTTAATGCACGACGAGTTGGCTCTAGAGTTCTTTCAACAAGTCCTGCTGAAAGCTCTTCGAATTTCGCTCTTGTTAATGTTAATTCTAAGTGTAATGGACCAGCAGCTCCAGCACTAATGAATGGTAATGAAATTTGTGTTTGTGTTACGCCAGAAAGATCTTTTTTCGCTTTTTCAGCTGCATCTTTCAAACGTTGAAGTGCCATTTTATCTTGGCTTAAATCAATGTTGTTTTCTTTTTTGAACTCAGCCACTAAGTGGTCAATAATAACTTGGTCAAAGTCATCTCCACCAAGACGGTTGTCACCAGCAGTTGAAATAACTTCGAATGTTCCGTCTGCTAACTCAAGGATAGATACGTCAAATGTACCGCCACCTAAGTCATATACTAAGATTTTTTGCTCTTCATCTTGTTTTTCTAAACCGTAAGCAAGCGCTGCAGCTGTTGGTTCGTTAATGATACGCTCAACTTCTAAACCAGCGATACGACCAGCATCTTTTGTTGCTTGACGTTCTGCATCGTTGAAGTATGCAGGTACTGTAATAACAGCTTTCGTTACTGTTTCACCTAAGTATGCTTCAGCAGAAGCTTTTAAGTTTTGTAAAATAATTGCAGAAATCTCTTGAGGTGTATAATCTTTACCTTCAACTTCTACTTTGTAGTCTGTACCCATATGACGTTTAACAGACATGATTGTATTTGGGTTTGTAATTGCTTGACGCTTTGCAACTTCCCCAACTTGACGCTCTTCATTTTTGAAAGCTACAACAGAAGGTGTTGTACGATTTCCTTCTGGATTTGGGATAACCTTTGGTTCTCCACCTTCCATAACAGCTACACAAGAGTTTGTTGTACCTAAGTCAATACCGATAATTTTACTCATGGCGAATCCTCCTACTTTTATGTAAATTATTGATTTACTTTTACCATTGATGGGCGAATCACACGATCTTTTAGTTTATAACCTTTTTGGAATTCCTCCACAACCGCGTTTGATTCAAATTCACTGTCTTCCACTTGCATAATAGCTTGGTGCTCATTAGGATCAAACTGTTTACCAACAGCCTCAATCACTTCAACACCTTCTTTAGTCAGCGCTTCTAGCAATTGACGATGCACCATTTCCATACCTTGTAATAAGGACTTCGTTTGCTCGTCAGCTGCTTCCACTTGCATTGCTCTTTCAAAATTATCAAGAGCTGGCAAAATATCTGAAACTAGACTTTGTGCTCTATATTTTTCAGCAGCCTGTTTATCCATTTGAACACGGCGCTTATAATTTTCAAAATCAGCTTGTAGACGTAATGTGCGACCTTCCGTTTCCGTTAGTTTCGCTTGTAGCTCATCTACTTTTTCTTGTAAAAGAGCAGCCTCACTTTTTGCTTCTACAGTTTCTTCACTGTTTTCTGGCGTGACAGCTTCTTCAACTTGCGCTTCTTTTACTTCTTCTACCACTTGTTCGTTACGCTCTTCCACAATATTCACCTCCTTAAAAGGTATTAGGTACCATGTTAAACACAATTACCTAAGCATTATATATTACACACAGCAATGAAAAGTTCATCACTTGAGCGAATGTATTACTCTCATTTACTTTTTAAGTCCATCTGTAAATTGTCTCGTAAATAATTGTAACAAACTAATTACCCGAGAGTATTGCATTCTTGTCGGACCTAAAATAGCAATTGTTCCAAGCTGTTCTTCTCCAATCGAATATGTTGCAGAAATTAAACTACAATCTTCCATGGCTGTCGCAGAGTTTTCCCTACCAATTTTCACTTGAATGCCTACTTGTTTATGACGCAAAATATCATAAAACTCAGCTTCGTTATCAATCATCGTCAGCAAGGATCTTACTTTGTGAATGTCATGGAACTCTGGTTGCGAAAGCATATTTGCTTTTCCTCCAAAGTATATCTTTTCCGATAAAGGAACTTGAAATGTACCATCTAACATTTTTATTGCACTATCGTAATTATGAACATACCCACGCAATACCGTAACAATCTCCTTAAAGATTTTATTATGGAGTTCTGACATTGGTACGCCTGATAGCTTTTCATTTAAAATATTAACCATTTTTTCTAAATCTGATAAATCAACAGATTCCGGAACGGTAATCGTTTTGCTTTGTACATGCCCTGTATCCGTTACAATAATAGCGACTGCAGTTTGACGATCAAGCGGAACAATTTGTACGTTTTTAAGTTTATTTGTGCTTAACTTCGGTCCAAGAACAATGGCCGTATAATTTGTAAGCTCTGATAAAATTTGAGCCGATTGCTGTGCAATCTTTTCCGCTTCAAAAATTCTTTCAGCAAATAAATCTTTAATTTGTACAATTTCATCGTTTGGTAAGTTTTGCGGCGCTAAAAGATGGTCTACATAAAATCGGTATCCTTTCTCAGAAGGAACACGTCCAGAAGAACTGTGTGTTTTCTCAATAAATCCTAGCTCCTCTAAATCAGCCATTTCATTTCGAATAGTAGCTGAACTAAACGTAATTTCATCTTTCTTAGCCAACGTCCTCGACCCAACAGGTTGCGCTGATCCAATAAAGTCATCAATAATTGTTTGTAAAATTAAGAGCTGACGTTCCGTAAGCATCTCATCATCACCTCTGTTAGCACTCTTTGTCTTCGAGTGCTAAATCTATTAATAACTTACCAAAATTGACATTCAATTGTCAACGGAAACGTCACGAAATAATGAAACTTTTTCACGTTAATGGAACATTTAATTAGTCAATCAAAAATGATTGGAATACTTCATTCCCTAATAATTTTCCTTTTCGCGTTAAACGAACATATCCATCGCTCTCTTCAAGCAATCCTTGTTCTTGGTTGTTTTGTAACTGCTTCGCGAAAACTTGATCCATCTCCATCTTAAATTTCTTTTGAAATGCTATTTTAGATACACCTTTTGTTTTTCGAAGTCCTAAGAACAACTCTTCTTCCATTTTTTCTTTCTCCGTCACCACGTGAACATCTAAATACGGAAATCCGGTTTCATCAATTTTATTGAAATATTGCTTGAGTGGCCCTACATTTTGAATACGTTCTCCATTTACATAACTATGCGCTCCAGCTCCAAATCCATAATACTCTTCATTATTCCAGTATGTGAGGTTATGTCTACTTTCATTATCACCTTTTGAGAAATTACTAATTTCATACTGGGTATAGCCGTGTTTCTCCATT
This sequence comes from Bacillus luti, assembly GCF_001884105.1. Classification (GTDB taxonomy): domain Bacteria; phylum Bacillota; class Bacilli; order Bacillales; family Bacillaceae_G; genus Bacillus_A; species Bacillus_A luti. The sequence continues at coordinate 60,268 of NZ_MACI01000093.1, read as the reverse complement.
TCATCCATTACCATTTCGTACATTTTCGCTTCATGGTCTTCACCTGGAAGTCTTAATTTCCCTTTATTCATTAAGTTATAAAACACAGTTTTCGGTTCCACAATTAATGAGTATGCCGAGAAATGTTGTACACCAAGCGTAAAAGCAATGTCTAATGTTTCTTTTACATCTTCTATCGTTTGTCCTGGTAAAGCATAAATAATATCTACATTTATATTTTTGAAGCCCACTTCCTGCGCTTCTCGAATTGCTACAAACGCATCTTCCCTCGTATGCTTGCGTCCAATTTTCTCAAGCAGTTCATCACGGAACGTTTGTACACCAAAACTAATTCTGTTCACTCCACCTTCTAACAATACATTTAACTTCTCTTTCGGTAAATCACCTGGATTCGCTTCAAATGTTAGTTCACAATTCGGAGCAAACGGACGTAAACGACGGTTAATAATATCGAGTAATTTTTTCGTCTGTTCCATATTTAACGCTGTCGGAGTTCCACCGCCCACAAAAATCGTTTTCATACTATCAAACGGCACTTTTTGAACCGTGTTTATTATTTCCTTCTCTAAATACTCTAAATATTGATCAACCGGTTGGCGTTCAATAAACACTTTATTAAAATCACAATAGTGACAAATGTGCTGACAAAACGGAATATGAATATATGCAGCTTGCACCAAATATAACTCCTACCTTTCTAAAAAGAAAACCTCCGCACTCCGGAGGATTCTTTACTTCTCTAACGTATTACGAATTTGTTCCATTCGCATTTTTCCCCAATCATACATCATTTCAACGATTGGTAACAGTGACATGCCTAGTTCCGTCATATAATACTCAACGCGAGGAGGAATTTCAGGATACACTGTTCGATCAACAATCCCATCCTCCATTAACTCTTTTAATTGATTCGACAAAACTTTATGAGAAATGCTTGGGAATAATCGTTGTAATTCACTAAAACGATGAGGCCCTTCTACACCAAGATGCCACAGTATCACAACTTTCCACTTTCCACTAATAATAGAAAGCGTCAATTCCTTTTCACAATTAAAATTACCATTTTGTATTTTCTCTTGAATATCTTTTCGAATATTTTCGGACATTAACAATCTCCTAACTCTGTATGAACTAAAAAGCTCTCTCACTATTGTAAATGAGAGATGCTAAGATGTCTAAAAAGTAATTATACAGAAAAAAGAAGCCGCATAAACGACTTCTTTTTTATTTCAAATATTAGTTGTCATCCATTTTCAGTACAGCCATGAATGCCTCTTGCGGTACTTCTACAGAACCAACAGACTTCATACGTTTTTTACCTTCTTTTTGCTTATCAAGAAGTTTACGCTTACGAGAAATGTCACCGCCGTAACATTTCGCAAGTACGTTTTTACGCATCGCCTTAATTGTAGAACGTGCTACAACTTTGTTTCCGATAGTCGCCTGAATTGGCACTTCGAACTGTTGTCTTGGAATTAACTCTTTTAATTTCTCTACAATCACTTTACCACGGTCATACGCTGAATCACGGTGTACGATAAATGATAGAGCATCCACTTGTTCATTATTTAAAAGAATATCCATTTTCACAAGTTTAGATGGTTTATAACCAATTAACTCGTAATCAAATGATGCATATCCTTTCGTATTTGATTTCAATTGATCGAAGAAATCATATACGATCTCTGATAACGGGATGTCATATGTCAATGTAACACGTGTTTCATCTAAATATTGCATATCAATAAACGTTCCACGTTTACCTTGGCAAATTTCCATTACAGCTCCAACATAGTCATTCGGAACCATAATCGAAGCTTTCACAAACGGCTCTTCTACACGATCGATAGACTGCGGATCTGGCATATTAGATGGATTATCAACAATAACATCTTCACCGTTTGTTAAATAAACTTTATAAATAACGCTTGGTGCTGTTGTAATTAAATCAATCTTAAATTCACGTTCAATACGTTCTTGAATGATTTCCATGTGAAGAAGTCCTAAGAAACCACAACGGAAACCAAATCCTAGCGCTTGAGATGTTTCTGGTTCAAACTCAAGAGCAGAATCATTCAATTCTAGTTTCTCTAATGCATCACGTAAGTCGTTGTAACGCGCAGAATCAATCGGATATAAACCACAGAATACCATTGGGTTTAATTTACGGTAACCTGCTAACGCCTCTGTAGCCGGACGTTTCGCGTGTGTAATCGTATCACCAACACGTGTATCGCCTACGTTTTTAATAGATGCTGCTAAGAAACCTACATCCCCTACCGTTAATTCGTCACGCTGCGTTGTTTTCGGCGTAAATACACCTACTTCTGTTACTTCAAATTCTTTACCCGTTGCCATCATACGTACTTTATCGCCAACTTTTACCGTTCCATTTACAACACGGATGTAAGCAATTACACCGCGGTATGGGTCATATAAAGAGTCGAAAATCATACATTGTAACGGATCTTCCGAATCACCTGTTGGTGCTGGTACTTTTTCAACGATTTGTTCTAAAATTTCTTCAATACCGATTCCAGCTTTTGCTGAAGCAAGTACTGCTTCTGATGCATCTAAACCAATTACATCTTCTACCTCTTGGCGCACACGTTCTGGGTCTGCACTTGGTAAGTCGATTTTATTAATAACCGGTAGGATTTCTAAATTATTATCAAGCGCTAAGTATACGTTTGCTAACGTTTGCGCTTCAATACCTTGCGCTGCATCTACTACAAGAATCGCGCCTTCACAAGCCGCTAAACTACGAGATACTTCGTACGTAAAGTCGACGTGTCCTGGTGTATCAATTAAGTGAAGAATATACTCTTCACCGTCTTTTGCTGTATAGTTTAATTGTACTGCGTTTAATTTAATTGTAATACCACGCTCACGCTCTAAATCCATAGAGTCAAGCAATTGAGCTTTCATTTCACGTTGTGTTAACGCGTTTGTTTTCTCTAAAATACGGTCTGCTAACGTTGACTTTCCGTGGTCAATATGAGCAATGATAGAGAAATTACGGATTTTGGACTGTCTTTTTGCTCTTTCTTCTTTGTTCATCTATGTTCTCAACTCCTAATAGTCTCGCCAATATACACTAGCACTGATTATATCAATAGAGCAGCAAAGATTCAATGAAAACTCGTGCTGCTTACAATACAAATCATTCTATCTATATCTTATGCGAACAAACCATAAGAGACAAACCTTTTTCAAATTAAAAAACGGCTGTCTTACAAATATGTAAAACAACCGTCCTCCGTTTGACTCTTAACTAAAAATTTCTTTTACTTTCCCAACAACTATATCTGTCCCAAACTTTGTCATTTCATAAGCAACACTCGCTATTGCCATACCCATTCCTTCTACGACATTAAAACTTCTTAAACTTTCTAATTGTTTTTGTTTTTCAACAGTTGAAAACGAACTTCCCAAAATTTCTGATTCAGCAGCCTCACCTTCCGTTCCTGTCATATGAGCTACTTGTTCGTACGACAGCTGCTGATAACCTTTCATACTTTTCAAACCATGATTAGCAAGCGCCACCCCCGCTATCATCATAAGTAAGCATAAGGATGCACTACATATACACAAAAGTGTAAAGCGACTTAAACTGTTATCATCTCTTCCCATCAATGTGTATATGCCCCTGTATTATCTTGGTCAATTTGATGATGCAGCGCCGCATTTAAACCACTGGCTATTACATTTGCCATATCTTCTATAAAGGCATCTACCTCCTTTGGAGTCACCATTAAATTATGACCAAGAGGAGATAGCACCTCATAAATTAATTTCCTCTTCTCTTCATCTTCCAACGTACCAACAGCTCCTAAAAACATATTCCGACTCTTTTCATCCGGCATATCTTCTTCTGTTAGTTTTTTCTTTTCTCCAAATGAAAATCCCGCAGGTAATAAAGATCGTGACGGCTTATGTCCCTCTTTCATCTCTCTTCCAAAATGCTTCAAAATAAAATCAATCGTATCACTTGTAATCGAAACGGCATCAACTACAGTTGGAACACCAATTGCGATAACAGGAATACCTAACGTTTCTTTACTTAGCTCCTTACGTTTATTCCCAACACCAGACCCTGGATGAATTCCTGTATCAGAAATTTGTATTGTACTATTTACCCTTTCAATAGAACGAGCAGCTAATGCATCGATTGCAATGACAAAGTCTGGCTTTGTCTTCTCAATGATCCCATAAATAACATCGCTTGTTTCAATTCCTGTAATCCCCATTACTCCCGGCCTGATTGCACTAACAGGCCTAAATCCTTCTTCCACACTTTCAGGCTGCAATTGAAACAAATGTCTCGTTACCAATACATTCTCTACAACTATAGGTCCAAGTGCATCTGGCGTTACATTCCAATTCCCAAGACCGACGATTAAACAACTCGCTTCTTTCGTAACACCAACTTCTTCTAAAAAATAAGAAAATTCTTTTGCAAAAATACGCTCTACCTTTTGTTGCAGTTCCGTATCTTGTTGGCGTATACCTTGCACCTCAAGAGTTAAATAATTCCCAGGTTTTTTACCCATCGATTCAGATGCAACTTCATCAATCGTTACTTTTGTAACTGTAACACCTTCTTCTTCCCTCTCTTTTACAATAACTCCTTGTATCCCATTCTGTTCTTCTTGACGCTCTTGCAACATTTGATGCGCCTCTACAGCTAGGTCAGTTCTAATACTATATTTACTTAAATCTAATGGTTCTTTCATCGTATCTCCTCCGTAATTCATAGTAAATATCGTTAGATTTCCCAAAGTTATATAAGGTCATTCTTTCCTTTACGTGAAATTTCATTGATATACTATTGCAATTCTCTTCACCGTTTGATAGAATATCACTTGTTCTATGTTAAGAATCGAGTCATTCGATTGCACCAGGGAGGTGAAAAGTATGGCAAACATCAAATCTGCTATCAAACGCGCTAAACTTAGCGAAGAGCGTCGTGCACATAACGCTTCTATCAAGTCTGACATGCGTTCTGCTGTTAAAACTGTAGAAGCTTTAGTTACTAATAACGATCTTGAAAATGCTAAAGAAGCTTTCAAAACTGCTTCTAAAAAACTTGACAAAGCAGCTCGTAAAGGTCTTATCCACCAAAACGCTGCAGCTCGTCAAAAATCTCGCTTAGCGAAACAAGTAAACGCGTAAGGCGTTTAAAAAACGATCCATTCGGATCGTTTTTTTATATACAAAAAGTTCACGTGCTAAGCACGTGAACTTTTTGTTTCATCACATATGATTTAACCGCATTAAGAAAAACTCAAGCACAAGTTTCTTATCCATTTTCCCCGTTTTCATACTATAATCAGCTTCCGCTAATTCTATAATTACTTTTTTTAATTCTTCAAAAGAGAAAAACTTCGTTTGATTCATCGCTAACTTTACACGATACGGATGTACACCAATATGAGACGCGATTTGATTCTGTCCATAACCGCGCTGTTGTAACTCTTTTACTTGATGTAGCAAGCGGAATTGACTCACTAATAACGCAAGCAGTTTAATCGGTTCTTCCTGTTGCGTAAATAACCCATCCAATATTTCCATCGCACCCGCGATATCTTTTTTTACCACTTTTTCCGTTAAAGCAAACACATTTTGTTCTACTGATTTCGGCACAAGTTCCGTAACAAGTTTCGGTGTAATCTCTCCGCCCATACCGACATATAACGTTAACTTGTCCATTTCCTTCGCCAACATCGTTACATTACTTCCTACCAGCTCTAACAACAAACTAACAGCTGCATTATCGATGTGTACATGCACTTCATCTGCACGAGCAACAATCCACTTCTGAACATCCTGCACCTGCATCGCATTCGCTTCTACTATATCCGCTGTTTTCTTTAATAGTTTTGTAATTTTTTTTCGTTCATCAAGTTTTTCGTAAGGCGCAACAAAAACAAGAATAGAAAATGGAGAAGGCTCCCCAATATATTCTTCTAAAATTTTTATATTTTGCTCTAACTTTTCTTTTTGTGAAGTTAAAAATAGTGGTGATTTTATTAATAACACTTTACGTTCTCCAAAAAAAGGAAGTGTACGTGCATCCTCAACCACATCTTCTAAATACGCTTCTTCTAAATCATATGTCACAACATTAAACTCACGATCTTCCTCTTCAAGCGCCTCTGTTGTAATAAGCTTAATCGTTTCATTTATAAAAAACACTTCCGTTCCATACAGTAAATACAACGGAGCAAACTGCTTCTTTTTAATTTTTTTATGTATATCACTCATACTTTTTTCCTACTCCCTAACTTGGCAATATATATTTATACTAATGCCCTAGCTTTTGTTTTACAAGTACAAAGGAACAGGCTGTATAACCCGTCCCTTTATTTATATTAAACGCCACGCAATAAGCCCCGGGTTTCTTATTGGTGTGCGGTAATCACCTTCCCTTTATTGTTCGCAATAAAAATCCGAGTATAAGTGCCAACTGTTAACATGCTTGGAAATAAAAAACTCACGTCACTTAACGAATGAAAAGTAATAAAAACACTCTATTTCTCTTCACATGGAAATTGTAGATTTTTTTCTGACAATATTTTATACTAAAGTGGAATGTTGGGGAGGGATTCTAAATGAATGATTTTGAACAAAATGTTCAAAGCAAACGCAATGACGCTATTGATTCAGGGGTAGGATTTATCGTCTCATTTGGTTTTTTCGCAACACTTTTCATTATTGCCACAGTTATTAAATTTATTGGTTCCTAAAGACTGCCACTTCATGGCAGTCTTCTCTTTTTCATCTAGTATGTGTTTCATCATATGTGATTTTACTTTTAAAGGTTCCATTTCCCCCTTTAAAAACATAAGAAATAGCACCTTGCTGATCTGTGCGCCATATTTCAATACCCATCTTCTCAAAACGCTCTATAACTTCCTTATGCGGGTGCCCATATCTATTGCGTTCTCCTACAGAAATAATCGCTACACTAGGCTGTATGAGGCTTAAAAAAGAGGATATAGATGACGTATTACTCCCATGATGCGCAACCTTTAATACATCTGCCCGCAATACAGGATAGTTTGATACTAAACGATTCTCTCCACCTTCTTCTAAATCTCCTGTAAACAACCACGTTACCCCTCCAAATTTCGCCCATATTACAATTGAGGCATCATTTTCATTAGACTTCTTTCCATTTGGAGCTAGTACAAAAAACTCCGCTCCATTCACACTCCAGCTTTCTCCTTCCGCCACTTCACTTATTTTCACGTTCTTTTCTAACGCCTTTTTCTTTAATACTTTTTCTAATATTGCATCTTGTTCTTTCTGGCCAAATACAACTTCCTTTACAGTTATATATGATAATAAATCTTGCGCAGCACCTATATGATCCGCATCTCCATGCGTTACGATTAATTTATCAATTGCTTTGATGCCTTCTTTTTGTAAAAAAGGGATTAAAATATCTTTTCCAATAGAAAATTCATGTTTTTTCCTTTGCCATTCTTCTTTATTGAGTTGAAGTGTTCCACCTGTGTCAATAAGATAAACACCTTTATCATATGGAAGACGAATTAAGATTGCATCACCTTGTCCAACATCAATAAATGTAACGCTACCACTTTCACGAAAATATGGATAGGCATAATGACACGCACAAACGAAAAGAAATACCCCCACAACTATGGACACAATCCTTTTCGACATTCCCCTTTCCCAAACTATCAATATACTAACAATAATTACAAAATATATAGCTACAAGAAGTATAGATGTTTGTCCAAAAACAAGCCGAGTAAACGGAAAAATTTCACAGTAACTTAGAAAATCATTTGAAATACTTAAACCCATTGAAAGTACATTCGCAAGTCCTTTTGCGAGAAATGGGATAATCGGCATACAAATCAGAATAATAATGCTACACGGTAATACAATTATAGATAAAAACGGAACGTATAGGAGATTGAGGAGAATACTATATGGAGAAAAATAACCGAAATGATATAACAGAATTGGAGTACTAACGAGCTGTGAAATAATAGAAATGTAAATCGAGTTTCGGATTACTCCGTTGCTACTCCCTAGTAATAACGGGGCAGATAACAGTAAAGCCAAACTGCCTACAAAAGAAAACTGAAATCCAATATTAAAAACAAGATACGGATCATATATAAGCATACATATAGCCGTTACACTTAAAGCATCTAAGCTAGATATACGAATAGAGCACATGAATGCGATCAGTAATAAAACCCCTGTTATAGAAGCTCTTATAACAGAAGGTGACGCCCCTGCTAAAATCATATACAAAGGAATGCATACAATAAGACATACGGTTGCTACCTCTCTCGTCACACCACTTCTCAGCAAAATAAAGTACACGATCACCATTAACAATACAATATGCGAACCTGAAATCGCCAATAAATGTACAAGTCCAAATTGTTGATATTGCTCTTCAACTTCAAACGTCATTTGTTGTCTATCACCAAATAACAATGCATTCATAAAAGCACCTGATTGTTCTGGGAACATTTCAGTAACTTTGGAAATTGCTTGCTGTCTCAAAAGAAGAATCCATTGCATCGGTGACAATGATGTTTTATGACATTCAGAAATATTTGTAACATCAAATATGAAATGAATATTTTGCTCATATAAATAATCACGGTAATTAAAACCGTGAAAATTTCTGGCTGTTTGTGGTTCTTTCCTCTCACCTTTGAAGACACATGATACCCCTGCATATAATTGTTGCAATTGTTTCTTTTCCAAGGATGATTTAATTTTGTAGCTTAACTGCACTATATTTCCATACTGATCTTCAAATTGAAATGATAGACGATCACCATTAATAAGAGGCGTGTTTCGTATCACTCCTCTTGTAACTTCGTAGGACTCTCCTAGAGCCTTGTTTTCTTCTTGGATACAGGAAGTGTGCATAGCGCCACTAAAACACGCTATCACGCATAAAAGGAAGGTTTTACGAGAAGTACGATATAAACAGAATAAAACGTAGGAAGCTAGACAACAAACACTCAACAAAGCCGACGTGGAAAAGGTAGTTGCAATCCCCATCACAAACGAGATTGCAACATAGCCCCATTGTCCATGCAACTCATACTCACTCCTTATAGCATCATTTTTGCCTGCGTGAATACATGTTGTAATTCTTCTATTGATAAGTTCTCTTTTTCTAAAGATGCAAATAGTTCTTTTAACTCCATATGACGCTTTTGTTCTTCTAGAGCTACAATATCATATTCTAGCGGAACGTGCTTCACTGTGATATTCGCTTTTTCAAATAACTCTACAGCATACGGATGGTTTTTATAATCCTGCGCATAATAAACCGCTGTAATACCACTTTGAATAATCGCCTTACAGCATTGTAAACAAGGGAAATGCGTAACATAAATTTCCGCTTCCTCTGTTTTCACACCAAACTTTGCACATTGTAACAAAGCATTCATTTCAGCATGAATCGTTCGAACACAATGATTATCAATTACGTAACACCCATCATCTATACAATGTACGCCACCTTTAATTGAACCATTATATCCACCAGCAATAATTCGTTTATCACGAACGATTGTCGCCCCTACCGCCAGCCTTGTACATGTACTACGTAAAGATAGCAGATGGCTTTGTGTCATAAAATATTGATCCCATGAAATTCGTTCCATATTTTTCACCTTCTTTTTTGTCTACTTGTAGTGTAGCGAAAGAAGAAAAACTTCGTCAATCTTTTACGGAATAATAATTTGATCTTTTATTTTTTCCAGAGACTTCGCCCCAATCCCATCAATCTCTAATAAATCTTCTATTTTCTGGAACGGACCATGTTCCTCTCGATATTTCAAAATACTTTCTGCTTTTCGGGAACCGATGCCTGTAATTTTTTCAAGTTGTTCTTTAGTAGCTGCATTTATTTGAACTTTCCCATCTCCCTTTGAGACAGCAGCTACTTCTTGCACTTGTTCATTTTTATTTGGTACATAAAGGATCATTTGGTCTTGTACCATTTGCGCTAAGTTCACCTTATTCCTATCTGCTTCTGGCAAAAAACCACCTGCCTTTTCAATGGCATCCTTGACCCGGTCCCCTACTTTCATTTCATACACCCCCTCTTTAGCAACAGCACCTTTCATATCAATTACAATTATTTTTTTCTGCTCTTTTGTATCCGATATTTTCGGTTTACCTTTTTTCTCTATCTCTTTCGCTTGAACATCCGTTGCAATGACTGACCCTTCTGTATGCTGGTTCGTTTTCCAGAAAAATAGAAAAAGTGCAATACCAATAATAGCTACTAATCCTAACCATTTCTTCGGAAAATCCCACATCATTTTACACCTCTAATCATAAATTTATAACATCATTCATATTGTTTAGGAGAAAGCTGTTACGAAGGAGGGATGAAACATTGAACATAGGAATTATAGGGACAGGAAACATGGGGAATATACTAATCGATGCATTTTTAGAAACCCGTGCTGTCAAACCTTCGTGCCTTACAATCATTAATCGAACGCCCGCCAAAGCATATCATATAAAAGAAAAACACCCTTCTGTTCATATAGCCAAAACTATCGATGAAGTAATTGAACGGTCACATCTTATTTTTATTTGTGTAAAACCGATAGATATTTACCCTATCCTACAAAAATATGCTGAACATTTTTCTGATGAAAAGTGCTTAGTTTCTATCACAAGTCCGATATCTCCATCACAATTAGAGACACTTGTGCCATGCCACGTCGCACGTATTATTCCAAGCATTACAAACCGCGCCCTGTCTGGTGCATCACTATTTACATTCGGAAGTAAATGCTCTGAAGAGTGGCAACAAAAACTATTTCGTCTATTCAAAAACATTTCCACTCCCCTTGTAATAGAAGAAGATATAACGCGCGTTTCATCTGATATAGCAAGCTGCGGCCCTGCATTCTTTAGTTATTTATTACAATGTTTTATTAACGCTGCTGTAGATAAAACAAATATTACACATGAAGAAGCCACTACTTTAGTAAGTGAAATGGTCGTTGGAATGGGGAAATTACTCGAAAAAGAGATTTTCACACTACCTACTTTACAAGAAAAGGTATGTGTGAAAGGCGGCGTTACAGGAGAAGGTATTCGTGTTTTAGAAGAACATGTTGGGGATATGTTTCATAAATTAATCGAACGGACACACGAGAAATTTGATGAGGATTTAAAATGCGTTGATCAGCAATTCAATAAACACACATAATAAATACGTCACTATCATTCCAAATCCTTTTTATAAATACCTACTTTTTTATAGTACACGTCCACTTACACAAGTATTTCCACACTTTATGCAGATCATTTCCGTATAATTTTAAATCAAAAATTACATCTTCTTTACAAAACAAAAGCAACCTTCTCGGTTGCTTTTGTTTTATCCGTTTTTCTTCGCCATGAAGAAAATACGCTCTGTTTGTTCTGTAACTTCCAGCCTCTCAAAGTCACCAGTCACGCGAAGCACTGTGAAACCAGCCTCTTCAAGCCATTTTGTCAACTCTTCAACCTGATATGCACGTTGCACGTGACATTCGTCAAAACGATGGTACACATCTTCTTCTGGATCTTGAACAAAGAATGTTAAATCATGCTCTACACTATTTGATTCTTCACCGGGGAAGCAATTCCAAATAAGAGAGATTTCTTCTCCATTCACTGTGTATGTTTCATTTTGAAATACATGATGTATTTTATACAAAGAATGCACATCAAATAAAAACAAACCATCTTGACGTAAATGGTGAAACACTCTTCTAAACGTTTCTTGTACTCCCTCTTCTTGCAATACATAATTTAATGAATCACAAAAGATGGTTACGCAATCAAATTCACCTGGAACATCAAGCTCTCGCATGTCTTGTTGGTAAAAAGGAATAAAGTATCCCTCTCCTCCTAACTTTTGCTGAGCGACCGTTAACATTTCTTCTGAAAGATCGACACCGATTAAATCGTAACCCTTTTGTACGAGCGGAAGGGTTACATTACCAGTACCGCATGCTACGTCAAGAATCTTTGCCTCTTTCATATCCGCTTGCTGCAGACTTTCCTCTGTGAATTCTACCCATTTTTCATAAGGGACATCATTCATTAGTTCGTCGTACAACAATGCAAATTGTTCATATTTCATTGGTCTAGCTCGTCTGTAATATCTTCACGTGGCACATCGCCCCATAGACGCTCTAAATTATAGTGATTACGCTCATCCTTATGGAATACATGAGCAACTACATCTCCAAGATCAACTAATACCCAGCGCGCTTCGTCAAAACCTTCCATACGTTGTACGTCGATTTCGAACTCGTGTGCTTTTGCTTTAATTTCACGCGCAATTGCTTGCACTTGTTTATCTGAGTTACCGTGACAAATAATGAAATAATCTGCAATTGGTGAAATACCTTGCATATTTAGGACAACCATATCTTCTGCTCTCTTATCATCAGCTGCTTTCGCTGCTAATACTAATAAATCTTTATCTTTCATTTAATAATTTCCTCCTTGATAACTGCATTATATGTTTGGAATGTTAATGGATAAATCGTTTGATCTTTTTCCATTAAAAATTGAATTGTTCGCTTTAACGCAAATAATAAAGCTTGATTTATATCCGTATATGCGAGTTTACGAGCTTCTTCCACCCCTGGAAACTTTCGCCCAGGCTCAATGTAATCAGCTACATAAATCACTTTATCTAACATCGTCATTTTCTCATGACCACTTGTATGATATGTAATAGCTTGCAGGATTTCAGGATCCGTAATACCTACTTCTTTTTCTACTAAGTATGCCCCAACAGGTGCGTGCCATAACTCTTTGTTATAACAAAGTAGATCTTTCGGCAAATCTTCACATTTAATAATCTCTTCCATCTCTGAAATTGCTCTACATTTCGCATAATCATGGAATATAGCTGCCACTTCTGCTTTCTTCTCATCCACACCGTATAATTGAGCGAGCTCAATCGCTGTCTCCATTACACCAATTGTGTGTATATAACGTTTTTCATGCATTTGTTGTTTGACAATATGAAGTGCATTCTCACGATTCATACAACCCATTCCTCTCGATATATACCTGTACTTTTTCAGGAAGTAAATATTTACATGTTTTCTTCTCTTTATATCTCTCACGTAGTAAAGATGAAGAAACTGCAAACTCCGGAATTTCCACCGTAGTGATATTATAAGGCGTATGCAATGTATAACCAGGTCTTGCAACACCAACAAACGTAACCAGCTCGAGTAACGCTTCAATGTTATACCACTTCGGTAAATACTCAACCATATCTCCACCAATAATAAAGTGAAACTGCACATCCGGATACTTCTTCGTCAATTGTAACATAGTGTCATATGTATAAGATGGGCCCTTCCTATTCAGCTCTTCTAAACAAATAGAAAAGTGTGTTTCTTCCTCAGTCGCAAGTTCTAACATATGTAAGCGACTTTCTACACTTGTAATATTTCGTCCTTGTTTATGCGGTGGAATTTGGTTTGGTAAGAACCATACCTCCTCCAGATTCAAAGCGTGATACACTTCATTCGCAATTAGTAAATGCCCATAATGAGGCGGGTCAAATGTACCGCCAATGATGCCAATTTTTCTCAAAAGAAACGCCCCTTCCTTTTACATACAGTAACTCTCTTCATTCCTATCCGAAGAGAGCTCACTGTTAATAAAAGTTCAATTGGTTTCGATCTCTACATCATTACGCATCAGCGATAAAAATAGCGCATGCTAACCTTTTTTATCGAGGAAGCTTAATTTGTTTATTTTCTCTTGATTCTTTGTATAACACAATTGTGCTTCCAATTACTTGAACGATTTCAGCACGTGCGCCTTGTGCAAGCTCTTCTGCAACTTCACGACGATCAAATTCACAGTTTTGTAATACGCTCACTTTAAATAGTTCACGAACTTCTAACGCTTCTCCAATTTGTTTCACCATATTCTCATTTACGCCGCCTTTTCCTACTTGAAAAATTGGTGTTAAATGATGTGCTTGTGCACGTAAAAATCTTTTTTGTTTTCCTGTTAACATATATGTTAGCCTCCAAGCTTTTTTATAACTAATTGTTTCATTCGATCAATATTTGGTATGCGTCCTGTCCACATTTCAAATGCAAGTGCCCCTTGATAAACAAACATATCAATACCATTTTGAATGATTGCACCTTGCTCTTTTGCCTCACATAAAATTTTCGTTTCAAATGGATTATAAATTATATCTGATACAATCGTTCCTTTTTTTAACGAACAAATTTGTAATGGCGTATGTTCGACGTATGGATGCATACCTATTGTTGTCGTCTGAATGATAATATCATAATTCTCTTGTTCTTCTGTTGCTTTTTCTAGCGATAAAGCAACAGAAGTAACATGAGCCTTACCTGCAGCAATAAGTTCTTCCGCCTTATCTACTGTGCGATTGGCTACATCAATCTCTTTCACACCTATATCAGCAAGAGAAAAATAAATAGCTCGACTAGCACCACCTGCGCCAAGTAATAAAATACGTTTCCCTTGAAGTGGTTCACTACTAATGGATTGCAATGCTCGAACAAAACCAATTCCATCTGTATTGTAGCCAATCAACTTCCCGTCTTTATGAACCACTGTATTTACTGCACCGATTTGCATCGCTAATGGATTAATCTCATCCAAATACTCCATAATAGCAACTTTGTGCGGAGTTGTTACATTAAATCCTGAAATACCTAATGCTTTTAAACCTCTTACTGCTTCCCCTAGCACTTCCTCTTCAACAAGAAATGCATGATAATGGGCATCCATATTCAAGTGTTCAAATGCATCGTTATGCATAACGGGTGATAATGAATGTCCAATTGGATTTCCGATTACACCATATAATTGTTTCATAAATCCCTCTCCATATTAAATTAAAGATTTACGCAATGAAACACTTACTCCCTTTGGTACGTGTGCAACAATTTTTGCTCCTGGTTCGTTCACAGTAACCCATCCTAATCCAGAAAATACAACATCCGTTTTCGGTTCACGAATATTAAACTCGTATTTCACTAGTTCAGGCATATTCGCTAATTCTTCTGGTGTTGGCGGGCTTAGTAAATCCCCAGCATGATTTTTATACAATTCGTCTGCTTTCTCAAGCTTTGTACGGTGAATTGTTAAACGATTTGAGAAGTGACAAGTAAACGCACGACGACCACCACTTACATAATCAAAACGTGCCAATCCACTAAAGAATAACGTTTGTTCCTCATTTAATTGGAACACCATTGGTTTAATTTCTTTTGTTGGTGTAATAAGCTTTAAGCTTTCTTTTCCAACATAATGAGCCATTTGATGGTGATTAATAATACCTGGCGTATCATATAAAGAAGATTCTTCGTCTAATGGAATATCAATTAAATCAAGTGTTGTTCCAGGGAAATGAGATGTTGTAATTACATTTTCAGTCTCATCACTAAATTCTTTAATCATACGATTAATAAATGTTGATTTCCCTACATTCGTACATCCAACAACATAAACATCTTTACCACCGCGATAATACTCAATAGCATCCGCAAGCTCAGCAATCCCTTGTCCCTTCGCTGCACTAATTAAAAAAACATCTTCTGGCTTTAATCCTAGCTGCTTTGCACTATATCGCATCCAATGCTTTACTTTATCATGTTTTACTGACTTAGGAATTAAATCCGCTTTATTTCCAACAAGTAATACTTTATTATTTCCTACGAAACGATGTAAACCAGGTAACCAGCTACCATTAAAATCAAAAATGTCTACAATCTTAACTACTAGTGCATCCGATTTTCCAATTCCATTTAGAATACGTAGGAAGTCATCGTCCGTTAATGATACATCTTGAATTTCATTGTAATGCTTCAAGCGAAAACAACGTTGACAAATTACTTGTTCTTTCTCTAAAGATGAGGTAGGAGCATATCCCACTTCATTTTTATTTTCTGTTTGAATTTCTACACCGCAACCAATACATTTAATTGTTTCAGTCAAACTTTATTCCTCCCAGTTGATTAAACCTTTTTTCTTCATATTTCTCATAATTCGTCGTTCAATTTTCCGATTAAAGCGCGTCACTAACCCGTCCGTTTGTGCTACCGGTACAACTAAAATTGTATGAAGTCCCACTCGATTTCCACCAAGCACATCCGTTAGTAATTGATCTCCAATCACTACAACTTCATCTGGCTGTAAACTCATCTCTTGTATCGCACGCTTAAATGCGCGAACAAATGGTTTACGAGCGCTATGAATAAATGGAATACCTAATGGATCAGCAAAGTCTTTCACACGTTGTTCATTATTATTTGAAACAACTGTTACTTGGATGCCTTGCTCTTTCATTTTCAAAAACCACTCTTCAAGTTGTGGCGTTGCATTTGGGCGATCCCATTCAATTAAAGTGTTATCTAAATCTGTAATAATGCCTTTAATTCCACGTTTTTTCAAATCTTCTGGTTGAACATGATATACATTTTTCACATATTCATTTGGTAAAAATAACTTCAATTTCTTTCACCTCTTTGAGGAGTTTTCATAAAATTTTTCGACAACATTTTTCGATATATAACCTGTGGATAAAATTGTACACATTTTCCACATTAATTTGCCAGTTAATTTGGAATTTACTAACAATCTATACACACTTTATCCACCTAGGTGTGTGGATAACCCCTTGTTTGTGACTGTCATATTTTTTTGGTACATTAAATGCAACAACGAATCAATCCTTATATTATTAGGAGGTGACTCACCTTGAAAACAAAACATATGGAACAGTTATCTACTGAGTTACTCACTGAGTCTTATTATAAAGCAAAAGAACTAAAATTAAATCCCGACTTCATTTTACTTATAAAACAAGAAATGATTAGACGCTCATTAGAGGACAAGCTTGTCAAAACGTCTTGATTACATATAAAGTGATAACTTTAATCAGTCCGCACCTGTAAAAAGAGCCATCCTGCGATGGCTCTCGAATAAACAAGTACTCCCATCTAGGGGGGCTTTCATCATTAAGCATCTTTGTCCATAACTCTTACTTACCGATATAATGTCTTTACTTATGAGCTAATCGAGTAGCAATTTTTTCACCAAGACGAAGTTCTTGTCCACTCTTCAATCCTTGCACTACTTCTATCATATCTTTTTCAAACAATAACACAACTGTTGAACCAAATGTAAAGTATGCCATTTCTTCACCTTTTTGAACAGTACTTCTTTCATGCAAAAGCTCAATACTATTCACAAACATAGCACCTACTTTTACAAGCGCCATATGCTCGCCATCACTATTCACTTCTGTAACAGAACGATAGTTTTTTGACAGCGGCTCTTTTCCGTATTCCATACCCGCAGCATTTACCGGATACGATTTTCTACCGAGTATAAATCTTTCAGTCACGGAACCAGAAAGCGGGCTATGAATGCGATGATAATGACTTGGGCTCAAATAAATAACCATATATGTACCGCCTGCATATCGCTTTGCACGCTCTTCATTACCTAGCATATCCACAATTGAATAACGCTTTCCTTTAATATCAAATGTTTTTGTGTCCTCAATCGGACCGTGATCAGCAAAAACACCATCAACAGGGCTAACGATACTCCGTGCATCTGTATCAATACTACGCTTTCCTTCTTTTAGCCTACGCGTAAATAATTCATGCAATGTTCTATATTCCTTCAAACCCTTTTCCATCTCATCTTGATTAAGTTTAAAAACCTTCGCATATGATGGAATAATGATAGAGCTTAAACGAGATTGTGCAAATTTACGTAATATATAAGAAGTAAAGCGACCATTTGTAAGTTCGATCATAAGTCGATATAATGTACGTCGCAAATTGCGAAACCTCCTAATCAGCCTATAACTTTAGTTTCCCCTTCTTTTCTTTCTATATCATATGTAAAATTGGTTCTTATTCCCACATATCATATAGAGCTGTCCCATTATACAGACAGAAAACTAAGTATAGTATTATCCTTAAATTGTTTAGCACCTTCTAATATTACAGATAGAATCCTTCATTTTCAACAGTGAACATGCATTTCTTCTTATCACAACTCGTTTTCTTTCCCTATTTACAAAGAAAAGCAGCCAATTTTAAAATATGGCTGCTTGCAATATATATTATTCTTTTGCTTTTTTCTCTTTCTCAGCTCGCACAAATTCATGAAACATTTTCATTAAGGCGCGCTTTTCAATTCTTGATACGTAGCTTCTGGAAATACCAAGTGCCTTAGCAATCTCCCGCTGCGTTTTTTCTTTATCCAGTCCAAGCCCAAAACGCTTCACGATCACTTCTTTTTCTCGTTCATCTAAAATATCGATATACTCTTTAATTTTTTCTAACTCCATACTAAGCTGAATCATATCGATTACATCTTCAGACTCTGATTTTAATATATCAATAAGCGATATTTCATTCCCCTCTTTATCTTGCCCGATCGGATCATGAAGTGAAACGTCTTTTTTCGTTTTTTTTAGCACACGTAAATGCATCAAAATTTCATTTTCAATACAGCGTGCTGCATACGTTGCGAGCTTTGTTCCTTTTCCTGCTGAATAACTCTCGATCGCTTTAATAAGCCCAATTGTACCAATTGAAATTAAATCTTCTGCATCTTCACCCGTGTTTTCAAATTTTTTAACGATATGGGCTACAAGCCGTAAATTATGTTCAATTAAAAGATTTCTCGCTTGAGCATCACCTTGCTCCATTAACTCTAAGTACTTTCTCTCATCATCTGATGATAACGGCTGTGGAAACGCATTATTCTTCACATAAGAAACAAAGACAAATACTTCTCGAACCATATATCCAATTGCGGCGAATAGACTCAAACCTTTCACCTCCGCCAAAATAGTGGTCTTTACTAAGTGTATGTGGGCGTGAGGTTGTTTGTGTCTGTACGATATAAATATGGAATCCTTAGCTTTTTGTCGAACGAAATAAGTCTTTCATACCTTGCATATTTTTTCCAATGTATTACAATATGTTAAGTTCCAAAATTTTGAAAGAGGTGTTTTCATGCGATACGCTACGTCACAAATCAGAAACCTTGCAGTACTCACATTATCATTTTTCTTACTTTCAGCTTGTGGACAACAAACGTCTCCTACAAAAACTGAGGCTACTAAACAGGATACTGCCGCATCAAAAGACAGTACAAAAACGGAAGATAGCCAAAAAACTGAAGACAATGCAAACACTGAGAACAACACAAAAACTGAGAACAGCACAAAAACTGAGAACAACGCAAAAACTGAGAACAACACAAAAACTGAGAACAACGCAAAAACTGAGAACAACGCAAAAACTGAGAACAACGCAAAAACTGAGAACAACGCAAAAACTGAGAACAGCACAACAACTAAAAACAACACAAAAACTGAAAATAATACAAAACCTGAAGCAACATCTAAAAACCCCCAGAAAGATCAACAGCCAGCTAAACAACCAAATATACAAGCCGATACTATTAAATTCACAAGTGAAGATGCTGTGAGGGTTCTCGAGAAAAGAATGGGAACTCGCTCAGAGGAAATTCGTTATGGATCTGGGGAAGACAAACTAATTGGCACAATAAATGGTATTAAACTATACGACGTCTTATACGTACGCGAATCTCCTGAGAACTCGCGCGCTCTAAATTTTGCAGTAGGATCTGATGGAAATCTATATAACTGGTCGAAAGCTCAAGATGGTGTTCTTCAACCACTTAATAGCAATTAACAAATTATTCTACGAACATAGTAAAGGCCAATCGAAACGTATCGATTGGCTTTTACTAATATTCACTCCAAATTTTCTCCCCAGTATGCGCATCAATATAACGAATTTCTCGACTACATTCAAAGGATTCTTTATAATTTTCATTCGTTGTTTGTTTATACAGTAGTTCGTAGTTCGTTTCCTCTACCTCATTTTCTAAAAACCATTCTAAATTAACTCTCATGGCCTCTCTATATACTTCTAACGCTTCTTCTTTTGTTACTTTTGGTGTTGTTTCATATGTAAGTAATTCTTTTATAAATTTGCTAGACTCTCCAGAGTAGTGCATCACTGCACCATTTTCTGCATTGATGTTGATCATAATATATTTCCGCTCTACATGAATGTCATTTACATACATTGAAAAGGAAAACCTCTCTATCCCCTCTTCCTCTTCATAATCATCCCAAAGCTGAATATACTTTGTCGCATCTGGGATAGTATGCTCTAAAAATTGAAGTGCTTTGCTTAAACATTGCTCTCTTGATAAGATTGTTCTTCTTTTTTTCTCATCCTGCCACATAAAAAAAGAAAGCAATTGATTTGTTTCTTTATCTAGAGTAATTACAACAAATTCATCATGCTTCAACATCGGAAAATGTTTTTTATAAAACTCATCCATTGAATATGAATCCTTCTCTTCTACTTCTTTTTGTAATTCTTCTTTTAATACAAATTTTATCCGGACTTCATCCTCATCTACTTTTTCATCTAATTTTACAAATTTCTCCTTGTCCCAATCAAATAAATCAAGCACATCTTTTTTTGGACTACTCTTTAGGGGTTTATCAACAAGTACTGTAGAAGGTAATTTATAATGGTCTGGCCCATATAAATCTTTACCTGTACTTGCTTTAATAAACGCATAACTAGGCGCTGGCTCATATACAAGATGATGCCCTTTTATTTCCTCACCATTTTCATATTTACATGAAGAGTATGTTAAATCTACAAATACAAGTCTCATATCTTGTCTAGCTTTCAAATTTTCTAAAACGATATTCTCCTCAACAATTTCACTTGGCCATAACGGTTTTTTCTCTATCGCTTTTTGTCCATTATAATGGAAATTCACAACATTACCTGAAGGATGGACTCGTACAACACATCCTGTATTCGGCAATGGATAGCTATTCACTTCCTGCATATAATTTACTTCTTTCCAACCGCGCCTATCGTCCTTGACCTTCACATATGTATAACTTTCTAATCCTTCTTTCACATATTTCTTTATAAATACATTTGCAATTTCCCTTGCCTTATTCTCCTCTATCGCTGCCTTACCACTTGAAAAAGAATTTTCATCACCTATCCTAAAATCAATTAAATTACCGGTATGTCTATTCAGCGTAATCTGTACCGTTTTCTCCTCATCCTCTTTATGCTCCCACCATAATAGATGATATGGGTCATCCACACCTTCTTGATCATCTACAACGAGTCTATAATCATCCGAAATTTCAATAATATGTGCCACTTTCTCTTTTCTTTCTTTATCTTTTTGATTCATCATACCCCTCCTTTGTTACAATTTAAGGTAATTATAACAAACAAAACCAAAAAAATATTAACAAAAGAAGACTAGAGATATCTCTAGTCTTCTACTTCGTTTCACGATGTAATGTTACCCGTTTTAATCGTGGACAATATTTTTTTAGTTCGATGCGCTCTGGGTTGTTTCGTTTATTCTTTTTAGAAATATAATTACGATCACCACACTCCGTACAAGCTAATGTAATATTTACCCGCATATGTCATTCTCCTTTCGTTCAAAAATCGCAACTAAAACGTAATGATTACGATTTAAATAATATACAACTTCACTTAATTTGTCAATTACAAGAAAAAGACAAAAAGCTGAAACAATTAGTTCATACGAAATTCACACGAATCTATTACTATAGAACTTGTACATAGTGAACTTATTAACAATCACGTTTATTCATATAGAATCTCATTCGAAAGGAGTTGAAAGTATGAAAACTAAATATCGTTTTATGGTTTCATCATTTGCTGCTTGCGCTTATATGATTTGGTATTTAGTATAGTAACCTCACTTGTAAATAGGAAAAGGTGTGTATATAAATGGAATATAATCAATCAACAGTTAACTATTGGAAAGCTTTTGTATTACCGTATACATTTGCTTTAGAAGAGTTAAAAACTAAATTTGAAATTATGAACCGGGAAGCTCAATTTCTAGAGGATTACAACCCGTTTGAACATATAAAAACTAGACTAAAACAACCTGAAAGTATTATTAAAAAGCTAGAGCGTAAAAACTTATCACCAACAGTGGAAAATGCTCAAACACAGTTACAAGATATCATTGGCATTCGTATTACATGCTGCTTCGTAGAAGATATCTATCATTTAAAAGAAGTAATTCAAAAGCGTGAGGATATGGAAGTCATAGATGTAAAAGATTATATTGCTAATCCAAAAGGGAACGGATATAAAAGTTTGCACATGATTATTAAATATCCTTTATCATTAAATTCTGGTACAAAAGATGTATTTGCAGAAATTCAGTTACGTACACTTGCTATGGATTTTTGGGCAAGTTTAGAACATAAACTTTATTATAAATACGAAGGCAATATACCTGAGTATTTAAAAGATGAGCTACACGATGCAGCAATGAAAGCTGAAGATCTTGACAATAAAATGGCGACAATTCGCCAAGATATTGATGACATTGAAGCATGCTCAAATCAAATTTTACTACCACTTTAAAAAAGGTTCTCTCTTATGAGAACCTTTTTTATTTCTTTTCTATCGTGCGAACCTCTTCAATTTTCCATTTCTCATCTTCTTTTCCAAGCGCATACTGCACTTTCTTCTGAAGGGTGACTTCCCCATCTGTTTCCTTTTCTTTCGTTTCAACAATCACATAGCCTGCTTTACTAGCTTTCATATCTAGATGTTCCAATTCAATTTTCTTATTTCCCTTTTGAAAAGCTGCTTCTTTTTGTGTTTTTAAGTCTTCGGCACTAGGCATCTTCTTTGAAAATAACTCCATATGTTCAGCAAGATTTTTTTCATTCGTTGTCCGTACAAATGTCTCAATAACATCTTGAATAGACTTCTCTTCTTCTTTCGTTATCTGTACCTTTTCTTCAGTTTTCTTAGTAGTAGTTTTTTGTTCTACATTTTCCTCTTGAGATTGACATCCAACTAACAATAATACTACTAATAACAATCTGAATTTCCCTAAGAAAATCTTCATCTTTCCAACTCCTAAAAAGAAAAGTGAGGCATTTCGCCTCACTTTCATTTATAATTAGCGTCTTCCTTTATTCGGATCGCCACCGCCAACAATATCAAAGACACGTTTCGCGATATTTGTATTCTCTTGAACACCAGAGAATAAGTATTTACCTGGTCCAAATGCATACACGTTTACATCTTCACCTGTATGTCCACCAGTTGTCCATCCTGTAACCGAGCGCTTATTGAAAATATCTTCAATCGCATTATCAATCTTTGTTACATCTTTTGATGGAGCTATATCATTTACAGCTTTAATTTCTTCTGGTGTTAATTGTAAATCAATATATTTTTTCAATGTTTCTTCTACATTTGCACCTTTTGCAATTTCATTCGCCATAAAGTCTGGTGTGCGTTTTGCAGCTTTAATTGGATCTACTTTAAAGTTATACTCGCCATTCGCACCTAGAGATAATCCACCTGTAGCGTGGTCTGCCGTTGCAATAACTAACGTATTTTTATCTTTTTTCGCAAACTCAATCGCTGCTTTGAAAGCTTTTTCGAAGTCTTCCATTTCACTCATTGCACCAACGATATCATTATCATGCCCAGCCCAGTCAATTTGACTTCCTTCAACCATTAAGAAGAAACCATTTTTATTTTTGTTCAAACGCTCAATTGCTGCATTTGTCATTTCTTCTAATGAAGGTGTTTTCTCATTACGATCGATCATTTTATCTAATCCACCTGGTGCAAATAAACCAAGAATTTGATCATTTTTATCATTTAACAATTGATTTCGATCTGTTACATAGCTATAACCAGATTTCTTAAATTCTTCTGTAAGGTTACGATCTTTTCTAACAAAGTTATTTACGCCGCCGCCAAGCATAACATCTACTTTATGCTTCCCTTTAATTTTCTCATCAAAATAATCATTTGCAATTGCATCCATATTTTTACGGCTAATATCATGCGCACCGAAAGCAGCTGGTGTTGCATGTGTAATTTCAGAAGTTGCAACGAGTCCTGTTGACTTTCCTTTTTCTTTCGCTTGCTCCAGAACAGTTTTCACTTCCGCTTTATCGTTATCAACCGCAATTGCCGCATTATATGTTTTAATCCCCGCAGACATAGCTGTTGCTGCTGATGCAGAGTCCGTAATATTTTCATGTTCATCTTCTGGATATGTTTTTTGTGTTCCTACAAGATGCTTATCAAATTCTGTAGATTCCATCTCGAATGTTTTCGGATTATCTTTCATATAACGATGAGCCGTCATATATGAAGGACCCATACCATCTCCAATTAATACGATAACATTTTTAATCTTTGCATTGCTTCCATTCTCATCTGCATTAACCTCGCTAGAACGAGTAAAATTCCATGCTGCTACCGAAGTAACTGCTAATGATGCCACAACTGCAAATGGCCATGCTTTTTTTACAAACTTTTTCACTGTATTGTCCCCCTAATTAGGTTATTCATTTCCCACTATCAAATTTAATAGAAGACTATTAAGAGAAAATTAGTTATATGTAAATTTTTTGTTAACTTATGTAAATATCAGTTATAATTTGTATAACTTTGTCTGTTCATACCAACCATCTTCCCCTTTACAATCAAAATATAAACAAGTTGGATTTCATTTAACGTAAATCTCTTATTTAACATTTTTAATCTACTTTTATGAAAATTAATAGAAATGTGGTGAACATTTATGAAAATAATAAAGCTAGATGAAACTTTTATTTTTGATTTACTCGACCTTTGCAAAGCTATTGGATGGTTACAAGATAAAGCATTTATGAAAAAACAATTCGAAATGTATCTTTCTCTCGGCACATTTATCGGTTATATGTATGAAAATAAACTGATTGCAGCTGGAGGAGTATTTCCTTTTAAAAATAGTTTTTCTACTATTGGTATGTTAATCGTCCATCCTAATTTTCAAGGCCGAGGCATCGGACGTATTTTGCTTAATCACTGCTTAGAACACACTCACCCAAAACAACCAATTGCACTTATTGCAACAAAAGCTGGCGAGCCTCTTTATACATCATGCGGATTTCAAACAGTAACGACGATTCATCGTTTTGAAAAACAAACTACTAAGACACATATCACTCATACACAACAAGTAAAAGAGAAAGACCTTATATCGCTTATTTCTCTCGATCAAATTACAACCGGTGCCGATCGTTCTTTAATTTATTCATTACTATTACCAAGAACCAGCCACTCTTTTAAAATTGAAAGACATAACTGTATAGAAGCTTTTTCCTTATGCATACAAAAAGGTAATATATTATGTATCAATCCACTTATCGCCAAACGAGAAGAAGATGCTATTCAATTACTACAAAACATATGTGAATGTTGGAATGGCACAGTAAGGATTGATGTCCCACATCCACAATTTTCATTCCGCAAATTTCTTCAAACAGAAAATTTCCAAGAAACGCTCCTTTCACCTCTTATGATAAAAAATGGTAGCCAACTTCCTGGAAATCGTGAGATGCTATTTGCTATGATAGATACAGCATTATGTTAGAAAGGGGACACCTAATTGAAGCGATTTAGCTATTTTATGGTAGGTTGTCTTACTCTTACACTATTAGTAGGATGTAGTGCAGCAGAAAAGCCAGTAGAACAAGTAAAACAAGTTAAAAATACACTTACAGCAAAACTAGCTACCGAGGAAAAAATGGTAGAAATAGATGGTCAAACCATTTACTTCAAAAAGATCGGTAATGAAAAACCACCTTTACTTATGATCCATGGATTTGGAGGATCGTCAAATGGTTTTCAAAAAATTTACTCAGACTTAGCAAAAGATCATACAATTATTTCTGTAGATGCTTTAGGATTCGGACGCTCATCTAAGCCGATGGATTTTTATTATTCTTTCCCCACTCATGCGAATTTGTATTATAAATTAATGAAAAAACTAGGTTATGATTCATTCGCAATACTGGGGCATTCAATGGGCGGAGAAATTTCTCTTAATTTAACATATTTATACCCTGAAGCAGTTACCCACCTTATCTTAACTGATGCTACAGGCGGGCCTCATACATTCGTTAATAAACAAGGGTCTCCTAAGCCACAATTATCAACTGATTTAAATACTGTTTCTGATGTTGCAGATTATGATGAGAGCAAAGTGAAATTTAAACGTAATGATGAAGAGCATTACAATAAAATGAAATTATGGCCTAGACGTCTTCAAATCAATGCAAATGAAATGAAACAACCAACCTTAATTATATGGGGAAGGAATGATAGTAGCGTTTCTTGGAAAGAAGGAGAAACATATCATCAATTCTTAAAAAATAGTACTTTCCATATTATCGAAAAAGGTTACCATGCTCCATTTCGTCAGGAACCACAGGAGTTTGTAGGGTATGTGAAAGATTTCTTCGACAAAAATCCTATAATAACTGAAAAATAAAACGGGCATCTCATTTTGAGATACCCGTTTTCATATATTAAGCAGCTTGCTTTTGGCGTTTTTGAGTTTTTGATCCTAAAACTTTTGGGATAACAAAGCCGTCAAGTCCAAGTTTTCCAGCATTCATACCAGAAACAAGAACGAACATAGATAAGATAACCATTTCAGGGTTCACACCAATTGACCCACTAAACATATAGGAAAAGTTCATTACAAGACCAAAAAAGACCGCTGTTTTTGTTAAACAGCCCACAATTAAACCGATTCCGACTAAAATTTCTCCCCACGTTACAAGTGTATTAAATAGATCGACATTTGGAATTGCGAAATCTTGTAAAAATGATGCCCACCAGGATTGAACAGCCGGTTGTGCTCCTTTAGATTTTTCAATTGCACCTTGTAAATAACCCGTTGCATCGAATCCTTTTCCTTGTAGTTTACCAATTCCAGCCATTAACCATGTGTAACCAAGATACACTCTGATTACTGCTAGCACAAAAGAAACTGCTTTGTTTTCTCTTAAAAATTGAATAACCATATCTTCCTCCTAGAGTTGTAATTAAGTTAGTTACAGTTAATATAATAACATTAGTTACTTATTTTACAAATGTTAATTATGAATAATTCGTGACATACGTATGAAATATTACAAACTAACGTTTATATAGTAACTTTTATTACCTGTAAAAACTTGAACATATCATACCATAATTGATAATCATTTTCATTGAAAAAAATGTAAAAAAAGTGTGAGTTAAATGTGAAACACATTTATTCGAATATAGAACAAATGTGTTTCATACTACTTATAGAATCGAAATGTACGTGTCTCCTTATCAATTAAACTCGCTTCTTGAAATACTTCTTCTAACGTTTTTTTATGGTTAATAACCCCGTAAAATAAGCGTATTGTAAACATAAGTGCTGCATTCGCATCTACATAATCTATCGATCCAATATACGATTTCGCTCCACTACGTAAAAAAGATTCTGCTAGTTTTTGCTCCCCTAACGTACACCCACTATTTACAATATGTGTATTATGCAATTTTGCATATTTATAAATTTCGGCTGCACCAAAGTATCCCCTCGTTTCATCTTGTTCATATATATCTTCACCCAACTCTTCCATGACAAACTTTCCTTCCTCACCATGAAAGCAAAAGACAACATAATTAATATCATTATATAAACCCTTTCCAGAAAGAATATCGATAAATTCTTTCGGTCTACCAATCCAATATGTTACAACTCTTGCCCCGAAATATTCAAGGGATGCTCGGATTGATTGCGCCTCTAAATCAGAATTAAATCCAACTACTAGTGCAACATTCAACATACACCCTCCATCCTATAATTAGATCTCCTCAATCAGACTTTTAAGAGGTACATCCATTTCATATATACCCGTTTCTTTCAAAAAATCAGATCTAGTTAAAACGACTTTCTGTAAATATTGCCTATACGCTGTAATTGTCCCGTCGTGAGATACAATGCAAATCCTTTCAGCTCGTAGCTCATAACACCAAATAAGAAATTCCTCTACTATTTGCTGAAAACGATTCTCTGAAATAATATTTATACCTTCCATCCACAACTGCTTATTTGCGCTTTTCTCTATCGAAAAATGCGGAAATAACTTTGTTATCATTTCCTGATTTACTATACGATCACATGGTAATGTTCTCGCCCCTTCTCGATAAGGAAAAATACGCGGGGATACATATGGATGGACGATTTTTGGACAAGCTACTTTCTCACTCCATATTGTCGCCGTTTGTAAAGTTCTAATGGTAGGACTGGCAACTAATATATCCGTTTCTTGCAATGGCACATTGCATTGAAGTAATTTAGCCTGATTCCTTCCCTCCTCCGTTAATGTGGGATTCAACACTTGTAAACTTGACGGCAAGTCCTTTGTGTGTTCTCCTTCACCGTGCCGAACAAAGACGAGTTTCATACCCATCCTCCTCTCTCTATGAAATCCTTCAACATAATTCCTTCCCTATTTCATCCATTATTCCTGCTATATAAAAAACCAGTGTGTAAAAAATATTTGACATAATAAATTGGAAAATATTACAATTTTTATATGTAAAATACTTTTTACAAGAGAGAGGGGAATCACAAATATGAAATGGCTAACCATCTTAATTGGAACGATTATATGGGGATATATAAACGGATTTTTCAGTAGTGATAAAGCTGCTAATCCTTGGATTACAGATGATGAACGGGAAACAAAAATTAAGCAGAAAGCAATTATTGCAAGCTGGTCTGGTGTCTTTATGTTTTGTATCATTAACCTCTTAAACAAATGGTTAGGTGTAGGAACAAACAATACATCACCTTACTTACCATCTTCTGTCACAACTATTTTAAAAGAAAATGTAGAGTTACAAATTTTATTTATGCTATTTATTACGTATGGCATATTTTATATATATTATCGAAGAAAATTAAGTGCTTAACTTTTATCTCATGATTATCCTCCTAAATGGTTATAGTAATTAGGACAAAATGAAAGGAGCGATATAAAAATGAGTAACTCGAATGATTTTTTAGATACACTGCATGAAAAACAAGCAAAAGATGAACAAAACAGAAAGCGTCAGGGAAACGGGAACCCAGCGAAAAAAAAGCCAAATAAAACACATAAATAACAATAAAAAAACGTGCCTAAAATTATCTTTTAGGCACGTTTTTTTATTCTTCTTTCACCGAGATAACATTTTCCCAATTCCATTTCTCATAATACCACTCTGGTACATCTATATTTTCAATCCACTTCTTTTCCTGTTTTCCATCACTATTGACAATCCATACATTGGCTTTCTCACGGTCTGAACGTATCCATATTAATTGATTGCTCTTCTTCATAAAAATCGGATGATAATCACCTAGCTTATGAGGTGGCTTTGTGATTCGTTGTTGTATATCGCTTGTACTATCGACCTCATATAAAGATGGTAGCGGCCTTTTTTCTGGCGGAGTTTCTATCCCTGCCTCTTTTGCTCTTGAAACGACAATAACTTGATCATTCTTCCATGTGAAATCCCAATCGACAAATCCTTTCGGTGTAAATATGCTCTGCTGAAGTGCTGGTAATTCTTTTAATTTTAAATGTTTATTCTCTAACGCCACTCTCCCGCTTCCCTCAATATAGGCTAATATATTCTTTGATGGTGCCCATTGGAACCATTGTGTGTTTAATAACATTTGATCTACTTTTTCAAATCGACTGCCATCTGCACGAACTAAGCAAAGCGTATTACTATCAGCTGACCATGAAGCTGTCGGTACCGCTAAAAATGAGATCCACTGTCGATTTGGTGACCACTTAAATCCACTTGCAACTAGCGCTAAAAAATCATCATGTGCATTTGGTAATGCATATAAATGTTTCATTTTATGCGGATTCATATGGGCATCTTTTTGTACTTCATATAACTGAGCTCCCGTCCATCCTGTTGGAAGTAAATATGCTTCAGAGGATACAAGAAACTTTTCCCCATCAGGATACCATGCATAATCACCTACACCAGCTGATACATTTTCAAAATCAGTATTCTTTTTTTGGACGTCAAATGTATTTAGTGTATTCGCAAATACAAATGCAATTACATTCTCTTTCGGTGACCATTGATAATTTGATACTTCAGATTGCAATGGCCTAACTTTCTTTCCATCTTCCAGTCGGTACAATTCCAATGTGTTTTGCTTCTTTCCTTTAGCATAGGCAATCCATTCTCCATCATGTGACCACTTTGGCCCTGTTATGTACTCTCCTTTTGTAAGTTGTTTTTCTTTTCCATCCACTTTAATCCAAAGGTCATGATGACGAATAAAAGCAATTTTCGCTTCATTATTTTCTGCGCTAACAATAGTGATTGAACATAAAAACATGAGTAATACTGCACCACCACTTACTATGAACCTTTTCATAACACCCCTCCATTTCCCTCATAGCATTCCTCACTTCCCATCTACAATATGTAAAAAATCACCATTCGACATAATCAGAAAAAATTTCCCAAGAAATTTTTAATTCAAAGAGGATTGGTATGAATTATGTCGAAAATATAGTTTAGCTAACATCCGATTATGTAATTTGAAATAAATTTGTAAGATAACTTTTCGGAATATTGACACTTTTTATTAGGGGGAGTTTCAATGAAAAAAACTACATCTACACTATTAAGTATGGCGCTCGTTTTTTCAAGTTTTGGAGCTTTAAGCGCCCATGCTGAATCACTGCAAAAGGAGAAGCAATTTAGTCCACAACTTAAAACAACAATTGAGCAGTGGGGCGAAAATAAAATTGCTCAAAGTGTTGAAACAAAAACAGCAAAAGAAATTTCAGTCATTGTAGAATTGCAACATGCACCTCTCGCAGCACAAGGTAATATTCAGCATGCTCCAGATTTACAAAATAGTAACGCGCAGTCTTATCATGCTGAGCTAAAAAAAGCACAAGAAGATACGACTAAGAAAATAAAAGAAAAAGCACCTGGTGCAAAAATTAAAGAAGTTTATAATACATTATTTTCTGGATTCTCTATTTCAGTTCCTGGAGATCAAATTACCGCTCTCGCTTCTTTACCTGAAGTAAAAGCAGTCTATCCGAACTTAACATATAAACTACATGAAACATCAAAAAGTGCTACTAACGAAGAAGCACCAAATATCGGTGGACCGACAATTGGTGCGCCTGAAGCGTGGAATTTAAAAGATCCATCTGGCAAACCACTTGATGGAAAAGGAATGAAAGTGGCTATTATCGATTCTGGCGTAGACTATACGCATCCTGACTTAAAAGCAAATTATATTGGTGGATATGACACAGTCGATGAAGATAACGATCCGATGGATGGTAACGTACATGGTACTCATGTAGCTGGAATTATTGCTGGTAACGGAAAAATTAAAGGCGTTGCTCCAAATGCTTCTATTCTAGCTTACCGCGTAATGAATGATGGTGGGACTGGTACAACAGAAGATATTATTCAAGGTATTGAACGAGCAATCCAAGACGGTGCTGACGTTTTAAATTTATCTCTTGGACAAAGTTTAAATACACCTGATCAGCCTGTAACATTAACGCTTGAGCGTGCGGCAAAGCTTGGAGTTACTGCAGTTGTTTCAAATGGAAATGATGGACCACACCCTTGGTCTGTTGATGCACCTGGTAATGCAAGTAGTGTTATATCAGTTGGAGCATCTACTGTTTCTATCCCATTCCCAACATTCCAAGTAGCCGGTTCTAGCAAAACATATCAAGGGTTACCATTATCAAAATCTGATTTCCCAATAGGAAATGATTCGCCTCTTGTATATGTTGGATATGGTTCGCCAAGTGATTATGCAAAACAAGATGTAAAAGGAAAATTCGCCCTTGTCCTACAAGGAACTTCTAGTACGCTAGTAAAAGCAGAACAAGCGAAGCAAGCTGGTGCACTTGGTGTACTATTAATTTCTAATGAAAAAGAAATCAATATTATGCCTGAATACTTTGCACGAGAAAATCTAGCTCTTCCAGTTATGCAATTATCAAATGCAAATGGCGAAGAGTTGAAAAACTTAATTACAAAGCGTAAGAAAAATATAAAAATTGGACAACCAGTTCCAACTGAATTAATTGGTAACTTTAGTTCCAGAGGACCTTCACAAGGAAGTTGGCTTATAAAACCAGATATCGTTGCACCTGGCGTACAAATTACAAGTACCGTACCGAGAGGCGGCTATGAATCTCATAATGGGACAAGTATGGCTGCGCCTCAAGTAGCTGGAGCGGTTGCCCTCTTACGTCAAATGCATCCTGATTGGACGACAGAGCAATTAAAAGCATCCCTTGCCAATACCGCAAAAACTTTAAAAGATGTGAATGAAAATACATATCCTGTTATGACGCAAGGATCTGGTCTAATTAACATCCCGAAAGCAGCTCAAACAGATGTATTAGTCAAACCTAACAATGTCAGCTTCGGTCTTATTAAGCCAAATAGTGGCAAAGTAAAACTGACGCAAAATATTACATTACAAAATCTATCTAGTAAAAAGAAAAGTTTTTCAACTCGTGTGGAATTGCTAGATGCAAATACAAAAACAAAAGTAAAAACTTCTGTACCTTCATCGATTAGCATACAGCCGAATAGTAGTACCGAAAAACCATTTACTATCACTGTCGATAGCTCATTGCCCCAAGGTGTATATACTGGGAATGTGTATGTAAAAGAACAAGGTAAGAAGGAAGAAACTCGCATTCCATTTACATTTAGTATCGATCCTAAAGATTACAAACGTATAGATGGACTCGAAATTATTAATTCTACGTTTAGTCCAAATGGTGACCAAATATTAGACGATAATCTCATCAACTACTATTTAGTTGCACCTGTGGATGATGTAACATTGCATGCAAATTTAGTTACAAAAGAACGTGTAACATACCAAGGGATTATCCATCAAGCTAAAAATGAAACAGCTGGATACAAACCTTTCAAATGGAATGGTACAAAAGCAGATGGTACTCCGTTAGCTGACGGTCTATACCAAATTGAAGCAGTTGCTTCTAATTCTGGTGGGGAAACAAAACAAACAGCTGCTGTATTTCTTGATAGAACTGCACCTAAGTTAACATACGAAGTTGACCAAGAAAACCTTGTAATCACAGGGAAAGTGGAGGATATCCTACTAGATTGGATGACAGAATCTGGTTGGGTAGCACCTGGTATTCCAGTGAGAATGCAATATGAAATTAACGGAAATGGTGTATGGGAAAGTGCATTCTTAAATCCTTGGGAAAAAAATTACAGCATTTATTTCGATCGTAGTCAATTACAAGAAGGAAAGAATACCATTCATATTGTAGCAACTGATGCAGCTGGAAATACATCTAAGTTAAATGTTGATTTAGAAGTGAAATAAGGTATTACCCCGATTCTTCCGCCCCTACCGGATGTTCCGATAGGGGCTTTTTCTATTTCTCACGTAAACAAATATTATATAATTCAGAATTTTATGATAAAATTATAAGCGCTTACAATTTTAAAAGGGGTTAGTACGAGCTATACAAATCAGATATTCAATTTTATAGAAAAAAAGGAGGATGTCTAAATGACAAAGAAAACAAAAATTCCATCACATTTAAAACCATTCGTATCCACGCAACATTACGATCAATACACACCGGTGAATCACGCTGTTTGGCGTTACATTATGAGACAAAATCATAGTTTCTTAAAAGACGTTGCTCACCCATCCTATGTGAATGGACTGCAATCATCTGGTATTAATATAGATGCGATTCCAAAGGTAGAAGAAATGAATGAATGTTTAGCACCAAGTGGTTGGGGCGCTGTAACGATTGACGGACTCATTCCCGGCGTCGCATTCTTTGATTTTCAAGGTCACGGATTATTACCAATTGCAACAGATATTCGCAAAATAGAAAATATCGAGTATACACCGGCTCCTGATATCGTTCATGAAGCTGCAGGACACGCACCAATTCTACTTGACCCTACATATGCACAATATGTAAAACGCTTTGGACAAATTGGTGCAAAAGCTTTCTCTACAAAAGAAGAGCATGACGCATTTGAAGCCGTTCGTACATTAACGATTGTAAAAGAAAGCCCTACTTCTACTCCTGAAGAAGTTGAAGCTGCTGAAAATATGGTAATCGAAAAACAAAAATTAGTTTCTGGCTTATCAGAAGCGGAGCAAATTTCACGCCTTTTCTGGTGGACAGTAGAATATGGATTAATTGGAAATATAGACGATCCAAAAATATATGGGGCTGGCCTCCTTTCTTCTGTTGGCGAAAGTAAACATTGCTTAACGGACGCTGTAGAAAAAGTTCCTTTTTCCATTGAAGCTTGTACAGGAACAACTTATGACGTAACAAAAATGCAACCACAACTATTTGTATGTGAATCGTTTGAAGAACTAACAGAAGCACTTGAGAAATTCTCTGAAACAATGGCCTTTAAAACAGGTGGTACAGTAGGACTAGAAAAAGCAATTCGCTCTGAAAACCATGCAACAGCTGAACTAAGTAGTGGATTACAAATTACAGGTACATTTACAGAGACGATTAAAAATGATATTGGTGAAATCATTTACATGAGAACAAGCTCTCCAACCGCATTAGCAATTCATAATAAACAGGTAGCAAATCATTCTACCTCCGTGCATAGCGATGGATTCGGAACACCAGTCGGATTATTAGCTGGAGATATTGCATTAGAGAATTGCACAGCAGAACAATTACAACTACTAGGCATTACAATTGGAAATAGTGCAGAGCTTACTTTCGCAAGTGGTATTCATGTAACAGGAACAATAACAGATATTGTAAAGAATGATAATAAGATTGCTCTTATCTCATTTACAGATTGTACAGTTACTCATCAAGATCGTTTGTTATTTGAAGCTTCATGGGGAGCATTTGATATGGCGGTTGGTTCAACAATCACTTCTGTATTCCCAGGTGCAGCAGATGCAGCATCGTTTTTCCCAATGGATGAAGAAATAGAAGAAACTCCAGTACCTCTTACATTAACTGAACTAGATCGTCTGTATCAAACAGTTCGCGATATTCGTAATGAAGGGATTTTACACGATACCCATGTCGATCAATTAATAGCAATTCAAGAGGTATTAAATACATTTTATCCGAAAGAATGGTTACTTCGCCTTGAAACATTAGAATTACTTTTAGAGCATAACAAAGGTCACGAAACATCAGCAGCATTATTACAACAACTGTCTACTTTCACAACGGACGAAGCTGTAACACGTCTTATTAACAATGGGCTTGCGTTACTGAAGGTAAAGGATGTGAAAAATGATGCTACGATTAACTGAAGAACAAGTTCAAGAGGAATTATTGAAGCTAGATAAATGGATGATAAAAGATGAGAAATGGATTGAAAGAAAATATATGTTTTCCGATTACTTAAAAGGAGTCGAATTTGTCTCTGAAGCTGCCAAACTATCAGAAGAACATAATCATCACCCCTTTATCCTTATCCAGTATAAAGCAGTTATTATTACTTTGTCGTCTTGGAATGCGAAAGGTTTAACGAAACTAGATTTTGAGCTTGCAAAACAATTTGATGAACTATTTGTTCAAAATGAAAAAGCAATTATAAGAAAGTAAAAAAGAGAAGCCTTTTTTAGGCTTCTCCTTTAATTTTGAAATGGATACAATGTCCAAATGGATCCTGGGCTTGTAATATTCCA
This sequence comes from Bacillus luti, assembly GCF_001884105.1. Classification (GTDB taxonomy): domain Bacteria; phylum Bacillota; class Bacilli; order Bacillales; family Bacillaceae_G; genus Bacillus_A; species Bacillus_A luti. The sequence continues at coordinate 24,532 of NZ_MACI01000093.1, read as the reverse complement.
TCTTTGTACGTAGCAATTTTGCCAATATTTTTTAAGCTTTCACATACTTGCTCTTTTTGTTTTTCATCCGCTAATACAATTGTGAAATATTTCAAGCCAACAGAATTTGGCATTTGCGGTAGTATCCCTTCACCTTGCCACGTATTTAAACCGATATGGTGATGATAACCACCTGCCGATACGAACAGCGCTCCATTACGAGCTGGGATCGTTACTTCAAAGCCAAGACCATCCACATAGAAACGTTTTGCTTCTTCTAAGTCAGCCACATGTAAATGAATATGACCCATCACAGTACCAGCTGGGAACCCATTCCACACACTTCCTTGCTGTAATAATTCTTCACCAGCTAACGGGTTACTAACAAATGGTAGCTCTCCATTCTCATCACGCCAAACTTCTTTTTGACGATCATGATAAATTTCAATCCCATTCCCATCTGGATCAGCTAAATAAAGAGCTTCACTAAAGTAATGATCGGCTCCACCGTGCAGTGGATATACCATCTCTACAAGGTGACGGAGAATGTTCGCTAAATCTTGTCTATTTGGTAATAAAATTGCGTAATGATATAACCCTGTTCTTCCTCTTTGTTTCGGAAAAGCTTCTTTCTTTTCTTCAATGATAAGGAGTGGTTCATCATTTTCATTCCCAAATGTAACGACTGCTTCCTCTTCTTTTAGCACTTTCATGCTTAGTACCTCTGTATAAAACTCTAGTGATTTCTTTATATTTGATACATATAAATGAACAACATCAAGTGTTGTGTCGGGATGAAGTTGAAAACTCATCTTGTTAGCCCCCCATTTAATTTAGTTCTTCTTTGACATTTTCTCTTTTAAGAAATTATCTACAAAACCATCAGCTTTCGCAACAAATAAGTACGCACCCATTGCTAGTAATGCAAGTTCTAATTCGAAGCCAGGATTTTTTCCATCTCCTAATAAACCAGCTGACCATTTTACTTTTACAATCGCTCCAACCATAACAAGTGCAAATAATAATCCAATATATCTTACACCTAAACCTAGAATTAACAATAGACCACCAACTAATTCCGCTGTTGCTACACCGTATGCAAGTCCTCCTGGTAAACCAATGCTTGTGAACCATCCTGCAATATTGTCAATCCCCGATTGGAATTTTGTTAAACCGTGCATAAAGAACGTTACCCCTAACACGATACGAATAATTAAGTTACCAATATGTTGATTCATTTCTTTCTCTCCTTTATAGTTTTCTTATACAAAACTTTTATTTACATTACAAAACATACACTAATTTTTTTTATTCGTCAATTCATTTTCACTGGGAAAAAATATATTTTTTTTGCTATGATACAAATAGTTGTTTACAAAAAGGAGCTTGATTTTATGAATATTGGTTCTGCAATACGTGAAATTCGTCAACGTAGAGGCATAACAATCGCACAAATTTGTGAAGGAACAGGTCTTTCTAAAGGATTTATGAGTCAGGTTGAAAATAATAAAACATCACCATCTATCTCAACTTTAGAAACAATCTCCAATTTTTTAAACGTTCCTCTTCCCTATTTATTGTTAGAACAAAAAGATCGATTGAAAGTTGTCAAAAAGGTCGAGCGTAAATACAGTGTATACGGAAAAGATGAACAAAGAATTGAACATGTTGCAGAGCAAGGTGGCCTTCGCCTAAATCTCGTAGAAATTCCTGCTGGATTTCCGAAAGAAAACTCACCGAATGCTCATGAAGGAGAAGAGTGTCATCTTGTATTACGCGGAAAACTAGAAGTTCAACATGGAGAAGACATTGCAATTGTAGAAGAAGGGGATTCTTTCTCCTGGAATGCATGTGTTCCTCATATTGTTCGTAATATAGGGGCAGAATCTGCATTATTACTTATCTCTAGTCATGCAGAAAACCGAAAACGCGTTTACTAAACAATAAAAAAGAAGCCTGCTTCAAACAGGCTTCTTTTTTATTCTCGTATTATCCCGTAGCTTGTCCCAACTAGCACAGTCTTTTCATGTTGATTGCGATATACTGACTCAATTGAAACTTTTTTATATCCTTCCATTTGTTCAATACTTGTTAAAGTTAATTCACAAGTGATTGTATCTCCTGTAAAAACTGGTCTAATAAACTCACTTACTAATTCTCTTGCTATGTAATGTAACTCTTCGCCTACTTTCGTCCCAATGCTAGCAGTCAATAAACCATGTACCATTAATCGTCCATTCTCATCATATTCCATATGATGCCTACCTTTATCACCTGTAATATTTGCAAACTCGAATACTTCTTCCTCGGTAAATCTTCTTTCATATTTAAATACATCCCCAACTGTTATACTCATTTTTATCCCCCTAATAATAAACAGAATTTTCTTTCATTTTATCATAAAATGAGTCTCAATTCATTTTCTATTATGAAAAAATTAGTATTACTCGACTGTATTTTTTTTACATTCCACTCATTTATCGATGACCGTCTTTTTTTGCAACTTGATATCCATAGTACGCACATGTTCCATTTCTTGATAACTCTCTCACCTCAAAACCACAACTTCTATAAAAATCAAAATTATTCGCAGATGTATGTGCGAACCAATCACCGTGAGGAAGTTTTTGCAAGCAAAGAGCTACAAGCTTCTTACCTAATCCCTTTCCTCTATACTCACACTTTACAACTAAATCTACTATGTTCGCGACCATAATTTGATCAGAAATGACTCTAACCATAGCAATCATCTCTTCTTCATCCCAAATTGTAAAAGCCCATGTTGAATTTTCAAATGCTATCGTGAATTTCTCAATTTGCCAAGAAGGGATATTATGATTGCTCCAACCAGCATCTTCAAACAAAGCTTTAATTGCATATGCTGGTACACCACTCGTCCCCTCACGAATAATCAATCCATTGTGATAAATGTACATTTAATCCCCCCTTTATTTTTATATACCATTCTTCAAAAGATGCAATTTACCTTTTAAAAAATATTTTTTCATCCAACCCGCTTAATGGAATAGACGAGAACATCCATCCCATGAAATGAAGTTGTTTTTTCATAACTAAGCCCTGTTTTTCTAGCAACAAATATTGAAGCAGGATGGTTCGGGTTAATAAGAGAAATTAATCTATTTATTCGCAATGCTTGGAAACCATAATCTCGAAATGCTGCCGCTGCTTCTTTCGCATATCCTTTTCCCCAATACTGCGGAAGTAACCAATACCCAATTTCAATTTCCTCTTTTCCATCTATATTCTGCTTTACTAACCCTGCATGACCAATTCGTATTCCTGTTTCCTTTTCAATCAGTACGAATAAACCGAGACCACTTTTATAACTAGGAATCACCCACTCCTCCAAACTTTTTTTACATTGCATATACGTTTTTAACGCCCCATTTCCAATATAGCGCATTACCTTTTCATTCCCCCATAGTGAAGCATAGAACTGCAAATCATCCATTGTATATTTACGAAATTGTAAGCGATCTGTATGGAACATTTTTAAACTCCTTCCCAACGTTATGTTCTTTATTACACGATCATATTTTGCATGTATACTAAATGTTACTATTTATTATAAATGAATCAGCCACAAAGTGCAGAATATTCATTCTTTAAGAAAAATAAAAAAAGCAGTAGACAAATATTATCTACTGCATCCATATCATAACTAGCATAAAGAAAACTACAATTGAGGGGGGTGTAGGATTTTCAAATACACTAGATACTTATCCCGTTCTAACGGGCGGTAAACTTTCCAATTATATGAAAGTGAAAAGTTTACCGCACATAAGAACTTTTGTGGTCATTAAAAGAGCACTGTTAAGTAGTCAAATACACGCTGTGCTTTTTCTCCACCCATTCGTGCATGCTGAAGAAGGGAAATACCATGTGGACCAGATGCACGTAATGCTTCTGGTTGTGCTACTAAAATAGCTTGTACAACTTCTAATTCTCCCAGCATAGCTGCTGCAAAAATATCCATTCGAGCACCCTTTTCTAGTAAATAAAGAGCAATATCTTTATGACCTACATGTGCCGCTGCTCCTAACGCACTTTCCCAATCTGATCCGCCCCAATTGTAAGCGGCATGCAGTAAGCTTGGCGATTCAACCAACAATTCTTGTACTTTCTCTAAATCTCCGTGAGCTGCCATAACAAATTCCCTTACTAACTCAGTGGTAATACGTTCTTCGGTTCGCATCTTACTCCTCCTTTTTTAGAGATCCGTTTCGGTGTAAAAAATGGCTTGTCGCTTCCTTGAAAAATATCTACATCTATGCCAAATACACGTTGAAACATTTCATGACATAGTACTTCTTCTGGTACACCGTCATACTGAAGTTTCCCTCGCTTTAATACGAGTAAGCGATCGCTATATTGAGCCGCTTGGTTAATATCATGTAAAACCATTATAATTGTCATCCCAAACTCCTCATTTAATCGTTTCACAAGTTCCATTACTTCTAACTGATGAACGATATCTAAAAAGGTTGTTGGCTCATCCAATAATAAGACATTTGTACGTTGTGCTAGTGTCATTGCAATCCAGGCACGTTGTCTTTCTCCTCCCGATAAAGATTGTAAAAGGCGATATTCATACCCTTCAAGATTTGTAACAGACAATGCCCAATCAACAATTTCTTCATCTTCTTTATTTAAGCGGCTACTCCATGATTTATGGGGACCTCTTCCGAATTCAATTAGTTCTTTCACTGTTAAATCTAATTGATGATCATGCATTTGTGGTAACATCGCTAATTGCTTCGCTACATCGGCACTTTTCATCGTATGAATACTTTTTCCATCTAAAATGATATCCCCTTCGCTTTGTTTAAGTAGTCTTGCCATTAAACGAAGCAAAGTAGATTTCCCCGAGCCATTCGGTCCAATTAAACTAACGATTTCACCAACTTTAATATGTACATTCATATTTTGCATTTGAAATCTTTCGGAATGTGCGTAAAATACTTTTTCAACGGAAATCACGTTGTTTGCCTCCTCTATGAATTAAATATAAGAAGAACGGACCGCCCAAGAAAGATAATAAAATACCAACAGGCAATTCGATTGGATCGAACCAACTTCGAGCTATCGCATCTGCGAAAACAAGTAATATCCCACCACCAAGACATGACAATGGTAGCAAATATCTATAATCATTTCCGACTAATAAACGTAGCATATGCGGTACAACAAGGCCGACAAATCCAATAAGTCCAGAAACACTAACCGCAATTCCAGCTAATAATGTACTTACTACTATTAAATAAAACCGACTTCTTTCCACGTTATAACCTAATAATTTCGCCATTTCATCTCCAAGCATTAATACCCGAATATGTTTAATACCAAAGAAGGCCAATATAATAGCGAATATTGCATAATAAATAATCATGTTTAAATGTGCCCAGCTCACGCCACCAATGCCACCCGCTAACCACGGTAACACGGATTGTACTTTGTCACTATGTATTAACATTAACGCTGACGTTGCTGCACCAATTAATGCATTAATTGACACACCTACTAAGACAATTCTTGAAGGCGGTGCCCCTTTTTGCCATGATAAAGCATAAATAATCATCGCTGTGATGAAAGCTCCTAAAAATGCTCCTAGCGGTAAAAAGGCCATATGCTGTGGAAATAGAATCATAATTACAATTGCTACAAGACCAGCTCCAGATGAAACCCCTATAATACCAGGGTCTGCAAGAGGGTTTCTCATTATCCCTTGCAATAATGCACCGGATGCCGCTAAACATGTTCCTACTATAAATCCAACGAGCACTCTCGGTATACGAAGGTCCCATACAATTCGATGAACTGTCGAACTTTCATCTTGCATCCCTACCAGAATATCTCGTAAAGAGAAGGATAAACTTCCTGCGAAAAGGCCGTAAAAAAGACCTAAAATCGTTAATACAAATAAAGTAACTGCTATGATCCATCTTTTTTTCGCAAAAGGATGTTCCTTTTCCCTTACTACTTCACTGCTTTCCATACTTATCATTTCCTTACATCTTGTATACTTTTATACATAAATTCCATCGCTTCTGTAACTTTTGTTCCAGGATTAGATCCAAATAAATCAGGTGGCAAAATAACTACACGATTTTGTTTTACTGCGTCTAAATTTTTCCACGCCTCATTTTTCATCATTTCGCCTTCGAATGCCTTTTTCACACTATTTGGATCCCCATGTGTAATTAAATAAATTACATCAGGATTCGCCTCAATAATGCGTTCTACACTTAGCTGCGCATATTGCGGATATTCCTTCATTTCTGGAAAATCAGCAGCAATATTTTTCCCGCCTGTTTTTTCTAAAATATCACCTGATAAAGATGTTGGTAATGCTGCTAAATAAGTACCTGGTGCTCCATACACTAGCAATGCTTTCACATCGCTCCTTTTCTCATATTTCTTCATTTGATCATTAATTTTTTGGTTAAGTTCTTTTGATTTATCTTCTTTCTTCATTATCGTTCCGTATAGTTCAATATTCTTTTGAATATCTTGTACAGAATTCGCAGAAGAAATCATTACTTTCGTTCCTTGTCCTTCAACCGTTGGAACATTCTTTTGGAACCCATTGTTAGCAATAAGTACGTCAGGCTTTAAACTAGCAATTTGCTCAAAATTCGGCTGATGTGCATTCCCGATTACTTGTACTTTCTTTATATCCTCTGGAAGAGTTATTTTTGCATCCGGACGACCTACTATTTTTCCGCCTAAAGCATGAATAATATCCATATCTCCCATACTTAATGTTGCAAAACTCTCTGGTACTTTATCGAATGTTACCTTTCTTCCTGACAGGTCGGTAACTTCGATTTTCTCTTTTCCTTTTTCTGTTTTTGTTGCAGATGCTTTTTCGTCTCCTTTTGCACTGCAACCTATTAATAAGAAAAAAATAGATAAAATCGCTGTGAATAGCGTAATAGATTTTTTCATTCTTTCACCTCTAATTGATAATGATAATCATTAACTACTATTCTACTTTAATTGATAAGGATTATCATTGTCAATATAAAACGCATACAGTTTCTAGAAAAAACAAAAAGCGTTACAAAAAAGATTCCTTCTTTTTGTAACGCTCTATTTATTAATATTATTCACATTCGTTTCCCTCTAACTCGTCTCGCATCACTTTCACACGCTGAAAGAAAAAGAATGATGAACTTAAAAATATAACGATGCTCCCCATCATAACGAAAGATTGTATGGTTTCTTTTGCTCCATTTGGAATCAATAAGCCAACCATTAACAATGTACTTACAGCGAGAAGGATTTGTCCAAACCTTGTGTAATCTTCTATTTTGTCTTGTAATTCTTTCATTATATTCTCACTCCTCCATTTCACTGTATCATATTCTATTAAACTTAAAGACAAGTAAATACAGCCAGTGAGGGAGATGTTTTCCAAAAGAAAAAGAGTCGCTTCATTGCGACTCTTTCATATCTATTACACACCTTTATATGCTTCCATATAAATTTCTCTTAGTTCTGAAATGAGCGGTAATTTTGGGTTCGCAGTTGTACATTGATCTTCAAAAGCTCTTTCTGCTAATACTCCAACAGCACCTTCAAATTGCGCTTTATCAACTCCTTGTCCTGCAATACTCATATTAATATTCAAGCTTTTTCCAAGTACAATAATTGCTTGAACGAGTGATTCCACACCTTCTGCCGCTGAGCTTGCTGGAAGCCCCAGCATTCTCGCAATGTGAGCATATCGTTCATCCGCTACAAAGTGCTCATATTTTGGGAACAATGCGTGTTTTCTTGGCTTAATAGCGTTATACCGGACTACGTGCGGCATAAGAATGGCATTTGCACGTCCGTGTGGAATATGGAATTCCGGTCCAATTTTATGTGCTAAACTGTGATTAATACCAAGGAAAGCATTTGCAAATGCCATCCCTGCGATTGCGGAAGCATTATGCATTTTTTCTCGTGCTTCTTCATCATTTCCATCTTTATATGCTCTCGGTAAATATTTAAATACGAGATCAATTGCCTTTAATGCTAATCCATCTGTATAGTCATTTGCCAGAACAGACACATACGCCTCGATTGCATGCGTTAATACGTCCATCCCAGTGTCTGCTGTTACATGAGGTGGTACTGTCATTACAAATTGCGGGTCAACAATTGCTACATCTGGTGTTAACTCATAATCCGCGAGTGGATACTTTATATTATTTTTCTTATCTGTAATAACCGCAAACGGTGTCACTTCTGATCCTGTTCCAGATGTTGTTGGAATGGCAACAAACTGCGCCTTACTTCCTAATCCCGGATATTTACATGTACGTTTTCTTATATCTAAAAACTTCTGTTTAATGCCATAAAATGTTGTTTCAGGATGCTCATAGAATAGCCACATACCTTTTGCTGCATCCATAGCTGAACCACCACCAAGCGCGATAATTACATCTGGCTGAAAACTTCTCATCATTTCCGCACCTTTAAACACTGTTTCATCTGATGGATCTGGCTCGACCTCAAAGAAAACTTCAACTTTCACATCGTTTGCATGTTTACGTAAATAGTGCGCGACTGTATCTACATATCCGTGCTCAACCATTCCTGGATCCGTTACAATAAATGCACGTGAAATGTTAGGCATATTTGCTAAATATGCTGTCGCATGTTTTTCAAAATAAATTTTTGGTGGTAATTTGAACCACTGCATATTCTTTTTTCTATTTGCCAACCTTTTTATATTTAATAAATGCGTCGCTGTTACGTTTTGAGAAACTGAGTTTTTACCGTAGGAACCACAGCCAAGCGTAAGTGATGGAATAAATCCATTATATATATCCCCTATTCCACCTTGTGATGAAGGTGCATTTACAATAAGACGGCAAGCTTTCATACGTAATCCAAATTGTTTTTGCACTTCTTTGTTTGCCGAATGAATGACTGCTGAATGGCCTAATCCACCAAGATTCAACATTTCTTCGCAATATGTAAATCCTTCTTCTAATGAGTTTGCTTTTACACAAGCTAATACTGGGCTCAGCTTCTCACGAGATAGTGGATACGCAGCTCCGATGCCTCGTATTTCAGCTACAAGTATTTTTGTATCTGCAGGTACAGTAATTCCTACTAATTCAGCAATATACTGTGCCGATTTCCCAACAATATCACTATTTACTGCACATGTATTTTCATTAATAACAAGTTTTTCTAATTTTTCTCTCTCTTCTTCTGTTACAAAGTAACAATTGTTCTCCATCATTTCTGCTTTCACACTATCATAGATTTCTTTATCGACAATGATCGCTTGTTCCGATGCACAAATCATACCGTTATCAAATGTTTTCGATAAAATTAAATCATTAACAGCTCGTTTTATATGTGCTGATTTCTCTATATAACATGGTACATTACCAGGACCTACACCTAGCGCTGGTTTTCCAGTAGAATATGCTGATTTCACCATACCAGCCCCTCCAGTTGCCAAAACAAGCGCAACACCTTCATGATTCATTAATTGTTTTGTTGCTTCGACAGAAGGTTTCTCAATCCACTGAATACAATGTTTTGGTGCCCCTGCCTTCACCGCTGCATTATATACTGTTTTCGCCGCTGCAATAGAACAGTTTTGTGCTGAAGGATGAAACGCGAAAATAATCGGATTTCTCGTTTTTATCGCGATTAATGCTTTAAACATTGTTGTCGATGTTGGATTCGTTACTGGCGTTACCCCAGCTACTACACCGACGGGCTCCGCAATTTCTATTATTTCTTCATGAGGATCTTCGTGAATAATCCCTACTGTTTTATCTTTCTTTATGCTATGCCAAATATATTCAGTAGCAAAAATATTTTTAATGCATTTATCTTCGTATACACCACGACCTGTTTCTTCAACAGCCAACTTCGCAAGTGGCATATGTTGATCAACACCTGCTAATGCCATTTCATGAACAATGTTGTCAATTTGCTCTTGTGTAAAACTTTCTAATGCTTGTAAAGCCTTCCGACCGTTATTCACTAACGTATCAATCATCTCTTTTACTTCCTGCATTTCATTTACAACTTTCTCTTTGACTACCATGTAAATTCCTCCTATTCTGCTATCCTGGACTAAACAAGACCCTATAGGTCATAATTAGTCCCGATTAGCGCAAAAAAAATAGAGTTGCTTTCCTACATGAACTTCATTGTTTGTGAAGCTTTTCACAAGTTTGTTCGTGAGTAACACTTCATGAATTCAATATACATGAAATCATTTCATTTGTGTATGTCTATTTTGTGAAACTTTTCACAAAATAATTCAAAAAATGCACTGCTCTATATTAGCAGTGCATTTTTTTTATGCTAACGCTTGTGCTAAATCTTCAATTAAATCTTCGCCGTCTTCAATACCGACAGAAATTCGAATTAATGTATCTGTAATTCCTAATTCTTTGCGACGATCTGCTGGGATTGATGCATGTGTCATTTGAGATGGGATAGAAATTAAACTTTCCACTGCTCCTAAACTTTCAGCCAGTGTAAAGTATTGTAATTTCTCAAGTACTTTATTTAATGTTTCTTCGCTATCTACATCAAATGAGATAATGGCACCAAATCCATTTGCTTGTTCTGTTGCTAAGCCATGGTTTTGATGTGACTCAAGACCTGGATAATATACTTTATTTACTTTTGGATGGTTATTTAAAAACTCAGCAATTGCGCGTGAATTCGTTTCATGTTCTTCCATACGAATTCCTAATGTTTTTAAACCACGTAGTAGTAAGAAGCTATCTTGCGGGCCAAGAATGCCTCCTGTTGAGTTTTGTACAAAGTGAAGGTCTTCTGCTAATTGCGGGCTATTTACAACTACTAGACCTGCAACTACGTCACTATGACCTCCTAAATATTTCGTTGCACTGTGAAGTACAATGTCTGCTCCTAAAGAAATCGGCGACTGCCAATATGGCGTCATGAATGTATTATCAATAATTGTTAATAAATCGTTCTCTTTCGCAAGAGTAGATATTTTTTTAATATCAGTAATTTTCAGTAATGGGTTCGTTGGTGTTTCCACATAAACTGCTTTCGTATTTGGACGAATTGCTTCTGCAACTTCCTCTAAGTTTGTTGTATCTACAAATGTATGCTCAATACCGAAGCGGTTTAATACTTTCGTGATAACGCGGTACGTTCCACCATACACATCATCTGTTAAAATAACGTGGTCACCTTTTGAGAACAACATAATTGTAGCTGTAATAGCAGCCATTCCTGAACCAAATGCAAAACCAGCATGACCGTTTTCTAATACAGCAATCATTTCTTCTAAAGCTGCACGTGTTGGGTTGCCTGTACGTGAATATTCATATCCTTGATGCTTACCAACTGCTTCTTGTTTGTACGTACTCGTTTGATAAATCGGTACATTTACAGATCCAGTTGAAGGTTCTCCTATGCGAATACCATGAATTAACTTTGTCTTTGCTCTCATTTTTTATTCCCATCCTTTGTATATGTCTTTACTTAAATAGCGCTCACTACTGTCAGGAAAAATCGTTACAATATTTGTACCTGGCGCTGCTTTCTCTGCTTCAAGTAAACTTGCATGAAATGCTGCTCCTGAAGAGCTTCCAACAAGCAGTCCTTCTTTTTGCGCTAATTCCTTCACTCGTAAAAAGGCATTTCGATCAGAGATTGTATGAATTGCATCAAAATAAGATGTTTTCAAAAATGGCGGAATGAATTCAAGGCCAATCCCTTCTGTTTCATGAGAACCAGCTTTACCACCATTTAAAATGGATCCTTCTGGTTCCACAATAACGGTTTTTATATCTACATTTTTTTCTTTCAAATAAGATGCAGTCCCCATGAATGTACCACCAGTTCCTGCTCCTGCAACAAATATGTTAATCTCTCCGTTAAGTGCCGACCAAAGTTCAGGACCTAGTGTTTTGAAATAAGCACGAGGGTTTGCTTCATTCGCAAACTGACTTGGAGAGTATGAATTCGGTATTTCATTTACTAATTCTTTTGCTTTTGCAATTGCACCCGTCATTCCTTGCTCAGTCGGTGTATGCACAACCGTTGCGCCTAGTGCTTTCATCAATTCTTGTTTTTCGATACTAAATTTCTCTGGTACACAAACAATGACGCGTAAATCATGTTGTAACGCTGCGAGTGCCAGTCCAATACCAGTATTTCCAGCTGTCGGTTCAATAATTGTTCCGCCCTGGGTAACAAGCCCTTTTTCTAGCGCATCTTCGATTAATTCTCTTCCTAAACGATCCTTAACGCTTCCGCCTGGGTTATAAAATTCAAGCTTTGCAAATAAACGGACCCCTTCAGGAAGTGAAAAGCGAGTAATTTCTACAATTGGTGTATGACCAATTAATTCATGAACTCCACGATATACATTCATCGTGTTCTCCCCCTTATTTGCCAATAAAGAAAAGGCAACTGTATGTATTTTCTTTATATGAGACAGTTGCCTTTTTGTTACATTACTTTAACTCTTCTAGTACTTTTACGATAAAGTTTGTAGAATGAAGAGCTGCTTGATCTAAAAATTGATCAAATGAAACATTGGATTCTTTACCAGCAATATCAGAAAGTGCACGAATGATAACAAACGGAACTTCATATTGGTGGCATACTTGTGCAACAGCTGCTGCTTCCATTTCTACTGCATAAAGATCTTCAAATTTATCACGAATGGCTGCAACACGGTTCGGATCACTCATAAATGAATCGCCTGTTGCAATCATACCTTTTACAACTTGAATATTTTCTTCTGTTTGCATGCATTTTTCAGCTAATGCAACTAATGCCTCATCAGCCTTGAATCCAGGCGGCATTCCTGGTACTTGACCATACTCATAGTTAAATGCTGTTACGTCTACGTCATGGTGACGAACTTCTGTTGAAATAACGACATCTCCAACATTTAGAGAGTGATGGAATCCACCAGCTGAACCAGTATTGATTACTTTTTCAGGCTTATATTTTTCTAATAAAATTGTCGTTGACATCGCTGCATTTACTTTACCAATACCAGACTTTAACAAGATTACTTCATGTCCCGCTAATAGTCCTTTCGTAAATTCACAACCTGCAACCGTTTCTGTTTCTGCTTGTTCTAATTTGTCACGTAAAATACGTACTTCTTCTTCCATTGCTCCAATTACAGCAATTCTCAATCTAATCCCTCTTTCTATTGCTTAGTTGCCTCCATTACCCAAACGAAATGATTTAATCTCGTAAACGTTACATGGAAGCCATTGTTTTCAAAAATAGACTGCATGATAGGAATACGTGTATAGTATTCTGTTTGCAAATCGTTCGCTAACTGATGAAAACCTCTTTGTTTTGCTGTTTCAACAGTTTTATCATATGCATCTTGATCTGCAAATATCGTATCAGCAAACACTATTTTACCACCTTTGTTTAGCAATTGACTATACTTCGCAACCGCTACATTTTTTTCATCATCTGTTAAATGATGAAATGCATAGGTGCTTACTATGGTATCAATTGAATTTGGGACTTCAAACGAAAGAAAATCACCTTCTGTAATGGAAAACTCTTTTGGCAACTTCTCTTTAGCAATCATGCGCATTTCACGTGACGGTTCTATACCGTAAACTGTGCGACCAGCAAGCAATAATTTATTTGTTAAATTGCCAGTACCAACACCAAATTCTAATACATTACCAAATGACTTGTTAACTACATCCTCTAAAATGTCCTCATAACGGGCGAAAACTTCTTTATATTGTATATCTTCACCTTGTACGAATGAGTCGTACGTATGAGCCCACTCATCAAATAAACCATTAAATTCTGTACCCATAAAAATTCCCCTTTTTCTTATCGGTTTTATCAGTATAATATGCCCTCTTTCTAAAAATGTCAATTGAAATGCACATGGTATTTCCTTCTTTTCTTTGTTACACTATAGGTGATTACATAGGAGAGGGGTCGTCTTCATGTCATTTACCTTTGAAATGTTAGAAGATAAAGTAGAATTTTTTGAAGCGGGAGACTTGGCTTCTTTAGAACGAAAAATTAGTGAACAAATCGATAATAATAAAGCACTTATGCTTGAAGTTCATCATATCTCACATCAAATGGTTATGGATCCCGAAAGCAAAAGACCGTATTATAGCGCCGTTGTTCATTTTAAGTTAAAAAAATTACGCTAACTAAAAAAAAGAAGCCCCTAAGGAGCTTCTCTTTTTTAGTTTAGCGTTTGAACAAGTACTGGTTTCCAGCCCTCATTGTCTACCCAATCAATATTTACATAATATTTTTTACCTGATTGCTTATCTTGTACGTTGCCGTAAGCTTTATTTTTACCGTTATTTCCGATTCTATGAATAACTAATTGCTCTACCGGAACATCAATTGCAGCTGAAATCGCTTGATTCATCTCATTCCAATCTGCTGTACCTTTTTTAAACGTCATCGCAGGTGTTGCACCTTGCTCTGTACCTACTGGCTTCCAAGAAGATTTCGTATAAGCATCTGTTGCCTTTGGCTGTGTTTTTTCAGCTGTTACTTTTTCATTAGATTTAGCTTCTTCTTCAGCTTGTTTCTTTTCTTCTTCTTCAGCTTTTAACTTCTCTTCTTCAGCCTTTTGTTTAGCTTCTGCTTGCTCTTTTTTCTTAGTAGCTTCTTTATCTTCTTTATCTTCTGATTTTCCAGATTTCTCATTCTTTGTTGTTTGCTGAGATACTTTCTTTTCAGTAGAAGATGCTTGCTCTTTCGTATTAGGAACAAACAATTGATATGCTACAATAGCTACTAATAGTAACACAATAGCAATTGCAATATTTAAAACACCGTTTTGACGACGTTTTTGTTGTTTCTGTTGGAATCTAGATCCTCCTGCCATTCTTCAAACCTCCATGCAGTTTTTCATACTTGCTATTGTAACATTAAATCTAGAAAGGTTGAACATTTACAATAATATTTTCATGAAATGAAAACATTTTACTATAAATTGCAAGATTACTTTTCATTCTCTAATCGATAGATTTCCTCTACAATATCTTTAAAAACAGGTGTAACTTTATTTACATTACTATCAGTTTCTATATCAACGACAACTAAAGCATATCTTGGGTGTTCATATGGAAAATAACCTGCAAACCAGCGATTCACTTTCGTTCCCTTTCCTGTTTGTGCTGTCCCAGATTTTCCAGCGACACTTAATGGTAACGACCTGAATGCTGCTCCTGTTCCTTTTCCCGCCGTTACAACACTCCTTAATAACTCCTGTAATGTTTTCACTGTTTCATACGAAAGCTGTTTTCCATTTAATGTATGGTTTTCAAATGAAAAAAAATCCGTTCCATTTTTATACACTATTTTCTCAACAGCTTTCACTTCCATCTTTTCTCCGTTTCTAGCAATCGTCGCCATCATATTTGCAATCGCTAAAGGTGATATACGTACATCTTTCTGTCCAATTGCTGTTTGTGCTATCGCTTTATTACTATTCTTATTTACTTCACTCCGCCAAATAGTAGCACCCTTCTCCTCAGGCATTTGCTCAAAATGCGCTGTATGAAACACTGAACCTTTCCATCCAACCTTTTCAGCGCCCCCTAAAGCCGCTACGTAAGTTTCTAGCACCTCCCTATCCTTTTGCATTAGCTCATTACCTAACTCTGAAAATGTCCTATTACAGCTTCTAGCAAAGCTCTCTTTAAAACTAATTGTGCCCATCATAACTTGTGGACGATTTTCACCATATAAATCTTTATCACAATTGAATGTGCGGTTAAACACATTCACATTTTGATCAATCACTGCTGCTGCAACTACTGTTTTAAAAACAGAGCCCGGAAAATGTGGTGTTAACATTTGATTCTCAAGTGTAGTCTTATATAAATTTTTGTCTTTCATCTGTACAGATGGTTTACTGACCATCGCCAAAATTTCATTCTTCTTTACATCAAGTAATACTAATCCCCCCTTCTTTATTTCACTTTCCTCAATTGCCTCTTCTGCTTTTTGCTGCAATTCTTTATGTAACGTAGTTTGAATCGTAACTGGATAAAATGGATTTCCAGGTGAAGTATATTTTGCTTGTTTTCCAAAAATCGGTTCTCCTTGTCGATCCACTTGATACAATACTTTTGCCTCTCCATCAGTCAATAGAAATTCATCAAATGATTGCTGTAATCCAGAAATACCGATTGGCGTTTGCTTTGAAATTTTTTTCACTTCTCCGTATCGCTTTTGAAATTCTTGTTCATTCTCTCCCACATCGCCAATTAAATGATTCATCGCTCCAGTTTGCTTTAATCGAACTTCGGCTGCTACAACACCTAATACATTTAATTGATTCACCTTTTCCATGTGCTCTTGCGTCAATCGAAATGGACCAGTTCCTCTTTGCAATACAAAGGCATTTTTCTTATCTTTCATTTGATTTTCGATCTCTTGTCTCGACAAACCAATGATATGCGCAATTTTCTCTAACATGCCATTTTTTATTTGTAAAAATGGAAAAATAATTAATACCGGATACTTTTCCTCATCTATTTCCTTACCGTTCTGATATATAAAACGCCCTCTTCCATCATCTATCGTAATAGATTGCGTCCGTTGCGTAACACTTTTTTCAATTAAATTAAGCTTGCGATCTGTAAACGATTCTGTATCAATAATTTGTATTTGAATTAAACGACAAAGTAATAAAAACATAACACATATAAAACAAATTAATACAATTGTAATTCTCCGTTTTATTTTCATAAAAAACACCTCGTCTATTGTAGTTTAGACGAGGTACCATTTTATTTATACAAGCTACAAAACAAAAATACATATTACATACGCTGTTATTGCTTCTTTGGCTGCTCTAGAAATTTCATAAGAAGCGATTTAAATTCTGCTTCATTCACCCCAGTGTTTTTGGCAACTTCAATTACAGTAGTGGTTACGTTAGCCGCTACTTTTAAATATTCCTCACTTAAATTATTCATTTCACTTCTTTTTTCTTTAGCATTCTCGACTGTTACAGAATCAATACAAGCAATCATTTTATCTACAATTTGTAAGTAATTATTTTCTGCATCTATTATTTTTTGAATATCATCTTTATTACTTACTTTCGATTGTTTCAAATATGTATATGCTTGATTTACTTCATCCTTTAAAATTTTATCATTATTCTTCGCCTGTTCTTGCAACATATTCTTCATGTCATCTATTGTTTTTTGGTCCATTGAGTCTCGCAATAAATAATCTGGATTCCCAATCGCATAATCATACTTAATTGTTACATTTTGAAATATTTTCATCACAATAGCTAATTGATATGCTACATCAAAATCATCAAATTCCTTTTTATCTTGTGGATTTTCTACGCTTTTTGAACCCTCAGTTGCTCTAGTATCCTTTTTTTCTTCTTGCTTTATTTTTTCGCCCTTTGATGATGTAGTTTCCTCATTCGTTCCACATGCAACGAGCCCTAATATGGATATACTACAAACCAGCCCTGTAAAGATTTTATGTTTCATAATTAGCCCCTTTTCCCTATTAAAACCTATAGTCCCTAATTATGATATCAAAGCTTAAAGTATTTTTTTGACATTTCCTGTCGAATCATTCGAATGTCCATACATTTTTCCATTCTACAGATAAAATAAAAAAAGATTCTCCCGAGGGAGAATCTTTTTTTATTTTACAGAGATAATCTCTACTTGCATTTCTCCACCTGGTGTTTGAATTGCTACTTTTTCACCAATTTGCTTACCTAATAAGCTTTTTGCGATTGGAGAATCGTTAGAAATTCTTCCTTCAAATGGGTCTGCTTCTGCGCTACCTACGATTGTGTAAGATTCTTCATCTCCACCTGGTAACTCTTTAAATGTTACTGTTTTACCTAATGTAACAACAGTAGATTCTTCGCCGTTATCTGTGATGATAACTGCGTTACGAATCATGTTTTCTAATTGTGTAATACGTCCTTCTACGAACGCTTGCTCATCTTTCGCCGCATCGTACTCAGAGTTCTCAGAAAGATCTCCGAAGCTACGTGCAATCTTAATGCGCTCTACAACCTCTTTACGTTTTACCGTTTTTAAATCCTCAAGTTCGTTCTCTAGCTTTTGCTTACCCTCTTGCGTCATAGGGTATGTTTTTTCTGTTGCCATATTTTCCACTCCTTTTATATACCAATCCCCCGAAAAAAGAGGAGTTCCATATGAAAACTCCCCCGCTTATATGTAGAGCGGAGGTTTCTAGCACGCCTGCACTAGCGGAGTTGTCACATACAACCCCGTATTTCCAATTCTTCTTTATATAAAGAAGATATGTATGGAAAGTTGATATAAATATGCCCTCACCTATATATAGATGAGGTTGCATGTTTCATTGTATTCGATAGGAAGGGAAAAAATCCCTTCCTATCGTATATCTTTTACTATGCTATTACAAATTTACTTTTTGTTCAAGAATTGTTGCAATTTTTGTCACCATAATATCAATTGCAACGTGGTTTTGTCCACCTTCAGGAATAATAATATCCGCAAATTTCTTAGAAGGCTCAATAAATTGATTGTGCATTGGACGTACAACATTTACGTATTGATCAATAACTGAATCCATCGTACGACCACGCTCTTTAATGTCGCGCTGCATGCGGCGTAAGATACGAAGGTCCGCATCTGTATCAACAAATAGCTTAATGTCCATTAACTCACAAAGACGTGGGTCTTCTAAAATAAGAATTCCTTCTAAAATGATTACATCTTTCGGCTCAACTGGAATGACTTCTTCTGAACGCGTATGCAATGTATAGTCATATACAGGCTTATCAATTTGCTCATATGCAAGCAACTGCTGCAAATGTTCAATTAACAGATCATTATCAAACGCAAGCGGATGATCATAATTTGTTTTTAAACGCTCTTCCATTGGTAAATGGCTTTGATCTTTGTAATAATAATCTTGCTCTAAGATTAAAATAGAATGACCTTTAAAATGGTCAAAAATCGCTTTCGTTACACTCGTTTTACCTGATCCCGAACCACCAGCAATTCCAATTACAACAGGCTTATTCGTCCCCATTCGACTATCACTCTTTCTTATTGAAGTATGCTTTTGCGCATCATATTATTCACATACACTGGTTGATCCACTTTGAATTTCACGATTTGCAACGGATGTCTCGCTGCATCTAATTCGTTTCCATCCTCATCCCAAATTTTCTCCACCGTTTGCGTAAAGTTTTCTATTTCTGGTCCAAAGAACTCCACTTCATGTCCTGGTTTGAAATGATTACGTTGCTCAATCGTTACGATGCCCGTTTCTTCATTATAATCTAACACTAAACCAGCAAAATCATACGTTGTTTTCTTACTATGATTTCCAAACATTTGCTCTTGATGTCCTGGAACCCCTTCAAAGAATGCAGGAGCTGTATCACGGTTTGCACATTTATCAAGCTCATCTAACCATTCTTGTTTAAACTCAAAGTTATCTGGATCCGCACAATACGCATCAATTACTTTGCGATATACAGTTGCTACAGTCGCTACGTAATGGATTGATTTCATACGTCCTTCAACCTTTAAGCTATCAATTCCAATTTCAATCATTTTCGGTATTGATAAAATTAAATTTAAATCTTTTGGACTCATTGCAAAATGAGCATCTTCTTCTTGGAATAGAGGCAGCTCTTTTGCATCTTTATGTTGTGATACTGTTTGAACTAAATCGTAGTCCCAGCGACAAGACTGACAACAACCACCACGGTTAGAGTCACGCGCTGTCATATGGTTACTTAATGTACATCTTCCTGAATAAGCGATACACATTGCACCATGGACGAATGCTTCAATTTCAATATCCACTTTTTCTTTAATTTCTTTCATTTCTTCATAGCTTGCTTCACGAGCTAATACAAGACGATGTAAACCTTCTTCTTTCCAATACTGTGCTGCTTTCCAGTTGGATAGTGATTGCTGTGTACTTAAATGCACCTCAACAGAAGGCGCTACACGTTTACACGTCTCAATAATAAGCGGATCGGCAACGATAATTCCCGTTACGCCAGCTTTTTCAATCCCTTTTAAATATTCCTCTAGCCCGTCCATATTCTCATTATGTGCAAAGATATTTGTCGTTACATATATTTTTGCTCCATATTTCTTTGCAAATTCAACGCCTTCTGCCATTTCTTCCAGCGTAAAGTTACCTGCATTCGAACGAAGACCAAATTCTTGTCCACCTAAATATACAGCATCTGCCCCGTAATGGATAGCTACTTTTAATTTTTCTAAATTACCCGCGGGGATTAACAGTTCAGGTTTCTTCACAATAACGCGTTTGCCATCGATCACTCGTGAAATTTCTTGTACAGTCATGTCCTACACCCTCCTCGTTTAGTAAACCGTTTCTTTAAAGAAGAATCCTGTATCTAACGGACGATTTACTGGTTGCATTTCTTCTATCTCTTTATATAAGTCGTCTTTCACGTCATAATACGCATCACGATCTTCTACACATAAATCAATTGCTTTACGATATTTTTTCGTTACTTCGATAATGTATTCAGAACTTTTTAGTACACCGTCGATTTTAAAGCTATCTACTTCACCATCGATTAGTTCTTCTAATTCATCGATGAAACAAATATCATTTGGGCTCATAATATGAGTACCATTTTCATCTTCATAAATTGGATATTTATTGTTACGCTCTGGATCATATAAGAACATATTCTCTTCATATTTTTTCTTTTCAATGTCAAGATTACGTCCTTGATACTCAAAGTAGTTTCCTACTAGTGAACGCTTCGATTGGAACATGCAAGTCATACCGTGAATTTGTACTTCAAGCTCCACTTCAGCATTTTCTTTTAATTCAACAATTTCATCTAAGCTAAGCTCACGAGCTAATACAGCACGTTTTGCTCCTCTTTGTCCCCAGTAGTTACAAGTAAACCAGTTTGTTGCTGTCGTTTCTGTATTCCAGTGCAACTGCATATTTGGTGCTACTTCGCGAACGGCCATTAATACCGCTGGATCTCCGAAAACAATCGCATCTACATTTACTTCGTTTAAAAATGCAACATAATCTGTTAACTCTTCTACTTTATCGTTGTGGAACATAGCATTCATTGCTACGTATACTTTCACACCATTTTCATGCGCAATATGAACAGCTTGTTTTACGTCTTCACGTGCAAATTCCCCTGCTAAACGTAAACCAAACTTTTGCTCACCGATCATTACCGCATCTGCCCCTGCTTTCGCAAGAGGTTCGATATCCGCCAATGTTTTTGGCGTTACTAACAATTCAGGTTTCTTCATACCTTGGTCACCCTCTCTTTTTACTAACAGCTACTCCATCACCAATTGGGAAAATCGTTGTATCATATCCTTCATGGTTCATAAGCCATTCATTGTACGTCTTAATACGACGGATTAAACCACGTGTACGTCTGTTTTCAATCTTCTCTTTAGTCGTTACAAGTCCATGATACATAACATTATCTGAAATAATTACGCCACCAGGATTTAATAACGGTTCATATAAGTCAAAAAAGCGACGATATTGTCCTTTTGCTGCATCAATAAAAATAACGTCAAATGTTCCGTGTTCTTTTACTTGTTCGCCCGTTTCTAACGCATCACCGTATATAACTGAAATACGTTCTTTTACTGGGGAACGCTCTATATATTCAAGTGCTTTTTCATATCGTTCACGATTGCGCTCAACTGTCACAATACGTGAATTTGGAATAGCTTGCATCATACGAATACTAGAATAGCCAATTGCCGTACCAAGCTCTAAAATGCTTTTCGGTCCAATTAAACGTAAAAATTGCAGCATAAATTCCATTCCAAGTCGATCCATAATCGGCACATGATTTTCTGTTGCATATTCTTCCATTTCCAGAATTAATTTATCTTTCGGATCAATAAATGATAATAGGTACTCGTTAACTGCATCCTCCATAAATGGTCCTCCTTATTTACATGGAGAAGTGCCTCTATGACGTCTTTTCACACATAGAATGCAATAAAAATACAAGCCAGCTTCACCCTTAGCTTGTACGTCCCGTTTTGATATTAAAAACGATTCTTCTGCCAGTTTTTAACCCGATATATTTTACCACAAAAAAGAGGGATGTGCGACCTTTTTCGCTATCCCTCCCCATTTCACTGTTTTTTCGTAATATATTTTTGCTTTAATGCATTATGCTCTTCTAACGTTTTCGCATAATACACTTCACCACTTGGTGCAGCTAAGAAATAATAATAATCTGTTTGCGCCGGTTCTAATGCTGCTTCTACTGAATGTTTACCAGAGTTTGCAATTGGTCCCACTGGCAATCCTTTCACAACATACGTATTGTACGGTGAGTTTACTTTTAAATCTTCGTATAATACACGTTGCTTATGCTTTCCAAGTGCGTATAATACCGTTGGATCCGTTTGAAGCGGCATCCCTTTTGCTAAACGATTATAGAACACACTGGATATCTTTTGACGATCTGTAAAACCAGTTGCCTCTTCCTCAATAAGGGAAGATAATGTTAAAAGCTGATGAACATCCCAGTTCTTCGCTTTCATTTTCTCCTCGTTTTGAACAATGATTGCATTCGTTTTCTCAAGCATCGGAATTACAACTTCTTCTAGCGTCGTATCTTTCTTATAGAAAGAATATGTCGCAGGGTATAAATACCCTTCTAACGGGTATTTAATATTGCTATCAAAGATTTTATCCGTTAATAACTTCGGATACTTTTGCTGCATTTTTTGAATAAATGCTTTATCGTTTAATTGACGTACAACATCATCTTTATTCCACTTTAATTCGCTTGCAACCGCTTCTGCAATTTCAGTTACTTGCGCCCCTTCTTTTATCGTCACTTTATAAAGAGCTGGACGATGTACATTACCAGATGACATTTGTTCAATAACATCTGTAACACTCATTGAAGGATTCAACAAATATGTACCAGCTTGTAAATTTTTTGATTTAGCCTTTGTATAAAAACTAAAAACTGTACCGTTTTTCACAGCACCTTTTTCTTCTAAAATCTCACCAATCTTACTAGTAGATGATCCCTTTGGAATTTCTACTTCAATCTCTTTTTTATTCCCGCTATCAACTGGTCCTAATGCCGATGAAATATACGCATAGACTGAACCACAAACTAAAAGCAGTGCAATAATCGAAAATAAAAAAATGCGTCTACGCTTCTTTTTCACTTGATTCTCTACCAAAACTCTTCCTCCTTATTCAATTGTAGGCCATATGTACATCTTTCTATACAACACGATGAAAAATCACAATAAACTTACCTATCATTTTTGACAGATACTTTATTTTTCTACAATCCGTCTCATTATACTACAAAGGATTACGCAGTTTCGACAAAAAATCTTTCATTTTACATATAAAAAAAGATGGACGATATATCGTCCACCTTTTCAGTACTTATTATTCAGCTTCTTGCTCATCAGCTAGAGTGTTGAACATTTCTTGTACCATTTCCCACTCTTCTTCAGATTCGATTGGAAGTAAACTTCCGCCCTCTTCTTCATTTTGCTCATAAGCCATTGCATCATAAATTTGATCTCCATCTTCGTCTACTTCACCGATTGGAGAGAAGACTACGTATGATTTTTTGCCAAATTTTTCAGCATCAAAAGTGAAAATAATTTCACATAAATGTTCGTTACCTTTTTCGTCTACAATTGTAATTTGATTTTCTTCCATTTTGGTCACCTCTTATTTACTATCTAAAAATCCTTGTAAGATTACGACTGCAGCCATCTTATCGATTACTTGCTTTCGCTTCTTACGGCTTACATCAGCTGAAATGAGCAGACGTTCCGCTGCCATCGTTGACAAACGCTCGTCCCACATTACAACGTCTAATTGTAACAGCTCTCGTAGGTTTTCTGCAAATTGCTGGCACGCTTCACCACGTGGGCCAATTGTACCATTCATATTTTTAGGTAAACCTACTACTATTTTGTCCACATTGTACTGCTTTACTAACTCAGAAATACGGTCAAAACCAAAGTGACCTCGTTCTTCGTTAATCTTGATTGTTTCCAGTCCTTGTGCAGTCCAGCCCATTTCGTCGCTCATTGCAACTCCGACTGTTTTTGTACCTACATCTAAACCTAATATCCGCATAAACTACTCCTCACGATGATGTTTCAAGTAAGACTTCACAAGCTCTTCGATTAACTCATCACGCTCAAGCTTGCGAATGATGCTTCGAGCATCTTTATGGCGAGGTATGTATGCTGGATCTCCACTTAATAAATAACCGACGATTTGGTTAATCGGATTATAACCTTTTTCTTGAAGTGCATCATACACAGTTAAAAGTACATCGTTTACATGGACACTCTGTTTTTCATCTTGAATGCTAAACTTCATTGTTTTATCAAAACCGTCCATTTCAAGCACCTCACTTATATAGTAAGTATAGGGAGAAGAACTTCTCCTCTCCCTACCATTGTACACTACTATCTCTTTATTTTGAAACAGATTTAACGTACTCTTGTACAAATGCTAAAGCTTC
>NZ_MACI01000092.1 GCF_001884105.1 Bacillus luti | reverse complement strand
AGCTGGGTTTTTACCGCCTGCTTGCGCCATATCAGGACGGCCGCCACCGCCACCGCCGCAACGAGAAGCTACTTCTTTCACAAGCTTACCAGCATGGTAACCTTGACTAATTAAGTCTTTTGTTACACCTGCTAGAATGTTTACTTTATCGTCATTTACAGAAGCTAATACGACAACTGCTGACTCTAATTTATTTTTCAGGTCATCCATCATTGTACGTAAGTTGTTCATATCTGCAACGTTTACTTTCGCCGCTAATACGTTCACGCCATCAACTGTCATTACTGAATCCGTTAAGTTTCCAGCTTCGATATTGCTTAATTTCGCAGCAAGAGATTCGTTTTCTTTTTGCAGTTGTTTCACTTCAGCAAATAGACCATCAACTCTTGTTAAAATATCTTTCGGATTTGTTTTCATTTTTCCAGCTGCTTCTTTTAATAAGCCTACTTGATCGTTCATTAATTCGTATGCAGACTTACCAGTTACTGCCTCAATACGACGAGTTCCTGCACCGATACCAGACTCAGCAACGATTTTGAAAATACCGATAGAAGCTGTGTTATCAACGTGACAACCACCACAAAGCTCTAAGCTGTAATCGCCAACTTGTACAACGCGTACAACATCACCGTATTTTTCACCGAATAATGCCATTGCGCCCATTTCTTTCGCTTCTTCAATTGCTTTTTGAGAAATCTCAACATCAATACTTTCCCAAATTTTCTCGTTTACAATACGCTCAATTTTTTCTAATTCGTCAGCTTGTACTTGACCGAAGTGAGAGAAGTCAAAGCGTAGACGTTCAGAAGTTACAAGAGAACCCGCTTGGTTAACGTGCATTCCAAGTACATCTTTTAATGCTTGGTGTAGTAAATGAGTTGCTGTATGGTTTTTCACAACGCTACTACGGTTCTTTGTATCAATAACAGCTTTCACAGCCGCGTCTTTCGTTAATGTACCTTCTTCCACAACTACTTTGTGTAAGTTTTGACCATTTGGTGCTTTTTGTACGTCTTTTACAAGCACTTTCACGCCATCAGCAAGAAGGTAACCACGGTCTGCAATTTGTCCACCGCTCTCAGCATAGAATGGTGTTACATCAAGCATTAATTGTCCTTCTTCACCAGCTTGTAAGCTGTCTGTGTATTCACCGTTTTTCACAAGTGCAACAACATTACTTTCTGTTGCAACTGTACCGTAACCAACGAATTCACTTGCTACTTTAACTTCCCCAAGGACACCACCTTGAACTTGCATAGAATCAACGTCTTGACGAGCAGCACGTGCGCGCTCACGTTGTTTTTCCATTTCGCTTTCAAAACCTGCTTGATCCACTGTCATTCCAGCTTCTTCTGCATATTCTTCTGTTAATTCAATAGGGAAACCGTATGTGTCGTATAGACGGAATGCATCTACTCCAGAAATAACAGTTGTTTTTTCTTCTTTTGCTTTCGCAATAACTTCAGCTAAAATTGCTTCACCATCATGAAGTGTTTCATGGAAACGCTCTTCTTCATTTTTCACAACTTTTTCGATGAAATCTTTCTTTTCAAGTACTTCCGGATAGAAGTCTTTCATTACTTCTCCAACAACCGATACTAATTCAAACATGAATGGACGGTTGATGTTTAATTTCTTCGAGTAACGAACCGCGCGGCGTAATAAACGACGTAATACATAACCACGGCCTTCGTTAGATGGAAGAGCACCGTCACCAACAGCGAATGTTACTGTACGGATATGGTCAGCAATTACTTTAAACGCCATATCTTTTTCTAAGTCACCATTACGATACTTCTCACCAGAGATTGTTTCTGTTGCACCAATCATTGGCATGAATAAGTCTGTGTCAAAGTTTGTAGGCACATCTTGAACGATAGATGTCATACGCTCTAGACCCATCCCTGTATCGATGTTTTTCTTAGGAAGTGGTGTATATGAACCGTCTGGATTATGATTAAATTGAGAGAATACAAGGTTCCATACTTCTAAGTAACGCTCGTTTTCTCCGCCCGGATATAGTTCTGGATCACTAAAGTCATTACCGTAAGCTTCTCCGCGATCATAGAAAATCTCTGTATTCGGTCCACTTGGTCCTTCACCGATATCCCAGAAGTTTTCTTCTAAACGGATAATGCGCTCTTTCGGAACACCCATTTTCTCATTCCAAATTGTGAATGCCTCATCATCTTCTGGATGGATTGTAACTGATAATAACTCCTTATCGAATCCGATCCATTTGTCGCTCGTTAAGAATTCCCAAGCCCAAGTAATTGCTTCTTCTTTAAAGTAATCACCGATTGAGAAGTTCCCTAACATTTCAAAGAATGTATGGTGACGAGCTGTTTTTCCTACGTTTTCAATATCGTTTGTACGAATTGATTTTTGAGCATTTGTAATACGTGGATTTTGCGGGATTACGCGTCCATCAAAATATTTTTTTAATGTTGCTACACCACTGTTAATCCAAAGAAGAGATGGATCTTCGTGTGGAACTAGTGATGCACTAGGTTCTACTGCATGTCCTTTTTCTTGGAAAAAGTCTAAAAACATTTGACGAATTTGAGCGCCTGTTAGTTGTTTCATTGTATTTTCCTCCTTAAATATAAAAAACTCCCGCCCCTATAAAAGGGACGAGAGTTAACTCGCGATACCACCCTAATTATGAATTGATTACGATACGAATCAATTCATCACCTCATGGTGCCGTAACGTGGCAAGACGGCAGTGATTAGCTGCTCTCAGGATTAGCTTTCTGTTACCCTTCATTTAAAGCTTCTTTCAGCCATATGGAAGCTTCTCTCTATAAATGGACTGTAACGTACTTGTTCCGTCATTGATTTAATGTATTATATGACTAAATATAATAGAATTCTCTTAAGTTTGTCAATGTGGATAATCATTTATCTTATATCAATCGCTTATTAATCATAGCTATTCTACTATTCATTCTTAACAGCCTTTTCATATATTATGCATTCATTAACAAATTGCACTACTTCTATAAACTTTTCTGAATATTATATTTTGTTATAATTAAATTATCAATAATAAAGGAGCGATTATAATGACAACCTTGTTGAATAAAGCTAAAAATATGTTAACGAATGACGAAACGATATTATTGTACACTGCATGTTCATTAGATATATTTATTTATCGTTCCGTCGCAAGACCAGGACTATTAATTTTAACGAATAAACGGCTCTTCTTTTACGGACCAGATGTAAGTAAGAACCCATTATTTGAAGAGTACTCTTTCGCAAACATTTCTAATCTAAAAGAGCAGAAGCGTCTTTTCAGTAATCAAATTGTATTTATGTATGATAATGAATGGAAAAGAATAAAACATATTCAAACAAATGATGTGAGCTCACTCGTTCAAAAAATATACGAACAGCTCTCTAAATAAATATATCATTAGCCCTCTATTCCATAAATAGAGGGCTTTCACATTAAACATCTTCTCTTTTCCAAAGAGGTCTCACATGCACAATAACTGTACGAATAACAGCTAAAATAGGAACCGATACTAGCAAGCCAACAATCCCAGCTACCTCTCCTCCAACTAGTAATGCAAGCATAATAATAACTGGATGCATTCGAAGCGACTTACCAACGATATAAGGCGATAAAATGTTACTTTCCAAAAATTGCAAAATAGCGATCGTAATTCCCGCCTTAATGAGTAAACTCGTTGATACCGTCGCTGCAATCATCAACGTCGGAATCGCCCCTAAAATAGGACCAAAGTATGGGATTATATCCGTTACCCCAATAATAATACCGAGTAATAATGGATACTTCATACCAATAAACCAAAAAGAAAGAACAGATACTCCCCCTAATACTAAGCAAACAAATAACTGTCCTCGAATATAACTTCCGAGCGATTTATCAATTTCTTTCGCAAGCATTTGACCCGTACTACGCCATTTACTCGGGACTAGTTTCCAAAATATATGATAAAACTCACCGTAATCTTTTAATATGTAAAATACAATGAACGGTATTAAGAAAATAATGAGCAACGAATCAAGTACACCACGAGCTGTACTCATCACTTTATTTAAAAGTGCTTGAATTTTCGTTTCTACACCACCAAAAATTTGTTTCACCTTTTCATGAATAAATGATGGGAAATTTGCTGTTTGTTCTGTAACCCCATCCATCCAAGAATCGTACATTTTTGTAAACTGCGGAAATTGTTCATTAATCTCTTGTAACTGCTTAATAACAACTGGTGTTCCTTTATAAATCCCATACCCAATCCCACCAAAGAACAGAATGTAAATGAGCAAAATAGCAAGCGTGCGAGGCATTCCCTCTTTATGAATTTTTTCAATTAAAGGATGCAATAAATAAGCAATAAAACACGCAATAAGAAACGGTGTTATCGCCACTTTAAATACAAAAATAATCGGCGCCCATAGCGGCTTAATTTTTAAAAAGACAAGCAAACAAAGAAATACAAGTAACAATAATCCTAAACGATATATCCAAATGATTTTAAGATTCTTCACACGAAAAACCTCCTCCACCTTTATTTTGAAAATAAATAGGGTAGGTTATGTGCAAAACTTTTAAAATCTTTTCATACAGACAATACTGTTTTGTAAAGACGTACATATATTTAACATAATAAGGACAACCACCCCTGAGAGTACAACATGGAACAATATAATCAGGAGGGCTCGCTATGGTTTTGTTTATGCTTGTATTATCTGCACTTTTTATGATTCTTGAATGGGTTTGTATCGGGTTTGGTATTTGGAAAGGTTTCTTTATTCGTTCCTCACGAAAAGAAAGAGCGAAGCAATTATTTCATTACGGCATGCTTGGCGTTGGATGTTACGGCCTATCTTATCTCTTCTCTGAAATTGGACTGTTATATTTGCATACAAGCGCATAAAAAAACTCCCTTATCAGGAAGGGAGTTTTTACGCTTATAAATAAGATTTAATCATCTTACGTGCTTTTTTCATATTGCGTTTTGAAAATACATCTTGTTTGCGAGCATATTGATATGCTGCTGCTCCAACACCTAATGCGATTAATGAATTGCGTATATTCAAAGTAAATCCCCCTTTTCGTTATCCGATCGTTCTTTCATTCTCATCAAATAAATCATCAAGAGAGCTTAACGAACCATCTTCTTCTACTTGATGCGTATGGATTTTCCCCTTTGAAACCGATAATTCGATATAACAATTCCAGCAATAAAATTGGTTGACACCTATTTTTCCAATGTCTTTCCCTTTGCAATTTGGACAAATGAACATATGGCTTTCATCTCCTTACAGTCTCCCAGATTCTATTCGCCATTATGTCCAAACCGCATTCATTTATACATTACTGGAGCCTTTCAACGTTATACGTTTGAAAGTTTCACTATATAATTTCACCTTGTTACATGAAATCATACGGTGAAATGTTTTCCACGTCCATTTCTTCGCCATTAACTGTTACCATCTGTACTTCTCCTTGTGATTCCTGCAATCGACTAGCTAAAGTCGTTTGACGCATCGCATCATCAAGGCGATTTACACCAGACTGGAAAGCCGCTTCCTCCCCGCAAATAATAAGGAACTTCTTACTTCTTGTAATGCCCGTGTAAATTAAATTACGACGTAACATACGGTTGTAACTTTTTACAATCGGCATAATCACAATCGGAAATTCACTACCTTGTGATTTATGAATGGAACAGCAATATGCATGTGTAATTTGATTTAAATCTGGTTTCGTATACGTAACTTCAATTCCATCAAATGAAACGATAATCATATCTTGTTGTTCAACATTTTCTTTCGCATAAAATACCGAAACAATTTCTCCAATATCACCATTAAACACTTGGCTTTCTGGCTGATTGACGAGTTGCAGCACTTTATCGCCTCTTCGGTATACAACATCACCGTAAGCAATTTCTTTACTCTTTTCCCTTTTCGGATTAAATACTTGTTGCAGTGCTTCATTCAGTACATTAATGCCAGCAGGTCCGCGGTACATTGGTGCTAATACTTGTACATCTCTTGCACTAAAACCTTTTGTCTTAGCATTTTCACAAACCTTTTTGACAACCTCAACAATTTGAGCCCCTGTACAGCTAATAAACGAACGATCTTTTTTATTTTGCGCTAAATCTGGCGGAAGCGTGCCATCTTTTATTGCATGGGCAAGTTGAATAACAGATGACCCTTCTGCTTGACGATAAATTTCTGTAAGCTTTACTGTCGGAACTGCACCTGCATTTAATAAATCTTTTAACACTTGTCCAGGTCCTACAGATGGTAACTGATCTTCATCACCTACAACGATAACTTGAATGTTTGTCGGCAATGACTTAAACAGCTGATTTGCAAGCCAAATATCAACCATCGAAAACTCGTCAATAATGAGTAACTTCCCTTGAACCGGATCCGTTTCATTGCGCTGAAAAGATCCTTCTGGCGTCCAGCCAAGCAAACGATGAATTGTGCAAGCCGGAAGTCCTGTTGATTCGCTCATTCGCTTCGCTGCTCTTCCTGTTGGAGCCGTTAATAATATCGGAAATGGATTATCATCACTATATTCATTCGGATTTAACGATAACCCGTGAAGTGACGCATACATTTCAACAATACCTTTAATAACAGTTGTTTTTCCTGTTCCTGGTCCACCTGTTAATAGCATCATCGGCTTATGAAGCGCCGTTTGAATTGCTTCTTGCTGAAATGGTGCATATTGTACATTCAGCTGTTCTTCAATTTCACCTAATGTCTTTAACACTTCCGCTTCAGGGAATGAAGGTGTTTCTTCTTGATTCATGAGCCTGCGAATAGACTTTACAACACCCTTTTCAGAGTAGAACAACGATGCTAAATACACTCGTTCTTCTTCAATGATGACTTTCCCTTCACTTTGCATCATTTCAACGCAGGCTATAATATCTTCCTCCGTCACTCTTCCTTCTTGATTATTTAAAAGTGACATCGTTTCTCTTACAAGTTGATCTTTTCCCATATAAACGTGGCCGAGTTGCAAGGATACATTCTCTAACGTATAAAAACATCCCGCACGCACACGGTCATCATGATTACCCGATATCCCCAACGCACGTCCTATATCATCTGCTCGTCCAAATCCAATCCCGTCAACCTCTTCGATAAGTTGATATGGATTATTCCGAATCACTTCTAATGTCATCTCTTTATATTGCTGATAAATTTTAATAGAAAGCTTCGTTCCAAAACCGTAACCATTTAAAAAGCTCATTACTTTCTCTAACCCTTGATGCTCAACGATTGTCTCATATATTTCCTGCGCTTTTTGCTTGTTGACAACACCATTTAACGCATCAGGATCATCCATAATTTTAGAAATAGCATGTTCCCCAAGATGGTCCACAATTTTTTCAGCTGTACGCTTTCCTATGCCTTTAAATAAATCACTCGCTAAATATTGCACCATACCGGCTTTTGTTTGCGGCAATTCTTTTTTAAATGTTTCAACCAAATATTGTTTCCCATACTTTGGATGATCTTTAAAATGACCTGTCAATGTAAACACTTCATCTTCATGCATGCGGGGAAAATGACCGTTTATCATTACTTTTTTTTCATCGTACGTTTCATTTGTTTCAATGATTTTCATACTGACAACGGAATAGAGGTTTTCTTCGTTGTGGAAAATGGTATGAAGAACTTGCGCTTTTATAAATTTTTTCTCTTCCTCGAACAAATCCATTGCATGTTGATTTCCCATCTTTCCTCTCCTTCCCGATATTTTCACTTTAATGAGCAGTACATCCCCCACCTTTTTAGATGAGGGATAACTACCCATTAAACTACATATTCATCTTATTCAGCTTCTTGCTCTAATAAACGAATACCATTACCAGCTAAAAAGTGATCTGGTTGAATTTCTGTTGCTTTCTTAAATAGAGCAAGGGCCTTCTCGTTATTTTCTTCAAATACGTAAGCAACACCTAAATTATAATACGCATCTGCATGCTCTTCATCCATTTCTAATACCTTTTCAAAATAAGGTTTCGCCTCTTGAATGTGCTCTAATCGTGCGAAGCAAAGTCCACACTGGAATACAGCCTCTACATCATTTTCATCTAATTCAGTTGCTCTTTGTAAGAAAGGTAGTGCAAGACGATCATTTCCAAGTTGCACATGTGTGATACCTAGCATAAATGTTACATCAGCTGATTGTAATCCCGCTTGCATTGCTTGTTCAAATACAGCTTTAGCCTCTGCAAATTGCTCTTGACCGTAATATACGTTTCCTAAGCCATAATAAGCAGCTGCGGATTTATCATCTAACTCTAATGCACGTTTATAAAATAAAATCGCTCTTTCACTATCGCCTAATACATCTAATAAATTCGCAAAGTTAATGTAGCCAAGCGCATCTTTCGGATTTTCTTCGATTGCTTCTGTAAAATTTTTAGCCGCTTCTTCCCAGTTTCCTTCTTGCATATATTGAATACCTGTTTCAAGTTTGTTTGACATGTCCTTCACCTCTACAACAAATTATAACAAAGAATGTATTTTCCAAGCGAACGAAAATTCGCTTTATGTAAAAGAAACCTCTAACCGCTAATCGGCAGAGGCTTCTCGTTTATCCTAAATAATCTAATTTATTACCACTACGGTATACTTCATCGATTGTAGCACCGCCTAAGCACTCATCCCCATCATAGAAAACAACTGCTTGTCCTGGTGTAATTGCACGAATTGGCTCGTCACAAAGAATACGAACTGTATTTTCATCAACGATTTGAACCGTTACTTTGTTGTCTTCTTGACGATAACGGAATTTCGCTGTGCATTTAAATTCTGCTTCTTTTACTTTGTTACTTACCCATCCTACATTCGTAGCAATAACTTCATCGCCATATAGAAGTTCGTTATGGAATCCTTGATCAACATATAAAATGTTTTCTTTCAAATTTTTCCCAACAGCAAACCACGGATCACCGTTACCACCAATACCAAGGCCATGACGTTGGCCAATTGTATAGTACATTAAACCGTCATGCTTCCCTTTCACTTCGCCAGATAATGTTTGCATCACACCTGGTTGTGCTGGTAAATAGTTACTTAAGAAATCTTTAAAGTTACGCTCACCAATGAAGCAAATACCAGTACTATCTTTCTTCGCCGCCGTCGCTAAACCAGCTTCTTTCGCCATTTCACGAATTTGCGGTTTCTTTAATTCGCCTAATGGGAACATTGTTTTTGATAATTGCTCTTGGCTTAATTGATTTAAGAAGTACGTTTGGTCTTTATTGTCATCAACGCCGCGAAGCATTTTATATTCGCCGTCCATATAAGCAACACGTGCATAATGGCCTGTCGCTACATAATCCGCACCAAGCGCAATTGCATGCTCTAAAAAGGCTTTGAATTTAATTTCTTTGTTACACATTACATCTGGGTTTGGTGTACGACCAGCTCGGTACTCGTCCAAGAAGTACGTAAATACTTTATCCCAGTATTGTTTTTCAAAGTTTACTGCATAATACGGAATACCGATTTGGTTACACACTTCAATTACATCATTGTAATCTTCTGTTGCTGTGCAGACACCATTCTCATCTGTATCATCCCAGTTTTTCATAAAAATTCCGATTACATCATAACCTTGCTCTTTTAATAAAAGAGCTGCTACAGATGAATCGACGCCACCGGACATCCCGATGACAACGCGTGTTTCGTGAGGTAGTTTGTTCATCATGTCACCTCCCATACTAATTTTGTGTTAATCGCTTCACGATTTTCACTGTTTCGTACGCCGCTTTCTCAATTTGCTCTTTCGTATTTCCAAGTCCGAAACTAAAGCGTACGGATGAACGTATTTGATCGGAATCTTTCCCGAACATCGCCACTAATACATGTGATGGATCAATCGAACCGGCTGTACAAGCCGAACCGCTTGATACTGCAATGCCAGCTAAGTCTAAGTTTACAAGAAACGGTTCAATATTCATCCCTGTAAAACTTATATTCAACACATGTGGTAATCGATATTCCAAGTTTCCGTTTACCTCGAAAGTAATGTCTTCATTTTTGAAGACAGATACCATTATATCTTTAAACTCTTCATATTGGGCATTTTTTTGCTCACGAGTTTTTTCAGCTATAAAAATTGCATGCTGAAGCCCAACAATACTAGGTACATTTTCCGTACCAGCACGGCGTTTTCTTTCTTGCTCCCCGCCTATTAATAACGGTTCAAATTTCACATTTGCACCAGCGTATAAGAACCCTACACCTTTTGGTCCGTTAATTTTATGAGCTGAAATTGATAGTAAATCAATACCAAACTCTTTCACATTAATTTCTACTAAACCGTAAGCTTGTACCGCATCTGTATGGAAATAAGCTTGATGCTCTTTTAGCAGCTTACCTATTTCCGCAATTGGTTGCATCGTCCCAACTTCATTATTCCCAAACATAACAGATACAAGAATTGTCTCTTCTGTTAATGCCTTTTGTATGTCAGAAACTTGAACGCGTCCTGTTTCATCAACAGGTAAATATGTCACTTCAAACCCTTCACGCTCTAACAATTCACATGTATGCAAAATTGCATGATGTTCAATTTGCGTCGTTATAATATGGTTACCTTTATGACGGTTCGCACGCGCTACACCGATAAGTGCTAAATTATCAGCTTCTGTACCACCGCTCGTAAATATAATTTCATTCGGATTTGCGTGAATGCTCCGTGCACACACGCGTCTCGCCTCATCTACTGCATGGCGCGTTTGACGTCCATAAAAGTGAATACTAGACGGGTTTCCGAATGTTTCTGTCATATATGGAATCATCTTTTCGACCACTTCTGGGTGAGTCGGAGATGTCGCAGCATGATCTAAGTAAATGCGTTCCATTAAATCTCCTTCTTTCCAAATCGTTTCACAAGGAATTAAATGTAAAACATATAGCCCCCGTGATTTTCTTCCTCATAACGTACTAAATCTTCTAACGTTGTACTATCTAACACTTCTTGCACCGCATCACGAACACGCATCCATAATTGGCGTTGTGCTGGTTCTTCTTCTTCAATCATTTCTACAACACTAATCGGACCCTCTAATACACGGATTACATCTCCAGCTGTAATGTTAGCTGGCTGATCAGATAACACGTATCCGCCATATGCACCACGCGTACTCTTTACAAGACGAGCGTTACGAAGCGGTGAAATTAATTGCTCTAAGTAATGTTCCGATAAGTCGTGCGCCTGCGCAATTGATTTTAATGAAATCGGACCTTCACCAAACTTTTTTGCAAGATCAATCATAATTGTTAAGCCGTAGCGGCCTTTCGTTGAAATCTTCATCTATTTTGCACCTCTTTTCAAATTTTCACTTCTATTAGTTATATCTTATTTATATAAGAACACAATTTAAAATCCTATGAAATTATAGCATAATATAGTATTATAAGAAATTTCAACTTGTGTATCAAAATGATAACATAAAATCACATTGAAAAACTCGGAAATTATTACAATTGAAAGAAAAATGAAAATATTTATACTCATTTTCCCCACAAACAGCATCTTATTTCAAATTCCATTACAAAAAATGATACGATAGAGTGAGATTATACATTAAGGGAGAAGGTCAATATGAAACAACCACTCGCACATCGAATGCGCCCTACAAATATTCAAGAAATTATTGGGCAACAGCATTTAGTTGGTGAAGGTAAGATTTTATGGCGAATGGTCCAAGCAAATCATTTTCAATCTATGATTTTATATGGGCCTCCAGGTACAGGAAAAACATCAATCGCTAGCGCAATCGCAGGAAGTACTGGTACCCCGTTTCGTCTATTAAACGCTGTTACCCATAATAAAAAAGATATGGAAGTTGTCGTACAAGAAGCAAAAATGCATCGACATCTCGTTTTAATTTTAGATGAAGTGCACCGTCTAGATAAAGCAAAGCAGGACTTTCTATTACCTCATTTAGAAAGTGGGCTTCTTACTTTAATTGGTGCAACGACGAGTAATCCGTTCCATGCTATTAATTCTGCTATTCGAAGTCGTTGTCAAATCTTCGAATTACACGCATTAACAGAAGATGATCTTTTAATTGGCTTAAAACGAGCACTTGAAGATAAAGAAAAAGGTCTTGGAGAATATAATGTAACAGTTACGCCTGAAGCATTACATCACTTTGCAAATGCATCAGGCGGAGATATGCGTTCCGCTTATAATGCACTTGAACTAGCTGTTTTATCTAGCTTTACAACTGATGACAAAGCTGCGGAGATTACGCTAGAAATCGCAGAAGAATGCTTGCAAAAAAAGAGCTTCGTTCACGATAAAGGTGGAGATGCTCATTATGACGTATTATCAGCATTTCAAAAATCAGTACGCGGAAGTGACGTGAATGCAGCACTCCATTATTTAGCACGTCTTATTGAAGCTGGTGACTTACAAAGTATCGGTAGGCGTCTACTCATTATGGCATATGAAGATGTTGGACTCGCTAGCCCGCAGGCTGGACCACGTACACTAGCAGCAATTGAATCAGCTGAACGAGTTGGGTTCCCAGAGGCGCGCATACCACTTGCGAATGCCGTTATCGAGCTTTGCTTATCACCAAAATCAAATTCAGCTTATAAAGCACTTGATGCCGCATTACACGATTTACGTAATGGACAAACAGGTGATATTCCTAGTCATTTAAAAGATAGTCATTATAAAGGCGCCGAATCACTTGGAAGAGGCATTGGATACTTATACCCACATGATCAGCCAAACGGCTGGGTACAACAACAATACTTACCTGACAAAATTAAAAACAAGCAATATTATAAACCGAAAACGACAGGGAAATTTGAACAAGCACTTTCTACTGTGTATGAAAGATTACAAAGTTCGAATAAAACAAAAAATAAAGGGTAACATAAACGAAAACGTCACCATTACGGAGGCTTCGCTTATGAAAACACGTCAAGATGCATGGACAAAAGAAGACGATCTCCTTTTAGCAGAAACTGTTTTGCGACATATTCGCAGCGGAAGTACACAAATAAAAGCGTTTGATGAAGTTGGCGATGCTTTAAACCGTACTTCCGCAGCTTGTGGTTTTAGATGGAACGCTGAAGTAAGACAAAATTACGAAGATGCAGTACAACTTGCAAAAAAACAGCGTAAAGAGTTAAAACGTTCTGAAGCTAAAATAGAAAAAGAGCAATTTACAAAAACTCCTCAACTCGTAATCGATGCTGAGTTTTCAGAAGATATTACGCCAAGTAAACAAGAACTTACAATGCAAAATGTCATCGCATTTCTGAAAAATTTGGAGCACAATAACCCTTCACTTGCGAAATTACAAACTGAAAATGACGTATTACAAGATCAGCTCACTTCCTTGAAAAAAACGAATCATGAACTTGAAACAAAATTAGCTGTACTCACAAAAAAACAACAAGCGATCGAAGAAGATTACGCCATGCTTGTTAGAATTATGGACCGCGCTCGAAAACTCGTTTCAGTTGAAGAACAAGAAGAACAGATTGCTCCAATTTTCAAAACAGATCAAAATGGAAATTTAGATATTATATATTCTGCAGAGAATTAAAAAGGATGTCACCTAGCCCAATTTTCCGGCTAAGTGACATCCTTTTTTGTTTCCTCTGTGGACAGCGTATTGGTAAAGGCAATTATATCGGCGATTCGACAAGGAATATCGATTTACCGACAAATATTCACAAAAAAGCCGACCTGTCGTATAAGGTAGCAATTGGAATTAATTGGATAAACTTCAATTACATGTTACTATAAACATATACGATTGAAAGGAGCTGATTGCTATTTCATTAATAGTCTTCAAAATAACACTCAGTGTTCTCGTCCTGACTTTAGGTCTTTTCACCATTCACAGTTTAAAAAAGACTTCCGCCTATAAGCCGGATAAATACGATTATTCTTTATTAGGATTACTTACATTTGAATTATTAGTATTGCAAATCTCAGCAATTCTTTAAAACATAATAGAAAAAGCATATATCCTAGACGGATATATGCTTTCTTTTTATTCTTGCCCTACACGTTTCACTTCTACGTTTTTAATACGCTCACGTACAACGTGACTTGCCATAATTAGGCCTGCCACAGATGGTACGAATGCATTTGAAGAAGGTGGTAATTTTGCTTTACGAATTTTTGCATTTTCGTCTGGTACGATTTCTTTACGTACCTCTTCACGAATTACGATTGGGTTTTCGTCAGAGAAGACAACTTTTACACCTTTTTTAATACCCTCTTTACGAAGCTTCGTACGAATTACTTTCGCAATTGGATCTGTATGTGTTTTAGAGATGTCCGCAATACGGAAACGAGTTGGGTCCATTTTATTTGCTGCACCCATACATGAGATAATTTTGATTTTACGACGCAAGCACTGTTTAATTAAATGAATTTTGAACGTAATCGTATCAGATGCATCCACTACGAAATCTAAACCGTGTTTAAAGAACTCTTCATATGTTTCATCCGTATAAAACATTTCTAGTCCAATTACTTCACACTCTGGATTAATATCTGCAATACGCTCTTTCATTAATTCTACTTTTGAACGTCCTACAGTAGATACTAAAGCATGAATTTGACGGTTTACGTTTGTAATATCTACAACGTCTTTATCAACTAATACGAGACGTCCTACGCCAGAACGCGCTAACGCTTCAGCCGAAAATGACCCTACGCCGCCAATTCCTAAAATACCAACTGTACTATTTTTTAATATTTCAAGTCCTTCTTTACCGAAGGCTAATTCATTACGTGAAAATTGATGTAACATTCAGCTCTACACTCCTATTACAAAAATGGTCTACCATGTATTCTAGCCTTTTTCCGACTATTTGTATAGAAAAAGTTATAGAATTCCTAAAAATACATATTTCGATAATGAAAACATAGTGTAAACCGGATTTTTTTACTTCTTAAATAACCTTTTAAACTTCCTTCCAATACACGTTTAAAAAGGAGGATTCAGATGGCCGAGCAGATCGAGGCGCTGAAGTCAGGAGGAGCGCAGTGTAGGCGTACTACATGAGCACCGGACTGGCGAAGCAACGATGAGATGCGACGGCCAGCTGAACCGGACTTTTTAAACAACCTCTCAAAAAAAGTCTAGATGGTATTAGTATAACCATCTAGACCCTATTCTTACTTCTCTTACTTCTCTTCTTTCAAGCTCAATTTCAAGTTCAACTCTTCAAGTTGTGCTTCTGCAACTGGGCTTGGAGCTTCTGTTAATAGACAGCTTGCACTTGCTGTTTTCGGGAATGCAATTGTATCACGAAGGTTCGTACGGCCTGCAAGTAACATAACAAGACGGTCTAAACCTAATGCGATTCCGCCGTGTGGTGGTGTACCGTATTCGAATGCTTCTAATAAGAATCCGAATTGCTCTTGCGCCTCTTCTTGTGAGAATCCAAGTGCTTTAAACATTTTTTCTTGTACGTCACGCTCGTAAATACGAAGTGATCCACCACCAAGCTCATAACCGTTTAATACAAGGTCATATGCTTGCGCGCGCGCTTTTTCTGGTGCTGTTTCTAATAGTTCAACATCTTCACGGAATGGCATTGTGAATGGATGGTGAGCTGCGAAGTAACGATCTGCATCTTCATCGTACTCAAGAAGTGGCCAATCCGTTACCCATAGGAAGTTAAATTTACTTTCATCAATTAACTCAAGTTCTTTACCTAGACGTAAACGAAGTGCGCCTAAGCTATCTGCAACAACGCTCTTCTTATCTGCTACGAATAGTAATAAGTCGCCAGCAGTAGCTTCTAATGTAGTCATTAACACGTTTGCATCTTCTTCACCGAAGAATTTCGCAATCGGTCCTTTTAGGCCGTCTTCTTCTACTTTAAGCCAAGCTAGACCTTTTGCACCGTATACTTTTACGAATTCAGTTAATGCATCGATATCTTTACGAGAGTATTTGCTCGCAGCACCTTTTGCATTAATTGCTTTTACTTGTCCGCCGCTTTCTACAGCACTTGTAAATACTTTAAAACCACAACCTGCTGCGAATTCAGACAGGTCTGTTAGTTCCATTTCAAAGCGTGTATCTGGCTTATCAGAACCGTAGCGAGCCATTGCATCAGCATATTTCATACGAGGGAATGGTGCACTAACTTCTACACCCTTCGCATCCTTCATAACTTTCGTCATCATGCGCTCCATC
The DNA here is from genome assembly GCF_001884105.1 of Bacillus luti. Taxonomy (GTDB): domain Bacteria; phylum Bacillota; class Bacilli; order Bacillales; family Bacillaceae_G; genus Bacillus_A; species Bacillus_A luti. Next base: position 25,186 of record NZ_MACI01000092.1, on the reverse strand, counting down.
ATTTCTAAAATTTCATCTTGCGTTAAGAATGATGCCTCGATATCGATTTGCGTGAATTCTGGTTGACGATCCGCGCGTAAATCTTCGTCACGGAAACAACGTGCTACTTGATAGTAACGCTCAAATCCGCCGACCATAAGAAGCTGTTTAAATAGCTGCGGAGACTGTGGTAATGCATAGAATTCACCATCATGCACACGACTTGGTACTAAATAGTCACGAGCTCCTTCTGGCGTGCTCTTCGTTAAAATTGGTGTTTCCACTTCTAAGAAATCTTCTGTATCTAAGAAGTTACGAATTGTTTTTGTTACGTCGTGACGCATTTTGAATGTGTTGAACATTACAGGACGACGTAAGTCTAAGTAACGATATTTTAAACGCACATCTTCTGATGCATCTGTATCATCAGAGATAATGATTGGTGTTGTTTTCGCTGCGTTTAATACATTTACTTTCGTTGCTTGTACTTCAATACGGCCAGTTGCCATATTGTCATTAATTGCACCTTCTCCACGCTCAACAACTGTACCTTCTACGTGTAATACGTATTCGCTACGAATTGTCTCTGCTACTTCTAGTGCTTCTTTTGATGTTTCTGGGTTAAATACAACTTGTACGATACCTGTACGGTCACGTAAGTCGATAAAGATTAATCCACCTAAGTCACGGCGTTTTTGTACCCAACCTTTTAATTGAACTGTTTGTCCAACTGCTTCTACTGTTACTTTTCCACATGCATGTGTTCTTTCAGCCACTGTAAGTTCCCCCTATATTAATTTCTCTGCTACGTATGAAGCAAATACATCTAATGCGACTTCTTCTTGTCCGCCTGTTGCCATATCTTTTAAGTTAATGACACCTTTATCTAGCTCATCTTCCCCTAATACAGCTACAAATTTCGCATTTAAACGATCTGCTGATTTAAATTGTGCTTTCATTTTGCGATCTAAATAATCTTTTTCAACTGATAAGCCAGCTTTACGAAGATCGAACGCAACTTTTGCAGCATGGTCTTTCGCTTTTTCACCAAGAGCTACAACGTAACAATCTATACTATGTTCAATTGGCAACTCAATGTTTTCAGCTTTTAGCGCCATAATTAGACGTTCAATACTCATCGCAAAACCGATACCTGGCATTTCTGGTCCACCGATTTCTTGTACAAGTCCGTTATAACGACCACCACCGCTTAATGTAGTGATAGCACCGAAACCTTCTGCCTCACTCATAATTTCAAATACAGTGTGTTGATAGTAGTCTAAACCACGTACTAAGTTTGGATCTTTTTCAAATGGAACATCCATCATCGTTAATAGTTCTTGAACTTTGTCGTAGTATACTGCTGAATCTTCGTTTAAGTATTCTGTAATAGATGGTGCTGTACCCATTAATTCATGGTTACGGTCCTTCTTACAGTCTAAAATGCGAAGTGGGTTCTTTTCTAATCGAGATTGGCAATCAGAGCAGAACTCGCCAATGCGTGGCTCGAAATGAGCGATTAGTGCATCGCGATGCGCTTGACGGCTCGCTGCATCACCTAAGCTGTTTAATACAACTTTAATATTCTTTAAGCCCATACCGCGGTAAAACTCTACAGCAAGCGCAATTACTTCTGCATCAATTGCAGGATCGTTACTACCGATTGCTTCAATACCGAATTGTACGAATTGACGATAGCGACCTGCTTGCGGTCTTTCATAACGGAACATTTGACCGATATAGTATAATTTCGTTGGTTGTGTTGCATCACCGAACATTTTATTTTCAACGTAAGAACGTACAACAGGTGCAGTACCTTCTGGACGTAATGTTAAACTACGCTCTCCACGATCTTGGAATGAGTACATTTCTTTTTGTACGATATCTGTCGTATCACCAACACCGCGTAAAAATAGCTCAGTGTGTTCAAAAATTGGTGTACGAATTTCTTTATAGTTGTAACGACGGCAAATTTCGCGTGCTTGCCCTTCGATATACTGCCATAACTCAACAGTACCTGGAAGAATATCTTGCGTTCCGCGTGGGATTTGAATAGACATATTCAGTTCCTCCTCAAATTGTTTTAATCTTAATAAAAATAAAAAAACTCCCGCCTCTACTGTTTAAACAGTAGGGACGAGAGTATTATACCCGTGGTGCCACCCTAATTGAAGCACGTATGCTTCCACTTTTTTAATAACGCTTAAATATGCGTTCATCTCTACTAAGCATATTTGCCGTTCAAGTTGAAACCTCTAGAGTGTCATTCAATCAGTCATCATGTAGAAATGTTTTCAGCCTAAGACATTTCTTCTCTTTCCATGTGTGTCTCATTTACTCTTCTCCATCAACGGTTATATTCATATGTAAATATAAAATTACTATACGTTTGTTGAGTAGGATTGTCAAGTGCTCTAAGAGCGCTCAATTTGTTTCTTTAGACGCTTTACATCTTGTAGCGAAATACCAAACTCAGAAGCAAGCTCCATTGAAGTATTGTTTTGTTCTTTCGAAATGAAATCATGTAAATTTACGTTAAACAGTTGATTTGCACCATTTGTAACAGAATGCCCTTTTTCATTCATACGCATACGTATATCCCTCACATTCAATATGGATGTTTTACTTTTTATTGTTCCATATTGATTAGAGAGTTATACATAATTAAATCAGCTATTGATTCCAAACAAACATAAGAATACAGTTAACAACGATAACAATAACCAATTAATCTTATGATAAATGAACAAAACATACCAAAATGTATAAAAAAGAGAGGATCCTATCATCCTCTCTTCTTCAGCAACATTATTTACTTTCCACAATTAAGGTCACCGGACCATCATTGATTAAAGAAACGTCCATCATCGCTCCGAACTTCCCTGTTTCGACATGCAGACCTTGTTTACGAACCTCTTCATTAAAGAAATCGTATAAACGCTCTGCATAATCAGGTTTCGCAGCATCCATAAAGTTTGGACGTCTTCCTTTACGACAATCTCCGTATAATGTGAATTGCGAAATAGATAGAACTTGTCCTTCTACATCAAGTACTGAATGGTTCATCTTTCCGCTCTCGTCTTCAAAAATACGTAAGTTCGCAATTTTTTCTGCAATATAAGTTGCATCTTTCTCTGTATCTTCATGCGTAATGCCGACTAGTAATGTTAAACCGAATGGAATTTGTCCTACAATCTCACCATCTACTGTGACAGACGCTTCCTTTGATCGTTGTAAAACAACTCTCATTTTTTCTACACTCCCTATTAATGCATCATGCGTCGTACTGCATAAATTTCTGGAACACGCTTAATGCGCTCCACTACTTTTTTCAAGTGTTGTAAGTTACGAATAGAGATTGACATATTAATTGTCGCCATCTTATTACGATCACTTCTACCAGAAACAGCTGAAATATACGTTTTCGTCTCTGTAACAGCTTGCAGTACTTCATTTAATAAACCACGGCGATCGTAACCTGAAATTTCAATATCAACGTTATATTCAATTTCTTTTTCAGGACTACCTTCCCATTCCACTTCTAATAAACGTTCTACCGCTTCTTCTGTATGAACATTTACACAATCACGACGGTGAATCGATACGCCTCGGCCTTTCGTAATATACCCAACGATATCATCACCCGGAACTGGGTTACAGCATTTTGATAAACGAATTAATAAATTATCAGCACCGCTTACCTTTACACCAGAATCCCATTTTCGAATTTTCATCGGTTTACGAACTTCTTTAACTTCAACGATTTCTTCTTCTTCGCGTTGTTTGCGGAACTTGTCCGTTAGTCGCGTAACAATTTGCGCGGCTGTAATTCCGTTATAACCTACTGCCGCAAACATATCTTCTTCATTCGCAAAGTTAAACTTCTCAGCAACACGTTTTAAATTATCAGGCGCTAATACTTCTTTCATCTCGTACTCTAGACCACGTACTTCTTTTTCAACAAGCTCACGGCCTTTTTCAATATTTTCATCTCTACGTTGCTTCTTAAAGAATTGACGTATTTTATTTTTCGCATGAGATGTTTGAGCGAGTTTTACCCAGTCTTGACTTGGTCCATACGAATGTTTCGATGTTAAAATTTCAATGATGTCACCCGTTTTTAATTTATAATCAAGTGTCACCATTTTCCCGTTTACTTTTGCACCAATTGTTTTATTTCCAATTTCCGAATGGACACGATACGCAAAATCAATTGGAACAGATCCAAGTGGTAATTCCATTACATCGCCTTTCGGTGTAAAGACAAATACCATGTCAGAGAATAAATCAATTTTTAATGACTCCATAAACTCTTCTGCATTAGAAGCTTCATTTTGCCATTCTAATATTTGACGGAACCATGTAAGTTTTTTCTCTAATGTACCTGTTGTTTCTGCTGCTTTTCCTTCTTTATACGCCCAGTGTGCCGCGATCCCGAATTCTGCAATTTCGTGCATTTCTTTCGTACGAATTTGCACTTCAAGTGGATCTCCTTTTGGTCCAATTACAGTCGTATGAAGAGATTGATATAGATTTGCTTTCGGCATCGCAATATAATCTTTAAAACGACCTGGCATTGGCTTCCAACACGTATGAATAATTCCAAGCACCGCATAACAATCTTTAATGCTATTTACAACGACACGTACAGCTAATAAATCGTAAATTTCATTGAACTGTTTATTTTGCAGGGCCATTTTACGATAAATACTGTAAATATGCTTTGGTCTGCCAGAAATTTCAGGTTGAATTGCAACTTCTTTTAATTTCTCGCGAATGCCAGTCATTACTTCATCTAAATATTCTTCACGCTCTGCACGTTTACGCTTCATTAAATTTACAATACGGTAATATTGCTGTGGATTTAAATAGCGAAGTGACGTATCCTCTAGTTCCCATTTAATAGTATTAATTCCGAGTCTATGCGCTAAAGGTGCAAAGATTTCTAATGTCTCATTTGCAATGCGACGCTGCTTCTCTTGGGGCAAATGTTTCAATGTACGCATGTTATGAAGACGGTCAGCTAGTTTAATTAAAATAACTCGAATATCTTGAGCCATTGCGATAAACATTTTGCGATGGTTTTCTGCTTGTTGCTGCTCATGAGATTTATATTTAATCTTTCCAAGCTTCGTCACACCATCAACAAGCATAGCAATTTCTTTATTAAATTCCCGTTCAATATCTTCTAATGTAACCTCTGTATCTTCCACTACATCATGTAAGAAACCTGCCGACACTGTTGCTGGATCCATGTGTAAATCCACTAAAATACCAGCAACTTGAATTGGATGAATAATGTACGGTTCACCCGATTTTCTATATTGTTCACTATGCGCATCACGTGCATATTCATAGGCACGTGCTACTAGCTCAATATCTTCATTCGCTAAATATTGACTTGCTTTCTCGAGTACCTGTTCAGCTGTTAGTACCTGCTCATTTGCCATCGAATCACCTTTTATTGAAAATTGACTTTATCTTTATTAAGTAGAATAAATTATATTCTATCATTATAACCTAATGATTGTGAATTGTGAAAAGGAAAAGATTTTACTGACATTTCACCTTATTTTTTTGTGCAATTATACAAAAGTACCCGCTCCTCTCCAAGAGATTCACGGGTACTTCTTATCACCGTAGTTTTACCTATATAGTGATTAGTATTTTTCTAATACTAATACATCGTAACCATCTAACATTTTACGACCATCTAAGTAAGTAAGCTCTACTAAGAATGCAATTCCTGCTACAACTCCGCCTAGCTCTTCAACTAGTTTGATTGTCGCTTCGATTGTTCCACCTGTAGCTAATAGGTCATCTGTAATTAATACGCGTTGACCTGGCTTAATTGCATCTTTATGGATTGTTAAAACATCTTTACCATATTCTTTACCGTAGTCAACTGTAATTACTTCACGTGGTAATTTTCCTAATTTACGAACTGGTGCAAAACCTACTTCTAATGCATAAGAAACTGGGCAACCGATAATAAAGCCACGTGCTTCTGGTCCTACTACAAGGTCAATATCTCTTTTTTTTGCATATTCAACGATTGCATCTGTTGCTGCTTTGTATGCTTTACCGTCGTTCATTAAAGGTGTAATGTCTTTAAACACAATACCTTCTTTCGGATAATCCGGTACAATTGCGATATGTTGCTTGAAATCCATATTTCTGAATCCTCCTCAGATCTAAAAGGTTTGTAAATACAAAACCTTTACCCTAACTGTTCTACTTCTTTATGATTACGAATCGTTTCAAACCATGTATATAATTGCTGATATGTGCTATAAACCAATTCTTTTTCTAATTGTAAGTGGTTCATTTTCTCACGATATGTGTTCGATTCAATTAAATCACGCTTTTGTTTTTTGTCTGCCATAAAAATGACGCCATCTTTTATTGTAACAAATTCTAACTCAAAAAACACCTGTGTCATGAAATTTACTGTATCTTTTGACCAACCTTTATGACGACATAGCTGTTCACCATATTGTCTTAAAGAAAATGGTGTTTTTTGGTTCAAGAAAGAATAGTACCATTTAAAGTGTTCCCTCGTTGGGATCGTACTAAATAAATGATTATTCTCTTGATAAAATAACGCATAGATTCGCGATGGGAATCCTACTTTAAATAACTCACGTAATTCATCTGTTCCTTTTGGCAAATCGAGTAACACAATATATTGATCATCTAAATGCGTTACTTCGGATGCATGCATGAGCTGCTCCTTATAGTCTTCTAGAGAAAATTTATTCAATACATCTTCTGAAAAATACACCATTGTTATTTTCTCTTTCGGAAGTTCTGCTAAATTCGCTTCTACATTACGCATACTACGCCAATCAAATAATTGCCAAGCCTCTACAGCAATATCTTGTACCATTAATTGTGGCTTTTTAAAATTATTCCATTCATTGATGGATGCCTCTCCTATTACAGATACCTTTGCAACTGGAGAAATTTCTTTTGCATACGCACCAAATCCAAATCCAATCGTGTCTAGTGTTGCTTGTCCATCACGAAGAGCCATTTTCAAATGAGAACCGTCTGATCCAATTGCACGAATACTTTCTAGCTCAGCATCTTTCACTGCAATACGCGGTTTCGGATTTCCAACACCAAATGGCGCCAACTTTTGCATATCCTCAATTGCTGCAAGTGTTACGTCTTCCACTTTACAAAAAGCATCAACGGCTGTAATTGGAATGAAGTCTGCTTCTGTTAAAATTGCATCTGCTTGCTCATTTAAACGGCGACGTAATTCCTCTACATCATTCATATGAAGCGTCATTCCGGCCGCCATTGGATGCCCTCCGAAGTGCGGCAATAACTCTCTACAATCTGACAAGTTTGCAAATAAATCAAATCCTGCAATACTACGTGCTGAGCCCTTCGCTGTTTCTTTTACAGGATCAATACTTAATACAATTGTTGGACGATAAAAGCGCTCAACTAATTTAGAAGCGACAATCCCAATTACTCCTGGATTCCAACCTTCTTTTGCAAGCACTAACACTTTATTATCTTCTGGCGGGAAATGATTTTCAACTTCAGCGATAGCTTCTTCTGTAATTTGTTTTACAATGTCTTTTCGTAGTTTATTCAGCTCATCAATTTCTTCAGCCAGTTCTTTCGCTTCCTCTGGATCATCTGATAATAAAAGGTGTACAGCCGGCGCTGCATCTTCTAAACGTCCAACCGCATTAATACGTGGCGCAATTGAGAAGCCTATGCTTTCCTCAGTAATTTCACTTTGCGAAACGTTAGCAACTTTAAACAGTGCCTTTAAACCGATATTTTTCGTCATGCGCATATGCTTTAAACCGCGCTTCACTAGCAACCTATTTTCACCATGAAGTGATACTAAATCGGCTACTGTACCAATTACTGCAATTTCTAATAAATGTTCTGGCACACGGCCTAGTAGTGCATGTGCAACTTTAAACGCAACACCTACACCCGCTAAATAGTGAAATGGATACACACCACCATCTAGTTTTGGATGAATAATCGCAAGTGCCTCTGGTAACTCTGGCGGTGGCTCATGGTGATCTGTAATAATAAGATCTATTCCGAGCTCCTTCGCTACCTTCGCTTCGTGTACTGCTGCAATACCAGTATCGACAGTAATAATTAATGAGAACCCCGCACTATGCGCCCAACGAAACGCTTCTTCATTCGGTCCATAGCCTTCTGTAAAACGGTTCGGAATGTAAAATTCTACATCTGCACCTAATTCTTTCAGAGCAAGATATAATACCGTCGTACTACTTACTCCGTCCGCATCATAATCACCAAATATTAATATTTGCTCTCCATTTTGAATCGCCTTATTTACACGTTCTACCGTTCGGTCCATTCCTTCTAATAAAAATGGATCATGGAATTCTTGATTTTCTGTATTTAAAAAATCTAAAATCTTATCTTCTGTATCTAGTCCTCTACCGAGGAATAAAGAGATAACAAGAGGTGATAATTGCAATTTACTTGCTAATTCACTCACTCGCTCTTCATTATATTCTTTTTCTTTCCAACGCGTCTTCGGTTGTAACACGAAATCACCCCTTAACCTGTTCATTATACAAGACAGATTAAGGGGTGACAATATAATGCAAACTACGATGCAATATCTGCATACTAAAATGTTAACAATGTTTAATTTGGAGAATACGGATTTATATGTACAAACACATTTTGCACGTTATCTTGTTCCATAAGCTTTTCTTTCACATGCTTTCCGATGCTATGGCCTTCCTCTACAGTAATGTATGGATCTACAGAAACCTTAATATCAACAATAACATAATGACCATGTTCCCTCGCATATAAAGAACCGATTTTTTTTACGCCATTCACTTGCAGAACTGCTTTTCTAAGCGGAATAACATCCTCTTCGTGAAGAACGTGGTCCAGCGTTGCATGAATTGCTTCCGCTCCAATACTCCACGCCATCTTTGCAACGAGAATCGAAACAAATAATCCCGCAATCGGATCAGCATATACAAGCCAATCTAACCCGAGCTTTCCACCGATAATAGCTGCACAAATACCGATTAAAGCTGCAATTGAAGAAAACACATCCGAACGGTGCTCATATGCATTTGCAATAATTGCATCACTATTTACTCTCTTCCCTAATCGAAATTTATATTGAAACATCCCTTCTTTCACTACAATTGAAAGAATAACAGCAAAAATCGTAATTCCTTTCGGCGGTTCTAGTTCTTGCGAGAAAGCTTTTATAGACGAAATCGCTATTTCAATTCCCACAATAAATAATAACACCGCAACAATAATCGCTGAAATCGATTCCGCTTTACCATGACCATACGGATGATCTTCATCGGGTGGCTGCTTCGCTGCTCGCAATCCAAAAAGTACAGCAAGCGAACCAATTACATCTGATGCGGAATGCACAGCATCCGCTAACAGTGCTTTACTGTTCCCAATATAACCAATTACCGCCTTTACAATCGCTAATATAATATTACCAACGATTCCGACAATAGCACCAAACTCGGCCTGTTTAAAACGTTCATCTTTTTCCATAATTAAAATCCCTTCTTTTCTTAACCTATCTTTTTATTAGAATAAAAACAACGATAGCCTAATCACTTCCTTCCATCTTTCCCTTTCAAAAGTTGCTACCTTATTGTATCCACAAACGAAAAAAGAGATGCCTCATTATGAGGCATCAGCTTTTTTATACTTGCGGTTCAGATACTTCTTTCTCAACCTTTTTGTTTCCTTTACCCTTTTTCAAACGACGGTTTTCAAGTAATAACCAAATTTGAGAGGCAACGAAAACAGAAGAATACGTACCTACAACTAATCCAACAAGTAACGCAAACGAGAAGTTACGTAGTGACTCACTACCGAAGATAAGCAGTGCAATTACCGGGAATAACACTGTTAATACGGTGTTAATCGAACGACCAAGCGTTTGGCGAATACTCATATTTACGATTTCTTCTAGGTCTTTTATGTCGCGAACGCGTTTTTTCTGTTTGTATAATTCACGGTTTCTATCAAATGTAACAATCGAGTCATTAATAGAATAACCAATAATTGTTAATACCGCAGCGATAAACGTTAAGTCTACCTCTAATTGGAAAATACTAAATATAACAATCATAACAAATGCATCATGTAATAATGCAAGTACTGCAGATAATGCGTACGTAAATCGGAATCGAATACTTACGTATAAAATGATAACCGCAGAAGCAATTAATACTGCGATAAATGCATTTCGTGCAATTTCTTTACCGATTGTCGGCGAAACTGTACTTACGTTTGGATCTGTACCATATTTATCGTGGAAGAATGTTTTTGTTTTCGCAATTTCATCTTTTGATAGAACACCTAATGTACGAACTGCGAATCCTTTATTGTCATCTCCAGTGGGTACAATATTCTCTTCCTTCACATCAATGTTCAACTCTTTAAAATCTTTATGAACATCAGATACAGTAACTGCTTGTTTTGATTGCAAGTCGATTCGTGTACCACTCGCAAAGTCAATACCAAGATTCAATTTGAAAATTGGTAGTATAATTGCGCCCGCAATTACAACTACAATCGAGAAAACAAGGAATTTATGACCGATATTTACGAAGTTAATACGATCAAATCTTGTCGGTGGATGTACTACACCTTTTGTTAATGGAATAATGTCTTTTTGTTTCACACCAAAGTATCCTGGCTTTTTATCGAAGTAACGGCTCTTTACAAGTAATCCTAATAAGAAACGAGTACCGAATACGTTCGTAACGAAACCAACTAAAATACTTACGATTAAACTTGTTGCGAATCCTTTTACAGAGCTATTACCATAAACGAATAACACACCAGCTGCTGCAAGAGTCGTAACGTTTGCATCTAAAATTGTCGCTAATGAACGATGGTTACCAGCACGGAATGCTGACATCATTGACTTACCAATTTTCAGTTCTTCTTTCAGTCTCTCGTACGTAATAATATTCGCATCAACTGCGATACCTACCCCGAGCACTAACGCCGCAATACCCGGCAACGTAAGAACTGCATGCATCCAGTTAAAGACAAGTAATGTAACGAAAATGTATAGACCTAACATAATAACCGCTACAAGTCCTGGTAAACGGTAGAATACAAGCATAAATAAGAAAATAAGAGCGATACCAATCGCACTAGCGAAAATCGTTTGCTCTAACGCTTGTTGACCAAATTTCGCTCCAACAGATGTTGAATACATTTCTTTTAAATCAACAGGAAGTGCACCTGCATTTAATAAAGATGAAAGTTGTTTCGCACTTTCAACTGTGAAGTTTCCACCTACGATAGATACTTCAGCTTGGTTAAATACTTGACTTACTGTTGCTGCTGATAAAAACTTCGGATTCGGTTTTGCAGCTTCTGCTTTATACGAATCTTTTCCTTCTTCAAAATCAAGCCAAATTACCATTAAGTTCGTTGGTGGTGGCATTTTTGAAATTTTTTCAGTTACTTCACGGAATTTGTCAGCACTTTTTAGTGTAAGACCTACGCTCGCACGGCCTTGCTCATCAAATGTTTGCTTCGCTCCGCCGCCTTTTAAATCCGTTCCGTCCATAAGAAGGTTGTCATCTACATCACGGAATGTTAATTTCGCTTGTGTTGATAACATCTCACGTGCTTTTTGCTGATCTTGTACACCAGCAAGCTGTACACGAATTCGATTTTCCCCTTCAATTTGGATGTTCGGCTCACTTACACCGAGAACATTGACACGATTTTCAAGAGCACCTACCGTACTTACAAGCGCCTCTCGGTCAATTTTATCACCTTTTTTGGCTGGTTTTACTTCATACAGAATTTCAAAACCACCGCGAAGGTCTAGTCCTAGACTAATTCCTTTTGCTATGTCTTTTCCTGCTGCACCAATTACTCCACCGATTAATAAAACGATGAGGAAAAAGGCAGCAATTCTCGTACCACGCTTTGCCATATGTACCCTCTTTCTGCTACTAACACTCTCAATAAATCTCTTACGATTCACTGCTATACGTGTGCATACGCCTAGTTAGTAGACTTCCTTTCTATAGTTTTGCTAGCCCATCACTAGCTATGTCGGTAAGCCTTACGGAATACCTACACTTTTATTATTTATTTTTCGCTTCACTACCTCCTTTATATATAATCTTAGACATCATTAATTCCTCTTTATCAATACCTATCATTATACTGCAAAAGGAAGAACAAACCAATTGCAGTCAGTTATTTATTTTCATATTCATCAAATGACCAAAGTGGCGCTTGATATGCTTCAACAGTTAAATAAGTCATATATTCATTAGCACTTACTCTTAAGACATCATTTACTAATTCATATAACCTAACATCACTGTCTATCTTTTTCCACTTTTTCACCTTGAGAAACTTCCAAATATCATTATCTGTCACTCGGTCATAACCGAACATTCGAAACTCTTCTACTTTACTTTCCAAAACGACTTGTAACTGTCCGCGGTATGATTCTACCAAAGCCTCTTTATCCAACATATATAACATCTCCTTCTTATTTCAGCACGAAAAGTCGCTTTTACTCCCGCTCTAATGGACAGCAATAACTACTACTTTCAAGAGCATTCATACTTCACTCTCTTAAATGCTTGTCATTCTTGTCTCATACGTGCATATAAATTATTGTAAATCATTCCACTGATTTTGAGAAGGTAGGAGAAGAGTATGACGAGACAAAGCTTTTTAAAAGGTGCATTTATTTTAATGATAGCTGGGTTTATTACAAAAATCCTTGGATTTATTAACCGCATTGTAATGGCACGTATACTAGGCGAAGAAGGCGTTGGCCTTTATATGATGGCTGTTCCCACCTTCATTTTAGCAATTACATTAACACAAATCGGCCTTCCTGTTGCAATCGCAAAATTTGTAGCAGAAGCAGAAGCGGTGAATGATAAACAAAAAGTCAAAAAAATATTAACTGTCTCCCTAGCTGTTACATCCGTTATTAGTATCATTTTAACAATTGGGATTATGCTCCTCACACCCATTTTAGCAAAAACATTATTAACCGATGAAAGAACGTACTACCCGTTAATGGCTATTTTGCCTGTCGTTCCTGTTATTGCAGTTTCTTCTGTTTTACGTGGTTATTTTCAAGGGAAACAAAATATGAAGCCTAGCGCTTATGCTCAAGTTATAGAACAAGTTGTCCGCATTACAATTATCGCTATATGTATTCGGTTATTTTTACCTTACGGCGTAGAATATGCTGCAGCTGGTGCTATGTTATCAGCCGTTCTCGGTGAAGTTGCGTCGTTATTATTTTTACTCACTTTATTTCAGCGCGAAAAACATTTATCAATACGTTCTGGATTTTTCACTACTGTAAAAAATAGCAAAGGGACATTTTATTCTCTTATGGATATTGCCCTTCCCACTACAGGGAGCCGTTTAATCGGTTCCATTTCATATTTTTTTGAGCCTATCGTTGTTATGCAAAGCTTAGCGATTGCTGGCGTTGCTGCCTCTGTCGCAACTCAGCAATATGGTATATTAAACGGCTATGCATTTCCACTTCTATCATTACCAGCCTTTATTACATACGCTCTTTCTACAGCACTTGTTCCATCCATTAGCGAAGCGATGGCAAAAAGGCAGCATAAATTAGTGGAACACCGATTACAACAAGCTCTTCGGATCTCATTAATTACTGGTGGGTGGTCAGTCGTTATATTATACGTATTTGCTTCTCCTGTTTTAACTCTTATGTATGGATCGGATAGTGCAACAGCATTCATCCAACTCCTTGCACCTTGCTTTTTATTTCATTATTTCCAAAGTCCGCTTACCTCTGTTTTGCAAGCTTTAAACCTAGCACGAGCTGCAATGATGAATACATTTATTGGCGCCATCGTGAAATTAATCGTTATTTTTGTACTAGCTTCAAGGCCAGATTTTCAAATGATGGGGGTTGCACTGGCCATCGCGGCAAATATAGTAACGGTAACCTTCCTTCACTATGCTACCGTTTTAAAGAAGATTACATTTACCATCTACGCAAAAGACTATATTTTTGGTGGGCTTGCCATCGGTATTGCAGGTAGCTTCGGCTTTTACCTTCATAAGTATATTGTTTTTTCTCATTCACTCGGTGTACAAACGTTATGGGAAATCATTTTAACAACAATCGTTTATACCATCCTCCTCTTCACTTTCAAACTGATTCGAAAAGAAGAGTTAAGCCGACTCCCTATCATTCGTAAACTTTCATTTTTGAAATAAACAGGCTTACTATTTCATATGGTAAGCCTCTAGTTTTCTTTTAAATCAACAAAAAATTGTCCATTTTGAAAGCTGCAGTACAAAACTTGTGTTATATCGTTATAACCTAAGTTTTTTAATTTCCCAATGAGCCATTCTTCTGTATGTTCAATCATTTGCAAATGACTAGATTGAATTTCCCCATCAATAATAAGCGGAAGAGTAAACCGCAATGCATCCTGTTTACCTTTTTGTTTTTGAAAGACAGATAACTTCCCAGATGGTTCTAAAATAGCGTATTCTACATCTCGGATATCTCCGACTCCCTGCTCCCTTAATTGCATCATTAAATCATCTATATTATAACGTTGCTTTCTCATCTTCTTTTCATCAATCTTTCCCGCATTTACAAGAATAGCCGGCTCTCCTTCTATTAAATGCCGAAATCGTTGATACTTTAACGAAATAACTGACAAAATGATTTGTATACACATAAGAAAAGTCATTGGAACTAATTGGTGCCAAAGTGATTTATCGGTATTTTCAATTGCGACTACTGCCATTTCACCAAGCATAATGAATACAACTAAATCTAATACACTTAGCTCTCCAATTTCACGCTTACCCATAAGACGAAAAATAATTAAGATGATGATATACAAAAGCATCGTCCGACCAATGATTGATACCCATTCCATTTCTACATCTCCTTTTTACATATAGACTCCCCTTTAAAAAAGAAACTAGTCTAACTTAAGCAAAATGAAAATATGCTTGTATTAAAAAGGAGGAATGCATAAATGGATGGAACGAAAAAATTATCAACGGCAATTGGTTTCGGTATTATTACCTTATTAATTCTTGCCTCTATTACAAGTATGGTCATGGCTCTTTTATTAAGGTTTACGAATATTAGTGAAGGAACATTAGTAATTACAATTTTTATACTAGCCCTCCTCTCCATGCTTATGTCTGGATTTATCGCTGGAAAAAAGGCACAAGGGAAAGGTTGGCTAGTAGGTTTCACGACAGGACTTACATTCACTGTACTTGTTTTTCTAGTTAACTATTTAGGCTTTTCTCAAACTTTATCGAACTCACAGTTACTTTATCAATTAGCATTAATGGGTGCGAGCACACTTGGTGGTATTTTCGGTGTAAATATGTCAAAGCAAACTAACTAAAAAAAGGCCCTGCACATTTCATGCAGGGCCTTCCTCATTAGTTTTTCACAACTTCACGAATCGCATTGCGATCGAAAGTTAAGTGTGAACCACCAGATTTAACAACGATTTTCGTTTCATCTACTGATTCGATTGTACCGTGTAAACCACCGATTGTTACGATAGCATCACCTTTTTTTAACTCATTTTGCATTTGAGCAACTGCTTTTTGACGCTTTTGTTGCGGGCGAATTAATAAGAAATAGAAAATCGCAAACATCGCAACGATCATAACGATATTCATCATACCTGCGTTCATCTTTTGTTCCTCCTTTTAAATTATGTATTAGAAGTTTTTAGCATTCGGTTTATTAAAGCCATACTGTTCAAAGAATTCTTCGCGGAAATCGCCAAGACGGTCTTCACGAATAGCTTGTCTCACCTGCTCCATTAAGTTTAACAGAAAATGCAGGTTGTGATAAGACGTTAAACGAATTCCGAACGTTTCATCACATTTCATTAAGTGACGAATGTACGCACGAGAGTAATTTTTACATGTGTAGCAATCACAGTTTGGATCAAGCGGACCGAAGTCTCTAGCGAATTTCGCATTTTTCACAACAAGGCGACCTTCACTTGTCATACATGTACCATTTCGCGCGATACGAGTTGGAAGTACACAGTCAAACATATCAATACCACGAATTGCACCATCAATTAACGAGTCAGGAGAACCTACTCCCATTAAGTAACGTGGTTTATTATCTGGAAGAAGTGGTGTTGTGAACTCAAGTACACGGTTCATAATATCTTTTGGCTCCCCAACAGATAAACCACCTACAGCGTAACCAGGGAAGTCCATTGAAACAAGGTCTTTTGCACTTTGACGACGAAGTTCTTCAAACTCCCCACCCTGTACAATACCGAATAAACCTTGATCTTGTGGACGTTCATGCGCTTTTAAACAACGCTCTGCCCAGCGGCTTGTACGCTCTACAGATTTCTTCATATATTCAAAAGTAGCTGGGAATGGTGGACACTCATCAAATGCCATCATAATATCTGAACCTAATGCATTTTGAATTTCCATCGCTTTTTCTGGTGATAAGAATAATTTATCTCCATTTAAGTGGTTACGGAAGTGAACGCCTTCTTCTTCAATACGGCGGAAGTCACTTAAACTGAATACTTGGAAACCACCAGAGTCTGTTAAAATCGCGCGATCCCAGTTCATAAATTTATGCAAACCGCCTGCTTCACGAATAATTTCGTGACCTGGACGCAGCCATAAATGATACGTATTACTTAAAATAATGCCAGAATCCATCGCTTTTAATTCTTCTGGTGACATCGTCTTAACTGTTGCAAGTGTACCAACTGGCATAAATGTTGGTGTATCAAATGAACCGTGTGGCGTATGTACACGTCCTAAACGCGCACCCGTTTGTTTACAAGTTTTAATAAATTCATAACGAATTGCTGTCATAATTTACTCCTTTTATTTGTTTCCTATTTTATCGTGAGATGCAACGAACATCGCATCACCGAAGCTAAAGAAACGATATTTTTCTTTTACTGCTTCATTATAAGCATGAAGTACATTATCTCTATTTGCAAATGCACTTACAAGCATAATTAATGTTGATTTTGGTAAATGGAAGTTTGTAATTAACCCATCAATTGCTTTAAATTCATAACCTGGGTACATAAAAATATCTGTCCAGCCAGAAGCAGCACAAAGCTTACCGTCATGATCTGTCGCAATTGTTTCTAACGTACGAGTTGATGTTGTACCTACTGTAATAATACGTCCACCATTCTCTTTCACACGATTTAATAATGCCGCTGTCTCTTCAGACATATGGTAATATTCTGCGTGCATATGGTGTTCTTCAATCGTATCTGCAGAAACTGGTCTAAATGTTCCAAGCCCTACGTGAAGTGTAATAAATGCTAACTCAACGCCTTTTTGTTTTAACTTCTCCAGTAACTCTTCTGTAAAGTGAAGTCCTGCAGTCGGCGCTGCTGCTGAACCGATTTCTTTCGCATATACTGTTTGATAGCGATCGCGATCTTCTAGCGTCTCTTTAATATATGGAGGAAGTGGCATTTCTCCAAGTTCATCTAAAATTTCATAGAAGATGCCGTCATATGAAAATTCAAGCTGACGTCCACCTTGATCTGCCGTTCCTGTGCAAGTTGCTTTTAATTTCCCTTCGCCAAAAGAGATAACAGTTCCTTCTTTTACACGTTTCGCTGGCTTAACAAGCGTTTCCCACTTATCGCCTTCTTCTTGTTTTAAAAGAAGTACTTCAATGTGTGCACCTGTATCTTCTTTCACACCGTGCAAACGAGCTGGCATTACTTTCGTTTCATTTAAAACTAAGCAATCCCCCTCATGTAAGTAAGAAAGAATGTCCGTAAAATGTTTATGCTCAATATCACCGGTTTCACGGTCTAACACCATTAATCTCGATGTTTCACGCTCTTCTAACGGGACTTGCGCAATAAGTTCTTCTGGTAAATGAAAATCAAACAGATTAATATCCATAACTGTATCCACCTATTTCTTATTTGAATCGATTTATTATATACATAATAAAAGATAATACAATACTTAACACAATACATGTAATGATAGGAAAATAAAAGGTAACGTTTCCTTTTTTCACAAAAATATCGCCTGGAAGTCTTCCAATGAACTTCCAAGCTAATCCAACAACGATAAGTAAGATACCTGCTGTAATAAGCAATTTCGGCATCTCCGTCATGCTTTTGGCATCTCCATTCCGAAATGCTCATATGCAAGCGGCGTTACGATTCGGCCTCTTGGCGTTCGTTGTAAAAAGCCAATTTGTAATAAATACGGCTCATACACATCTTCAATCGTATGAGATTCTTCTCCAATCGTTGCCGAAACAGTCTCTAATCCAACTGGGCCACCACGGAATTTTTCAATAATACCAAGCAATAATTTATGATCGATATGATCGAGTCCTAATTTATCTACTTGCAATAGTTCTAACGCCATTTGTGTGATTTCCATTGTAACCGTTCCGTTACCACGAACTTGTGCGAAATCACGTACACGTCGTAATAAACGATTTGCAATACGAGGTGTACCACGAGCACGTCTTGCAATTTCTAGTGCGGCTAACGAGTCAATTTCAACTTCGAATACTTCTGCTGTACGTTCAACAATCTCAGAAAGCTGATCTACTGTGTAATACTCTAATCTTGAAAGCACACCGAAACGGTCACGAAGCGGCGCTGATAATGCACCTGCACGCGTCGTTGCCCCAACTAATGTAAATGGAGGTAAGTCTAATCGTACAGACCGTGCTGACGGTCCTTTCCCAATTACAATATCAAGACAGAAGTCTTCCATCGCAGGATATAGTACTTCTTCAATTGATCTATGCAAACGATGAATTTCATCAATAAATAATACATCCCCTGGCTGAAGTGCTGTTAAGACAGCAGCTAAATCACCTGGTCTTTCAATTGCCGGTCCTGAAGTTGTTCTAACATTCACGCCCATTTCATTTGCAATAATATTCGCAAGCGTCGTTTTACCAAGCCCTGGCGGTCCATATAAGAGCACGTGATCTAGCGTTTCTTCACGCATTTTCGCAGCTTCAATAAACACCTCTAAATTATGTTTCGCCTTATCTTGGCCAATATACTGACGGAGCGTTTGTGGCCGTAATGAATATTCTAAATCCACATCTTCATATGCAGATTCCCCTGAAAGGAGACGTTCGTCCATTATACTCACCTCTTACCATTTAGTAAAAGACTAAGTGCCTTTTTAATATACTGATCCGTCGTCAATGATTCTTTTAATAACTCTGGTACAACGCGAGAAACTTCTCGTTCTGCGTATCCAAGTGCGCGCAGAGCTTCTAGCGCCTCATCCAGCTCAGCTGATGAACCTTTCTTCTCATCAAAACGTTCTTCGTCTGAGAATAAATCAACAAATGCATCTGGTACAACATCTGCTAGTTTTCCTTTTAAATCTAAAATCATTTGACGCGCGGTTTTCTTTCCGACCCCTGGGAACTTCACTAAAAACTTCTCATCTTCATGTTCAATCGCTTGAACGACCTGTCCTGTTTGACCAGAAGCTAAAATTGCAAGGGCACCTTTTGGTCCAATACCAGATACACCTAACAATTTTGTAAATAATAAACGCTCTTCACGTGTTTTAAACCCGTAAAGCGCCATAATATCTTCTCTCACATAATGATATGTATAGACACGGATTTCTTGCTTACTTCTTTGAAATACATACGGATTCGGTGTGAAAATTTGATAACCAATTCCATTATGGTCAATTACGACATATTCCGGTCCTACATACTCCACGTAACCTGTAACATATTCAAACAAAATACGATCTCTCCCTCTTAAATCATGTATTCCATTTTAACATATTTAATGATAGAAAAGCGAGACTGCCCCAACAAATGTTCTCTATTTGAAACTTCTGTTATTTTCCATTGACAGAAAGGTTGAAGCACATTAATATACAGAAGTCGATAATGATTATCAATACTAATTAAAGGGGTTACATCAGGATGAAACAGAAGGTATTTATTTTATTTACTATCATGCTAGTTGTTCTTTCTATCGTTGGCTGTTCTTCTCAAAAGGAAGAATCAAAAGCAAAAGAACAACCGAAAACAAAAGTTGTAAAACACGCTAAAGGGGAAGCTACAATTCCAGTAAATCCAAAGAGAATTGTTGATTTATCTGGATCAACAGAAGAATTATTACTTCTTGGACACAAACCTGTTGGTACAGCAAACACATATAAAGATAAAATCCAAAATCATTTAACAGAAAAATTAGATGGCGTAAAAGCAGTAGGGTGGTACTGGGCACCTAAAGTCGATTTAGAAGCTGTTACTGCTTTAAAACCAGACTTAATTATTTTAAATAATCGTCAATTGAAAATTTATGATCAATTAGAAAAGGTTGCACCGACAGTTGTTCTAGAAACAAACTTAGAAGATTGGCGCGGTAAGTTTAAAGAAGTAAGCAAGCTATTTGACGAAGAGAAGAAAGCTGACAAATGGATTGCAGACTACGATAAAAAAGCAGACTCTTTATCTAAAAAAATTAAAGAAAAAACAAAAGATGAAAACTTTATGTTCGTTGCAGTTACACCACAAAACTTCCGTGTATACGGTAGCTTCGGATACGGTGACATCATCTTTAACGACTTAAAACTTCCAGCAACAAAAGGTACAGATTTAAAGCAAACGATGGCGCAAGTATCACTAGAAGGTCTTGTTGCATTCCAGCCTGACCAAATGTTCGTTGTAAACTTCGGCGGAGAAGCTGATAAAGTGTACGAAGACTATAAAAACAGTGCCGTTTGGAAAGATAATAAAGCAGTAAAAAGCAATCACGTATATGAAGTATCAAACGAAGTATTCAATACGAAAGCATTCAATCCAATCGGAAAAGATATGCTAATTGATGAAATCGCAAAACAAATTTTAGATAAAAATAAATAAGAAAAAGCAGCTCACCATGAGCTGCTTTTTTTCTTACTTTGTACTGCATATTGCTTCATTTTTTCGATTGTCTTCACGAATCCTTCTTTTGACTTAATACGAATACCACGCTTCAACTTCGCCCGTTCATAACTCTCTAGCTTTTTCATATCAATTTGAAAAAAAGAATGAATCGCGTTATCACTTTGCGGCACACCTTTAAAGATTTGTAATATCCCTTCCTCTGAAACACCGAAATAACCACTCGTTTTCAATAAGGGAGAAATATCATCAACTTTCTTTTGTAATACAATTTGCACATCATCACGATCAACAAGTTGCCACTCTTTATATTGCTGTAAAAACTTTTCTAAATCCGCTACTTTTTCTGTAAATATTTCTTCACTTACTTCTCCATCAACATACATGCGCTCTAATAAAATTGTAACTTGAGGGTCTTTCTCTGTTACTTCTGGTACTGGCCCTTCCGCCCTTGCACTCGTTTCATAAACTAAACAAAACATCATAACGAACGCTTGCATTGTAATCAGTATCCATTTCATTTCCGTTCACCTCTTTTAGGCAAAATCAAACTTTCATTTGTAGCTTTTCCGGAAATGGGGGTTTTATCCCTAATTCATAGATTACTCCCATTAAGACTTATAGAGTCCAATGATTTCTACCTATTTCGAAACATATTGATTGCTTGAAAGCTTTTTTATATCTTTATTTGATTGTACCGTCGCTATATAGACTCCAATTAATACGATTACCATTCCAACTATTTGTTGCCACGTAACAGCTGCTCCATATAAGGCAACTGATATACCAGTAGCTACAATAGGAGTTAGATTTAAATACATACTCGCTGTGCTTGCACCTAGCTCTTCTACTCCTTTATTAAACACGATATATCCAATTAATGTCCCGCATATGACCATATACAACATTTCTATCCATCCCTGTAAAGAAAACGTCCCAACCTTTCCCCATCCATCTTCATATAGAGAAAGGCCTGCTAAAAACACAGTACCCAATACCGTCATACTCATTGTCGTCAACAAAGGGGAGACACCACTCATAACTTTTTTTCCTGTTAAGCTATATAACACCCCACAGACTAAAGCAGCTATAAATAAAAGATCCCCCTTATTAAATGACAAAGACGTAAGTGTATTCAATGAACCACTCGTAATAACAACTATTACACCGATAAGGGACAAAATTAAACTTATTCCGACTTTTATACTCCAAGACTCTTTAAAAAATAATATTGCTCCCAATGTTACAAAAACGGGCATTGTAGCAATAATAAGCGAGCCATTCAAAGTAGAAGTATAGTTAAGTCCCATAAAGAAAAAAACATTATAGCCAAAAATACCTGTTAACGATACAAATAACAGCCCTTTCCAATTCTTTAATAACAAACTTGTATTCCACTCAGATTTCATAAAAACTATACCGATTAAAATACAACCCGCTAAGCCAAAACGAATTGTCGCCGCAGTAATCGGTGGAATTTCAGTAATAACATGCTCTGCTGTTGCAAAAGACCCACCCCAAAACAAAGGAACAAATAGCATAATTACATACATACGATTTATTCTGTTCATTTTTATTACCCCTTTCACGTAAATAAGTTTAAAAGTTTAAACATGTTTACGTGTTAGTTAAAAAAAATTAATAATTTGACTCTATTGCTTGTAGTAAATCCTTCACCTGCTTTAAAAATTCTCCAGCTATTATAGAATAAAAAATTTCTTTTCCATGTCGATTCGCTACAATTAGTTCTGCTTGTCTTAAAATTTTCAAATGATGCGAAACAGCTGGTCTAGAAATCCCCATTTTATCGGTTATTTGCGTTACATTCATCTGTTTGCTTTCTAACAACAGCATAATAATTTGCTGACGATTCTCATCTCCCAACGCCTGAAATATAGGTGTTACGACCTGAAATTTCTCTAATACAACTTCTGTATTTCTACATTCAAAATTCTCCATATCCTATTCATCCCAACTTTTTATATCTAAAAAACATGTAATATATTACCATTAAATAGTAACTCTTTCATATACACTTGTAAATAACTTTATTTTCCGACTTTTACTTCAATAAAAAAAGGAAGATTGGATTCCTCCATTCTTCCCTTTATATTCATATAAAATGAAAGACGCCTGCAAAGCAGGCGTCTTGATGCGTTTACGGCGAGAGACCAGGCGACCACATTCGCGTGTTTAGCACTTAAGCATATCTCTCGTCTTACGTAAATTAGCTCATCGCTTTGCTAATATAACATTAATAACGTATAAGTGCAACATATTTATAAAAAAATTTTTATCTCCCCTTTATTATAAATCACTTCATGTAAATTATAAATTGATAAATGCAATATATATGTTACAATAAATGTACATCGAAATCATAATAAACAGGAGATGGATATTGTGAAAAAAATAAAGGATGAACGTCTCATTCTACAAACATTAAAGAACATACGTATTGCTTTTCTTTTTCAATCACTTGGTATAATTGGTATTTTAGGCTATATCGGATTCACTGAAGGAGCGGATCAAATTACAAAATCTCCATTATGGTTATTATTTATTCTTACGAGTATGGTACTTAGTTATTTACAGTTAAGCATTTCTATCGATGTAGAAGAAAGCGAAAAGGAAATACAGTTAACTCCTTATTACAAAATTGTTTTACGCTCTCTTATTGTTGGAATCGTTATGGCTATTATCTATATCATTTTCAGTCCAGAAAGACCTCTCTTTGAAGCTATTTTAACAGGTAGTATTCTCTTCCTATGCTTTTTAGCATCGTACTCCGTTAGTTATTTTATAAAAAAACGTCGTTTACAAGACGACGATGAATAAAGAGGAAGGGCTAGCCCTTCCTCTTTTGTTTTGCTATCGCATAGTACCAGTTAAACCGTAACGAATGTCTCGGAACATATTCACTATGTCACGATTAAAATCGTTTGTAACGGTGCCATTACGTAAACGTGTGTTCATTGCATCCACACGAGTAAACATATCATTTCTTACAGAAACGTACACATTTCTGTTTCCAACTTCATTTGCAACAGCTTGACGAATTTCGTTTGCAAGCGCTGTTTCATTCGATACTGGATTACGTGGTTTTACTGCAATCGCTACATCGTTTCCATATACAACTGTAGATACCCTGTCTACGTTATTCATACGTTTCACACGATTCGTAATTTTTTCTGCAGTTTTACCATCGTTGTTAATGTATGAATTGTTCATTGTAATATTACGTGTTGGGTGCGGATTTGCAATTTGTCCGTTGTAATTTACATCACGGTAATAATTATATCCTGTATCGTTACGACCGTTTCTATATGTTACATAGTCTGTATAACGATCGTTACGCGCCACATTGTCGCGATACTGGTGTGTATCATTATAAGATGTACGCTCGTAATTGTAATTACGTCCATCCATTGCGTTATTATCTTTTGGTGTACCACATGCAGCTAATGCACTGGTAACTAACAAAGAAGCAGCAATCACTTTTACTTTCGTATTCAATACAAAAACCCCCTCTGTTAGGATGAACTTCTCTTCTGAAAAGCTCCCTCTTATGATGAGTAACAGAGAGGATTTTTACACTGTTAATATTTCACTAGGAATTTTCTAACACTTGATGTGCATCTTCCGCTTTCTAAATAAATCTACATACAAAAAAGGCGGGAATAATCCCGCCTTTTTTAAACTTCCTCTTCTTCCTCTTCTTCTGAAACAGGTTCTCCAAATACATTTGGTGGATCTGGTTGGTAATACATCGTTCCTGGCTGTGGTGCATATGCTGACTGAGTTGGTTGATAATATAAAGGATTCGCATATTGTGGCCCACCTGGCTGCGGACTATACAGTCTACTGTCTCCACCACACCCACAATCTTCCTCACCCTGCACGAGCGGCGGCATATTATTATCCATTGGCATCATATTTGGATTTGGCATAGACGTATATTGCGGTCCAAACGGTGCCCCTTGCTGATATGGCATTTGATATGGATTTGGTTGTTGATAATACGGATTCGGTGGCATCATAGGCTGTTGATATGGCATTTGATATGGCATCATGTTCGGTGGTTGATTGTTATCCATAATCGGCATCATATTTGGCATTTGATTATTATCCATAATTGGCATCATATTTGGCATTTGATTATTATCCATAATTGGCATCATATTTGGCATTTGATTATTATCCATAATCGGCATCATATTTGGCATTTGATTATTATCCATAATC
>NZ_MACI01000091.1 GCF_001884105.1 Bacillus luti | reverse complement strand
GACACACAACTTCTTGCCTATCAGAAGAAATTGGAAAAAGAGAAATTAAAACCTAAAGAAGAACAGAAAGAGATTACATGTAATTTGTTTTCAGAACCTAATTTTGAAAAACCTTATGTAGATTACAACTTTCTAGATGCACTATTTAAGGCTATGATTCAAAATGATTATCGAGCTTTGCCTACGCAATGTAGCCAGTCAATCATGAAAGGTTTGTTCCAAAATTGGAAATCTTTTTTTGCTAGTTTAAAAGACTATAAAAAGAATCCAAACAAATATGCTGGAACGCCTAGGATTCCAAAGTATATTCGTTCTTCTGAAAAAGAGATTCTGTATACAAACCAAGATTGCATCATTAAAAACGGTAGATTTTTAAAGTTTCCAAAGACGAAATTGCAATTAAATATTGGGAAACTAGGTTTCACTGAAGGTAAACTGAAACAAGTTCGTGTGATTCCAAAATACAATGAATATGTAGTGGAATTGGTAATTGATGTTCCTTCTGAACAACAAATTATTGAAGAGAATGCTCGTTATATGAGTATTGATTTAGGGATTGATAACCTTGCAACCATCGTAACAAACACAGGTATGAAACCTGTCCTTGTTAAGGGCAAACATGTCAAAAGCATAAATCAATATTACAACAAAATGAAGAGTCATTTTACAAGC
>NZ_MACI01000090.1 GCF_001884105.1 Bacillus luti | reverse complement strand
ACGGTAAATGAACACGTAGCTGTATTTCCCGATGCGTCCGTGGCTGTACAAGTCACAGGAGTGGTTCCTACAGAGAAGAAGGATCCAGAAGCTGGCGAACAGGAAAAAGTTACACCTGGACAGTTATCTGTAACCGTAGGTTGAAATGTAACAATAGCACCGCATTCACCAGGATCATTTGCTTTTGTAATATTGTTAGGGCATTGGATTTTTGGTGGTTCAGTATCGTTTACTGT
>NZ_MACI01000089.1 GCF_001884105.1 Bacillus luti | reverse complement strand
CCCTCCATTTCTATTTCTATAAAATAAAAAAATGGCTTAGCGTCTCTATATAAAGAGACGCTAAGCCATTTACTTAACGCGGTACCACCCTTATTGATTCCATTATGAATCCACCTTAGTAGTAATCGTTTGATTACAAACCTAATATCGAAGGTTAACCGTTAAGATTTACTAAGAATGTAATTCCGTTCCACCTTACTGCTCCTAGGCGAGTTCAGGCTGTCATTTGACTATGTCACACCAACCCATAGCTCTCTGTACAAATACATGACCTTACTACTCCTATTCAACACATTTTAATATTTAGAATATATTTTCTTTTGAAATTAATATGAAGTATATCGGTAATATGTATAACTGTCAAGGTATATATTAATTTTTTTGTCGAAAAGGAGTTTTCTATAAATTCATAGAAAATATTTACATAAAAGTAAAACTTTATTCCAGTGGGTGTTTTGTCCATCCCCTACTGTTTATTAGCCTTCCAAATCAGACATTTACAAAAGGAGATTAAAACGTTATGTCACTATTAAAGAATGGTTGTTTTTTTGTTATCCGCTCATTTTTCATCATTCTTGGTATTATTGCGATTTGTTCCTTACCACAATTGTTTTTCGGTACACCTCCAAACTCAGCAAAATCGCTAGCAATTCCGCCTACACCAACTTTACAATTTAATTTTAGTAACTATTTAGACTCGATATCAAATGTTATTTCTTCTTTGTTTCACCCTACAAGTATTACTTATAGAATTAACAATGCTGGCACTCTATCGCCCGACCGCGACTTGTTTCCATACTTACTAGAATCATATACGCATACATTAACGATTATGATTTGTGCCTTCCTTATCGCCGTGCTTCTTTCTACTACTTTTACTATACTTACATTTTACTTCCCTAGACGCATTCAATCTCTTATTCTTAAAACTTTACACGTACTAGAATCATTGCCTGACTTATTTTTTGTCGTCAGCGTACAGTTATTTGTCATTTGGATTTATAAAAATACAAATTTACTCGTTACCGTTCCCTTTTCTACTATGCAAGAAAAAACATATTTGTTACCGATAGTAACGTTAAGTATATTACCAATTATTTTCTTATACAAAATCAGCCTACTAAACTATAAAGATGAACTACAAAAGGATTACGTAAACGTTGCGGTCGCAAAAGGATTAAAGCCATTTTACATTTTATATAAACACGTACTCATTAACGCCTTACTCTCCATCTTTTATAATGCAAAATCTATTTTTTTATTTATGATTTCCAATATGATCGTACTCGAGTATTTATTTAATTCATACGGCTTATTTAAATTTTTAATTACGCACCAAACACCGGAAATTATTACTGTAAGCATATTAATTTTAACAATTCCATTCTATCTCTCCTTTGAACTATTAAAACGCATTTTACCAGGAAGAAGGGATTTACATGCTTAAAAAGATAGTTTTTAACATACGATTTTTAATCGGACTCTTAATTTTAGTATCCATTATTATTTCAAGTTATATTACAAAAGAGAAAGTAGACACAGGAAAAATCAAACCTATCCCTGAATATCAATACATCGAAGGTAAAATAACTCGTACAGCCCCAGCACCGCCATCTTTTTCTCATCCTTTCGGGGTAGATATGCACGGGAATGATGTGTTAATTCGGACTCTTTACAATGCAAAAACACCCATTTTTTATGCAATAATTATTAGCTTTTCCCGTATAACCTTTTCACTTATATTTGGTGTTCTTCATGCATATTTTTATCGATACGTACGCTTTTTAGATGTTCTATTTGAAACATTCCAATACGTCCCTAGCACCTTATTAGCGATATTTTTACTATCACCTATCATGTTCGTACGTCCAGAAGATGAACACCTTTGGCTTACTTATACGATTTCGGTTTTAATTTTTATAAGTGTACCTAATTTAGTACAACTTTTCAGCAATGAAATTCGTTTATTACTACAAAATGAATTTGTGACAAGTTCCAAAACATTAGGTGGTGGGTTTTTTCACATTTGTAAATTACATCTTAAACCCTTTCTTATACCCAAAATTTTCATTTGGATAAATCAACAAATGCTGCAAACTTTAGTATTATTATTGCATTTAGCACTGTTTCAATCCATTTCATTTAACATTGCGGGTACACTTGTTTTACTTGGTCATAATCACCAGTTTTTAAATGTTTTACCTTGGGTAGCGTTCGGCCCCGTTTTATTTTTCACTATTGTTATTTTAGCTGTATACATGATGTTATCTGGATTGCAACATGCATTAAAAAGTGATATAGATCAAATTGATAACTCACTTTTATTAAGTGTATTAGCGAAAGAAAAGAGAGAAAAAAAGAGTCAATATTTCTCCCTTTTTAAACCGAATGTAAAAATAAAAGAACATTAAAAAAAGAATCTTCGCGATAATCGCGAAGATTCTTTTTACGGTATAAGGCGAGTACAATCTCTCGGAAAAGCACTCGCTTCTCTCACATTCGATAATTGTAAAAGCTTATAAACAACTCGTTCTAGTCCAATTCCAAAGCCACCATGCGGCGGACATCCGTAGCGGAATGTATCTACATACGATTGGAATTTCTCTGAATGTAATCCTTTTTCTTTAAAAGAAGTGAGTAACATATTATAATCATGAATTCTCTGTGCGCCTGACGTTATTTCTAATCCTTTATATAATAAGTCAAAAGAATCCGTTACAGCTGCATTCTCCTTATTTGGCATCGTATACATCGGTCTGGCTTCTTTCGGGTAATGTGTAATGAAAACAAATTCACTATTATATGTTTCTTTTACATATTTCCCTAATAATTTTTCACCTTCTGTATCTAAATCCCCTACAGGAGATTCTTTATGATACTTATCTTTCAAGATTTCTTGCGCTTCTAACAATGGGATTTTCGGTATTTCTGTAATGACAGGTACTTCTATTTGTAATAGTTGTAGTTCTTTTTCACAGTTTTTTACTACTTGTTGAAACATATGTCGTAAAACATCCGTTTCCAATTGCATCACTTCATGAAAATCATTTATAAAGCCAATCTCTACGTCTAACGATATATATTCATTTAAATGCCTTGAAGAGTTATGCAGTTCAGCTCGGTACACTGGGGCAATTTCAAAAACACGTTCGAGTCCACCAGCTACCATCATTTGTTTATAAAACTGTGGTGATTGAGCTAAATACGCTTCTTTTTGGAAATATGGAACCTTAAAAACATTCGCTCCTCCTTCTGCTCCTTGCGAGACAATTTTCGGCGTAAATATACGTGTGAAATCGTTCTCCATTAAATATTCACTAAAGCTTTGAGCGAGTGTAGCTTTCACTTTAAAAATCGCCGCGGTTCGCTCATGTCTTAAAGATAATACTCGCTCATTCAACAGTTGATCTAAGCCAACTTGTAACTTCTTTTTATTTATTTCAAATGGAAGTGGTTCTGCACCATTTAATACTTTCACTTCATGAGCAAGTACTTCAACACCTACTTCTGTTTTCGATGTCTCAACTATTTCACCTGTTACTTGGACAACACTTTCCATCTCAAGTTTGTATCCTGCTAACTCGTTTTCTAATACACATTGGATAACTCCCGTTCGATCCCTTAATAATAAAAAACTAACATTTCCTAAATGACGAATCTTTTTTACCCATCCTTGTAGTAATACAATCTTCCCGCTATGCTCCGTACATTCTCGTGTGAGTGAACGCTTCATTATTTGACCCATTACATTTCCCTCCAGTATTTTTATTTACGTTATTGTTGTCGTTGTCGTCATCATCATCCACGGTCACTCACCTCCTTTCAAAGAATACAAAAATCCGCCCCTATAAATAGGGACGGATTTTTCCGCGGTACCACCCAAATTGTCTTACTGACCATCTTAGTCCTGATAACGGTAGGTACCGTTTGCTTTTACTAATTATCACGTTCAAAGCAACACTCACAGGTGTCTTTCCATCATGTGGTATCGCAACCTTTCCAGCAATCGGCTGCTCTCTGTAGACCCTTACATCATGTACTTTTCCTGATCATCACTTTTTATATTTACAGAGTATTCTAACTCTTATATTTATAAAATGCAAGCCCTTTTTATTAAATTCGCTTCCTCTCCAGTTATTTAGTAAGTATTTTTTCGTTTTATTATTATTTACCCATTTAAATTTGTATTAGTCTTTTCAATAACGATTTCCATTTTATTACATAAATTACACATTTCCCACACATATTAATATCAAAATTGTAACGGAGGTATACATATGAAAAAAGCAATTAGTTTCTTTCTCCTGTTGTTATGCTTAATTGTAGTGAATGAAACGTACGCATACTCACCAAAATCTTTACCAATCTCTCAAAACTCTGATCAATGGCAAGTGAATATTGATCAACCGAAAAAAGTAAACAAAAAAATGCTTCAAGCTAAAAAAGATGAATTTCAAACATATCAATTTTCAGTAAAAAATGTTGGAAGCAGTGAAGTATATAACGTACAAGTCGAAGTATTCCGCAACGAGCAAAAAACAAAAACGAAATATGAACTCTTCTCCCTAAAGGAAAATCGTTTAGCAAGTGGAAAAACTGGATTTGAACATGCTAATTTTCCAGTTTCTACAAAATCGGATGCAGTTGATGTAATTATTACATGGCAAGAACACCCTTTCCGTTCGATAAGAAACGGTCAAAAAGTTGCGTCTCAAAAATTTAAAGAGCATTTTATTTTTAAAGACACAAAAAACAAATGAAATGTAGATCTATTCACACTATCATTGATATAGCTTAATTTACTAATACGAGTTCTTGAAAAAACAAAAAAATCGTGGCTTATTACTGCCACGATTTTTTATATTAGTTCGTACTAATTCCTCTCGCTGCCCAAATACGATCGATATCAGCGGCATGTTGTCCGCCATATAAAAGAGCATCTGCTTGCTTAATTGCTTTCGCACCATCACGGAATTTCGCATTTGGTGTTAATGACCAATGTGATTGTAAAATAATTTTTGTTGCTACATCACGGCCAAAAGCTTGTGCCATTTCGTATTGGCCTTGTGCCCAAATTTCCCCATCATCATGTACCTCATTTGTAATATCTTTCGGATATACTTTATTCGTATCTAATCGGCGTAAGCACGTTGGATCTGAACTAGAATAAGCAGTCGCATCCCATTCTCCAACACATGCTTTTCCGTACCCTGTTGTCGATACTGCATCTTCATACGTAGCACCTAAGAAATCGCCAAATCCTTCTCCCATCGCTCCACCTTCTGCTGAACTACCGAAGCCAGGAACTTGGTTATCTTGAATCGAATGCCCATATTCATGTGCGATAATACCAGCATCTTCTGCATCATCTACTCCGCCAGTACCAAAAGTTAAAGCTTTCGTTGTCGGAGAATAAAATGAGTTGTCCGCCGTCGTTCCATTCACATTCACTTTAATTGAACGGTTATTAATATTTTTAAAACCTAGCCCTTGAATGTAACGTTGTAATGTATCAATATGATAATACGACATCACATCTTCAAAGCTATCATTTGCGCGTGTATAGTTAAATTGTAAGTTTGTAGATTTCGTTTTTGCTTTTGAAGAAATCGTTACATATTCTCCAATTAAAAATCCTGTTCCATCTAAACCTTTTAACGTAACAGTCTTTAATTGGTTCGTTAACGCTGTTGAATCTGCATCATTATTATCTTTTAAACCTACTTTACTACCGCTAGATACGACTGGATTAGGTAAAAATACTTTTCCTGACCCTTCAGCTTTTCGGTTTATATCAACCTTTTTAATTAACTTTCCATTTTCTGCATCAATAAATGTTTCCCATGCACCAAATGGATTATTAGAATGGACTACAACTTTGTATACTGGACGAGCAATTCCCTCCTCAACAATATATCCGAATTCTTTCTCTGTAGGAGCCCATAAGTTTTGTTCACTTGCTTCTCCAACATACGCCATTGATTTTTGTATTGCATCTTTTTCAGTAATTTTTGTCGTTACTTCCTTCACACCTTTAACGGATTGATAATCAGAAACAGCAAGTACTCCCTTTCCCTCTCCGTTAAGAGTAACTGTAATTTGTTTTGAAAATACAGGCGCACCATTCACAACTTGTTGGAATCTAACATATGAAGCTACTGACGTTTCTGTTGTAGAAATATATTGCAAGTCTGAAAGGTCTGTTTTTAATCCATACTGTGCAGCATTTTCTTTTAAATATTCAGTCGCTTTCTTCTGTGGTGAATAAGCTTCTAGCTTTACCTGCTGTTGTTTTTCCAATGCCGAAACCGTAGAAATCGTCCCCATTACTAATGGCACAGTCATTGCCATTGCCACCATTTTTTTATTAAACATAGAACCACTCCCCCTAATAAATTGAAACCTTTACCCCATTCCTATAAGGCTATTACTGTTCATAAGTAACGAAATAAAGTGAATCTACGAGTAATTCTCTAAGAACAATTCTATTACCTTTACATTTAGGGAGAGTGAAATTTTCTCAATATTTATGTGTAAAGTGAAAACAATATTTTAGAAATATATTTCTTTCTCCTCCATACAAAAAAGAAGTTGGAATCATTCCAACTTCTTTTTCTTTACTTAGCCTCGCTTAATTTAATGCGAACTTTCGTCTCACCTAAAGAAAGTTCATCGTCTTCATTCGTTAAGCGATCAAATGTAAATTGCTTAACAAGTAAGTTTTCTTCCAACAAATCTTTATGATTCGTTAACGTTTTCTGTAGTTCTTCCTCTGTATCAAGAATAACATCTACTCGTAAATTAACTGGTAAATTTAACTGCTTACGATATTCTTGAACGGCGCGAATAAATTCACGGGCTAGCCCTTCTTGTAACAATTCTTCCGTTACATTCGTATCTAACATAACCGTATATTGTCCGTTAGTCGTATTGGAGAAGCCTGATTTTGCAACTTTCTCAACCAATACATCTTCAGCTGTTACAACTACTTCTTCTCCTGGCATGGCTTGATATACCGCTTTTTCAGTTGAAACAAAATTCTGTACTTCTTCTTGTGACAATTGTTTTAACCAGCCATTTACTGCATTCACATTTTTACCGAACTTCGGCCCAGCCGTTTTAAAATTCAGCTTTAATTGATAGGACGTGTATTTCGTTTCATCGAGTTCAACATGGAATGCTTTCACATTTAGCTCATCCATTACGATATCACGATAAGATTCCCAATCCATATCATTTTCATTATGTGCTAGTAATACAAGTTCCGCTAACGGCTGCTTTACTTTTAAAGAATGCTGATTACGGTTACTTCTTCCAAGCTCAACAACTTGTAAAACAGCATCCATTTCCACTTCTAATTTCGGCTGAAGTAATGATTCATTTACAACTGGATAATCTTCTAAATGAACGCTACTTCCAGTTAAATTTAAATGAATATCTTCAGCGACAAACGGTGTAAATGGTGCAATTAATTTACTAATTGTCACAAGCACTTCATGAAGTGTGTCATACGCAGCTGCTTTCTCAGCATTCATACCAGATTCCCAGAAACGATTGCGTGAACGTCTTACGTACCAGTTACTTACTTCATCTACAAGCGTTGCGATTTCACGAGCTGCATTCGTAAATTGATAATCATCAAGTGCTGTTCTCACCTTTTTCGTTGTACTATGCAATCTTGATAATACCCACTCATCCAATTTCGTCCTTTTTACATCATACGTTTCATTTGGATTATACTTATCTAAATTTGCATATAAAACGTAGAAACTATACACATTGACTAGTGTATCTACAAATTTAGATTTGGCTTCTAGTACTGTTCTTTCAGAAAAACGCTTCGCATTCCACGGAGCACTGTCAACGAGTAAAGCCCATCTTAAAGCATCTGCACCAAACTTATTTACTAAATCAACTGGATCTAGTGCATTCCCTTTACTTTTAGACATCTTTTGTCCTTCTTCATCTAGAACATGCCCTAATGATAACACTCGTTTATACGGTACTTTTCCTGTATATAGCGCTGATACCGCTAATAAACTATAAAACCAGCCGCGTGTTTGATCAATGCCTTCTGCAATAACATCTGCCGGAAACTGTTCTTCAAATAACTCTTTATTTTCAAATGGATAATGATATTGTGCAAATGGCATGGAACCACTATCGAACCAAACATCAATTACTTCAGGTGTACGATTCATTGTTCCTCCGCATTTTTCGCAGCAAACTTGCACTTCATCTACATATGGCTTATGCAATTCTAAATCTTCAGGTGTCTCTTTCGTACTATGCTCTCTTAAATCAGCAATGCTTTTTGGTGCGAATTGATGATCGCAACTTTCACATTCCCATACGTTTAATGGTGTTCCCCAATATCTATTTCGGCTAATATTCCAGTCCACCATGTTTTCTAAAAACTTACCGAATCGTCCATGTTTCATATGGTCTGGATACCAAGTAACAGTATCGTTATTTTGTAAAAATGTATCTTTAATTGCAGTCGTTCGGATTAACCAACTCTCTCCTGCATAATAAAGAAGTGGTGAATCACAGCGCCAACAATGTGGGTAACTATGTTCATATTTTTCTTTATGATAAAGTAAACCTTCCTTCGCTAAATAACGAACGATATCTACGTCACAATCTTTTACAAATTTACCTTTCAAAAATGGTACTGCTTCTGTATACTCACCTTTTTCATCTACAACATGTAAGAATGACAATCCTTCACTTTGAACGACTCTATAATCGTCCTCTCCGTATGCTGGAGCGATATGAACGAGCCCTGTACCACTATCTGCCGTTACGAAATCCGCTGCGATGACGCGGTAACCATTCGTAACTTCTTTCATCGGAAACGGTGCTGTGTAAGATGTATTTACTAATTCTTCACCTTTATGAACTGATAATACTTCATAGTTTTCTTTTAATACATTTTGTACACGTTCTTTCGCAACAATGTATACATGACCTTCTTGTTTCGCTTTAACGTATTCCATATTTGGATGTACAGCGAGCGCAACATTTGCTGGAAGTGTCCAAGGTGTTGTCGTCCAACCTAGGAAATACTCATTTTCACTATCTTTCACTTTAAACTTAACTGTTGCACTTAAATCTTTTACTGTTTTATACCCTTGTGCAACCTCATGTGAACTTAGCGAAGTTTGACAGCTTGGGCAGTATGGTGAAACTCTATGCCCTTTATACAATAATCCTTTTTCATGAATCGTCCCTAAAATATGCCATACACTTTCGATATATGGGTTTTCTAACGTAACGTATGGGTCATCCATATCTACCCAGTAACCGATACTTTCAGTGAATTCACGCCACTGCTTCTCATATGTGAATACACTCTCTTTACACTTCTTAATAAATGGCTCAATGCCATATTCTTCGATTTCATGTTTACCAGAAATACCGAGTTGTTTTTCAACACCTAATTCTACAGGTAAACCATGTGTATCCCAGCCCGCTTTTCTTAATACTTTATAGCCTGCCATCGTTTTATATCTTGCTACTACATCTTTAATTGTTCGTCCAAGTGCATGACCTACATGCGGTAATCCGTTCGCCGTTGGTGGTCCTTCATAAAACACAAAAGATTGTGCGCCTTCTCGATTCTGAATTGATTGCTCGAAAATGCTTTGCTCGTTCCACTGTTTATGAATACGTGTTTCTCTCCCTACAGCTGACTCTTTTACATCTACTTTCTTCATCTACAATCACTCCTTTTGAATGTTTTAAAGCACACAAAAAACCCGTCCCTATAAAGTAGGGACGGGTTTACCCGCGATACCACCCTAATTCTATTAGCTATTCACTAATAGCACTTAGCAACGTACTATCATACGTGTTCTTTGTAACGGTAGACATCCGTCCGAGCTTACTTATGTTCAGCCTCGGCTCCTCGGAGATGATTTTCAAATAACGTCTGAACACCGGCTTTCAGCTATACACCGGTTCTCTGGGGAACAGTTCATTATTTTACTCGTTCTCGTCTTCAGATTTGTATACTTTGTTAAAAGCTATTCTATGCCATCGGGCAACTAATTGTCAACTAATTCGAAATATATATTTAATTATACCCTTTTTTCACTATTCCTATACAGTTACTTCTCAAATTCTCGTATTCCCGCTAAATCTTCATCTTCCTCTATAAGCTCAGCAAAGAATCCCGAGTCATCTTCACGAAGTACAATTTCGAGTTCTTTTTTAGCCTCATCATTTCTGTTTAAAAGCGCTAAGTAACAAGCGTGATCATATCTTGCTAATAAATCACTTGCATCTATTGATAATACTTCGCTCGTTATTTTTTCTGCCTTTATCGTTTGTCCATCCTCATGATATGAAGATGCTAATGAAAGAAGAATTGCGGTATCATTTGGATGATGTATAGAAGCGCCTTCTAGTAGGTGAATTGCCTCTTCAAATCTCTCTTGACTTTCGTACATTTCTCCTAAAGCCAGGAATCCTCTATTTACAAACGGTGTTTTCTCCGTTAATTGTAAGTAAAGCTTTTCTGCTTTTCTTTCTTCTCCGGCTTTAAAGAAAACTTGTGCTTGTAAAAAAAGAGTATCATAGTCATCTGGTAACTCTCGAACCATTTGCTTCGTTAGTTCTAAAGCATCTTGTAATCTATCTTGTTCCTCACACTCGATGAAAAGATTTACTAGTTGCTTCGCTACATCATAATCCCATTTATTTTCTAACGAAGTTTCCAAAACTTCTATCGCTTCTTTATTCATCGCTGCATTCTCGTAAAATTGTGCAAATCGCTGCGCTGCCATACTATTTTTCGGATTTAACTTTAACGAAATTTCATATAAATCAATGATTGTCGTTATCATCGAAATTTCTTTCGCACGATT
Organism: Bacillus luti; assembly: GCF_001884105.1. Lineage (GTDB taxonomy): Bacteria > Bacillota > Bacilli > Bacillales > Bacillaceae_G > Bacillus_A > Bacillus_A luti. The sequence continues at coordinate 86,824 of NZ_MACI01000089.1, read as the reverse complement.
TTTCATACGATAAAACGCTCTCGTAAATATAGACTTTTTCGGTTGTTCATTTTGCTGGCGTTCAATCCACATTTCAGTAACCGCAGCTGCTGCATACATAAATGCTGTACTTTTTTCTGCTTTTTTCACTTTCAATATATGCAAGAAATCACGTATGTTAGACAATTTCTTCTGTTGTTCTACTGCTCTTACATAAACATCAAAAATACGTTCATTACCTATATCTTGTTGCATGACTTTCATCGCAACTTCCATTGCTTTTACATCTCTTTTTTTCACCAATACATTCGCATAATGATATAGAACTTCCGTATGTTCGCCATCTAATTGTATCGCTTGCTCAATTTGTTCTTTTTCTTTATCGATTTCATTCATTGCTCCATACACAAATGCAATCGCATCTAATCGCCATATTTCAGGTACTTCTCCAGCTAACCGTTCTAATTCCGCTAACAACTCTTCCTGTAATTCTACTTTTACTGAAAGCTGTGCCAAGTATTCCATATTTATATGCAATGGTTCCTCTTTCATCGCCTGAACCATATGACTTTGTTCCTTTGGATGGTTTTCTTCTTTTTCATATATCTCTGCAAGTTGCAAATGTACACCTACGAAATTCCCATCAAGTTCTAAACATGTTTCATACGCTTGTTTTGCTTCTGCCAATTGCCCTAATGCCATAAGTGTTTCGCCAATTCGATAATAAGGTAATGCCGTTTTCTTTTGCTCTATCGCCTTATTATATCTTTTCATTGCTTGGCCGTACTGCCCAATAGATTCATATAAAATACCTATATAACAACCGTATTCACTTACTTCATTTCTCTCTTTTTGTAACGTTCTTAAAAACGCTATACCTCGTTGTACAAACACAGTTCCTTTAATTCGATTTACATATTCATCTAATGCACTTGCTACACTATAATCTCCCTGCTTTATACCACTCTCTAATTTAGCCAATGCTAATTTTAGTTCTTCCTCATTCCCGCCCAGTTCAATCTCCGCATCCCATAAAACCATCCCAGCATTCATAAGGAAATCTTGACTCTTTTCAATCTGTTTTTCGATACCGAGAATATATTGTTTCGCTTCTTTATATTGCTCTTTTGCCATATACACTTGAGTAAGCCCGAAATGAGAATAAACATCTTCATCATTTTCTTCTAAAGCACGCTTATACAATACTTCTGCTTCTTCCAAACTATCATTCTGAAAGTGATAGTCACCTAACCTTACGTAAAGAGGTGCTTTATCATCACAATTCTCAATGCCTTCTAATAATATTTCTTTCGTACTTTCTTCATCCTTCAAATCTGATTCGTATATTTCCGAAAGTTTCGTATAAATGTAAGGTGCATTACTATCCAAATGAATCGCTACTTTAAGCCCTTTTATTGCTAAATGTAATTTTCCTAATTGATGCGCACATCTCGCTCGCTCATACCATACATGCGCCTCATTTTTATACTCTTTTAACAAATCATTAAAGATTTCATACGCTTCTTCATATCTTTCTAAATCGATTAATATTAAACCGTGATTCGTTAACGTGAATCTTTCAGGACTACGCTCTAAAGCAACTTGAGAAAACTGCAACGCATTTTCACATTGATCGATATACATATAAGATAAAGCAAGAAAACTCCATGCAATCGGCTGATCTGCATCCAACTGCAATGATGAACGAAAACTTGAAATCGCTTCTATATAATTTTCCTGTTCAAATGCATACCTTCCATTTATCAAATGATATAAAGCACGATTATTTTTCCTCTCAACACTTGTCAACATTTGCCCAGCTTTCTCCATTTCTTGAAGACGAATAAAGCACTGTGCACCATGTAATTTAACAAAATCCGAATCTGGAAACTTTTCCGTTAACTTTTCTATACAATTAAGAATAAATTCTTTATCTATTTCCACATCTAAGTGTTTAATCGTATATAACCACGTATTCGGATTATCACTCGTCTCTTTCAAAAACTGTACTAAATGACTAATTCCCTCTTTATCGTGTTCATCTAAATGATCCGTAAGAGAAAAAATGGATTTAAAATACTGATTTTCTTCTTCACTTAAAAACACCAATTGTTCCTTCTTTTTTTTCGGAACAAACGTGATTGCCAAACAACCTGTATAGCGATATTTCTCTTGCAATTTACTATATTCCACAAGAACTGGTTCTATAAAGTTTGGATCTTGAACATAAAAAGCTTGTAACGTATCATCATATCCAGATAGTACTTGCACATGCGAAGCATGCTCAATATCTATACTTAATAAAACGGGAATTCCTCGGTCAAGTAATCTCTTATAATTTTCCTCATTCCCTTTAAAATAACGATATTCATAACCTAATCCTTCTATATACGAAACAGTATCCGAAAACTTCGAACCTGTCATATCAAAAATAAACTCTGCAATTTCGTCTTGTGTACGTTTTTCTCCCCAAATTTGCAACATCATTTCTAAACTTGTCGGTACACAATAATTATCCTTTTGTACAATAGGTACTATAGACAGGTGAACCTTTTTTCCATCTGGATTTTTTTCTAAATTATGATATAAAGAGCCTTTTAAACTTTTTTCTTCTTTTAATAACTGTTGTAAGTTTACAAGTTTATTCATTTTGTACAGCGCTTCTGCACGTAAATGTATAAAGTAAGCTTCATAAGCATGATAAGGAAGCTGATGATTAATATTATCTATTACCGCTAACATCTCTTCATATTTTCCAACATCTAATAAATACTTTACCTTTTCAAAATGAAAATATGGTACTTGTGGAAACTTTACAATTGCATCATCAATTAGCTGTAATGCACGTTTTTGTTCCCCTTTATTCGCATATAACTGTGATAATAAATATGTGGATAGTTCTTCACAATCTTTATGCTGCATGCCGGCTATAAATTGTTCTTCCGCTTTCTCCCATTCACCTGTATGCATATAGACGTAGCCCCATTTATCAAATACAGCACGTGTACTGTACTCCTCTGCTTTTTGCATATAGATTAGCGCTTCTTCATTTCGTTTCATTTCTAAAAGACATCTTACTAAAGTAAAATATGTTTTCGCTAAAAAATCGGCATCTATTTCTTCTTTATTACTCTCTTCTAAAGAGTCTTTTAACAACTGTTCTGCTTCAAGAATTTTCCGCTCATCAATTAACTCATCACAATATAAAGAGAGCGTTCTCATATTTGGGAATTTTTTATAAGCGTAGCGAATGAGGAATGAACTGTATTGGTGCATAAGCCCTTCATCAGTAAGGCGAATTAATATATCAAACTCCTCATGTGAAGAAATATTAGCAAGCCATTTTTTCACATAAGATAAAGTATTCGTTTCTTTTATATATGAAATTTCTTTATTTATTTCCTGTAATCCATCTACAAATCTCTTGTCTTTTAAACAAGTTTCTAACTGCTTAAAATCTAGCATGCATTCACCTCGAATTTATATTTATACTGCTACTTGCTTAGATTTTACACATCATATTGTCGGTATTCAACTATAATCTCTTATAATGAATGGTATTATTTAATATTATTCTAATTCATAACAGAATATAGTAAAAATGTTTGTTTTTCTCTGTATTTTGTTTGATTTTATGAAATAACGTAACATGAGGTTCCTATCTTTCAAAAGGTGAACTCTGTATATAAAATTATATCGGCGATTTTCAAAATCCCCTCATAAATAACTTCTAATCTCTCAAACCAAAGACTCTCATGGTCCCATATATTAAAGGTAGCAATCCTAAATAAGGCGCCACCTTTTAACATACTATTTCACCATATGTAATTTTCATATTCGGAGCATATACTAAAGAAGAATGTAGATGAAATGCTTTAAAAAATTGTAGTTCCGCTTCATATTGAGCTAGCGCATCATCATATGTTAATTCTCTGGCCATTAAACGTTCTATAAATTGCTGTTTATCTCCTGGATTGCCCGCTATTCCCTCCTCTTTTAATGAATGATACAAATCATTTTTATCTTTGTGATGTATATTAGAGTCTAAAAAATTCACTTTATCGCTCACTCGACACTCAATATTTTTCACACCTAATTCACTTAAATACATCGGTATTTTCATGCCGATATTGCCATCTTTACCGTTTCTCTTCGTATCACTTTCAAATAATTTTTGTAAAATACCTAGCTGAATAATTTTCGATTGCTCCTCCCCACCTAACACGTATGAAGACATATTTGAAATCCAATGTGGTTCGAAACAGATTATTTTACCACCATCCTTAATTGACTGTATCATTTTTTCTAGCATCGTTTTTGGTGAACTCATATGTAACAAGAAGGCATGACAGATTGCTATATCATATTTATCGTTCAATTTAATTTCAGTAGCATCTCCTTCAAGAAATTCTGAATCATACGGAAGTAAACGAAACAACTCTCTCGCTTCAGTTAGTAATGTTTCTCCACTATCAATGCCTGTATACTTTGACCCTTCTGGAAATAAAGGCATTAATATTAAGCCTAAATAACCATATCCACAACCGTAATCAACGATATGTACTGGCTTAGTAATCTTCCAAACTGTATTTACTAAAAAGCTTACATAATCGTCATTATAATATAAATCTCTCGTGTTTTTTAAATATGTTAGTTTACTGTTCCAATCGTATGTTGCCAATTGTAATGCCCCCTTTTTATATATGACATTACAATTCTCCATTTAATAAAGACATTCCTACAACTGAAACACTTCCAAAAAAATTTAGATTTAATAAAACATAACTGCTACTTACATATTTTCTATAAAAATAAATAGGCATACATATCTAATATGATACGTATACCTATTTATTTTACATCTCCTCAGGTGCTTCCACCCCAAGTAAATGTAACCCCTCTTTTAATACCACCGTCACAGCATACACTAATGCAAGTCTGCTATCTTTTTCTTCACTCTCTTCCAATATACGCACATTTCCATAATATTTATTGAATGATTGTGCCACATCTAATACATATTTCGAAATGATTGATGGCTCATTTTTGTTACATGCTGCTTCAATTACTTGCGGGAATTTGTTTAGTAATTTTACGACGCTCCAACTATAATCATCTTTTAATGCAAACGTACACGTTTCAAATTCTACACTTTCTTTTCTTAAAATAGAGCAAGCACGTGCATGTGTGTACTGTACGTACGGTCCTGTTTCCCCTTCAAATTTCAGCATGTTTTCTAAAGAAAATTCGATATTATGCATACGCTCATTTTTTAAATCGTGGAAAATAACTGCCCCTACACCGACTTGCTTTGCTACTTCTTCTTTTTGTTTTAAGTTTGGATTTTTCTCTTCAATATTTTGTTTTGCAAGTTCGATTGCTTCTCCAAGTACTTCTTCAAGTAAAATAACTCTTCCTTTACGTGTCGACATTTTCTTACCGTCTTTTAAAATGAACCCAAACGGTACATGTTCCATGCCGTCAACCCAAGTGTAGCCAAGCTTTTTTAATACGGTGAAAAATTGATTGAAGTGTAAACTTTGTTCCGGGCCAACTACATATAACGCTTTATCAAATGCATATGTGTTTTGACGATATAACGCTGCCGTTAAGTCACGTGTTGCGTAAATCGTCGCACCATCTGATTTTCTAATTAAGCAAGGCGGCATTCCTTCTTCTTCTAAATTAACGACTAATGCGCCTTCTGACTCTTCAAGCAAATCATGTTCCTCTAAAATCCCAATAAAATCTTCCATTAAATTATTATAAAAAGCTTCTCCTTGAAAATTAGTAAATTCAACACCGAGAAGTTCATAAATACGAGAAAATTCTTTTAAGGATTCGTGACGGAACCAATTCCAAAGCTCGACTGCTTCCTCATCACCTTCTTCTAATTTCTTAAACCAAGCGCGTCCATCTTCTTCTAGTTCTTCGTCGTCTTTTACCTCTTCATGGAATTGAACATATAACTTAAATAGTTCACGTATTGGATCCTCTTTAACTACTGCTTCATTTCCCCATTTTTTATAAGCAGTAATTAACTTTCCAAACTGTGTTCCCCAGTCCCCAATATAATTAATTCCTACAACTTCATACCCACATTTTTCAGCAATATGTTTCAATGAATTTCCTATCATTGTAGAACGTAAATGCCCCATCGAAAAAGGCTTCGCGATATTAGGAGAGGAATAATCAATTACTACTGTTTTTTCACAGCCAAAGTGGTTTTGACCGAACTCTTCTTTCTCCGCTAAAACCGTTTTTAATACTGCATCACTTACAGTTTCACGATTAAAAAATACATTTACATAAGGGCCAACGGCTTCTACTTTCGTAAAGAACAGATTATTTAATTTCTCTGCAACTTCCTTTGCAATAATAGCCGGTGCTTTTTTATATTGCTTCGCTAATGAAAAGCATGGGAACGCTGCATCTCCAAATTCATCTTGTTTCGGTGTTTCAATTAAATCTAAAATTTGTTTTTGCGTTAATTCATTCGTGAAAATATTAGATAAACTTTCCGCAAACTGCATTTTATAATCCATGATTTAACCTCCTTATTTTTTAAAACACAAAAAACTCGTCTCTAAAAAAGAGACGAGTTTTAACCCGTGGTACCACCCTTGTTGTTCGTTAAGAACCACTTTCCCGTTTATAACGAGGACAGGGGGCCTCGGCTTACTCTACTATTCGTTCAAGAAGCGTCTCCGAAGTGCGCTTCATCTTTTTCTTCCGCACTAGGCTCACACCATCCCTAGCTCGCTTTCCTTCTAAAAAAGACTACTCTCTTCATCACAGACAGTATATTTAATTAATTATTGCTTATTATACATCTTTTCAAACAATTAGCAAGGGTCAATTACACCAAAGTGAAACTTCGCACTTTTTCTTTTATATACGTGAAAATTGTGTTTTTCAAATCTAGAACTACGGAAATGATCTTTTAATACGACACGCTTTCTCGCCACTCGCTTCGCCTCCGCAATTGTTTCATCAGTAATATCATGATACAAAGCGAAGTGTTTTAATCCTTTAATTCCGTCAGATTCTATGACAGTTTCTTCAAACATCGGATCAAGGTAAACAACATCATAACTATCATCTTCACATTGTTTTAAAAACGCGAAATGCTCCGTTTGCTTTACATCAATTCGTTGCATTGCTTCATCAATTTCAGAAATGGCTGAAGACCATGTTTGCAAACCATTTTCCATAATATAAGCCATATATTCATTGCCTTCAATTCCTGTTACTTTTCCGCTTTCACCAACAATATAACTAGCTACAATACTATCTGATGCCATACCGAGCGTACAATCTAACACTGTCATTCCGCTCTCTAATTTAGCAGCTTGTACGAACGGATCGTGCTCTCCGCGCATTAATCTTTTCACACGAAACATCGCTGAATTCGGATGAAAGAAAAACGATTCTTCCGTTCCTTTCGGATAAATAGCTAATCGGTTTTTGCCTACAACAAGCACATCTTGTTCGTACTGCTCATGCAATTTATGTACCGGTATGTCATTACGTCTAACGAACGCACTATTTAATTCGGCTGCAACCTGGTTTGCATAATCTGTCATTTCTTTGTTCGTTCTTCCTGCTGTTGTTACGATCATTTTTTCACCTCTATATAAAGAAAAGAGGGAGATTTACTCTCCCCCTTCTTTAGCAATTCTTTTCGAAAGCTTGTTCTAAGTTCGTAATAATTTCGTCCATAGTTGCACCTTCAATTTCATGACGGTGAATGAAGTGAACAACTTCTTTTCCTTTTAATAATGCCATAGATGGTGAAGATGGAGGAATTTCTCCGAAGTATTCACGCATTTTTGCAGTAGCATCTTTATCTTGACCTGCGAATACAGTTACAAGATGATCAGGTTGTTTTTCAGCACGAACAACTGCTTGACCTGCTGATGGACGTGCTAAACCAGCTGCACAACCACAAACAGAGTTTACAACTACTAAAGTTGTACCTGATGTATTTTCCATAAATTCTGTTACAGCTTCTTCTGTAGTTAACTCTTCAAACCCAGAACGCACTAACTCTTGGCGCATTGGGATTACCATTTGGCGCATGTATTCTTCATAAGCATTTGACATCTTGTAATCTCTCCTTCAACTTTCATTCCAAATTCATCATATCACGCTCTATTATTAGGTGCAAAAGAAAGATAACGATGATTTCATTTTTTTGTAGGGATTTCACAAACCCCACCGCGGCAATGTCCCACTGGAACAAGTTTTCTATTGTTAGCGATATAATCGTATACTTTACTTCCAAATCCAAGTACGATAGATAGCTTTATAAAAGGCACGGCAAACCAATAAGATGGAACGGCCTTTGCTAATACATATATGCTATGAATGCCGTCATACCACTTATTATTTTTTAAAATATACAATCTTTGTTCCATCTTACTTTGTAGTTCTTGAGAAAGCTCATACTTCTCAACTACATCTTCATCTCGAAATGAAACAAATTTCATCTTACCCTTTTTATCTAATTTTTTCGTACGTTCTGCAACCGCCGTACACATCGGACACCAACTATCATAGAAAACAATCATACATTATTCCCCTTTACGAGACTCCGTCATTTGTTTCCATACAGAACCTTTTGCTTCTTCTCCGCCTTCAATACGCTCTAATGCTAGACGCGCTTGCATCGCTACTTCAAACTCTGGATCATCTTGCGCTGCTTTTAATGCTGGAATCGCACTTTCATCTCCGAGTTCAAATAAGAACATTGCTGCACGCCAGCGTACTAATTTACTTGAATCTTTCAGAGATTTAATCATAACGAACATTGCTGCTGGATCACCTACATCTGATAAGCAATCGCCCGCTGTACGGCGAACACTTACTGAACGGTCTAATAGTGCTTTATATAATAACGGTAATACTTCTTCACCTTTTACCATACCTAAGTATGCTGTTGCTAAACGACGGATTGAAACTTTTTCATCATCTAACGCCATCTTCAACACTGGAATATCGTCTTCTGTAGGATCCATTTGTTCTAATGCTGCAAAACGGTTTTTCCAGTCAGCATCTTTCATCATCTCTTCTGTTACTTTATATGGCTCACGCTTTTGAATCGTTACTTCAACAGCACCTGCCTGATTTAATAATTCTTTAACCGTTTCATTTACACGTTCTTCTGAAAAAGCAGCAACAATCTCTTCTACTACTTCTTTCCCGATTTCTTCAAAATTACCGTAACGTGTACTTTGTTCCACCCATTTACGTTCTTTCACAACGTTTGGTGCAGACATTTGAACTTTCATAATTGATTCTTTAAAACGGTCAGGTAAACCAACACGTTCTTCCGTCGTTCCATCTGTTAACTTTACTTGCATTGGAATTGTAAAGAACATTTGAACAAACACTTTCACTTCTCCAAAATGAGCAAGTTGTTGTTCTTCACTTTCTCCCACTACTTCTTCACCGAAAACAGCACGAACTTGTTGTAATAAAACTTTCCAGTCATACTTTGCATTTCGCTCCACCGCTAAAAAATCAGCTACATGATATACACCTTTAATGCCTTCAATTTTTAAAATTTCTTGCACTTGCATTGGTGCTTGTTCTTTATTTTCATTTGTATAATTATTACGCGCTCCTGATGGTAATACTTCATTCAAAATAACCTTCATTGTATTTGGACTTGGCGTCGGTTCAATTGCTTTAATCTTCACGTAAAAAACTCTCCTTTATTGCGTGTTCTTAGGTGTATTGTAACATGTTATCACTCTATACTCCTACTCGGATGCTTAATTTTACTACTTTCTTCCCGCTACCATACTATTTCATTCTTTCTTGGCATTTCAAATTAGGAATGTAATTTTAAAACCTGTCATTTTCGATTGTTTTTTATTTATGGAGGGAATTTGTTTTCTTTGTCGTACATTAAAAGAGTCAACTGTATAAGCAACAGAAAGTTCGTTTTATAGGAAACTTTATAAGTAGAAGAGGTCTTGGAGGATATTACATGGAAAGAGAGAGACTTTTAAAAAATGTAAAAACACTGATAAAAATGCACTCTCAAGGGCTTATAGGTGGAGAAACAATGCCTGAAGACGTTTTGATTGGTGTTATTCCAGAGGATGAATTAATGGATGTTTTAACACTAACTATGGCATTGAATTATCAACGAAATTCCTATACATTATGGGAATCCGCTGTAAAAGCGTATCAAGATGAAGAAACAAAATGGATTTTCAATCTACACGCTGCTGCAAATAGCGATATTAATCTGCTCCGAAGTTCGTTACTTTTTCATCGCGTAGGATTACAACCTAACCGTCATCCAGAGATTTGGAAACGTGTAGCAAATGGCATAGTAAAATCTTCAGCAAAGGGAAATGTACAAAGCCTTATTGAATCTGTTCAATTTGATATTTCTTTCTTAAAGAAAATAATACAAGGAACACGAAAATCTGATTTCCCTTATCTTTCTGGACCAAAAATCTTCAATTACTGGTTATATACCTTGGAGAATTATGCAAATGTCACTTGGAATTCTCGTGAACTTATTACTATAGCCCCGGATACACATATTTTGAAAGCTACGGTAAAGTTAGGACTATGTTCTTCCAAGGTATTAGTTGGAACTGCTGAGGACCGACAGACAGTAGCTGAGATATGGGAGAATGTACTGACTGGTAGTGGTTTGACCCCAATTGATATCCATACTCCATTATGGTTGTGGAGTCGTGCAGGTTTCCCGCAACTTTCAAGCTTGGAAACATTACAAAACAACACCTAATAAAAATGGATAAAAAATAAATCTATATTTTTTATCCATTCCTTTAAGTTTTATCAAAATACTCTCATAGAATTCTATCGAACCTATTATTTAAAGCCTCATTTTATTACGATGCCCCCTCCCGCCTTCTCTCCAAAAATGTAATACTCTCAATCACAACTTCCGTTCTATATATTCTCTTTCCTTGTTCATCATCGTAATTACTCGTTTGAATACGCCCGGTAATCCCAACAAGTGACCCCTTTGTACAATATTCAGTTACATTCTCAGCCGATCTTCGCCAAACGACACAATTAATAAAATCGACTTGTTGTTCACCTAAACTATTTCGAAAACCTCTATTTACCGCAACACATATTCGTGCATAAGCGACGCCTTGTTTTGTGTAGTATAATTCTGGTTCCTTTGTCAATCTACCGATTAATACAACTCGATTCATCATAAGTTATACCACCTCACATATTTTTCTTCATTGTAAAGAAAAATATGTGAGGAGTAAAAAATGTAAAATAATATATTTTATAATAAAAAATATTTTTTTATATCTTATAAAAACCAAAAAGAAACCTTACATACTTTAAACATGTAAGGTTTCAAAATTTATACTTCACTGCAGGAAATGTAATAGCCTCCACGAGCCATCTTTATTTCAACACGGTACATTACATCTTTTATGTAAAAAGTAATCGGTTTTACTTTACTCTCAAATTTAAGTTGTTCATTACATTCAATCGCATACTCTTTGATAGCTGAAGTAATAACTTCTGATGATGGATATGTTAAAGCATCATCTAGTTCTATGAAAAAACTTTTAGAAAATAGTTTTTTTATAGTCCCTTTTTTCTCTTTCATCATGTTCCATCCCCTTCAATTTAAGGTTATCAACATCCACATTATACCATATCATCAATTTATCTTTGAAAATAAAAAAATCCTGCATATTTCATGCAGGATTTTTTTATTAGTCATTTTTCGTAAAGTAAGAAACGAAACGAAGAATTTCTAAGTATAACCATACTAATGTAAGCATTAGTCCCATTGCAGTGTACCACTCCATATATTTCGGAGCTTGACTACGTACACCATTTTCGATTAAATCGAAATCTAGTAATAAGTTTAATGCAGCAACTACGATAACAACTGCACTAATAATAATACCGATTGTACCACCTTGGTGAATGTACGGCACAGTTACACCAAACATGTTTAGAAGAAATACGACTAAATACATAACCATAATTCCAAGTGTTGCTGCCATCACGCCTGTACGGAATTTATCCGTTACTTTTACTACACGTGTTGCATATAACACTAACATTGCAAATAGAATTGAGATTGTTAGTAATACAGCATTTAAAACGATAGAATCGCCAAATTTCATTGTATAAACTGCTGAAATACTTCCTAACACAACCCCTTCTACCGCTGCATAGATTGGTGCACCAAAAGGTGAAATACGCGGGAAGAACATAGACGCAAATGCGATGATTGCCGCAACGATTAAAGCACCAATTAATACTGGCATCTTCATCGTCCCCTGCATCATCTGTATGTATGAATAGACAGACGTTGCAAGTAGCAAGATAAGCATAATGAACGTTTTGCCTACTGTTCCGCCAATCGTCATCGCAGAAGCGCTTGCTCCCTCTTTACGGAATGCCTCTTTTTTCAACATTGGATTAGATGTTCTCATTTTTTCCCTCCTAAAATAGGTTCTACCAATAGTGTAAAGTTTTTCTCTTTACTTTTCAATATATGCAGCTTGTTTTTATTTTAAACCTTCAACGATGTCTGATAGTTCACTCCATCTTTCCATCTTTTTTTCTAGCTCTTCTTCTGTTTTCTGCTGTGCTTCAGATAATTCTTGTGCCTTTGTGAAGTCAGATCCAACTTTCGCAAGTTCTTCTCCAATTGACTCAATTTTCTCTTCAAGTTCGGCAATTGTATCTTCAATCGTTTCCCATTCACGCTGCTCATTGTATGAAAGTTTACGTTTACGTTGTTGTTTTGGAGCTTCTTCTACTACTTTTTTCTCTTTTTGAACTTCCGCTTTCTCTATAAGTTCTCTCGTTTTTTCCATTTCTAAATAATCTGTATAACTACCTAGGAACTCACGCACTTCGCCTCCGCCAGTAAAGATGAACAGTTCATCTACTACTTTATCTAAGAAGTAACGGTCATGCGATACAGTTAAAACGACACCTGGGAAATCTTCTAAATAATCTTCTAGTACTGTTAATGTTTGTGTATCTAGATCGTTCGTAGGTTCATCAAGTAAAAGTACGTTCGGTTCTCCCATTAATATACGTAATAAGTATAAACGTCTTCTTTCACCACCAGATAGTTTACCAAGCGGTGTACCATGTGAATGAGTCGGGAATAAGAAACGTTCTAACATTTGAGATGCACCAATTACTTTTCCATCTGTCGTATGAATAACTTCTGCAATCTCTTTAATATATTCAATCATACGCTGATTTAAATTCATCTCTTCATTTTCTTGCGTATAATAAGCAACTTTTACAGTTTGTCCTACCTCAACTTCACCACTATCAGGAGATAACTTACCTGCAAGCATATTTAATAGGGAAGATTTCCCGCTTCCATTCGCCCCAATAATTCCAATACGATCACCCGGTTTCACAATATGATTAAAATTATGTAATACCGTCTTATCGCCAAATTTTTTCGTTACATCTTTTAACTCAAGTACTTTCTTTCCTAGGCGACTTCCACTTAGTGCAATATCAACTGACTGTTTTGCAGCTGGTCCTTCTTGCCCTTTTAATTCGTCAAAACGCTGAATACGTGCTTTTTGTTTTGTTGAACGAGCTTTTGCCCCACGGCGAATCCATGCTAGTTCACGACGATATAAGTTTTGACGTTTTGATTCTTGCGCAATTTCTTGTTCTTCACGAAGTGCTTTCGCCTCTAGAAACGTACTATAGTTACCTTCATAACTATATAGCTTTCCGTTGTCTAATTCGAAAATACGATTCGTCACACGATCTAAGAAATAACGATCATGGGTAACAAGTAATACCGCACCTGTATATCTTGCTAAATATTCTTCTAACCATTCAACTGTCTCATGGTCAAGATGGTTCGTAGGCTCGTCTAAAATTAATAAATCAGGTGTTTCAATAAAACATTGTGCCATTGCGATACGTTTTTTCTGTCCACCAGATAAATTCCCAACAATTGCAGTGAAATCTGTAATTCCTAATTTCGTTAAAAGAGATTTCGCATTTGCATTTGCTTCCCATGCACTCATTGCATCCATACGTTGCTGCACTGCAAATAATTGTTCCTGTACTTTTTCATTACTTGGATCTTTTTCAATATTTAACAGTGCTTTTTCATAATCACGAAGAAGACGAATTAAAGGTGTATCACCATGAAACACTTGCTCTAATACTGTTAGTTTTTCATCAAACTCTGGTTGCTGTGATAAATAACTTATTGTATACCCACGTGAATGCGTCATATCACCTGTATCAGGAGTTTCTAATCCTGCAATAATTTTTAATAATGTCGATTTACCAGTACCGTTTACACCAATAATTCCGACACGTTGTCCTTCTGTAATACTACATGATAATCCATCAAATAACGGCTTTTCTCCATATGATTTTGATAAGTTCTCCACAGTTAACATTTTCATATTTGTGCATTCCACTCTTTCATAAATTGTTCAATAAACTGTTCCATATAACAATGACGAACTTCAGCCTCTTTTTTTGCTGCATTCGTATTCATTAAGTCTTTTAATTTCAATAATTTTTCATAAAAATGATTTAAAGATGGATCATTATTTTTTCTATACTCTTCTTTCGTCATTACTTCACGCGGCGGAATAGTTGGATCATACATTAATCTCCCTTTCGCTCCGCCATATGCAAATGTACGTGCAATTCCAATTGCTCCAAGGGCATCTAAACGGTCCGCATCTTGAACAATTTTACCTTCAAGTGACTCAACTGCTCCGCCGTGTCCACCCTTATAAGACATGTTAGCAATAATATGAAGAATATGTTTCCCTTCTTCCCCATCTACATGTAATTCTTCTAACCAATCAGAAACTTTTTTCATTCCTGCTTCTTCACTTTCATTTAACTTTTCATCTGCTACATCGTGAAGTAATGCTGCCATTTCAATTATAAAACGATTTCCCCCTTCTTGCTCAGATAAAGAAATCGCCAGTTTATGTACGCGCTCAATATGATACCAATCATGCCCACTCGCATCTTTTTCTAAAATATGTTTTACAAAAGTAATTGTTTTTTGAATTTTTTCTTGTTTTGTCATTTTATCTTCACCCAGTTACTTATTGTAACACGCCCGCATTTTTTCATCACATATTTTCTTGTCCGCCCATACACTAGGTGGTAGGCATCATCATGAAGGAGGAATAAATATGTTCTATAATAATCAACCGCCTTACCCAAGGCAACCATTTTACCCTCAGCAACAGGAGCAAGAACAAAGATATACAGAACAATATGAAGAACAAGAGTTACAACAGCAAGAGCAACAATATGAACAAAATCCATATGCAACACCACAGAACCAAGGACCTGGATACCCTCAAAACCCTTATGACACACGTCCAAATTTTGAATATCCTCAAAATCCATATGCAGAATCGCAAACTCAAGAACAACAATTTCAACAAAATCCATATGCAGTACCGCAAACTCAAGAACAACAATTTCAACAAAATCCATATGTAGTACCGCAAACTCAAGAACAACAATTTCAACAAAATCCATATGTAGCACCGCAAACTCAAGAACAACAATTTCAACAAAATCCATATCCAACTCAGCCACAACAACCGCAATACCAACAACAAATGTATCAACCAAACTACGACGCACGTGTTTCACCACCTAAACCACCAACAATTGATCCAACGCAACCACAAATTTTACCACCAGGACCAACATTAGATATTACACAGCCACAAATTTTACCACCTGGCCCTATAACAGAACCTACGCAACAACAAATCCAGCAAGTTGTCGGTACACAGTTCTTACCTTTTAAAAAGCCTGTGCTAGATTTCGTAAAACCTTGGGTAGATTACGGTTTAAATGAAGCAAAACATACATCACATAAACACGCTTTAACTGAAGTTGCTGCAATTATGTTTTTAGTTGGGAAAGGATTTAATCCGACGATTGCGCATTATATTGTAGAATCTTGGGAGAAGAATGAGCAGTTTTAGGGTTGTTCATTTTATGTTTTATAAAACGATAAAAGTGTCACAAATGCCTGTTATACAAGCATTTGTGACACTTTTTATTTGTTATATTATATTCTATTCCAAAAGGAAATTTCATCTTAATTCACGTGTTTTCATATTATTTGTGAGCAAAATGTGAGCAAATAATAGCCTTTTAATTAAACTGTACTAGGGCGATTTTCATTTTAAAAACCATTCATTCAACATAAATTCCCACAATAAATAGGTATTATCGGGATTACCTATTGAGAACTCTAACAAACACATATGTTGTAAAATACATTTTTTCGAGGAAACTTTAACCATTTATTGTTATAATTATATCCGCAATATTTTCCCAGGAGAGTTCCTATAAAGAACAATAGGATAATGGACATACATATTAGGCACTCCCCTTCTTTAATACGTTCATAGAAATATAGAAAGGGTTTATACGATGGGACAATTGGTGTTATTCCGCAAGAAATTCGAAATAAGTTGGTTGGAAAGGAATTCAAATCATTCGATGAATTTAGAGCTGAGTTTTGGAAAACAGTTGCTGATTCGAGCTACGCAAACGAATTTAATCGCATGAACAGGATGAGGATGCTGGAAGGTAAAGCACCTTATACTCCCGGATCAGAGCAGTATGGAGCACATAAAGTGTATGTCTTACACCACAAGCAACCTATTCATCAAGGGGGCGATGTCTATAACCTTGATAACTTAATTATTGTATCTCCTAAGACTCACCAAACCATTTTAGACCCTGCTTATCATTTTGGAAAAAAAGGGTTATAAATTTATAAGGGGTAGATAACATGAACAGTAAAATGACTAAAGATGAGCTTATTAAACTTGTAGAACAAATATGTGATCCTAAATTACCAGATGAGTTGGGTAGTAAGTATATTGATATCTTAAAGGCGAATGTGCCTCACCCAGCTCCGAGTGACTTGATTTTTTGGGATTTTAGAGACTTAACTCCAGAAGAAATAGTAGAGATTGCTTTGAACTACAAAGAAAAAGAAGAGAAATAAAATATTAACGGACAAGCTGCCCACCTAAAAATGGGCGGCTTTCTTCATTATCTAAGCCAACTTACATAAAAATCACTAGCCGTAATATAGTACTTATGCCCCTTCGAATTATAAACACGATACTGTGGATACCCATTGACATTTACCTTTGCGTCGATTGTAAATCCAAATCCTACGTCAACTGTACCAGCAACATCTTTATCCTGCCAAGAAGGAGCATCATAAAAACGTAGATTGTTAACTTTCGAAACAACTCGCTTCCCTACAATAGAGGAATCTACTGTACTTTTCTTGTTAAACTTCACATAAGATGGATCGTTCTTAATCCATTGTTCTCCACTAAGATTTAACCAACCATCCTTTTCAGCCAATACAGCATAATATAAATCATTAGCATCAATTTATTACTTTCCCATTTGTATTTCACCTCTACGTTATACTACATTACCTATTGAGAACTCTAACAAACACATATGTTGTAAAATACATTTTTTCGAGGAAACTTTAACCATTTATTGTTATAATTATATCCGCAATATTTTCTCAGGAGAGTTCCTATAAAGAACAATAGAATAATGGACATACATACTAGGCACTCCCCTTCTTTAATAGGGGGTATTAAAATGAATAATGTTACTTGGATTGGGGTAAATAAAAAAGAAATTACAGATGAACATATTCAACAAGTAGAACAATATTTGGGTGTTAAATTTCCTAATGATTTTATTGAATGTGTAAAGAAATATGATGGTGGCTATCCACGGCCGAAAGTGTTCGATATACAAGGACTAGACGAAAGTACATTTAATGATCTATTAACTCTACATATTGATGATAAATATTCGATAGTTCAAAAATATGAGAATATAAAAGATAGATTAATGGATGGGGTTTATCCTTTCACAAGTGATTCTTTTGGCAATTTCATATGTTTTGATTATCGAAGCAACCCTGAATCACCAACAATCATATTTTGGGATCATGAGGAGGAAGAGATAGAAGATTCACTCTACCCTGTTTGCTCAACATTCACAGAATTACTTAATAGTCTACATGCTTTCGAAGATGAAGAATAAAAGAAGAGCACCTTGAAGTGAGGGTAAACATTACATAAAGTTGGTATGATTCACTTAATTTAAGGGGAAAGATTATATGAAGGTTATTCAATCTATATTTAAAGGATTTCGTTTAATAGGTTTAATCGTAAGGCCAATACTTAAAGCATTATCTAAAAGTAAATTCTAATTATATAGAAATAAAAAACTGTCATTTAAATAGGCGATTTTTCTATTTCCCTCTTCCTTTTCTCCTATCTAAAAGTGTCACAAGTGCCTGTTATTCAAGCATTTGTGACACTTTTTATTTGTTATATTATGTTCTATTTTAAAAAGAATTTCATATTTTTTCATGTGTTTTTATATTATTTGTGAGTAAATAATGGCCTTTTAATTAAACCGTATTAGATCGAATTTCATCTTAAAAACAATTCATTTAACATAAATCTCTATGATAAATCTTGAATTACAATCATCTTGATAAATAGGTATTACCGTTCTCATTGTTGAACTTGTATGCGGAAGATATATTTTTGTTTTAATACCGTTTCATCTTATTTCATACCGTGCATTAAATCTAAGTTTGTTTAATAACGTTTTTCTGTGATATCACTACTTATTATTAATTCGTGGTTGTTTTTATTGAAGCAAAAATTCGAGTAAAACGTGTGGTTTTGTCTATCCATATTTTAGACAAAATGGTAATGACAAAAGAGTGATTTTTTAATTTACAATTTAGTTGGATTAAACAAAGAGTGGGGTTCTACATTTAATAAGAACCCTATTAGAGATACACTATATTTTTATAAACAATACCAACATCTCAAAAGTTTGATATAATCATACAGTTATTAATAGCAACTAGGGAGATATACAGCATGAACTATACAAATATGCCAAAAGAAATAGGAACGGCTAAGCGGACGCCATTCGCTTCGATACCGAAGAAGTTCATCGGTATTGGTAAGATTATAAAAAAACAAACAAAAGTGGAGCATCCTACATTAACCCAAGACGAACAAGAAATGATTGAAAACAAGTTATTATGTGCATACCTTTCTGAAGAGAAGATATCGATTACTTATTATAGAGATGGTCATTTGCTAACTAGATATATGACTGTAACTGACATAAATCCGATAAAGAATTTAATAACTTGCACTGATGCATCCTATAACAGAATTTTTCTTAATTTTATAGATATAATTGATTTAAGATAAAAACATACAACTTCCTAAATATATCCAAAAATATCAGACTTTGAAATAGGAAATCTGATATTAAGAGACAATACTATGAAGGTTATAAGGTCTCTTTTCAGAGCATTTCGTTTGTTGAGTAAAATCATAAACCCTATATTAAAAGCATTATCTAAAAGTAAATTCTAATTACATAGAAATAAAAAACCGTCATTTAACTAGGCGGTTTTTCTATTTCCATCTCTCTTTCCCCTATCTACACATCCACAATTTACTGTCCAATCCTCCCCCTATCCTTCACATAACATGTACTAAAAAGGAGGCGCGTGATTTTCATGTCAAATTATTATTACGACCATTCATGTAAGCGCTATCGAAAGAAGCGTAAAAAATGCGACTGTGAATGCCATTGCCACCCACGATATCAAACGTTAACATCTGGACCTTTATTCCGTAATACGGATACGGACACGGACTTCATTCAAGTTTCTGCACTTAATCAAACAGACGAACCACAAACTGTAACTATAGCGGTACAAAATTACCAAGAGACTTGTGATGGTGATGTATTCCCTTCATATGGCTATCTTTGTGGAGAGTTAATTAACGATGACAATGGCGGTTCGGATGATGAAGTAAGCAATGGGAATGGCAACGGAGGATGTATCTATTGTGAGCCTGAGTGAGTAAATTTCTTATTAGAAAAGGATTATTTTATATAGATTACTATAAGCATCCATAAGGCCAAGGCACCAACGATACCGAGCGCTATACGTGTAGATAGTACCCTTACTTCAAAGTCTGTTTTCTTGGAGGGTTCAGGATATGCAATTATGTAAATACCCTTTAATAATGCAAGCCATGCAATAACCGTTAGGAACCCCTGCCAGTTGAATACCCATACATTATGTAGAATTACAGTACCTAATCCTAGGAAAATCGATAGAAAACCATACATAATACCAAATCCTCTGTCTTCAACCACTAATTTTTTTAAGTCACGTAGCACCGACGGACGGACGAAAAGTATTCCCGATATGATAACCGTCATCCATCCCCAGAACAGCCCTAAAAAAGTACTAGTTTCCATTATTATTTCACTCCTCTCAATCATATTTATATTTCAGATATTCCCTCCTTTAGAACAATTCCAGCACTTTTATGTATAGGCTAAAGTCTGTTCTTTTTTAATACAAACATTCCCTATTCAATGCCCATCCTTAATCACCTCATTTCTCTACGAAATGAAATTTTTACCATAAAAGTAATTATTAAATATTTTACGCTTATACATTATAATGGAATAGTTATTGTATATTGGCATTAAGAGAAGCGCCCTGATTAAGCGCTTCTCTTTTTTTATAAAGTGAAACTTTAATCAGTGGGGGTTTTGTTCAGTATTGATACTGCTACCAATACAGTTAGCGCTACCATTCCTGTTGGCAACGCTCCGCAAGGAATCACTGTTTCTCCAAATGGAACCTTTGCATATGTTGCAAACGAATTAAGCAACACAATTTCTGTTATTAATACCGCTACCAATACAGTTAGCGCTACCATTCCTGTTGGTATTCGTCCTAGAATAATCGTTTTCACACTAGATGGCACTCGTGCTTATGTTACAAATCAAAACAGCGGTACTGTCTCTGTTATTAACACCGCTACAAATGCAGTTATTGATACAATTAACGTAGGTACCGAACCAGTTGGTATAGATATTACACCAGATGGCACTCTTATTTATGTTGTAAATAAAGTTAGCAATAATGTATCGGTGATAAACGTGGCGACAAATACTGTAATCGATACAATTCCTGTTGGCTTATCCCCTGATCAAGTAACTATCATACCAGATGGCACTCTCGCCTATGTTACAAACCAAGCTAGTAATACTGTTTCTGTCATCAATACTGCTACAAATACGGTTATTGATACGGTCCCAGTAGGTGTTGCTCCAACTGGGATAGCAACCGGATTTATTTGTGAATAATATAAAAGTGACAGAGAGACACTAATCACGTTTCTCTGTTCTTTCATTATTTTCATAAAACAAACAAATGTTTACATAGACAAAACATAGATTTTATATAGACATGTACAATTTTTGTTCATGTTTTTTAATTGAAACATACAAATAAAATGGTGGTAAGTAATTATCTTTATCATTGAATAATTTTTATTTCGGCACCTATACTGGGTGCTCTTTTTTGATACTGACAAAATAACGCTTTTGTTGAAAAATAAAATTAAAATAACGAATATTTTATATTATATAAAACTAAAAAAGTGTCACAGATGCCTGTTATATAAGCATTTATGACACTTTTCATTTGTAATATCTATGTTTGTTACTAAGAATGCGGCTTTACGACATTATGCATAGACTTATTAATAAAAAAGGAAAAGGCCGATTTCTATCGTCCCTTTCAAACTACATCTTATTAACACTCTTTCCTAAGACCTTTTCTTTCTAGGACCTACAATTAATTTAATTGCTGTTCTTTCTTGATCATTGATAGAAATCTCTTGAAATGCTGGAACAAAAGTCAAATCAATACCACTTGGAGCGACAAATCCTCTTGCAATCGCAATTGCTTTGATTGCTTGATTTAAAGAACCAGCCCCAATCACTTGAATTTCCACATTGCCATTTGCTCTTAGTACACCTGCTATTGCGCCTGCAACTGAATTGGGACTTGATTTTGAAGATACTTTTAATATATTTTCCATATAAGTTGCTCCCTCTACTATTTAATCACTCTTTCGTTACGAATTAAAATATTTCAACGTATCTTTAACTACTATTCACACCAAAAGCAAACAATGCTATATAACTACATTCATTCGATACTTTTCGTCTTCTTCCTGCCCAGCTGCACAAATAAAAAAGCAATGACTAAGAGCTCTAATATACAAACATTAAAATGTTAGAAGTTCACTTTACGATAACATGCGTGCAATTAAGATTAGTAAATGTTTCTTTTTCAGGTGGAATTAATATACAAAGCGTTTCTTCTATACGTAAATCTATGAAAAAATTCATCCCTGGAGCACTTTATACTCCAAATCTATTTCCTTTTATAGTACAAGCATACACGCCAATTATGGTTCATTTGCATAAACTACTATGCGTCTTAAATTTATTAATAATAGGAGGTCATATATTGGGTTCATACTATCATTCTTCAAACTCGTATAATAAATGTTCATGCAAATCTTCTTCTAGTTCATATAAAAAATGTCCATGCTCCTCTTCTTCTAGTTCATACAAAAAATGTTCATGCCACGATTCACATAAACCAGCTAAGCCAGCTTACGGAACTTTTTGGCAAACTGAATTTATAACTGTCCCTTTCGGCAGTTCTTTTCCATTTAATCACGTTGGGCCAAAGGTAGGAGGAGTTTCTTTACTAAATCCAACTACTCTACAAATTAGTCAAGCTGGTGATTATAGAGTTTCTTTCATTTCCAGTATTAATACTACTTTAAATCCTGTATTTCCACATATTCCAGTTATAACTATATTTTTAAACAACAATCCACTTGCTAATAGCCAAGGTGATTTCGCTTTTCAAATGAATACCTCAGCAAATAATGAATGCCTTCAACTAGTTGGTGAAACTATCGTTACGGTTCCAGCTAATGCAACTCTGCAACTTAGAAATAATAGCGGCTTTAATCATCAAAGTATTGTAACTTGTGATAATGGTATAAATTCACTTGAATTAACAGTTACAAAACTAGGTTAATAGTATTCCGTCACATTCAGATGCTATTTCAGCATCTTTTTTTATTGAATAATGTTCTTTTGATTCCCATCATCTCCTTCATAGAACATAAATTTTCATCGTATATTTCTGTTAATCTAATAAACATGAAAAAGTACCGAACCCTTCTCCTACAAAAGTTCGGTACTTTTTATATTAAAAACATCTCATTCTTTTCTACTTCTCCACATAAACCGACTTAACTAGCGTACGACTATATGGTTGTCCTTCTTTATTCATCCCTTTTATATCCATCGTTACGTTATATACCCCTGGTTCCTTTATGTCTTTCAAAGCACCTGTAAATGTATTGTTATTAACATTTTGTAATTCATTACTTTCAGATACTAGGTTCCCTTCTTTATTAACGACTCTTACCGTTATTGAAAGTTTACCTTTCATTTCAGGTGCTGTAGGAGATTTTTTAAGTTTATACTCTGATTTGTTTACTTTAACCTTTGAGGGCATTTGAAGAACAAATGGCGCATCATTTTTATAATCGCTTACAACTAAATAAGCATCTTTTGACTGCTTCGCCATCATTTTAACTTTCCATTCTCCTACATCCATTTTATCAAATTTAAATGTTCTAATTGTCGCCCCACCAAAGAAAGATTCACCTTCTCCAGTAGTTATAACACTATCCTTATTTGTATACATCTTTCCTTTTGGAGATATCATTTGCACGTCTACATCAGAAGAAGCTGTTAATATAGAAACTATCCCTTCCGCCTTTTTATCAACCGTAACAGTTTGTTCGATCCACTGATTTTCTGGCAATTCTCCCCCTAAAATATTTTGATTTGAAGTTGTATTTAATTGTTCTATATTTTCATTTGAACTAGCGCTAGATGTCACTAATGTTGGCATAGTTACACTTGCTGTACGTAAATATGGTTCAATTCGTGAGAAAACGGCTGACCCTTTTCGTATATTGTCATGATCAAACTTTGAATCTGTAAATAAATGTGTTCCATATGGTAACTTAGCACTCCACTCATTTACTAACCCATCATTCGAACCGTACGATGACAAATACAAACCGCCCATAGATAACGCAGAAAATACTGGCCCCCAGCTTGTACCAGTAGCTGTATAATAACGGTTTAATTTAACTGCAGGATTATTATCTATTGTAGAACGAAATTTTGCCATTTCTCCCATTTGTAATGAGTACGTACCATCATCTTTTTGACCTAATATAGAAGCAAGCCAACCTGCCCACCAGCTATATGATAAATCTGCTAAATTTGATCCGTGATGCGGTGTAGCGAGTGTAATAACATTTCCAACAAATCGATTCGCTCCATATCCAACTAGTGCAGCTTGTGTATCGATACCACCTTTACTATGCGCTACAATATTAACTCTTTTACCGAAATGATTATATATTTCTTCAAGTTTTTGTGCTAACAATTTTCCGTTGTCCCACTGACTAGCCGAGCCTTTCCCCGCAGCATCATATAATTGTATAAATACGGTTTGATATCCCGCTTTCAAAGCGTAGTCATACATATCATTTATATCGTGATATACTGTCTGTCCATACCAACTATCCGCATTACCATTCCTTCCTTGGACAAACAGGATTGGAGGCTTACTCTCATCATAATTAGTTGGCTTTTGACCTAAAAACCAATCCCCAGGTGCAAATACTTCTTGATCAGGAAATCCTGTTTTAAGCTCTTTTACTCCCTCTGCCTCTACTTTCGTACTAACAGCCATTGGAATCATAATAAAAAATGCGAGAATTAGTATTGTACATCTTTGCAAAATCCTCATTAACATTCCCCCTTTTTTGAAAGGAAGCACTATTTTTATTTTAGTTATTTATTTCTAACTTTCTTTTGCATATACAATAAATAGTAACTGTCCTTCCTTATAAATCGTTATTCTCGCAACATTTACTCATTCCTTTTCTTAATAAGCGCATTAAAAATTTCTCAATACAGTTCTCACAAAAAAGCTGCGTATAAAAGGTCTTGTTCATAACCGTTTATACGCAGCTTCTTTATTATAAATCAATGACATACTCATCATCATATTTATCGTATTGGAGCCCTGATCCTATTTTTAATTCCGTAACTTGATCCCTTAAGAACGGTGTAGCTTCCGTTTGACAAATAGCAATTTCAATTCCATATTTTTTCGTTAAATGAGCTAATTCTATTAAAAACCACTCTCTTCGCAATACAACTGGAATATCAAATGTTCGTCTTTTCATATATAATAGCACCTCTTTTATTTTCATAACTTTAAAAAATTCACTCCATACATTTCTTAAGACTAGTGTTCATCAATAACAGCAAATGAAACATTATAGTATATGCATGTCCCTTTTAAACGTGCTATTACAAAAATAACATTTAAGTTAACATAATATAATTATGTATAAGTAGAAAGAGGCTTGTCCTCCTCTTTCTACTATAGAGATTTAAATTAAGAACATCTTGGTACACCAAAAGCTAAAAACAATCCTGCAACTCCCGCTGTAATCGGTACTTTTAACGTAATAACATCGTCCACCTTCGTTACTAAAAAGTACGCATTACCTTCTTGTAGTATACAATTTACTAACAATTGAAATTCCATTCAGCTCTCCTCCTTTCAATCGATATACTATACTTTATGAATTTTCTTTCAAAAAGTAATAGGATTTATATCTATTTTTCTTTATATACAGAATAAATGTTTATAAGTCTATTAAAAACATCAATTTTCTAAATTTATATAAAACGTGTAATATCCAATAAGTTCCTATATAATCAATAGTGAAAATCTTATAAATAGAGGTATGAAAATGGCTATTTTGAGTAATATTGGTGTAGCTTTATTTTTAATTGCTATCATTCTTTTAATCTTATGCATCGTTTCATTCTTTAAGAAAATGGAAAAGCAAAACAATATGGTCGTCCTGCCGTTATTCTTTTTATGATTTCGATTGTATTAATAATAACTAGTGCTGAGACTTCTAATAACCCAATTGTTGAATTCTTTTCTATTTTAAGTTTTGTTTTATTTGTTTTCTTCCTTGTGCTAGCAATCTTATCTGTAATTAAAAAGACAGGTGTAGCAAAAAAACAATTTATTATTACAGCTGTTTTATTTGTCCTATTTGTTACATTCTCAAGTATTTCAGCTCCCTCTTCTGAAAAAACAACAGCAACTAACCAAAAAGTTGCCTCAAACAATGAAGAACAAAAAGATAGCGAACAGAAAAAAGAACTAGAAAAGAAAGAAGCGGACGAAAAAGTTCGTAAACAAGAAGATGAAAAACGTAAAGCCGATGAACTAGCTCGTAAGCAAGAAGATGAGAAACGCCAGGCTGATGAACTAGCTCGTAAACAGCAAGATGAAAAACGCCAAGCTGATGAACAGGCTCGTAAACAACAAGAAGAACAAAAGCGTCTGGCTGATGAACAGGCTCGTAAACAGCAAGAAGAACAAAAGCGCCTGGCTGATGAACAAGACTCGTAAACAGCAAGAAGAACAAAAGCGCCAAGCTGATGAGCAGGCTCGTAAACAACAAGAGGAACAACAACGACAAGCTGATGAACTAGCTCGTAAACAACAAGAAGAACAGCAAAAAGCTCAACAAGCTCAAACAAAACCCGCTGCAAATAACAATAGTAATGTAACTTACAAAAATTGTACTGAAGTAAAAAATGATGGAAAAGCTCCATTATATAGAGATCAACCAGGTTATAGCTCTAAACTTGATCGCGACGGCGATGGAGTTGCATGTGAAAAATAGTAATAAAAAAGAAGCTTACTAGAAGCTTCTTTTTTATTGTAACGTCTTACATTTACTACCTCTTTCTCTTTTTAGACGAGTTCTCAAAAATGACACATATTAAGTGATTTATATCACCACACTCATTTTAATTTATTGCTATTCTTGGTTTAGTTATCACATTAAACTTTATGGAGGCATTCATATGGAACATACATTTACTGAAACTTCTATTGTCGGTGAGATTGTTACACAATTTCCGAAAGCTAGTGATCTTTTTAAATCATATAGAATAGACTTTTGTTGTGGCGGTAATAAGCCACTGATTGATGCAATTCATGAAAGAAATTTATCAGCAACAGAAGTACTTACAGAGTTAAATACGCTTTATCATAATACGAAACTCTTAAATGAATCTGAAATAGATTGGAAAAACGCTTCTTATCACGAATTGATTGATTATGTAATTAATAAGCATCATCGCTATTTAAATGAAGAATTACCACAGTTAAGCCCTTATGTAACGAAAGTATTACGCGTTCATGGGGCAAGTCAGCCTCATTTAGCTCAAATTCATAAGCTATTTCATGAACTTAAAATGGAATTAGAGCAGCATTTAATTAAGGAAGAAACGGAAGATTTCCCATTAATTTTAGAATTCGAACGAAATCCAACTGATGAAAACTATGCAAAGTTACGTAAAGTAGTAGATGAACTAGAAAGTGAGCACAATCATGCCGGAAATATTATAAAAGAACTTCGTAAAGTGACTAATGACTTTACTCCTCCAGAAGGAGCTTGCGGCACTTATCGACTTGTTTATCAACGCCTTGAAGCGCTCGAGTCTGATTTATTTGAGCATATTCATTTAGAGAATAATATTTTATTTCCTCGTGCAATTACACGAGCATAAATATAGCGCAGGATATGAGTAAAAATACTCATGTCCTGCTTTTTCATTTTGCGAAAAATATCCACCTCCCCCTCATACAAATCCGAATTTTAACAATTTGTGAATTATTATAAAGATGTGATAAATATCACATCTCCCCCTTTTTTGATTTTCTATAATAAAAATATAATTCTTTGTTCAATATTTCACATAAAAAGGGGCAACGAAAATGAAAAAACGTTTAGTTATGATCGGAAATGGTATGGCTGGCATACGTTGTATAGAAGAAATACTAAAACATGATAGTGATTTATATGAGGTTACTATTTTTGGAGATGAACCGCACCCAAACTACAATCGCATTATGCTCTCTCATGTTTTACAAGGCAAAACAAATATGCAAGATATCATTATGAATGAATACAGTTGGTATGAGGAAAACGAAATAACCTTGTATACAGATGAAAGAGTTCAGAGTATTAACCGAGAAGAAAAAATCATTATCACAGAAAAGAATCGTACTCTTACATATGACAAACTCATTGTCGCAACAGGTTCTAGCGCTTTTATTTTACCTATTGAAGGCTCCACTCTTTCTGGTGTAACAGGATTTCGAACTATTGAAGATACACAGTTTATGATTGATATCGCTAAAGAAAAGAAAAAGGCCGTTGTCATTGGTGGTGGGTTACTTGGTTTAGAAGCCGCAAGAGGTCTTATTGACTTAGGAATGGACGTACATGTTGTTCATTTAATGCCTAGCTTAATGGAACAACAATTAGATACGAAAGCAGCTTCTCTTCTGCGTGAAGATTTAGAAGCACAAGGCATGAAGTTTCTAATGGAAAAGAAAACTGTAAAAATTCTTGGGACAGACCATGTTGTGGGCATTCAATTTGAAGATGGTGAAGTTGTAGATTGTGATTTAATCGTAATGGCCGTCGGAATACGCCCAAATACGCAAGTAGCAAGAGATGCTGGTTTACTTGTCAATCGCGGCATTGTAGTCAATGACTATATGCTAACAAATGATGAATCCATTTATGCAGTTGGTGAATGTGCAGAACATGATGGTATCGCATATGGACTTGTTGCCCCTCTCTATGAACAAGGCACAATATTAGCGAAACATATAACGAATTTACAAACGAATGGATACACGGGCAGTATCGTTGGTACGCAATTAAAAGTTGCTGGTTGTGATTTATTCTCTGCTGGCCAAATTTATGAAGATGATCAAACGAAAGCAATATCAATCTTTGATGAATGTAAACGTTCCTATAAAAAAGTATTAATTCGTGACAATAAAGTCGTTGGTATCGTTTTATACGGGGATACTGCTGATGGTACACGACTCTTTAGTATGTTAAAGAAAGAAGAAGATGTACAAGAATATACAACCGCTTCCCTTCTTCACAAAGCTGGTGAAGAAAGTGAACTTGACGTTGCTACAATGAGTGCGGATGACACAATTTGTGGATGTAATGGTGTTACGAAAGGTACAATCGTTCATGCCATTTTAGAGCAAGAGTTAACTACTTTTGAAGAAGTTAAAGGATGTACGAAAGCCGCGGGATCTTGTGGTAAATGCCGTCCGCTTGTGGAACAAGTTTTATCTCATACACTCGGAGATGCCTTTGATGCTTTTGCGCAGTCTGCTGGTATGTGCGGATGTACAAGTTTATCACGAGATGAAGTCGTAGCGGCCATTCACGAGAAAGGTTTAAAATCTCCAAAAGAAGTACGGAATGTTCTTGGTTTTGTACATGAAGATGGCTGTTCGAAATGTCGTCCTGCTTTAAATTACTATTTACGTATGGCGATTCCAGAAGAATATGAAGATGATAAAGCCTCCCGTTTCGTTAATGAAAGAATGAATGGTAACATCCAGCACGATGGGACATTCTCTGTTATTCCACGTATGTACGGGGGCGTTACAACAGCTGATGATTTAATGAAAATTGCTGAAGTTGCGAAAAAATATAACGTCCCTCTTGTGAAAATTACAGGTGCGAGCCGAATCGGCTTATATGGTGTAAAAAAACAAGATTTACCTAACGTATGGGCTGACTTAAATATGACTTCGGGATATGCGTATTCAAAATCGCTTCGTAATGTAAAATCATGTGTTGGTTCTCGTTTTTGCCGTTTCGGTACGAAAGATTCATTAGGACTTGGTATGCTCCTTGAACAATCATTAGAAATGGTAGATACACCTCATAAAATGAAGATGGGTGTAACTGGCTGTCCGCGTAACTGTGCGGAAGTATTGACGAAAGATTTTGGCGTTGTTTGTGTCGAAAATGGATACCAACTTTATATTGGCGGAAATGGTGGTACGGAAGTACGCAAAGCTGATTTTGTAATGATTGTCCCTACTGAAGATGATGTCCTGCGCATCGCTACAGCTTACATGCAATATTATCGTGAAACTGGTATTTACGGAGAGCGTACTGCCTACTGGACAGAACGTTTAGGCTTCGATCACATAAAAGAAATACTACAAGATGCGAGTATGGTTACTATGCTAAATGCACGCTTCCAAACAGCTCGTAGCACTTATACTGAGGCATGGGGACAAGCATTAGAAACGAGATCATTAAAAGCGATGTATGAAGTAGAAACTGTGAAATAAGGAGCCGTGATCTAAATGATACAAACGAAAGAAAAAATAAAAGTTATGAGTGCAGAAGACCTTCCTATACAAATCGGTAAAGAGGTGCAAATGAAAGGTATGTCTATCGCTCTATTCCGTCTTTCAAATGACGATATTCGGGCTGTAGAAAATCGTTGTCCTCATAAAAACGGACCGTTAGCAGAAGGAATTGTATCTGGTGAATTCGTCTTTTGTCCACTACATGATTGGAAAATTTCATTAATAACAGGTGAAGTTCAAAAACCTGATGACGGCTGTATTCAAACGTACGAGGTAGAAATTATTGATGGTGATATTTATATATACATGTAATT
Organism: Bacillus luti; assembly: GCF_001884105.1. GTDB lineage: Bacteria > Bacillota > Bacilli > Bacillales > Bacillaceae_G > Bacillus_A > Bacillus_A luti. The sequence continues at coordinate 56,188 of NZ_MACI01000089.1, read as the reverse complement.
TACAAAAGGAAGCCTCCCCCTGGCTTCCTTTTAAATAAAAATAGATGAGGTGCGATTATGAACGGATATGTATATTTAGTTGGTGCAGGACCAGGTGATGAAGGGCTTATTACAAAGAAAGCGATAGATTGTTTAAAACGTGCAGATATCGTTTTATATGACCGTTTATTAAACCCTTTCTTTCTTAGTTATACAAAAGAAACATGTGAACTTATTTATTGCGGAAAAATGCCAAAGAATCATATTATGCGACAAGAAATAATTAACGCCCACCTTCTTCAATTTGCGAAAGAAGGAAAAATCGTTGTTCGATTAAAGGGCGGAGATCCATCTATTTTTGGCCGTGTTGGTGAAGAAGCAGAAACTTTAGCAACAGCGAACATTCCGTATGAAATTGTACCAGGTATTACATCTAGCATCGCCGCTAGTAGCTATGCAGGTATCCCCCTCACCCACCGTAACTATAGTAATAGTGTAACTTTACTAACTGGGCATACAAAAGGTCCTTTAGCCAATCATGGAAAATATAATTCATCCCACAATAGTGACACAATCGCTTACTACATGGGTATAAAAAACTTACCTACAATTTGTGAAAACTTACTACAAGCAGGAAAAAAAGACGATACGCCAGTAGCAGTCATTGAATGGGGTACAACTGGTAAACAGCGCGTTGTCACAGGAACACTTTCAACCATTGTTCCTATCGTCAAAAACGAAAATATTTCTAATCCATCAATGACAGTTGTTGGTGATGTCGTTTCCTTACGTAATCAAATCGCTTGGAAAGAACGTACACCATTACATGGTAAAAAAGTTTTATTTGCATCCGCAACAAATAAAACAAGTTTAACGAAGCAAAAATTACAAGAATCCGGTGCAGAAATATATCAAATTCCAACTTTCAAAAAGAAAGAATTCACATTAACCTCTGAACAAATCAATGAAATTTTTAACGTTGATCGCCTTGTATTTTGTTCAGCTGAAAGTGTAGAAACCTTAATGCGATCATGCAGTAAATATCATAAAGATATTCGTTCCTTACACGCGGAATTTCAATTTATGAACCTTTCTGTTCAAGAAAAGCTTATGCAGTATGGATTGTTAAGTAAACCAGCACAATTTTCTTCTCAGTCTACTATTTATTTAGGTCGAAACATTAACCGAATTGCTTTTATTCAAGAAAAAATTGGTGCAGGATTCTACATGATGACCCATGAGTATACAATTGATCATCGCTTCGATGAAATTCATTCTCGTATGCTTTCTGAATTTTCATGGGATAGCATTGTATTTGAAGGACGTGCTTCCATTGATACATTTTTAGCAGAAATAAAACGCCTTGGCTTTATCGATATTCTTACTCTCCCATTCTCGTATACCGAAATTCCAACTTTACACTATGCGAATAAAGTCGGGTTTCATAATGTAGATAAGCAATTACAAGACATTATTATGAAGAAAGACATGGTGAGACAATGAAAGGAATTGTATATGTTGGACATGGGAGCCGGCTCCAAGAAGGTAACAATCAATTCATTCACTTTATTCAATCTGTTATGAAAGAACGTAACGAAAGAATTCAAAAAATAGCTTTTCTGGAACTAACAACATCTACTATTTCAGATGCAGTTACAGAAACAATACTAGAGGGCGCAACCGAAATAATGATTGTACCTGTTTTATTATTTGCAGCAGCTCACTATAAACGTGATATACCTTTTGAGATAGAGAAAATGCAAAAGAAATATCCATATATCACATTTTCAGTTGTATCACCTTTTAGTACACATTCACATATGGTGGAACTTGTAGTGAAAAGAATACGTGAAGCTATGCCAATGCAAGAGAGTAGTATTTTACTCGTAGGGCGAGGCAGTAGTGATCCACAGCCGATACATGAATTACAACAAATCGGAGCAGCTGTCGAACGAAAACTCGGTATGCCAGTATGTTGCTCCTTTTTAACGAAAGGAACGCCCTCTTTTACTGCTGAACTCAAGGCTATAACATCGACTGCGTCCCATGTATATGTCATGCCGTACCTTCTCTTTACCGGATTGTTGCTTCAGAAAATTAAGTTGCATACAAAAAAATATGATCACGTTACGACTTGTAACTGCCTTCAATTTGATACATACATGAAATTAACATTGTTAGAACGAATGGAGGAATGTGTGTATGTATAACATGTACTCTCTTATGTTTAATCTAAATAAAAAGGTGGTTGTTATTATTGGTGGAGGTAAAATCGCATATCGAAAAGCGTCTGGATTAAAAGATACAGGCGCTTTTGTCACCGTTGTCAGCCCAAAAATTTGTGAGGAAATGAAGGAGCTTCCTTATATTACTTGGAAGCAAAAAACTTTTTCTAATGATGATATTAAAGATGCCCACCTTATTTATGCAGCTACAAATCAACATGCTGTAAATATGATGGTCAAACAGGCCGCCCATGATTTTCAATGGGTTAACGTTGTAAGTGATGGTACAGAATCATCATTTCACACGCCTGGTGTCATCCGAAATGGTGAATATGTTGTAACGATTTCAACTTCAGGTAGGGATCCATCGTTTACGAAGCGTATGAAAAAGGAATTAACATCTATACTTCCTAAACTTATAAAAAAGCTTTCTCGTACTCACAAATTGTAATCTATCACTTAGCTAAAATAGTAATTACCTTTGGACAAACGTTTTTTAGAAACGTTTGTCCTTTTTGTTTTGATATTGTTTATTAAAGTTTCACAAGCAAATTACGAAGAAAATGAATGGTGCTGGCAACTTGTAAACTAATGAATTGTATGACAAATACAATATTAGGAGCAACTGGTTCAATTCAGTTTTTACATTTGATATTCATCCAACCAAATTAACGCTTGTTCATAATCATCAAAAAATTTCACAGATTCTTTCGTATTAGATTGCTGTAAATAATTCAGTATCTCTCCTTCTTCAAGAAGAAATGCAATTGCCTTACTATGATTCAAAATAGTTTCATTGAAGAACTTCTCTTTCCATACTTTTTGAACAGAAAAATGATTTGGCGTGTATCCTTTTCTATCCACCAACAATTTGTATTTCCGCCCTTCGGAAATGAATTGCTGACAAACCTGCTCGAAACCATTAAACCATTCATACACATCCTCTGTTTTAATCTGGCCAATTAGATGTGTAACAATCAAATCTCCCGAAACTGTTGTGCTAATATTCTGTTCACTCAAATTAGAATCATCCCCCTTAATTACAATTATGAGGAAAAACCGCATAAAATCAATAAAGATAAAATTCTTACTTGACACTTTCACCCATTGCTATCATCCTAAGCTCATGTAACTTTACATGATAAGCGAGATTGTGTCTTTTTTCGCAAGTATATATGTAAATGCTTTAAAGATTTGCATACGAAATAACCCCTAATGAGTTTCCTTTTTTTGAATTAGGCCGCTTGATTATCAGACATTGTACAATTGTAAACGACACCCAATATATCAAAAACCGTTTTCTTCTCATATCGATGGGATTTCCGTCCATCATTTACCGCCTCAAATCTATTCGTTTTTGCACGTATATTCAAAACAAAATATATGAAAAATAAATAACGACAGTTACTGTAATAATGCTGAAAAGTGTTGAAAATAAAACGATTTGTGCATGTAATTCAGGCTCTATTTGATATTCCATAGCAATGGTCGATGTATTTCTTGAAGTAGGAAAAGAACTTGCAATAAATAATGATTGTGCAACAATACCATCGATGTTTAGTAGGTAGATCATGGCAAGTGCTAATAATGGTCCCATCAGTAACCTTCCAATTAAAGCCCATGTTATGACTCGATGGAAAAAATTAAGCTTAATGTTGGATAATTGTGCCCCTAGCAATATGAGTGCTATTGCAACAAAACCATTCGCAAGCTGATTAAGAGGTAGCAAGATAGAATTAGGTAATTGAATTTTAAAAGATTGAAAGAGAACCCCTAATACGAGCGCATGAAATACAGGCAGTCTTAGAAATGATTGAATAATACCTCCGATTGTTTTTGTTGCTGATAGTAAGTTATATATCCCATATGAATAAGTTAAAAGATTTTGGAAAATAACAATAAAAATCTGAATGGAAACCCCCACTGGATTATGACTGAAAATCAATTGACTTACTGGTAACCCATAATTACCGGAATTCATTAACGAAATGCTATTTTTTAGAGCTGCACTTTCTCCTTTTTCTAACTTTAATGTTTTTGAAATGAAATGACTTACTATGATCAAACTCAGACTATAAAGCATTAAATAGTATATTATCTGGAGCAACAAACCTGTTTCTATACGAATATCATATATATTCACAAATACAGCCGCTGGCATCAAGCAATAATTAATAAGTGTAGATAGCTGCTTTAAGTTAAATTGGAACTTTCTTTGTAAGATTGCACCAATTAGCATCAATATTAATATTGGTAATATTACGTCTAATATAATAAAAACAAACATGTAAAACCTCATTCCAAATATATTATAGTTTCATTAAACCCTTTACTAAAATGGATGCAACTTTGGACAATTCTATTGCATCAATCTAATAATCTTCTACAACAAAGTTAGGCGGAAACACTCCTTAGTTATCAATAATTAGAAAATTAAAATCGATAATACGAAAATGTGCATCTAATATTCTCATATCCCTCCCTTTTCTTTAACATAGCAAATATGACTCTTAAAGAAAATTATAGATTATTTATACAAATTCATAATTTTATCTTATCGACCTAAACTGTATTCTTTCGTTTAAGTGTACTATTTCACAATATCCATTAGCCTTACTAAAGAATTTGGTCATAAAAGAATGTGTTGAAGCCTATTACTAAAAGAACCATCCCAAAATACTTTGGGATGGTTCTTTTTCTTTATTAATGAGTCTTTAACAGCACTAACAGCTTTTCTTGACTATACATCCACACAGTAATGATTAAACAAGCAAGTGCGACTTCTGATAATGCCATAAACCCAATTGCATAATGACCTGTTAGTTGGAATAGTAATGTTAAAATTAGCGGCGGGAAGAATCCTCCTAGTCCGCCTAAAGCTGAAACGAGTCCATTTACAATACCAGCTTGTTCTGAGAAATACATTGGAACGAGTTTGAAGATTGTACCATTTCCAATCCCTGCACAAAATGCGACTAGTAGGCAACCAAATGTGTACACATTCATGCTAGGCATAAATGATAAAATAATACCTGAAAGTGTTAATCCGATAAATACGAAGATTAATATTTTAAATGGATTAAACTTATCACCTAGCCAACCACCAATCGGACGCATTATTGTTGCGAGTATGATGAATCCGGCTGTCCGCATACCTGCATCTACTTTCTCTAATCCGAAGTGAGATACTAAAAAGTTTGGTAAGTATACTGTAAATGCGACAAATGATCCGAATGTTAAAAAGTAAAAGATACATAGAAACCAAAGTTTTTCATTTTTATATACACCTTTTATTTGTTCCATTAATGGTGTATTCACCTTTTTCTCCTTACGATCGCCTAATAAAAAGTTCATAAGTGCAAACGCTGCAAGTAAAACTAAATAACACTGTACTGTCGTTCTCCAACCAACTGATGTCGCAATTACAGGAGCTAAAAATGAAGTAATTGCTGTCCCCGCGTTACCGACACCGTAAATACCATTTACAAAACCATGACTCTCTTTCGGAAAGTATTTCGGTAAAGAAGTTACCCCTACTGAGAATACCGCCCCACCGATTCCGACGAATAAACCACCAATAATTAAATCCATCATTGAATCGGCAACACTAATATAAAAGACAGGAAATAATAATAGAATAAAACTAATAAAGAATAATTTTCTTGCTCCGAAACGATTTGTCCAATAACCAATCGGAATGCGAAGAACAGAACCTAATATAACCGGTACTGCTGTTACCATAGAAATTTGTCCTGCAGTTAATGGGATATCTACTTTAATATAGGGCATTAATGATGATAAAATAACCCATACCATAAAACCGATAACTAGATTGGAAGTTTGTAAACTTAATTGAAAATTAGGACTTTTCATCCTGTTCCCTCCTATGTATGCATAGTTATATTCATTCCCTCCAGCCTAATCACGTCCTTACATGATCAGGCTGAAAAGAATCAACCACCACTTACTGGCGGAATCATTGCTACGACATTGCCAGTTTGAATGATGTCATCCTCATTTGCATATTCTTCATTTATCGCAACCATAATCTCATTTGAAATTGCTACATTATATTCCTTAACCAGAACTTCCTTTAGCTTCGCAACCGTAATATTTTCGCAATCTATGTGTAATGCTGGCTTACTGACTTCTTCTTGTAAATGTGCAAATAATAGTACTTCAATCATATTCTTATCTCCTTTCCAGGCTCACCATTTGCATATGCTATTTTCTCTAACTGATCACCTATCCATGACTCACCATCTTCCCAAAACTCTTTCTTCCAAATCGGAACAATTTGTTTTATACGCTCCATAATATATTCGTTCGCCTCATATGCTGCTTTCCGGTGTGGTGTAGAAACGGCGACAACAACAGCAAGATCAGAAATTTGTAATGTACCAATGCGATGTGTAATGGCGACATATGTCCCAGACCACTTCGCTTCTACTTCAGTGCCAATTTTCTCAAGTTGTTTTTCTGCCATTGTTTTATATGCTACATACTCTAAATATAGTGTACGACGTCCTTTCGTAAATTCTCTTACAGTGCCAATGAAAGTAGTAACAGCACCACACTCACGACGAATTACTTTGTTTGTAACTTCTTCAATTGAAATAGGTGTATCAATTACTTCATAATACGTTTGTGTCATTTTGCACCTCTTATCTTTGTATAAGTTAGCAATCTATTTTCTATTATTTATATGATCGAAGCGGTTCATCCCACGGCCACTCACTTCCGGCGTTTGATTCTAATAACAGTACCGAAACAGTTATTCCTGCTTCAAACCCTCTCGTTCCTCCTGGCAGGACGATACATGCATTTGCCTCTGCAAGTGAAGAAATTGCGCTAGATTTATCTAGACCAACTGGTATAACTTGTAATTGTCCATCTACAATTTCTACTCTCCCTCTTACAAAACGAGTAAATGGATTTGCTTTCGGAAAGTCTTTCTGTAAAATTGCTTCTGCACGAAATACGTGCGGATCTTTTCTATGCAAATATGTTCCAATGACTGGTCGAACATATAATTCACATCCGACATAACAAGCAGAAGGATTACCAGATAGACCAAATAGTAGTTTTCCTTCTACCTCAGCTACAGTTGTCACACTTCCTGGCCGCATCGCTATTTTGTTGAAAAGTACATTAGCTTGCAATCTTTCATAAATAGCAGGAAAATAGTCATAGTCTCCTACCGAAACACCACCAGTTGTAATTAAAATATCGACTTCTTTTATCGCTTTTTTTACAGTGTTATAGCACGTCTCTATATCATCAGCGATTTGTCCATAATACTGTACAACTCCCCCCGCTCGTTCAATTTGAGCAGCGATCATATAGGAGTTGCTATTTCGAATCTTCCCTGATTTTAATTGTTCATGTACCTCAAGCAGTTCACTTCCTGTCGTCACAATTCCAATAATCGGCTGTTTTACAACATGTACGGAACTATAACCAAACGTAGCAAGAAGTGCTGCAACTCCAGGATTAATAACAGTCCCTTTTTTCACAAGGATGGTATTTCGTTTTACATCTTCTCCTTTAAAAGAAATGTTATCCCCGGAAGCAAAAGAGCGTTTTAATTTCATAAAAGTCTTTTCGTTTTCTTCAAATCCTTCCGTTAGTTCTAACATAACAACTGCATTACACCCTGCTGGAATTGCCGCACCTGTCATAATACGGACAGTTTGAAATGGTTTCACTTCTTCTGTAAAAACAAAACCTGCTCCGATTTCACCAATCACTTCAAACCGAATTGGGTTACTGCTACTCGCTTCTTTTGTATCTTCTGCTCGAATCGCAAATCCATCGTACGGAGAGCGATCAAAATGCGGGACATCATGATCTGCAACAACATCTTCTCCAAGGATTCTTCCGTAACTGTCTATAAGAGAAACTTTTTCCGTTTCACCCTCATGAGCATATTCCATTACACGTGCAACTGCTTCTGCCACTGGAATTGGATTACGTTTTAATAACATTTTTTTCACCTCGTTTTGAAAAATAGAAGCTCTCATTCTATTTACCCTACATATTTTGCATATAATCGTTTTGCTATTTTCATATCATTTGTCCCATGAATAAACGCCCTACCGTCTGTAAATAAAACGAAACGATATTCATCAACAAGAAACGATAATAAATATGGTGTTTTTTTGACATCCAAACTTTTTTGTAAGCGTTTTTGTATTTCTTCTAAATTAAGAGTCCCCTCTATTCCTGGACGGATTTGAACGGTATTCCGCCCGCATAACAATTCAGTTTTCATCTGCGCTTCAAATGTTAAACTTGGATATGTTCGTGATTTTCCACAAGATGGACATGTACTTTTTTTCTGTCTATTTACTTTTAATGAGAGATATTGATTGTTCCAAATATCAAATGATAACATCGTTCCTCTTAGCGACTGGTAATTATCCACCAATATTTTCATCGCCTCTGTTACTTGATGAGCAACAACCATCTGTACAGCTGGCTGAATAATTCCTGCTGTATCACATGTTGCACCACCCATAGGATGATCCATTAAGCAGCGAAAGCACGGTGTTTTTCCCGGAAGAATTGTATACGTTACACCGTAGCTTCCAATGCAACCACCGTATATCCAAGGTATATTTTCTTTTTGTGAAATGTCATTTATAAGTAGACGCGTATCAAAGTTATCAGTCGCATCTAATATGAGATCCACTTCTTTTGTTAACTCTTCCATTTCTTGCATTGTGACATCTGTTACAACTGGCTCAATCTCCACTTCAGAATTAATCGTTCTTAAATGTTCTGCTGCTGCAATTGCTTTTGGCTTGCACTGCTTCGCATCTTCTTCTGTATATAACTGTTGCCGTTGTAAATTACTCCATTCGACGTAGTCACGGTCAGCAATTGTCAATTTCCCAATTCCCATCCTAACGAGAGCTTCCGCATTTGCAGCCCCTAGTGCACCCGCACCGATTAAGAGCACATGCTTTTCTCTTATTTTTCTTTGTCCTATTTCACCAATTTCAGAAAATAGTACCTGTCTTGAATATCGCTCTTGCATAGGGAATCCTCCTTTCTCTATCCTCCAATGTATGACATTTCAACTTTTGGACGTTTATTTGTACTTTCCGCCGTTCTTTCATCTGAATATCGATCTGTTCTAAACTCCCATGTATGGTGGAGAATTTTTAGTAGTGAAGTATCCGAAATATCTTCTCTAAGAAGCGTTCGTAAGTCCGTTCCTTTCGTTCCAAATAAGCACGTGAAAAACTTGCCGTCTGCCGAAATACGAGCTCTCGTACAAGAAGAACAAAATGACTCAGATACTGAAGTAATAAATCCAACTTCTGCATCACTCCCTACATATCGATACAATTTTGCAACTTCTCCAAAGTAACGAGGTTTAACAGGCTCAATCGGATATACACGATTAATCTTCTCTATTAATTGTTCCTTCGTAATAACTTGTTCGAAGTTCCAGCCGTTCGTACTTCCTACATCCATAAACTCAATGAAACGGAGCTGAATTTCTTGTTCTTTAAAATAACGAGCCATATGAAGAATTTGACTATCATTCATTCTTTTTTTTACGACCATATTTACTTTTACTTCTAATCCAGCAGCCTTTGCTGCTTCAATTCCTTTCAATACAGGTTTTGTACTTACATTTCGTCCATTAATTTTTCGGAAGATATGATCCTCTATCGCATCTAAACTAATATTTACACGTTTGAGTCCCGCTTCTTTTAACGCCTTTGCTTGCTTTGCTAAATGAATACCGTTTGTTGTGAGTCCAATATCCGTTAAACCGTCTAGCTTTGCAAGCATTGCAATTAACTTCGGTAAATCTTTACGCAATAAAGGTTCGCCGCCAGTAAGTCTAATTTTATTGACTCCCATACTTATAAATAATCTTGCTAATCTTACTATTTCATCGAACGTTAATAAAAACTCTTCCTGTAAAAAAGTGTAATCAGGTCCGAACACTTCAGCAGGCATACAGTATGTGCATCTAAAATTACAACGATCAATAACTGAAATACGTAAATCTTGAAGTGGCCGCTCTAACGAATCTCTCATCTTCTCGTGCATCTATATCCCTTCTTTTCTACTCAAATCCTTAGTAAGTTTCATATTTTCATTTGCCTTTATTATAAAAAAGAAGCTACATATTCAATGTGACTTTTCTCACATTACTTTCCCCATTCCAAAATTTTTCACAAATCCGTTCGAATTTTGTTCACATCTCAAGCCCTACTCCATCCAGTCATTGAAATTTCACTTCTTTCCAAAAATATCTCTTGCATTTTCATCATACTTACATTCAAAATAGGAGATGTATTGCTTATAAGAAGAAAGGTGATCGCTGTGGCAAACAGTATGACATTATCTCAAGACTTAAAGGAATTACTTGCATCTGTTGAATATAAAATGCAGATTAAAAAAGGAAGTTTTATTTTTCAAGAAGGTATGGAAGCAACAGAACTCTATATCATCCACTCAGGGAAAGTACAAATTAGTAAACTAAGTGCTGATGGGCAGGAATTAACACTCCGTATTTGTTCGGCATACGACATTATTGGTGAACTAACATTGTTCACGGACAATGCGAAGTATTTATTAAACTCAAAATGCCTTGAAGATGTTGAAGTAGGGGTAATAAAGCGTGAAACCTTAGAAAAAGCATTACTCCAAAAGCCCGCGCTCGTATTTGAATTTATGAAATGGATTAGTGAACATTTAAGAAGAATGCAAACGAAGTTCCGAGATTTAGTATTACATGGCAAAAAAGGTGCCCTGTATTCTACTCTCATTCGAATGACAAATAGTTATGGTGTACTAAAGGAAAATGGGATTCTCATCGATTTACCGTTAACGAATCAAGAACTTGCTAATTTCTGTGCAACTTCACGCGAAAGTGTAAATCGAATGTTAAATGAATTAAAAAAGCAAGGTACAATTTCTATTCATAAAGGAAAGATTACAATTCACGATTTACAATTTTTAAAATGTGAAATTGCTTGTGAAGATTGCTCTGCCTCTGTTTGTAGTATTGATTAGCATCTTATTTAGATACTTATACCTATAAGGAAAGCCGAGATGTCCAATTAGATCTCGGCTTTTCTTATAAAGTACTAAACATGTATAACAAAACTATTTTTTCAATTCATTTGGAATACGTCTTCTGTAAATTACATAACTACGACTTAAGTATTTAATTGGGGCACTAAATACATGTACCAGTCTTGTAAATGGCCATACTGCGAAAAGCCCCAACCCTGCGAGAATATGAATTTTAAACCAAACTGGTACTTCCGTCATGTATTCAACTTTTGGTTGGAAAATAAAGAGACTTCGGAACCAAGGACCAATCGTTGTACGATAATCAAATCCTTTTGAGTCAATGTTTAAAAATGTTGAGGAAAGTCCTGCCAGCATAACGATAAGTAATAAAATAAGCGCAATATAATCTCCCTTTGTACTCGTTGCAATAATACGTTTTACTGTTACGCGGCGGTACGTTAATATAATTAAACCGATGATAGAAGCAACCCCTGCTGGAAGCCCGAAACTAATTGCTACTACATGATACATATGCTCAGAAATACCTATTGAACGGTATACAGCTTCTGGAATTAAAATCCCCATAACATGACCGCCAATTACGAATATAATCCCAAAGTGGAATAATAGACTTCCGATTCGGAGCATTTTTTTCTCTAATAGTTCACTAGATTTTGATGTCCATCCAAATTGATCATAGTTGTATCTGAAAATATGTCCACCGATAAAGATTGCAAAAATGATATAGGGAAACAACACCCATAGAAATTGATCCATCATTTTGACAACTCTCCTTTCTAATTTGTCTGTACACCCCATGTATCGATAGCGAGGAGAACAGCTCCAAGAATTGGTTCATACATACTGTCTGCTTCTTTTAACTGAACATGCAATGCTTGTATATTCTCCTTATATTTACCCATAATCGGCTCACTATCTTGTTCATCTGCATTTGCAAAAAACTCAAGTAATAGTGGTAAATAATCTGGTAGTTCTTTATCCGTTACTTCAAAACCAGATTTTTTATAATGCTGTTTTAACTCTAGTAATTCAATGCCTCTTTCTCTTTGTTCGCCGGTGTTCATATACGTTAAATACATATTAGTCTTTTTACCAAAATCAAATGTATATACGTAACTATCAATAAGTTGATCGTTCGTTTTATCTAGCGCTTGTTTTATAAATGCTGTAAGTGAAGTTTTAACTTCTTCCTGTTCAATCGCTTCAATCTCTTCTTTTAATTCTGTTACAGCTTCTCTCCACCCTAGTTCAGGGTAGGAGAGAAGAAAAGAAGAACAAGAAAAAGCAGTTTGTAAACTTTCTTTCATAATTTTCTGCCCCCTTTATTTAAGAAATTGTCATACAAGAGCCTGGACCACCTGTGAAGGAAAGGCCACAGCTTCCTTGTTCGCTATATAAATCTGCAACTTGTTCGCGGTGAGACGTCGGGATGACAAAACGATCTTTATATTTCGCGATAGCAAGAAGACGATACATCTCTTCTACATCCTGTTTCGTTAAGCCAAGTTCTTTTAATACAGCTTCATTTGGTTCTTTATTAATCTGCAATGCTCTCATATGCGTTCGCATAACGGCCATTTTCTTCAATGTAAGACGAATATGTGATTCATCCCCTGCAGTGAGTAAATTCGCTAAATATTGAATTGGAATACGCATATTATCAATAGCAGGGAAAATCTCTTCTGCTTTCCAGTTACTACCTTTTCCTTCCACCATGTTCATAATTGGGCTAAGCGGCGGGATATACCAAACCATCGGCATTGTACGATACTCTGGATGAAGAGGCAGAGCAATTTTCCAATCGATAATCATTTTATAGATTGGCGACTGTTGTGCCGCTTTAATCCATTCTTCAGGAATGCCTTGTTTTTTCGCTTCAGCCGCTACTTCTGGATCATTTGGATCTAGGAAAACAGTAAGCTGAGATTCATATAAATCTTTTTCATCTTCAACAGAAGCCGCTTCTTTTACTTTGTCAGCGTCGTATAGTATTACCCCAATATACCTGATACGTCCTACACATGTTTCTGAACAAATTGTTGGCATACCAGCTTCAATACGCGGGAAGCACATTGTACATTTTTCAGCTTTATTCGTTTGCCAGTTAAAATACACTTTTTTATATGGACAAGAAGATACGCAGAATCTCCATGCGCGACATGCATTTTGATCTACAAGAACAATCCCATCTTCTTCACGTTTATACATCGCACCAGATGGACAAGAAGATACACAAGATGGATTCATACAATGTTCGCATATACGTGGTAAATACATCATAAAGACATTTTCAAAATCCGTTTTAATTTCTTCTTCCATTTTCTTTACGTTCGGATCTTGTAATCCTGTTATATGTCCACCAGCTAAATCATCTTCCCAGTTTGGACCCCATTCAATTTTGTCGATAAATTCGCCTGTAATTGCTGATTTCGGACGAGCAACTGGCTGATGCTTACGCTGCGGGCTATTCGTTAACGTCTCATAATCATAGTTCCAAGGTTCAAAGTAATCATCAATTGTTGGTTGATCTGGATTGTGGAAAATATTCATAAGACGCTTCATTTTCGAACCGGATTTCAGTTGAAGGTCACCATTTTTCAATTCCCAGCCGCCTTTGTATTTCTCTTGGTCTTCCCATTGCTTCGGATAACCAATTCCGGGTTTCGTTTCTACGTTATTGAAGTACATATATTCAGCACCTGGACGATTTGTCCAGGTGTTTTTGCATGTTACGCTACAAGTGTGGCAGCCGATGCATTTATCTAAGTTCATTACCATTCCGACTTGCGCTTTAATCTTCAAGCCAATCTACCTCCTTCAGTTTGCGAATTACAACGTTTAAGTCGCGCTGGTTTCCAGTTGGACCATAATAGTTAAATCCATAACTTAATTGACCATACCCACCAATCATATGTGTCGGTTTCACGTGAATTCGAGTCGGACTATTATGCGTTCCCCCGCGATTACTTGTTAATTTCGTACCAGGTACGTTAATGTGACGATCTTGCGCATGGTGCATAAATGCCATTCCTCTCGGTATACGGTGCGTTACAACAGCACGTGCTACAACAACACCGTTACGGTTAAAGCATTCAATCCAATCATTATCTGCAACGCCAGCTTCTGCAGCGTCATCTTTATTCATCCAAACAGTTGGACCACCTCTAAACAGCGTTAACATCGGTAATGAATCAAAGTACATACTATGAATCGACCACTTATTATGCGGTGTTAAATAGTTTAATGTAATCTCTTTTCCCTCTACTTCAGGCCGTGATTTACGGAACGGTTTATGTTGCAGAATTGGTTTGAATGTTGCCATCGTTTCACCAAATTCTTTCATCATGTCATGGTCTAAGTAGAAAGATTGTCGACCAGTTATCGTTCTCCAAGGAATAAGACGTTCCACATTTGTTGTAAATGGTGAGTAACGGCGTCCACCTTTTTCAGAACCTGTGAAAGCTGGAGAAGTAATTACTGTTTTTGGCTGTGCTGTAATTTGCTCAAATGTGAAGCATTCTTCTTCACGTTCTTCTGCTAAATCACGCAATTTTAAATCTGTTTGTTTTTCAAGTGCTTCCCACGCTTTTACAGCCATATGACCGTTTGTTGTAGAAGAAAGTGTTAATACCGCCTCAGCAGCATTAATTGCTTCTTTTATATCTGGGCAACCTTTCGCAATAGAATCCGTTCGAACGACTCCTAATCGACTCTTTAATTGCTCATATTCTTTTTCCGCAGACCAAGAAATCCCTTTCGTACCAATCGGTTGTTTTCCGGCATTTGGTCCTAGTGCAGTCATTTTGTCATAAATCGTTTTATAATCCCTTTCGACAACATGAATTTGCGGCATCGTTTTACCTGGGATTGGTTCACACTCGCCTTTGCTCCAATCTTTAATCTTGCCAAGTGGTTGCGCTAATTCTTGCGGTGTATCGTGAAGAAGTGGTGTTGCAACGACTTCTTTCATTGGCTCAAGATCGATTTTCTTCGCTAAATCTGACACAGCTTTAGAAAGAGCCGTGAAAATATCCCAGTCAGAGCGTGCTTCCCACGGTGAACCGATTGCTGGGTTAAACGGATGCACAAATGGATGCATATCTGTACTACTCAAATCGTGCTTCTCATACCAAGTTGAAGCAGGTAAGACGATATCAGAATAAAGCGCTGTTCCAGCCATACGGAAATCTAAATTAATGAGTAAATCTAATTTCCCTTCTGGTGCTTCTTCATGCCACTTAATTTCTTCCGGTCGTATTGAATCACTATCATCATTCATTAATCCGTTTGTTGTACCTAATAAATGTTTTAAGAAATATTCGTGTCCTTTACCAGAACTTGAAATTAAGTTCGCACGCCAAACGAATAAGTTGCGCGGGAAGTTGTTTTTATTATCAGGATCTTCAATCGCAAATTTCAATTCTTTTTCTTTTAGTTTTTGCGCAACGTATTTTCCGATTTCTTCTTGCGTCGTTGCACCAGCAGCAACAGCTTCTTTATATAATTCAATTCCGTTTTTCTCGAATGTCGGATAAGAAGGTAACCAGCCAAGTCGTGCCGCTAATACGTTGTAATCACCGTGATGTTGATAACGAGAGTTACCTTCAATTGGTGATGCTAAATGTCCAACTGGTGTATCTTCATAACGCCATTGATCTGTTACGAAATAGAAGAATGAAGTACCATTTTGTAATTTCGGTGGCCCTTGCCAATCTTTTGCCATCGCGATTGTTTGCCACCCTTCTGCTGGTCGTAATTTTTCTTGACCAACATAATGCGCCCAACCGCCGCCATTTACACCTTGTGCCCCAACAAGAAGAACAAGATTTAAAACAGCGCGATAAATCGTATCAGAGTTAAACCAATGGTTAATACCAGCTCCAACAATAATCATGGAACGACCATTTGTATCAACAGCATTTTGTGCGAACTCACGAGCAATTTGAACAATAAGCTCTCGCTTCACTCCCGTCATTTTCTCTTGCCATGCAGGTGTAAACGGCATATCATCATTGAAGTCTTTCGGTTCTTGTCCACCAAGTCCTCGGTTCACTCCGTAATTTGCTAACGTTAAGTCGTATACAGTTGTAACGAACACTTCGCCTTCTTCTGTCATAACCTTTTTCACTGGAATTGTACGTTCTAATACTTTATTTCCATCATCAGAGAAGTACGGAATTTGTACCGTTCCAACCGCATCTTCCATTCCAAGTAAAGAAAGACGTGGATCAATCTTTTCACCTGTTTGTTCATCTTCTAAACGTAAGTTCCATTTCTTTTCGTTATCCCAACGTGATCCCATTGTGCCTTGAGGTGTTGCAAAATCATTCGTGTTCTCGTTCCAAAGTACAGGCTTCCATTCCCCTAACTTCGTTTCGCGTCCGATATCAGAAGCATTTAAGAATCGATCCGCAACGAATTGATCTCCTTTTTGTTTCAATGTGACAAAGAAAGGAAAATCAGTATATTGCTTCGCATACTTTGTGAAATATTCCACTTGATTATCTACGTAAAATTCTTGTAAGATTACGTGCCCCATTGCCATCGCAAGTGCACCATCTGTACCTTGTTTCACACTAATCCATTCATCCGCAAACTTTGTAGATTCAGCGAAGTCAGGACTGACAGAAACGACTTTCGTTCCTTTATATCGAACCTCTGCTAAAAAGTGAGCATCTGGCGTTCTTGTCATCGGTACATTTGAACCCCATGTCATAATGTAACCAGAGTTATACCAATCACTACTCTCTGGTACATCTGTTTGATCCCCCCAAATTTGCGGCGAAGCTGGCGGTAAATCTGCGTACCAATCATAGAAGCTAAGCATCGGTCCACCCATAAGTTGCATAAAACGGCTACCTGCTGCATGACTTAACATCGACATAGCTGGAATTGGTGAAAAACCAACATTTCGGTCTGGACCGTATTTCATTACTGTGTAAAGTAATGAAGCAGAAACGAGTTGTAACACTTCATCCCAATTCACACGAATGAATCCCCCTTTACCACGCGCCTGCTTATACGTACGTGCCTTTTCAGGGTTTTCCACAATGCTTTTCCAAGCATCTAGTGGTGACTTGTGATTTTGCAGTTCTTCTTGCCACATATTCCAAAGAACACCACGTACATACGGATATTTCACACGAAGTGGACTATAAATGTACCATGAAAAACTCGCTCCACGTGGACATCCTCGTGGTTCAAAATCAGGCATATCAGGACCTGTAGTCGGATAGTTAAGCTCCTGCCCTTCCCAAGTTACAATTCCATCTTTCACATATATATTCCAGCTACATGAACCAGTACAGTTCACACCATGTGTAGAACGAATTACTTTATCATGCTGCCAACGCTTTCTGTACACATTCTCCCATTCACGATCTTCGTACGTTTCTTGTGTATGGTTATCGTTATAACGATCTATTGGTGAAAAATATTTTAAACGTCTCATTAGTGCTGAAGGTTTCTTCTTCATACTGTTCACTCCTTTAATACGTCTCTCTTACATACCCTTACTATAAGAGAGGTTGTAAAATACAGATGTGACATTTCGCACAGTTCAAGAGATTGTCAAAAATTCAGTAGAAAATAAGTTTGTGAGAAAATCTTTTGTTCTGTTGTGGGGGGTTATGGTTAATCGTGATTATTAGGAGAATGATATTTTGAGATATCGACTATTTTGCAAAAGAAAAAACGCAGGAAAAATTCCTACGTTTTTTTATAAAAATATGAAAAAGAGTTTTGACATTATTTCAAAAATTCCATAAAGAAAAGGTTGTAAATTGCATGTAAGGAATTTTTTCTTTAACAATACTATTTTATCAAGGCCTGTTTCATATAAAACTACAAATCATTATTTACCGTATTGCCCTTAGTTAAGGAAACAATTATACTAGATGTAATCGGAATAAATAATCTGAATATTCTCAGAATTTAAGATAGAATCTTTCCTGCCTGCAAGTAGGGTGATACATTCTATTTCCACTAAATAGATTAGAAATTGATAATAAAATTAGGAGGATTACGATGCCCCAGTTTGATTCATTACATCCCACTGTAGAGAAAATAATCAACAATATTGAAAAATTAATGGTCGGAAAAAGAAAAGAAACGATTTTAGCTTTGACTGCGCTCTTAGCTGAAGGTCATGTACTATTAGAAGATGTTCCTGGTGTCGGGAAAACGATGCTAGTACGTGCTCTTTCTAAATCAATTGATGCTGATTACAAGCGAATTCAATTCACACCTGATTTACTACCGTCAGATGTAACAGGTGTTTCTATTTATAATCCGAAAGAGCTCCAATTTGAGTTCAAGCCTGGACCAATCATGGGGAATTTTATACTTGCTGATGAGATTAATCGTACATCTCCAAAGACACAATCTGCCTTACTTGAAAGTATGGAGGAAGGCAATATCACAATAGATGGGATTACAAGACCGCTACCAAAGCCATTTTTTGTAATGGCTACACAAAATCCGGTCGAATATGAGGGAACATATCCTTTACCAGAAGCTCAGCTTGATCGTTTCTTGTTGAAGCTAAAAATGGGATATCCTACACCAGAAGAAGAATTTGAAATTTTAAACCGGATGGAAAAAACAAGTCCACTCTCCCATTTAAAAGCTATTACTACAATTGAAGAATTACTTTATTTACAACAAAGTGTACGGGAAATAAGCATGGACAAAGGGATCAAGCATTACATTGTAAAGCTTGTTAATCAGACCCGTTCTTATAGTTCTATACAGCTAGGTGCAAGTCCACGCGGCTCAATTGCTTTAATGAAAGCTTCACAGGCTTATGCATTCATCCATGGCAGAAATTATGTTATTCCAGACGATGTTAAATTTTTAGCTCCTTACGTTTTAGCTCACAGACTCATTCTAAAAATGGAAGCAAAATTTGAAGGAATAACAGGAGAACAAGTTATTGCAAAAATCGTTGCACGAACTGCCGTGCCGAATCAAAGGACGCTGAACCCCTGATGAAAAGGCTACTACGAGTACTCTATCACGTTACCAAGTTATTACTAATCCCTTTATTCCTAGTCTTAACATTTGTGTACGCCATGCTTCAAGGAGGGTTTGTAAGTTGGTTTTTGTTTTACAGTACGATTCCTATTGGTCTTTACTCACTGCTACTCCCCTTCTACGCTTTACGGGACGCTGAAGTAAAACGAATAACAAACCAAAACGATTATGTAGCAGGCGAATCATTTTTAAGCACGATTACAATAAGAAGAAAAATTCCTTTTCCCTTACTTTATTTAGTTATAGAAGATGAACTACCACCACAATTCACAAGTTGTAGACAAACAAAAAGGAATAAAGTAATACTCTTTCCAGGAGTAAAACGAAATATTTCGTTTCAATATGTTATTGATACAATCCCTAGAGGAGAGCACACTTTTTCAAGCGTACGTATCAAAACTGGTGATCTATTCGGCATAGTGGAGAAAGAAGTAACTTTTTCAGCTCCAGATACATTTTTAGTCTATCCCCAGTATGTAGATATAACGTATCGGCAATTGGAAAATCATTTCGAACAAGGAGCGCTTTCAGCAAATATAAATTTAGCAAGAAACTCTACAGTCTCTGTCGGTGTTAGAGACTATAAGCCTGGTGATCGCTTTTCGTGGATTGATTGGAAAGCAACTGCACGAACAAACAATATTATGACGAAAGAATTTGAACAACAGCGCAGCCATAATATCATGATATTCATGGACAGAACTGAGTCTCCTCTATTCGAATCAGTCGTAACGTTTACTGCCTCTATTGTGAGGTCTGTCTTGAAGCAAAATTCAACAGCGGCATTCGTGTCTGTTGGAAAAGAACGGACTATTTTCCCTTTAGACAATGGAGATACGCAGTTGCAACAAATCTTTTTTCATTTAGCGAAAGTACAAGCAGACAGTGTATTCCCGCTCTCCCAGAGTGTAGAAATGGAATTAAGAAAAATGTATCAGCCCGTCACGATTATACTCGTGACAAGCGATCTTTCATCCGATATTCAAAAGGCGGCTGAATGTGCTGCTACAAAAAATAGAAAATTAATGGTGTTTGTCGTGAAAGAAAAAGCAAACCAACTCTCGTATCGAGAAATAAGTATACTAGAAACTCTACAAAAACGAAAAATATTTGTAAACGTGGTTTATGAAAACCAGTATACAAACGTGTTTTTTGAGGTGAGCAAATGATAACATTACAAACAAAATACAAACGGGATATGAACAGATCTTTCATGCATGTATGTGTATTTCTTCTTTTACTAGAATGGTTAAGACCCCTTGTAGGTATTACAAACGTAGGTAGATTAGATATTTTCGTACTATTTATTGGACTTTGCTCCACTCTCTCTTTTTTTCAAACACGGTGGCAGATTCCAATAAAGATTGTCACAATATTATTCATCATTCATTCCTTATATTATAAAAAATCTTTTATAAATCCATCTTGGCTAACGACATTTTTTTCTGATATGTCTCGCAATTCCTTCCTGTTTTTTCAGGGGAATTTATTAGATATTTCGCCAGTTTTTCCAACAGTTTTATTTTTTCTATCATTTTGGTTTTTGAGTTCTTTCACCTCTTTTTGGACGATTCATAAAAAACGTGGGTTGTTATTTCTTGTATTAACTATTATTTATATCGTAACTTTTCATAACTTACATTTATACAATGCAAACTACGCTATTATTCGTACTGTTGTCATCGGCTTTTTTATGCTTAGTCTTCTTCAAATAGACCGAATAAAAGAGATGGAACACTTACAAAATTATGCTAGAGAAATCTCAAAATTACTTAAACCTCTTACACTATTTATTGTATTGTCAGTAACCATCGCATACTTTGCTCCAAAATTTGGTCCTCAATGGCCAAACCCAATGGATTTTTTTAAATTCAACACATCCGAAACAAGTAAAGAAAAAGAAGTTTCTACAGTTGGGTATGGTTTAGATGACTCGCAATTAGGCGGTCCCTTTAAAGCAGATAATACAATTGTTTTTACAGCACAAACACAAAACAAACAATATTGGAGAGTAGAAACGAAAGATTTTTATACAGGAAAAGGCTGGGAGGTTTCTGAAAATCCGAAGAAGGTTTCTTTTAAAAATAAAAACGATGTCGTGAGCTGGTACGAACAAAATACAAAAACAGAGACAACCGAAGCAACAATCACTATGCAAAAAAGTACTCCTCACCTTACCTATCCAGCGGGATTGATATCAGTTGAGGCTTCTTCTGATGTATCATACAGCGTTGACCCATTTTCAGAAAAAATCTATACGATGCACGGAGACTCTTCTACTACTTTAAATTCGTATAAGGTAACATATGAGATCCCAGAGTTTCCCATAGAAAGCTTGAAAGCTGTAAATACGAATGAAGGGCATGAAACAAGTTCTTATTTCATGGCAAAGTACACACAACTTCCTGAATCGTTACCACAGCGAATAAAAGACTTGGCTGCCAATCTTACAAATGATAAAGACAACCGGTATGATAAAGTATTAGCTATTGAAAAGTACTTCACAGACAACTCTTTTGTATATGAAACAACGAATGTCTTATTCCCTGCCAAAAACCAAGATTATGTAGATCAATTCCTTTTCGATACGAAAAGCGGCTACTGTAATAATTTTTCGACGTCTATGATTGTGCTACTTCGTTCTGCTGGGATTCCTGCCCGTTGGGTAAAAGGATTTACAGAAGGAACTCCCGAGAATACAAGTGCTAGTGCTGAAGGTGAAAATGTTTATAAAATCGCGAACAATAATGCACACTCTTGGGTCGAAGTTTATTTTCCAGGATACGGATGGATTCCATTCGAACCAACAAAAGGATTTACAAATCCCTATAATTTCACAAATAATACTCCTGCTCCTGCTTCACAAAATAGCGAAGAAACTAATTCTCAAAATGCGCAAACGCACGAGCGGAATAATGAAGCAAAACTCAAAAGTTTAATAGAAAATACAGAGGAATCCTCTACTAAAAAGATTACAAATTCTAAAACTAGTTTTTCTTGGTGGTACGTATTCCTCTCTATGATACCGGTTAGTATCATGGGATACATTCTCTTCATTACTAGAATGAAATGGATTACTTTTTTTATTATTCATTTCTATAAATACCGAAAAGATGATGCTGTTTACCCAAAGGCTTACGGTGCACTTTTAAAACAATTTGCGAGAATTGGCATACCACGGGGTGAAAGTCAAACATTCCGAGAATACGCTCTCCACATCGATACACTTTACAACTCGGCCGATATGCAACAACTTACTTTCAGTTATGAGAACGCTATGTACCAAAAGGGCCAGACCGCAGCCGAATGGAAGAAATCCGTACACTTATGGGAAGCACTTATGAAAAAAGCAGCTTCTCCGCCTAAATCAAATGACTTCAATACAGTGATTTAATGTTAAACGCCTCAAAGAACTATATTGTTCTTTGAGGCGTTTTTAATAAAGTGAAACTCCTAGTTATTCCCCAAGTACCTTTTCAATCTCAACCTCTAAATCCACCGGCTTCGTCTGCGGCGCAAAACGCCCTACTACTTTCCCGTCTTTTCCAATTAAAAACTTCGTAAAGTTCCATTTCACTGCTTTCATGCCGAGTAAGCCTGGTGCTTGTTCTGTCATGTATGTATACAGAGGATGAGCCTTATCACCTTTCACATCAATCTTTGCAAACATCGGGAAGTTTACACCATAGTTTAACTCACAAAAACTAGTAATATCTGCTTCTGTTCCTGGTTCTTGCCCTCCGAATTGGTTACAAGGGAAACCGAGTATTTCTAGTCCTTGGTCTTTATATTTATCATATACTTCTTGTAATCCTTTATATTGCGGTGTAAACCCGCATTTACTAGCTACATTTACAATAAGAATTGCTTTTCCTTCGTAATCTTTTAACGATTTTTCTTCACCTGTAATTGTTTTAGCTGAAAAATCATAAATTGTCATTGTTCCTGCCCCTCTCTACACTATCATTCTATGTTTATACTATACTACATTCGTGAATATACAGCTCTTATTACGTATTTACACGCTGAAATGATAGCGCTTTATTTATGTTTAAAAATTCGACACAATCTACTAGACTTTTATGATGGAAAGTTTTACAATTAAATTGTGAACAAAATGTGACAGTTTATATTCCATTATAAAAGAAAAGGATGGTGTTCATTATGAAAACTGCACAACGTGAAACGATTTCAAATCGCGAGTTTTATTTCGTACTATATATGATGTTATTGTATGTTACTGGTTGGGTAATCGATGTGAATGGTTTGTTTTTAAGCTCCTACTTTAATTTAGCAGGAGAGATTATGCTTCCAATCGTTGGTGGTATTGTCGGATTGTTCGTTATGTCTATCAATAAAGAACAAACGAAATAACAACATTACAAAAAGGCAGAAGACGAGCTTTCGTTTTCTGCCTTTTTTCTTTTTTAGCGTATAATAGAAACATGCAGTATATAAGGAGTGGTAAATATGAAAAAAGTAGAGCAACTATCTTCTCACCTATATCTAATTGATGATTTCGATTTACAACATACTGAACGAACAGGTACGTATGTTTTATTAGGTGATGATATTACTTTAATTGAAACTTGTGCAGCCCCTTCTCTTCCGTATATTTTAGACGGCTTACAACAATTACATATTGACTTAAACGATGTAAAAAACATTATCGTTACACATGTTCATTTAGATCATGCTGGGGCAGCTGGTTTAATGATGGCAAAGTGCCCAAATGCTACTTTATATGTGCATTCTCGTGGTGCTCGTCATATGATCGATCCAACAAAACTCATTGTAGGCGCAAAAGCTGTGTACAAAGAAGATTTCGATAAACTTTTTGATCCAATTCTTCCTATAGAAGAAGAACGTGTTCATATTGTCCAAAACGGTGATACGTTAAAAATTGCAGAAGATCGCACCCTTACATTTTATGATACACCGGGGCATGCGAAGCACCATATTAGCATTCACGATTCATTAACAAACGGCATTTTTACTGGTGATACAATTGGAATTTATTATAGAGAACTTGCAGATCTTGGTGTAGAGTTATATCTACCGTCAACGTCTCCTTCACAATTTCAGCCAGATGCAATGATTGCTTCTAAAAATCATATTCAAAGTATGAATGTAGACACTATTTATTTCGGCCATTACGGCGCTTCATCCAATGTTACAGAAGTATATAACCAGCTGGAACATTGGTTACCTATTTTCGTTCATACTGGTAAAGAGGTCTTTGAACAGTATAATGACTTCGATGAAGCGACTAAGGCTTTACAAACTGTATTAATGGATAACATCTCTTCTCACCTTACAAACTTAAACGTCCCATCCGATCATTCCGTTTATAACATTTTACATCTAGATATAGAAATTAGCGCAATGGGCATTATTGATTATTTCACGAAGCAAGAAAACGCAAACTCCACTATTAAATAACAGTAAAAGAAGAGATATACAACAGTAGTAATTGTATATCTCTTCTTTTTTTGAATATATTTTGAGTAAAGGATGGTGGAATGCAATGCAAAAAGTGATGCTATACCTCTGCTTTACATTATTTATCGTCTTATTATTATTTGTAGGAGTGAAAATTCAATTTTATTTAGATACAGACGCGCAAGTAAACTTTAACATTTATCCAAGGCTTTTCTACTATACACTCTTTCCTCTTGTAGTCGGCATTTTATTACGTTTCCTTCAATCTATTAATCGCGAAACGATTAAACAAAACTGGAGCTTTCAACCGGATAAATTTATTGCGATTACAGTTCCTACAATATTAATTTCCTTTTCACCAGCACTACTCTTTTCACCAGTTGGCAAATACCTACCCTATTTAACTAATATTATTCTTGTGAATACAACTTTTGTTACGATAATTAGTTTAATAGCTGGTTATTCCCTTTTAGATTGTTTTATACAAAAAGATTCTGCAACTATGAAAAAATATGATTGATGATTAATTTTTAAATGTCATTGGTTACTGCGCTTTATTTATAAGTGTGATATTACTTGTAAGATTCGTTATACATGCGGTAAGAAAATTTAATGAATAGCAAAAATGAGTATGAAATCACTTAGATTTTTTACTCGTTTTTTATTATTCATATATTTAATACACAATAGGGAATTTATGTTAAACTAAGGAAAATCGTACATTAAATCAAAATGCATTTTAACCAAGGGAGACTTACCATGTATAAATTAGGGGCTTTCTCATTTCTAACGTTTATCGTAAGTGTATGTTCTTTCTTTATTTTAAGAGGACCTAATGCCAACTTGACGTTAATTATTGCGATACTAAGTATACTTTCATTACTCGGAATTATTTGTGCGATAGCATCAAAAAATTGGTTATTCGGAATAGGTGGTACTGCATTAAATGGAGTAATACTAGTATTTGTATATTTCTTATCGCTAGCAAAAGGAATAGGTGGTTAATATAATTACTTTCAATAAAGTAAGCTCACAGCTAAAGCTATGAGCTTTCCTACTTATCGTACTTTTTCGTCTACATACTCCATAAACTGCTCCGCTTTAATAAATCTTTCTTTGTATTCCTCAGGTACTTCGTTTACTGTTATCCCACCACTCGATTTCGCTTTTACTAATACAGTTTGATATGACATTAACGCTTCCATATATTGTTCATACTCTTCTGAAGTTAATACTTCTTTACTAGATTTATGGCCATTTAATTTATCAAAATACGGCTGAAGTTCCATTTCTACCTTTTTCATTTCCTCTTTTTTAGCTGGTGATAATTGATCGTAATCAATATTACCGTTCGAATCTCCGTACTCAAGCTTAGCATTTGTTAATTTTTTTAGCTCTTTTGTAAACTCTTCATATTCCTTTGCACCCATTTCATCTTTCGCTTGTGATAACTTTGCATTAAAACGCATATACGCTTCTAATGTCACCGCGCCGGCATGTTTTTTTAAATTCTCAAAAGATCCGTATATACCATCTGCCATAATAGATTGATAAGCAAAACCAGTCGTAGGAATTAAAAATGCTGCTGCAAGCACTCCTGCGATAAGGCGTTTCTTCACCTTACTTCCCCCGCGCTTCATTTTTATTTGAACGATTACTTTTTCTTTTAACTCCGGCGGGACTACAACCCCCTTCGCTTCTTCTTGTATAGATTCTCTAACTCTACAATCTAAACTCATTTCACATTCCCTACCTCTCCTAAAAAGATTTCTTCTACTTGCTCTTTTTGACGTAGTTTCTTTAAGGCCGCATGAATTCTAGATTTCACAGTACCAAGTGGAATATGTAATATTTGTGCTACTTCTTCTTGTGAGTAGTCGTGTAAGTATCTTAAAATAATTACTTGTTTCAATTTATACGGTAATTTATGAATGAGTTCGACTAGTTTTTGGTTTGATATTTTACTTACAACATCGTTTGAAAAATCAATTTGCACGAGTTTTCTTTGCTCTTCTGCTTTTTTTATAATTCGTAGTCGCATCCACCTCTTTCTTCTATAAGAATGAATTTGTTTAATCGTAAGTCCAATTAACCAAGGGCGAAATGGCTTCTCGCTATCGTACTTACGAAGCGATTCATATAGCTGTATGTATATTTCTTGAACGACATCATCTACATCCGTTTTATCATCTATTAAGAAATGCGCCGTTTTATATACTTCTTGAATCGTTTTATCATACAATTCGCTATACGCTTCTTTATTGCCCAATAAAGTTAATTGGATTAAATCCATATACACTGTTTCATCCTTCATATACCACCCCTCCTTTGTCTTACACTATATATTGGCAAGTAATTGATATTTCGTTCGATTTTTTCAAAATTTTTTTATATTAATTAATATAATAATTCAATGAATTCATAAGCTTCACTTATAACCATGCATAACAATTATATAATTTTCCAATTCCTAATGAAGATTTAAAATGATTTATATAGTCAAATTTAGGAGGATATATGATGAAAGCTATCGTTATAACGTCGTTCGGTGGTCCTGAAGTGATGAAATATACAGATGTAGATATGCCGGCTATTTCAGACAATCAAGTTTTAATTCGTGTTGTTGCTACTAGTGTAAATTTCGCTGATATTAAATCTCGGTATGGTAAAAAAGGAAATAAAGCATTTCCCTTTATTCCAGGGATAGATGCTGCTGGTATTGTAGAACGTGTAGGTTCTCAAGTTTCGAATATTCATCCGGGACAGCGTGTCATCGCTTTTCCTCAAAATGGATCTTACGCTGAATATGTTGTTGCAAATGAAAATCTTACTTTCGTATTACCTGATGAAGTTGACTTTCAAACTGCAGCTGCTTGTCCTATCGTATCTTTTACAAGCTATAATTTACTCGCAAATGTTGCAAGGCTTCAACGAGGTGAATCTGTACTCATTCATGCGGCTGCTGGCGGAATTGGCACTACAGCTATTCAACTTGCAAAACTATTAGGGGCTGGAAAAGTTATCGGTACTGTCGGAAGTGCTGAAAAAAGAAAAATCGCTTTAGATGCTGGAGCTGATTATGTAATTTGTCATCAAGATGGAGATTTTGTAGAGAAAGTCAATGAGCTGACAAACGGTGAAGGAGTAAATATCATTTTGGACTCTATTTCTGGAACTGTTTCGGAAAGCAGTTTAAAATGTCTTGCTTATTATGGCCGCCTCGTTCATTTCGGTAATGCAAGCGGTGAAATTGGTAATTTTCAAACGAAAAATTTACACGCAAGTTGCCGATCTATACTCGGCTTTAGCTTTGGTACTACACGAAAAAAACGACCTGAACTACTCCAAGAAACTGCATATGAAGTTTTCTGCTATTTGCGTGACGAACGTTTGCAAATCAAGGCTACGAAATCTTTTCCACTCCAAGATGCAGGGAAAGCACATGAATGGGTCGAAAGTAGAAAAAGTACAGGGAAAGTAATACTAACTGTTCAGTCCTCTTCCTGAAATGAATACTTGAAACCGAGGTGTCATTCATGGGATCACGAATTATGCATGCTATTATCGCTAACGGTATTGCCGAAAAACTATGTATCCAAGATAAAACTTCTTTCATACTTGGAGGTGTAGCCCCTGATGCGGTTCATTCAAAAGATGAAAAAGGAACTTCTCACTTTTACGCAGGCACAACAAAAAACTATACGAGAAGGATAGATTTCAATTCTTTTTTTCAAAAATATAAAGCTCAAATGGATTCCCCTTTTCTCTTAGGCTATTACACTCACCTCATTGCCGATGATAATTGGCTAAGTGGCTTTTTTCTACCTTGGCTAAAAAATAGAATAGAAAATGACGAAACCATCGCACCTATGTACTATAACGATTTTAAATTGTTAAATGCAAAGTTGCTTCATCATTACGATCAAGAACAACAGCTCTTCTCTCTTCTCAATCAAGAGGCTCACATTGTGGATATTGAAGAGGTTTCTAAAGAAAACGTTTTAGCTTTTCGAAAGTATCTTTTTGAAGATATGTTGTATCCAAAGCAACACTTGCATGAAGACTTACAGGTGTTTACGTTTAATCAAATTGTCGGTTACATTGAAACTGCTATTGAAAAAGGCGCATTTTTTATTAAACAGCTCTCTCATGAAAAATCCACTTCAAACATGTAATCCCCCTCAATATATTTGAGGGGGATTTTCACATAGCAATATTATTATTGGTTCTTTTCCATAACCGCAAAATAATTCCCTTCACTATCAGCAAAGTTAAACACTTTACCAGACGGCATAGTTACCATTTCGCCAACAGTAACATTTTTATTTTTTAAATCTGTATATAATTGATCCAGATTTTCTGAGAAGAACATTAAAGACGGTGTACCAAGATTCAATTCTGGGCTCATTTTCGAAATCACTTCTTTATTATGTAATATAATGCTCGTTTCTGCACCGCTATTTGGAGCGATTTCAATCCATCTCGTTCCTTGCTTATTATCTTCCTCAGCTACTACATGAAACCCTACCTTTTCCGTCCAAAAATTTACTGCCTCATCTTGATTATTTACATATAACATAATTTGTCCGACTTTATGGATCATTTTATTTCCCCCTAATCATTTTATATTCTATGTAGGTTTCTACAAATGCTTTTATTAATCCTTTTTCATTCAATTACAAATAAAAAAGGCGTAACTACAAATAGTTACGCCTTCCCCTATTATTTATCTAGGCTTTTTCTTCCCAGTAAACGCTGGTTTCTTTTTCTTAGGTGCTGGTGGCTTCGATTCTACAAATGTTCCTTTGAACATTTCTTGCTTCGTAAATACGATGCCTAGTTTTTTCGCAAATTGTAGTAATTTGCGCTCTTCTTGTGGAGTTACAAGAGATACGACAGTTCCTTCTTTACCCATACGTCCAGTACGTCCTGAGCGGTGAATGTATTGGTCTACTGTGTCTGGTAATTCTAAGTGAATTACATGTGTTAAATCGTCAATATCAATTCCACGCGCTGCAATATCAGTAGCAAGTAGGATTTCTAATTTTCCTCCGCGGAATGCACGCATCGTCGCTTCACGCTCTTGTTTACTTGCTTCTGCATGTAGAGCTGCTGCTTTCATTTTACGGAATTTCAATTTCTGAGTAATTTCATCTAAACGGAATGGGTCGTTTAAGAAAGCAACTGCTTTTACATCGCCCATATGCATAATTCTTCTTACGTAATCATTTTTTTCGCGTCGCTCACAAATGATATACGTATGCTCAACTAAGCTTTTTGACTCAGCACGTGTTACACGTACTACTTGTGGTTCCACTGCTAAATCACGTGCTGCATCTTCTGCTGCTTTTGTCATTGTCGCTGAGAAGAATACTAATTGACGGTCGCGCATCGTTGATTTAATTACATCTTGTACAGCACCCATCATTTTTTGTTTTACAATTTGATCGAACTCATCAAATACAATTGTTTTCACTTCATGCATTTTTAGCTTTTTCATACGAATTAATTCTAAAATACGTCCTGGTGAACCGACAATTACTCTCGGGTGTTTCTTTAATTTTTCAACTTGGCGCTTAATATCTGCACCACCAATTAAAGATGCCCCTGAAATTTCAGTTCCTGCTGTAAACTTTTGAACCTCTTCATGAATTTGCATTACAAGTTCACGTGTTGGCGCTAAAACAACAACTTGTGGCTGTTTTACTTCAGGATTAATTTTATGTAAAAGGGGTAATAAGTACGCTAATGTTTTTCCTGTTCCAGTTGGAGATTCAGCTATAACGTCTTGTCCTTCTAAAATAGTTGGAATCGCTTGTTTTTGAATTTCAGTTAATTCTTTAAAACCAGCCTTCTCCCAAGCTTGTTGTAAAAATGGTTGCATATCTTTTATCATTTGTTTTTCTCCTTTATCTCTATTTTTGAAGAAAATGTTGTATTGTTCGCACCGTTTCTATCATGTGTGAAATAACAGCTATTAAATCATCAACATGGTCTTCTGTAATCGCTTTTTGAAATAGAACCTCTACCTTATTATGATATGAAATCGCTTGCTTATTATATTCGTATGAAAGTTTTTGCGTAATCATTCTTTCTTTTCCCCATATAGAATGCATGAAAGCTTCAATTTCTTCGCACACTACTTCTGGTTTTTCTATCGGGAATGAAAATGCTAACTTCATTTCACAACCTGGTGTAAACTGTGGTACTTCTAATATTTCACCAGACAAGTTCTTTGCATCCACAGATAGTGAAAATGTTGCTTCTACTAACGGTTCGAATGGTTCTGTTAATTGAAATGAAATATGATATATACGACTTAATGAAGCAAGGTCCATCATATCCTTTCGATCTGTTACAAGAATGTCCCCGTGTAAATCAAAATCATAAACAGCACCTTCTACGATTACTTTTAAATTATCAAAAGCAGTTGGATCAAACATAATTTCCTCCAAAAAACAGGCGCCTTTCGATGGAAAGGCGCCACTTGATGTATATATAGTTTACAGATAAACGAGATGAATTACAACCTTTTAGAATAAACCTACTGCTTTTCCATCTTCATTTACATCCATTTGTAGTGCTGCTGGTTGTTTTGGAAGACCTGGCATTGTTAACATTGTTCCTGTTAACGCAACGATAAACCCTGCACCGATAGATGGTTTTAGTTCACGAATTGTAACGATAAAGTCAGATGGGCGACCTAATTTCGTTGCATCATCAGAAAGAGAGTATTGTGTTTTCGCCATACAAACTGGTAGGTTACTCCAGCCTTCTCCTTCATATTGAGCCAATTGCTTACGTGCTTTCGGAGCAAATTCAATATCTTTTGCGCCGTATACTTTTTGAGCAATTGTACGAATTTTTTCTTCTAATGGTAAGTCTAACTCATAAAGTGGTGCGTAGTTATTCTCACCTTTTTCGATTTCTTTTAATACTTTCTCAGCAAGGTCAACTCCGCCTTGGCCACCTTTCTCCCAAACTTCCGTTAAGGATACTGCATAGCCACGCTCATTACACCACTCTTGTAAGTAAGCAACTTCTGCATCTGTATCTGTAATGAATTTATTAATGGCAATTACGAAAGGCACACCGAAGCTTTGGATTGTTTCAACATGCTTCTGTAAGTTTTCCATACCTTTTGCTAATGCATCTACATTTTCTTCTTTTAATTGATCTTTTGCTACGCCACCATGCATTTTAAGCGCACGAATAGTCGCAACAATAACAACTGCTTCTGGCTTAATTCCAGCTGCACGAGCTTTAATATCTAAAAACTTCTCTGCACCTAAATCTGCGCCGAATCCAGCTTCTGTAATAACATAATCACCTAATTTTGCTGCCATTGTAGTAGCGATAACACTGTTACAACCGTGAGCGATATTCGCAAATGGTCCGCCATGAATGATAGCTGGTGTATTTTCTAACGTTTGTACTAAGTTCGGTTTTAATGCGTCTTTTAATAATAATGTTAACGCACCTTCTACACCTAAATCTTTAACCGTTACAGGTTGATTTGCAAAGTTATAAGCAACTACGATGCGAGATAGACGTGCTTTTAAATCTTGAATATCTGTTGCAAGGCAGAATACGGCCATAATTTCAGATGCTACTGTAATATCGAAACCGTCTTCACGTGGTACACCTTGAACTGGTCCACCAAGACCAATTACTACGTTACGAAGGGCACGATCATTTAAGTCAACACAGCGTTTCCAAACGATTTTACGCGTATCAATTCCAAGTGTATTTCCTTGTTGGATATGATTATCAATAAACGCCGCTAACGCGTTATTGGCAGTTGTAATCGCATGAATATCTCCAGTAAAGTGAAGGTTAATGTCTTCCATTGGTACGACTTGTGAAAAACCGCCACCTGCTGCTCCGCCCTTTAGTCCCATCGTCGGTCCAAGAGATGGTTCGCGAAGTGCAATTACTGTTTTCTTACCAATTTTATTAAAAGCTTGGCCTAAACCAACTGTTACTGTTGATTTACCTTCTCCAGCTGGAGTTGGGTTAATTGCTGTTACTAAAACAACTTTACCGTCTTTCTCATCTTGTAAACGCTTAAAAATATCAAGAGATAACTTACCTTTATAATGCCCGTATGGCTCTAATTCATCTTCTAAAATATTTAAATCAGCTGCAATTTCTTGAATTTTTTTCATACTTGCTTCTTGTGCGATTTCAATATCAGATTTAACTGTTGTAGTAGTTGTCATATACCCTAGTCCCCCTTTAATTGGTTCTGATGATATTGTATCAGTTTTTTGTATTTTCTGCACTTATTTACCTCCTAAAAATTCTTTCTTTTCTTTATACGTTTTTTAACATAAATACCCATAAGAATGTTAATGATTGTTGTAACTCTGTAGGTAGTTGACCTAACATCTTCTCATTTACTCCGCGCTTATACACACCGATGCCATCTACAACTTCAAAACCTTGTTCTTTCGCTAACTGTTCAAATTCCCAAGGCATCATCGTATTACAAACAACGTCTTTGCCGTATAAACGAGGATAACTGTTCTCTCGAGGCTTTGCTGTCGGTCCTAAAATCGCAATACATGCATAGCCCTCTGTCTTTAAAACACGCTTTATTTCATCTAATGCTAATAATGGATTCTCGGTCCATTCCAATGAATTAATCGCCATAATCGCTTCAAATTGTTCATTTTCAAAAGGTAAGGAAGAAAGATCCCCTTTCACAAAAGATAAATTTGGGCCTTCTCCGCGCTCTTTACCTTTTTGAATCATTACTTCCGATAAATCTACTCCAACTGCTTTATAACCCGATCCACTTAATTTATATGTACCGTATCCATCACCACAACCAACATCGAGCACTTGAGCTTCTTTTTCCACGTACTGCTCAAAAAATGGAATAATTGTACTTCTGCTACCACTGTCCCACATCTCTTGACTATTTTGATTCCAAAACTCTGCACTACTATCCCATTTCTTCTCTGCTGATTCGTGCCAATTAAATTTCGTCATACATTCCCCTACCTTCACGTATTATCATTCATTTCATTCTACATCATTTTCCAAAATTCCTGTTTATCTTCATTAGGAGATGTACAAGCTAAAGTTAGAATCTCTATTCTCCAATTTTTGCTTTACTTGGGTTTAACTCATACTCATGTTCTTCTCCTGATGACAGATACTATAGGTACACCCAATTGAAAGAGAGGGATGTACATGCGAAGAAAGAGAAATCATCATTTTAAAAGTGGTGAAAAACACGAAGAGTATGCAGCTGAAATATCACCAGCAGGCATTCCAATTAGACATAAACGGAAAGAAATTGCAAATGAAATAGAAGGTACCAATACCGGTGCAATGGTTGGCTATGTCGCTTTATTTCTTTCGTTATTCTCCATCGCTTTTTATCCTGTTACACTCGGCTCTCTTGCGATTTTAATTGGCTTATTAGCTGTCAATTTCGGAGCGAGAACACTCGGGTATACAGCAATTGGTTTTGGTAGTTTTTCTGTTTTATTTACTTTGCTTTATCCGCTTGCTTTGTCAGCGTTTTAAAAAAACACACCAAGTTATACTTGGTGTGTTCATTCATGATACAACATAATATGACCGCATCCACAACAATGCTTCGCTGTAATTTCTTGAAAGACCGGATAATTTTCTTCATCCCGATGCTCAATAAACACTTTTTCAAATCGATACATGTTAGGTGCATATGCCCAATCTTGTTTCGTACGTGCATATAACGTTGAAGTGAAAAACTCTTCTCCACCACAAACAATACATTCTTTTTTCATCG
This sequence comes from Bacillus luti, assembly GCF_001884105.1. Lineage (GTDB taxonomy): Bacteria > Bacillota > Bacilli > Bacillales > Bacillaceae_G > Bacillus_A > Bacillus_A luti. The sequence goes on along the minus strand of NZ_MACI01000089.1, from coordinate 21,658 downwards.
ATATCCCTCCTATGCTTGTCTTACTCCATCTATATGAACATACGCATAAAAAAAAGACCTTCTATTACTAGAAAGTCTTCTCTGAAACAAAAAGAAATGTACCAAACATCCCTACTCCGCTGTATTCTTTCGTAACCCCAGCTTCAGTTTTATATGTTTGCTTTACAGTCATAAAGAAAACACCATTTCGTGTATCAATACCTTCAAACTGCAATTTCTCTTTTTTTTCATCTACATTTTGCGTGCATTCAAAGCTATCCTCATTACATTTCAATGCATACTTATCTTCTAGATACAATTTGAAATCTGATTCTTTCGGACAAGTTATAAGTAATATCGCTACGAGAATAATACTTACAATACCCACAATTGTATAATATTTGTTCATTTGTTCTCCTTTCAAAAGACAAGAAAACTTGACTTCATGCGCCAAGTTTTCTTAGTCCACAACCCATTGCCACTCTTGTTCTTTCTTATCAAAAATGAGCCAACCTGTCTCTGTTGCTTCTTCTTTCAATTCATCAATATTATCTAGAACCTCATCCGTACTTTCATACGAACCAACTACATATACCGGAATTTCAAGACCTCTTCTTGACTCAATCTTCCCTGCCAGATCAATATAAAGACCATCTTCCATTAATGGAAGAAGCCCCATGATCACTTCTTTCGAAATCGCTGGGAAAATTTTGGATTTTTGGAAGAAAGAAAAACGTTTCTTACCGAAAGCACCGAGTTTATAAGGAATGACTTTACTTAACATTCCTACAAAATCAGCAATTCTACGATAGTACACTTTGTTGTACCACCCGTCATCATGTGAAAAATAAACAAATCTATTTTTCAATAGCGGAAAGAATGTTCTAGCAAGTGGTTCTTTTTTGTGAGCCAAATATAAAAGCTCTGCAATTTCTTTTGGCTCTAATTCATCTAAATCGCTTGCATCATCAAAATCTACCCAACAAAATTCATCAAATTCATCAATCTCTGCTTGAATTAACTTATGTATATTTTCTTCCTCAACATATTCAAATAAAGTATGATAATGAAAATCTGTCCATTCAAAGTTATGCTTCAAAAGCAACACTTGATGAAGCGGTGAAGGGATGTTACTTGCAAACTCTTTAAACGTAATTCCTGATGTAATAAAACAATGACCCCGACGATTACCATTAATATATATCATATTCTTTACTTGGTCAGATCCTCCAGACAAAGCACCTAGCCACCTTCGTTTTGTATGTTTCAATTCTATAGCATATTTTAACATGAAAAATTTTAGAAACATAGAAAAAACTTCAAAAACTATTTACAATTTCATGTGTTTTATTACATACTGATTACAAGAAAAAACACCCGCTCATAAGCAGGTGTTTTTAAAGGATTTCATCTGGGTTTTGAGGGTGATGATTTCCATCTTTCTTTTCATCTTTTTGGAACATCGATTGAATTTTATCGATTGTTTGTGGAGCTAATTCAATCATTTTTTCTGCTAAATGTGTCGCATTTTGTAAATGAAGAATATTCACTCCATCTTTATTCACCACAAGAAATGCTACTGGTGTAATAGAAACACCACCCGCGCTCCCTCCGCCAAATGCAGGGGTACCGTTCGCTCTTTGACCATCATTCGTTTGGAAATCCGAACCTCCTGCTCCAAAACCGAAAGCGACCTTAGAAACAGTTAACACCACACCACCGTCAGCCGTTTGAACAGGCTCTCCAACAATCGTATTCACATCGACCATTTCTTTTAAATTTTCCATTGCTGCTTTCATTAACCCTTGAATTGGATGATCCACCGTTCATAACCTCCTTTGTCATATCTTTCCTAGTTTTTCCGAAAGTTGGTGAACTAAACATAAAATTTTATATTGATTTCAAAAAACTTAAGTTGTAATATTTAGAAAAAATAAAAAAGGGGCCAATTCGTTATGATGCGAAAATTAACAAAGAAAGATCATGAACAAGTATTCGCTTACTTAAAAGAAGAAGCCGCCCTTAACTTGTTTATTATTGGGGATATAGAAGCTTTCGGTTATGATACAGATTCCCAAGAACTATGGGGAGTATTTAAAGAGGATAGAACATTAAAATCAATTTTACTCCGCTTCCACGATTCATTTATCCCATATAGTAAAGAAGAATTTGCCGCCTCTGACTATGAGGCATTTCTTTCCGCATATAAGCCGCTGAAACTCTCTGGTAAGTCAACTATTGTTGAACGATTTGAAACCGTTTCAAGTATACAGCTAGGTACGAAAAATGAAATGTATTTTTGTGAATGTCTAAATGGCAACAGCTTACCTGACACGCCTATTCATGAAACGATTAAACTTGCGTCACTAGATGATGTAGAGCGAATTATGCAATTACGAAGTAACATCGCTGAATTCCCGACTGCTAATGAATCAGAGAAAATATTAAGACAAGCTCTCGCCACAAATACAGGACGTACTTATTATATTGAAAAAGACGGTGCAATCATCGCATCCGCCTCTACTTCCGCTGAAAATTCATTATCCGCAATGGTAGTTGGTGTATGTACACACCCGAATTACCGAGGGAGCGGATATGCTTCACTCATATTACAAAAAATGATTCAAGACTTTACGAAAGAAGGCCGAACACTTTGTTTATTCTATAACAATCCAGCTGCTGGACGAATTTATAAACGTCTAGGGTTTAAAGACATTGGGATGTGGACGATGTATCGATAATAAGAGGTACTCTATAAGCGAAAATAGTTGTAACTTAGCAATACAAGCAGATTATACAAAAACTTCACACCGTTATTATGAAGATGAAAAAACTACTTGCGAAGCGATGACTCTAACTAAAAAATGTTATGCATTCAAACTAAATATAAACGGGTAGCCCCAATTGTTGCATCTACTCCAGCAATTGGGGCTACCTGTTTATTCTCAAATTCTTTCCACGACAAATAGAAATATTTATGAAACATTTATCACACTTATGTCGCTATTATCTTTACGTGCAAATGCCCTTCTTAATATTACTGCTTCTTATTATACTGTGCTTTAAAATCAATATATTCCTGTCTCGCATCCTGATTATTACCTTGGTGACTATCAAAAGATGTATGTATTTGTGATATATATTCTACTAACTTACCTTCATCATTTCGCTTCTTATAATTTATTACAATACTTACTTCCAATATCTGCTCTGAACCATCTTTAGAATCTATATGCAGTACAATCGATCCACCATCATATTCATCATATTGTATTTTCAACGTATCATTAACAATACTCTGAAACTCTGATTCATTTAGTTTATATCCAACTGTACTAGGTTGATCAAACTTTTTTATATCATCTCCGGGCTTCATCTTTAGTTTCCCTATTCCTTTTAAACGATCAACGATTAAGTTTACGTATGAAACATCCAGATTTGAATCCGGACTTTTCACCTGTCCATTTTTATACATAATATTGGTACGATAAACACCTTCTTTTTTATTATCTTTGCTGTCTACTGCTGAAGTAACTTCTTGTGTTGTGTTTCCATATAAACTTTTATCTTTCGTATTATATATTCCTTCCGAAGTTTGATAGATTGTTTTTCTATGCTCTCCATCTTCTTTTTGTTCATATGTACTATATATACCTCTTTGTTCTACAAAAGCATACCCATCATCACTCGCAGACATAACCTTTTTCATGTCACCTTCATCCAATACCTTAACAAATGGCTCATACTCTATCTTTTCTTCAAAGAAACTACATGCTTGTAGTAAACTGATTACTATTATGATAGTAATCAGTTTAGAAACCTTTTTTGTTTTCATTTCATCATCACACTACACCCTCTACATTTTCGATCAGATAATCTTCTAATCACCTTACATAAGTGAATTTTCTTTTAGTAATTCAAATACTCTCCTATAAATTATTACTTTTTCACCATCAAAACTTACAATATGCACTTTCTTTATGCCTTACGTTTCGATTTACCTTTTTTATTTTTCTTTTGATATCTTGGAGTCCCCCTTTTATGTTGCTCCCATGATATGTTAAATGAAGGGAATTTAAATCTGCAATACGCTAATAGCTGAAATTCAGCTGCACCTATGGCTATCGTATACATTAAAACAGTACCTATTACATATCCAATAAAAGTATCAAATGCATAATCATTATGAAAATAAATCAAAATAAGAAGGATTAATGCGTATATTGAAGCAACTTTCATCATAGTTCCTTTTGTTTTACTAAAAAAGGACGCGGATCTTTCATCCATACTAAACGCACCTTCACTTGCCAATTTAAATGTATCTATTGTTGTTACAATATGGAAAATTACCGCTCCTAAATATAGCAAACATACATAATTCAATGTAATACGATCCATTGAATTATTAGCTATTTCAGAAACAACTAAAACTGTAAGTAATATAGTAGCCATTTGAAATGCATATAATAATACGACAAGTGTTTGTAACTTTTGAAATTTAAATTGTGCTTTTGGAAATAAATATAGCACGAAAAAAATTACTTGCAGAGCATATGCCAACACCTCTAGCTTAACAATTCCTATGTTAAGGAGAACCATACAGTACTCCCAACCACCTGATACAATAATAGAAAAGACGGCTATTGAACTATAAAGTATTCCTCCAAACATAAATCCTGTAGCACCCTCAGGACTTAAACGATCATTACATGTCATCCTAAACTTATCTAAATCTTCTTCTTTTATATCCCACATCCTGACTCTTCACCTTCTATATGTTTCAATTATTTTTCGAGCACTAAAATTCTATTAATATATTATTTATTTTTCGTTTTGAATTTCTTATTTCGCTTTCGAACTCTCCCACGCATTCTCTCATTCTCTTCCCACGTCATATTAAATGACTTGAATTTCAATCTACAGTACGCCAATAGTTAGAATTCTGCCGCTCCGATTGCTACTGCGTACATTAAAATGCTCCCAACCACATACATTAGTAAAGCATCAAACCCATAGTCGTTACAAAAATAAATTAAAATCAGAAGGAGTGGTACGTATATCATTACTCCCTTCAGTACATTCATCTTTGTATTACTAAAAAATGATTTAGATCTCTCATCCATACTAAAAGCACCTTTACTCGCTTGTTTAAACGTATCAATTGTTGTCAAAATATGAAAAATTACTGCTCCTAGAAATAATAAACTTGCAAGCGTCAATGTAAAAACATCAATCGAATTATTAGCTATTTCAGAAACAATTAAAGCTGTGAGCCCAATCGTTCCTAATTGAAATGCGTATAATAACACAACAATTGTTTGTAATTTTTGAAATTTATAACGAGCTTTTGGAAACGAATATAGTATTAAAAAAATGATTTGCACACTGAATAAAAACAGCTCAAACTTTACAATTCCCATTCCAAAGAGAACCTTACAATACTCCCAACCACCTGATAAAACGATAGAAAATATAATTATTGAACTAAAGAGTATGCCCCCCATCATAAATCCTGTAGCTCCCTCAGGACTTAATCGTACTCTACATGTCATTCGAAACTCATCCAAATCTTCTTCTTTTATATTCCACATTCAGTTTTTCACCTTCTATACGTTTCAATTATTTTTCGAACACTAAAATTCTATTAATATATTATTTATTTTTCGTTTTGGATTTCTTATTTTGTTTTCGAAATCTCCCACGCATTCTGTCATTCTCTTCCCACGTCATATTAAATGATTTAAATTTAAATCTACAGTACACTAAGAGCTGGAATTCAGCTGCTCCTATTGCTACTGCATACATAACAACATTACATATAACATAACCAAACATAGTGTTTAATGAATAATTATTATTTATATAAATCAAAAAAAGAAGAATTAACACATAAATTACAGCACCTCGTATAACATGTCCCTTTGTTTTACTAAAAAATGAAGCTGATTTGCCCCCACTACTAAATGCACCTTCGCTTGCTTGTTTAAATGTATCAACTGTTGTCGCAATATGAACAATAATTCCACCTAATACTAATAGACCTACATAAACACGTGTAATGAAATCGGTTGAATGCTCAATCATCCCAGGAAGAACAAATAACGTGCATCCAATAGTTCCAAGTTGAAATGCATATAATAATATAACGAGCGTTTGTAATTTTTGTAATTTATAACGCGCTTTAGGGAATAAATATAGAAGTAAAAACATTACTTGCAAACCATATAACACTAATTCAATCCCAACAATTACCTTATCAAACAAGGTAGTATAATAATCCATTCCTCCCACAAAAATAATAACCATAAATAATGAAGTATAAAATATCGTTCCGAGCATAAATCCCGTCGCACCTTCAGGACTTAAACGATCTTGACATGTCATTCGAAACTTGCCTAAATCTTCTTCTTTTATATCCCACATCCTGACTCTTCACCCTCAATACAGTTTAAATAATTCTCATACATTTAAATTCTATTTCACTCTTATTTACTTTTCTTTTTGGATTTTTTATTTCGCTTTCGAAATCTCCCACGCATTCTCTCATTCTCTTCCCACGTCATATTAAATGACTTGAATTTGAATCTACAGTACACCAATAGTTGGAATTCTGCTGCTCCGATTGCTACTGTATACAGTAAAACAATACCTACCGCATAAAGAACTAAAACATCAATTCCATAACCATTATGAAAACATATCAAAATAAACAGGAGTAGCGCATATATTGTAGCCCACTTCATCACATTCCCTTTTGTTTTACTAAAAAATGAGGTGGATCTTTCATCCTTACTAAACGCACCTTCACTCGCTTGTTTAAACGTATCGATAGTTGTCACAATGTGAACAATGACTGCTCCTAGAAATAACATACCTACATATATTAATGTAATTCTGTCAATTGAATCCTCAGAAATTCCAGGAAGAATCAACGCTGTGAATGTTATAGTACCTAATTGAAATGCATATAATAATATTACAAAAGTTTGTAGTTTTTGTAATTTAAAACACACTTTTGGAAATGAATATAGAATTAAAAACATTATTTGTAAGCTATATAACACAATTTCAATTTTAACAATTGTTTTGTCAAAGAAAGTATTATAATACTCCAAGCCCCCCATAAAAATAAAAAACATAAATACTGAAGTATAAACTATCCCTCCAATAAAGAAAACCATAGCACCTTTAGGACTTAGCCGATCTTTACATGTCATCCTAAATTCATCTAAATCTTCTTCTTTTATTTTCCACATTCAGTTTTTCACCTTCTATACAGTTTAAATAATTTTCATTCACTAAAATCCCATTACATTCCTAACTTTTTAAGTACATTCATCTTTGTGTAACTAAATTTAGATAATCTTTTATGTATATCATCACTACATTAATTACCGTACATAATCAGAATGCTTTTGATAGTTCAAATAGCCTTCTTTCTCCTCAAAAGCTCTAAATATTCTTCTCTCTTTCACTTAAGCATATCCCTCATCACTTGCAGGCATAATCGTATTCATCTCCCCTTCATACAATACCTTTTCTAATTCCTCATACTCTATTTTCATTTCCCCGAAACTGCACTCACTTAGTAAAAACGTTACTGTCATCACAATTGTATCGAGATAATAAATCTCTTTAATTTTATCTTCAGAAAGGTGATAACCTCCCATCAATAATATGTTAGGAGGTTATTAAAGTTATTTAAAATTTGTTTTTTATTTTAATGGATTCGATTTTTGCAAATAATAATGTTGTTTAATTCGAGAAGCGAATATTAAAAACATACTGCTTAATAACTCGTGATTAAGTCTTCACCCTCATATCTAGGGTCCTTCTCAACTTTACCATCTTTTGTTTTGATGACTTTTAGTCTACCTAACCACTCTGCTCCGTTATATGTCTCTTCACTTACCCATACATTATGCTTTTTACCGTCTACCTCAACTACTAATGTGGGGTGTGTAAACATGAATTCCTTCTCTACATGCCTACCTACAATTTCTGCATTTAATGATGTTCCTTCTTCAACTAGTTTACTATTCTGATACCCCTCAATAATAGGTAATCCAATAAATACAAAGAATATCAGTCCAAATACGATTACTTTCTTCTTTGTACTCCATTTATTCTTTTCTTTCAATTCTTTCTGCCTTGCTTCTCTTTCCTCTCGTTCATCCAAACTCTCATTTAAAGCGTCTTCCCATTCCTTGATTTCTGCTTCGATTTCTGCTTCGACTCTTGCTAGTTTTTCTAGTTGTTCATCGGTTGCTACCATCTCATATGAGTTATCTCCAACCACACGAATTTCAGCACCATTTCCTTTTACTTTTTGCAAGTCTTTTTCTGTACAATTAAACTCTCGAATGATTTCCCCCTGTGTGTTTACCAGTCTAACGTAAATGCTTTTTTTCTCCTTCTTCTTAAACATCTGAACTCCCCCTTATTTGTTTCCTATCATAGATAACCCTATTGCAATTAAGATAAAGAAAACGATAATAAGGAAAGTCTTCCCTTTGCTTACTTGTGTTGTAGAACCTTCCAAGACAGCCCATATAAAAATTGGGAAAAGAAGAATACCTAGGAGAATATCAACTAACTTGTTGCTACTCTTCTTTAGTGGTTTTTCTTCTACTATCGGGTTTTTCTTAACAGATTCTTTTCTTATTTGTTTCGGTTTCTTTTTCTTACGTCTATGATTCACCCAACATACTCCTTTTAGAATAACTTTTTCCTAACTATAAAAATACCGAAATATCCCCATTTTCCATTTTATAAACCTGTCCAGGTATTACAAAATCTGCGGCTTTAATGGCGCCATACAAAGGATCATATTCATTTATAAGACTGCGGCAATTTTTCATATTGGTCCCGTATCCGTACTTAACCACATCCACTTAATAAACTTGATACTATTGACAGAACTATCATCATCTTAGCTTTTTTCTTTAACTTCATACTGATACCTCGTTGGTTCCTCTAGGCATTTTTACTTTTCTTAAAAAACACCACATATGCAAATAATGACGAGATTAAGAGAAATATACCCGCTCCTATCCCCTCATATATTTTAAAATAAACAGCAGCGATTATTACAAATATGGACATTATTATTATTAGAATCATTGTATATTTCATTATAAATTCTAACGCTTTATATATAGATACTATTGTCCTTTCAAAAAAACTTTTCTCTGTTTTCAAAACATCCCGCTCCTTATTCAAAGTAACACCTTCCTCTCTTTACAAATTGACTTTTGAATAAACTTTCCCCTTCAAAATAGCAACAAAGCGAACTATAGCACGTAACTACTACCAATACAGAATGAGCCCGTTGAAAATCACATGTCGAAATATTAAGTTAATTACATATAGATTTGAGAACGAAAAACCTCCTCATTCTAACGAGAAGAGAAGGTTTTATTTATGTCATTTCCCCAAACCCTATTCAAAACTATCTCTTTTATGATATTTCATGATGTTTCCATATGTTAAAAGTCACAAGCTTAAAATATTATTCTTCATTAAATACAGCAATCTTCACTTCAACATACTGTAAAGACTCATCACCGCTAAACACATGATAAATTGGCGAGGCTAAATTCAGATTATTATCCTCCATATACAGAAGCATTTCACCATATACCTGCTCTGTTAATTTTTCATAATCTCCCGTATATCGTTTCATGAGCATCTCATCAACATAATAATAGCTCCTAAATTGAAGTGTTTCTGATGCTGGAATTTTATCCTCATTTACTGGCATGAATAATTCAACATACATATTTTCATCAGATGGTATATTTTTCAAAGCATAAAACATCGGACCTTTTACTGTTAAATTCGCTGTTGCAATTTCTGACATAAAATGTTCAATTGCTTCTTCCATATCTTCGTAATGAAAATAGTATTCTTTCGAAACAACATTTGTATACGCAATACTTTGTCCTTCTATTATCATTTTATTGTTTCACCTACTTCTATAATAGGAGCATAAATATCTAGCCACATGTCACCGTATACATCTAAACATACATGATAAAAACCGTTTTCTAATTTAATATGATGCTGTTCTGCAAACTCATGTATTAAATTATAAGCCTCTTCAATATCACCATCTTCATCAGTAAATCGAACACTTAATGCCTCTTCAATAATTAATCCATCAACATACTCATATGCAGAATTCTCTCCTAATTTAACACGTTCATTTACTGGAACAGAATATGTATATTCGCCGTACTCTGGTTCATTTTCCAATGGCTGATATTTAAAAAGAACAGGACCTACAGCATATATTCCATTATGAACAACTTGATTTCTCAGTGCGATAGCAGGTAATAACCAATCTTCTTTTTTTACAATTTGGGTAATGCTAATTAAATTTAAGAGTGATAATGCTTTATATTGAATTTTCATAATACCTACTCCTTTTACTATACTTTCTCTTGGCTATATTTTTATGTTTCTTCAAATGTCACTTACGCTCTCCTTCATATTCCTTCCACATTATAGTAAATGGCGAAAATTTAAATCTACTATACTCATTTCCTTTACGCTTTACGTTTTGATTTACCTTTTTTATTTTTCTTTTGATATCTTGGAGATTCTCTTTTATGTTGCTCCCACGATATGTTAAATGAAGGGAATTTAAATCTACAATACATTAATAGCTGAAATTCAGCTGCACCAATGGCTATCGTATACATTAAAAAGGTCCCTACTATATACATAAATAAAGCATCAAACTCATAATCGTTGTGAAAATATATCAAAATAAGAATAGTTGCTGCGTATAGTGTAGCCCCCTTCATCATATTCCCTTTTGTTTTACTAAAGAAAGAGGCAGACCTTTCATCCATACTAAACGCACCTTCACTCGCTTGTTTAAACGTATCAAGGGTTGCCACAATATGAACAACAACTGCTCCCAAAAGCAATACACCCGTATACATTATTGTAATCCAGTCAATTGAATTATTAGCCATTTTAGTAACAGTCAAAGCAATAGGCGCTATTGTTGCCATTTGGAATGCATATAATAATACAACAATTGTTTGTAGCTTTTGAAATTTAAATTGAGCTTTTGGGAATGAATAAATAATTAAAAGAATTATTTGTAAGCTATATAATAACACTTCTAACTTAACAATTCCTATATTAAAGAGAAGCATACAGTAATCCCACCCAGCTGATAAAACAATAGAAAAAATGATTATTGAACTAAATAGTATTCCTCCAAACATAAATCCTGTAGCCCCTTCAGGACTTAAACGATCATTACATGTCATCCTAAATTTATCTAAATCTTCTTCTTTTATATTCCACATCATCTATATGCACCTCTCGTGTAGTCTAATCACCAAAATATTGATTTAAGTTTCTCCCCTATCTTATTAGTTACATTTTTCACTCCTTTTTTAGCATAGTCAATTGCATTGTCTTTCCCATTCCATTTGACATTCAATCCCGCCGTAGCAACTACCGCAACGCCAGCTCCTACCACAGTACCAAGCGGCGGAAGGAAAAACGATCCTGCTACAGCACCAGCTGCCATCGCTCCAGCATTCGCTCCAATATCTACAGCTGAATCTGTTGCTATATCCACTACATCTTTTAACTGCCAACTACCTTTTCTATCATCTACACCTTGCTTAGCGTCTACAATATTACCTCCAACTGACACAACCGCTCCAAAAATACCTGCTCCTTTCAATATCCCTCCTGCTTTACCTAGGCCTTTAAACGATTCTTTCCATTTCATAGGATTAATATCCTTTAAGCCGTCTGCCCAAGCAGCTTTAAATGAACTCAGTCCTTTTTTCCCAATCGCGGTAGGCAATCCTTTGTTTACTCGATCCATCCGAAAATCTGCGTAATTTTGAAACTCTGGTAATTTATAAATATTTCTGCGTGCCTTTTTTATTTGTTCCTTTGTTGTTTTCAAACCCTCGAATTTAAATTCTAATTTATCCTTTAAATATTTGAATAAAACGTCATCTTTATTATCCATTTTAAGTATTCTTTCTGCTAAAACCATATCTTCTTTCTTAGAAGTCGATAATGTATATGCCCCTTTACCTTTTCGGCCTTTAGGATCAAAAAGGGCTCCAAAACCCAATTTCTTTGTAACATAATGCATGCGTATGTACGCATTTAAAGTAGCCTTAGCTCCCTTGTTCCCAATATCAAACTTAGTCATGGCATCTGCCAATCCCTTAATGATATTTCCAATTGATGTGTCAGCTAATAGCTTCCCTATTGAAGCGCTAGACAAATTCCCATTATTCACTTTTATTTGTTTCATTCCCTCATCTATTTTACGCATTAATTCATCAAACTCTTGCAGGTCACTTTGCTTACTGTTATAAGTCTCTAATTTTTCTAATGTATCACTGATTTCTTTTTGGCTTTTTACAGCGCCTTCAGTGATGCTTGATGATGATGGATATTGAATTGCGACGATGTCACTAATCGTACCTACTGTTTTTTTCGCCGCTTCATTAGAGTGGCTAAATCCCTCACTATATCCATTAACTTTTTTCTTTACACCATCCAAATAACTTCCATGGATTTTTGCATCTGCATCGCTGTCAACCTCACTGTTAAACTCCTCTACTGCTTTTTGAAATTGACTTTTTAATACTTCGGCTGTAGCTGTAAATCCAGTGATAATAGTTCCATGAACTGTCGATAAATACTCCTTAATATCCGCAGCAGCTTTCCCTTGGAAAGAGTTAATTTGTGTAAAGTCCTCTATTTTTTGCTGCAATGTTTCCAAATGTTGATTTAACTCTTCAGCATTTGAATTAAAGCGATCTTGAAGCTCTTTTACTTCTTGTAACTCTATGATTTTGCTCATATTTTCTCCCCCCTCTCCCTTTACATAGCACGGTGCGCTGAACTGTCTTTCAAATCTTTTCCAAGCTTTTCATCTTGCTGAACCATTTCTTGTCCTGTTTGCTGAATTCTACTAATATCTTTTTGTAGTATTTGTTCATATTGCTGCACTTTTTTTGATAACTTTTCAATCGCTTCACAATATTTTTTCAGTTTACTTAAATTCGTACGATGTAACTGCATACCATTAAATTTAGTCTTACCTAAATCACTAGCACCACTTTTCAATTCACTTACTTTCGCATCAAATACCCCTTTATTTAATTTAATTTCCCCCATTTATCATTTCCCCGCCTTCTGTACTTCTACTTGAATACTAGCGTCAACCATTGAAACACTTCTACTTAAAGAAAGAATACTAGACTCACATGTAGCGATTTCTCTTTCAAGCCGCCGTATGGCTTGATCGATGTCTTCTTGAACTCTCCCTAGTTCTCCGATAAACTTCCCTAAATTCGAAACGACTTGTTGTTCATATGTTTCTTTAAAAGTAGTTGCTCTTTGCCCTTTCCAACTACTCTCGTTTATTTCTAAAGACTTAAACTGCTCTTGATTTTGTTTAATTGCTTCAAGATTATTTACAAATTGCCCTTTAGCAGTTATTACCCTTCGTAATTTCATTTGTAATTCAGCCAATTGCCCTTGTTGATGACTTATACTACTTAACAAACCAGATTTTTGACTATTTAATTCCTCTATCCCCATGCAAATCACCCCTTAAATAGTTGGCACTTTAATTCTAGTAGCAAAACGATTTTCAACAAAATACCCTTCAAATGGGTTTAACTTTGTACTACTTAAATCTTTATTAGATACATCAAAGACCATTTGGCCTGATGATTTTCTAAGTAAAATAACATGAGATTGCGTTTTTATTGTTTTTGAAACTAAATCGTATCGACTGTCAATTGAATCAACATCACAGCCAATTACGAAGTGGATACCCATAAATGCACCATTTGTTATTAATTCCGCTAAACTATATATATCGCTATCTTCTAAATTACTTAAAATATCATTTACATCTGCAATTACGATTACAATCGGCTTAAATTTCTTAATAAATTCGGCTGGGTTCACTGTTTCACTTGATGCTTCCTGCTCCTCTTTAAACGCCGCTTCTCTTGATTTATAAGCATTTGTAACTTGTTTGATCGTTTTCTCAATCCCTGTTTTTTCAGCTACATATAAAGCAGCGCTCTCTCTATAGTTCGAGAAATTACGTGTTCTTGTATCGATTAAGCCTAAGTCAAAGTGTCCACTTTCAGCTAACTGTTGAAGGAATTGATGAACTACATTTTCAACTTCATCTTTCTTGATTCCCCCTACAACAATATTAGACGCTTCCGTTAAATCTAATTCGAGAGGTGTAACGCTTTCTGTTTCTACACCAAATGTTAGTTTGCCTGCTTCAATAATTTTTCTTGTTTCTGGCCATGCAATAAATTCTTTGTATTCCAGAACTTCAGGCACCATAGGAATTGCTTTCGGTCTTTCTCCATCCCAGAAGGAATCCATCTCTTTTCCTTCAGCTTGTATATTTTCAATTCGAGTAAGTACGTCTTCTCCACTTGTCGGTAAAGCTGTTTGGAAAATTGTTGGTTCGTCAATTTTAACTAAACCACGTCCTGCTAATTCTTCAATTTTCAAGTCCGTTCTTCCTACAATCGCTCTAGATTCTGCCTCATCTATCATATATAGAGCAATTTGTAGTTTAATATTTGTATTTACTTGTACTCTCAACGCATTTTGACGTGTAGCCGTAAGCATTAAATGAATTCCTACCGCTGCCCCTTCACGTACGATTTGTGCAACAATGCGTTCAAAGTCTTCGACAAATCCAGCTTCTCTAACAGAATCATAGTTATCTAACGTAATTAATACTGTTGGTAATACTTCTTTACTAGCTCTCTCATACATTTCAAGACTCGCAACGCCATATTTACTTAGCAATTGCTTTCTATCTTTTAATAGATCTTCTATGCGGCGAAGAAATTTCTCGCATTTTTCAACTTGGTCTAGTGTAATGATGTCTGCCACATGCGGTAAAGATTTTAATGGCATTAAACCGTTTGTTCCGAAGTCTAATAAATACACATGTAAATGCTCCGGACTATGCTGACGAGCTACATCCATAATGACTGATTGTAAGAATGTTGATTTTCCGTAACCTGGACTTGAGAATACTGCTACGTGTCCGTCTTTACTAATATCTAATGTTAATGGTGTTTGTGATTGTAATTCAGGCTGATCTAGTAGACCAACTGTTGCTTGTAATGGTTTCTTTTCTTTCGTCCATGCTTCTTTGAACTGAATAGCGTGTAAGTCTTGTAAATATACGCTCTCTGGAAGTGGTGGTAACCACGGTCTTGCTAACGGTTCAATTTCATTTACTTCTGCGTAATCGTGAATGTAATCAATAACAGCATCAAGTTCAGATGGTACGCTTATTACTTCTTTGCTGCCACCAAGTCCACTTAAGTCTTCACTTAATATTTCATATTGTCCTAGATCATTTATTGCATAGATTGTTGCGTCTAAATGTTCTTTATCCTCTTTATTTTCTACATAGTCCGCCCCGCTCCAAGCCGATTGGAATAGTTCATAAATTTCATTATTCCCAACTTGTAAGTAAGCACGTCCTGGTAATGTAATTTCAGCTGCATCTGGTGTTTTTAAAATTTCATTACTATCTGACGTATTTTGAACTTTTAGTGCTAGTTTAAATTTCGAGTTACTCCAAATTTGATCGTCTACAACACCGCTCGGTTTTTGCGTAGCTAATATTAAATGGATTCCGAGTGAACGACCGATACGCGCTGTTGAAACTAGCTCTTTCATAAATTCTGGTTGTTCTGACTTCAGTTCCGCGAATTCATCACTAATTAAAAATAAATGTGGCATCGGTTCACTCACTAAGCCTTCTTTATACAGTTTTTGATACTGATTAATATGGTTTACATCATTTTCACCAAATAATCGTTGTCTTTTTTGTAATTCAGCTTTAATTGATGCGAGCGCTCTCATACTTTGTGCTCCATCTAAGTTCGTAATCGTTCCTAATAAATGCGGTAAGTTTTTGAATAAATTCGCCATACCGCCGCCTTTATAGTCAATTAGTAGAAAGGCCACTTCGTAAGGATGGAAATTGACCGCTAGAGATAAAATATACGATTGTATAATTTCCGATTTACCTGAACCTGTTGTACCTGCTATTAATCCGTGTGGTCCGTGAGCTTTTTCATGTAAGTTTAAGTTTACAATATCTTCTTTCCCACGTAGTCCAAGTGGTACAGCTAAAGATTTATGCGCCGCATTTTTCTGCCAGCGACTTGTGATATTCAGTTCTTTTACTTTTTCAACACCGTACATTTCTAAAAATGTTACGCTTTCTGGAATACTATTTTTTAAGTTTTGCAAATGATTTAACGGCGCTAATGCTCGTGAAACATCTTCTAAATTGAAATCTTTCGGTACGCGATTTAGTTTAAATTGACGGTTAACAAGCTCGCCTTGTTCCAAGATGATGTTCCCGTGTTTTGCATCTCTTATATCTATTACCGTTTTCACGTGTTCCGGTAAACTTTGCATAACATCTTGTACAAATACAAGTGATACACCTAATTGACTCGGATCATCATTAAAGAATTCCATCACAACATGGTCTAGTATTAGTTTTTCATCTGTAATGAGAACGACATAGTGCGGTGCAAAGTACATTTTTTCATTAGTTGAACTTTTTTCATCTAGTTTTAGTTTTCGTTCTTTCAATATTTGATACAAACTATTTAACACTTGATCACGGCTACGATCATGGTATACAAATCCACGTACATTTATATCGCGAACACTTCCATGAGGTAACCAGCGCATCCAGTCCCACTTTTCCTTTTCTTCTTCCGGAAAAATAGTAATAAACTGCAAGTCATAATAACTATGGAATAACGCGGTTTGTACAACTAATAATTGTAATTGTTCTAACACTAAAGAGCGTTGTCCAATATAGCCAACCGGCCCATTTATCAAATCGGTTACAACAGGTACTTCTTCCAAAGTAAGATAGCGCTGTCTTAGTTCACGTGCTATATCAATTAACTCATCTTTCGTTTGACTAAATTCTTCTTCATTAAATTGGATTTCAAAACTCGTATTAGCTTGTCCTGTCCCAACGCTAAATGTTAAGAAATCATGATGCAGCATTGTTTTTTCATATATACGTGGATTTACTTGCAAAGCCATATTACGTATTACTTCAACATTCGGATTATGATATTGCAATGCATGACGCTGCTTTTCACTTTCTGCATGTAAATCTTTCGTTTTTTGTTTTATATACTCTCTATAGCTTTTATCACGTTCCACAATGTCGATTTTATATTGCTTTAAATTTTTTATATATGATGTGACAGAAACAATGATCGTTACTAATGTCATCGCAATCGAAGCAATAATAAACATTCCGTATTTCATAAAAATAGCAAGTAATACGGTTACGACAATCATGACAAGAGAAGGTGCAATGATTCTCGCCAAATGCTCAGTCGGTTTTGACGGCATACTTGAAGGTTTTGCAATTGTCATTTTCTCTTCTGGTTCACGGTAAATAATACGTGGTGAACGATGATAATCTGGATAACCACTTTGATAATTCGTTGCTGATTCTACTAAAATAGGTAACGCTGATTTCACATTATCTTCTGAAGAGAGTACTTGAATATCTTCACTGCCTATCTCCACTAAAACACCATCAAAATATAATATGTCTCCTGTTTCTAACAGCGCGCTATCTTTTAGCTTCGTATAATTATGAAATACCTCTCCGTCATATACGTTCACTTTAAAAGAATCGTATAATGTTGCACGAGATAGCATTAAATCTACACTACTCCCGTTAATGGAAATATCATCATAGCTGTTTTGACTCATTGTAAGAGAATGTTTCGTTCCGATATCAAACACTTTCGTTGTGCCAATAATAGATATAAAGATTTTTAAGCTCACATCTTTAGTTTTTCCAATCTCAAATTCCTTATTGAATTCGATCAATTGATTTTGTACCATCCAAGCGTTTACTTCATTATTCCACTTTAATTCTATTTCTTGTTCTAAACTAGGATTCGTAATATCATTTGTCCATTCTTTTCCAATCGACACTATTGATTGCTCATTTGGATGTAATGTGCACTTATATATTTTGTCTCCATAAGTCAATACTAATAGTTGCTCCATGCGTGTTCACTGCTCCTTTTCAACTGTCTCATCAAGTGCTTACTTACTCTTTTTTCTCTGTGCTTGACGAGTCTTTATCGTTTGATGATTTTCCATATTTCTTATCATACTCATCTAGTTGTTGCTCATATGTTTTTAACTTTTGATCTCGCTCTTCTCCTGATAAATCCGGATTATTTTTCAGCGATTCAATTTGTTTAACAAGGCCGTACATAATAAGCTGCGGATCATCAAGTGTCTTAGCTAAATCTAATGATTTATCAAAATTACCTTTTCCGTTATACATCCAATACAGCAAATACTTTTCATCACTTTTCAAACTAATATTTTTCATAATTGTTTTCTTTTGATCTTCACCTAGTTTTTCAGCTGTAATGTATGCAAATGCTAACTCATATTTAGAGGCAATCGGTAATGATTCAAATTCTTCTTCATTTAATTGTGTAATTACTTTGTCATAATCAGTTGCTATGAAACTCGCATTTGCTTCTAATAATTTATTTTGATAAGGAAATTTTATAAAAGTGAAATATATTAAAGGAGCAGCTAAAATAACTGTCGCCGCTATGAAGGAAAAAGCTAAGTATTTAAACGATTTATAGCTTTTTTTAGGTACTAACTGCATATTTTTTTCTGTTTTTGTTTGTTCCTTCTCAAAGCTGTCATCAAGAAACTGCAGTAATGCATCTAAGTTTTCCATTTGAGCAACTGTTTGTTCAAATGTTGTTTCTTTTGCATCTTTTAGTAACCCAGCATATAAATCATCAAAATTGTGCTTTTCGGAGAATAAAGCAATAATTAGACACTTATATTGCGTTAAAAATTGCTCTTCTAACAACGGGGTTGGTGGAACAATGTCTCGAATTCCTCTATGTATAATACTTGGCATTAAATTCGCATTAAAAACTATATTGTCTGGATGTAAAAAGAATGTGATTCGCTTATTTAAATATTTATGAAACTGCGCAACATTGCGAAGCAGTCTTAATTTCTCATTTCTTCCAAAACGTCCAAGATTGTCCCACTTATGTAATTTTTTATCTACTTGAAATTGAAACGTAAACATGTCATCCGTTTCTTCTATCGTTAATGGTACAAACTCAGATGACGCGCCCGTAATTATATCGAATTGACGGAAATCTTTTATACGTGTTTGAGATTTTGTCATCTCCAATTTCCAAATTTCTTTTTCTATTTGAAATTGATAGTTCATTGCATCAATTTGAATTGTTTTTTCCGTCATGTTTATCCTCTTCTCCTTTTCTTTATAACCCGTAATAACTTATTTTCAAATAACTAAAGGTAAGAAATATTTTTTATAGAACTTGTAATATATCTCCATCTGTTATTTGGTGATCGATTAAACGATCATTATCTGTTAAAACAATTGATTTATTTTTTATTTTCATTACAAAATGTGAACCGTTATGATTATCAATCTTTAACGTATCTATTAAATTTTTCAATAAATATTTAATAGATTGATGATTCGGAATACGCAAATCATATGTATTTCCATTCCACTTACTAAAATCTACTGTTACGTTAATATGCGTTTGTATCGCCATTACTTTACCTCCAACTTTTTCGAAGAACCGTATAGATACCGATGCAAATAAGTAAAACGCTGCCGCCTAACAATATTATTATTGTTGTACTGATTGGCTTTTCATTCATTGTTTGATTACTTGCCACTTCATCAGCGCTTTTTCTGACAACATATTCACTGCTAAACAAACTATTTTTCGTATCTTTCATACTATTTGTTTCTTTTTGTTTTATAAAAAGAGAATCTCGTAAAGATTCCATCTCTTTTTGTTCTTTCTTTTTCTTTTTCTGAATTTCTTCTTCTACTTCTTCGTTAAACAACTCAATCGATGCTTTATCTAATTCTGTTTCCTTATGTTCCTTTTTATTTTTTTCTTGGTCTTTATCTTCAAAACGGTCTACTTTAAACTGAATCTTTCCATCATCACCAAGATAACTGTCAGCCGCGCTCCTTATCGGTAGCGCGACAAACAGTAAAAGGAAACAAATAAATGATAACTTAACCACTATGCTCCATTGTTTGATCATTTACTTCTTTTTCCTCCCATTTCTTATGCCATACAAATAGATTACTAACTAACCCTATAATGGCAATTACAAACAATACGATAAAAATAACCTTTCCAGTATCTTTACCGCTAATAAAATCATTTAGAAAACTTTCGATATACTGAAGCGGTGAAAATTGACGTATCTTTCCGACAGTAGAAAGCTGATCTACTTTACTTCCAACTGCTTCAGTTAAAAATAGATACATACTTAAAAATACTAATAAGATAAACATCCCTACCATTTTTATTTGTCGTAGTAAGTATGTTGAAACTAATACAAACGCCATCATAATAATTGTGATAAACGCAATCCACAGTAAACTTTGATCCTGCCCGAACTTTAAAAGGCGCCCCGAAATGATCCCTATACTGATCCCTTCCACAATCGATATTCCGAATGCTACTACTGTAGTTGGTACATTCATATCAATTAAAGAGAATTTCTCTTCAAAATGATCTGATTGCGTTCGTTTCTTTTCTTGATTCGCAATTGCGTATGCTGTAAATAACGCAACAATGAAACAAGTTAATACGATTAAGTATGGTGTAAAGGCATTACCAGCTACAATTACCCCATCATTTTGTTTCTGAACTGGACTAGATAAAAACTCATATAGCATCTCATTTTGACGATCTCCAATACGACTATTCGCCAAAATCTTTGTAAAGTTTTTCGAGAATGCTTTATCATCTTCCATTTTCTTCGTAAAATCATTTAATAAAGAATCTGCTTTCGAAACAATTGTCGTTCCGCTTTCTTGAATTTCTTTTGCTTGTCCGTTAATTTGGTCAAATGTTTTATACACATCATCTGATGTCGCTAAACTATGCTTCGAACTCTCTACTAATGACTGAGTTTGCATCGTTAAAGATTTAATACCAGAGTCTAACGATAGTACAGCTGTTTGTTCACCAGCATTATTAGTCGTTAATACTTGTTGCTCTTCAACTAACTTTAAGCTACTCTCACGCCATTTCGCTAAACCTTTTAAATACTCTCCTAAATTTTGATTCATACTAGTTGCTTGCTGCATCGTTTCATTTAGTTTCTCTGCTAGCAACATTGAATTTTGATCTGCACTAGTAATGATCTGTTGGTAAGAGTCTATTTTTTGTTTTAAACCTGTCATATCTTGCTTTACTTCACTAGTAATACTAGCTGAAACAAGATTTGAAATTAAATCAATTACACTTTGTTTATTTAACATATAGTATAATGAATGATCAGTCGCAATCGCATCTAAACTTCCCTCTTCAAGCTTAGGCCCCACGTCATTCGTTCTTAAATCAATCCCATAATACATTTGATAAAGGCTCATTAAACCTTGATAACTTTGAACGGTCTCCACTGCTTCTTTAATTAATACATTAGATGTATTATTTGTTAGCTTCTCAGTTTTTTGATGTACAATATGATTATTTGTACGTTCAATTACTGTTGAGCCACCACCTTG
>NZ_MACI01000088.1 GCF_001884105.1 Bacillus luti | reverse complement strand
GGGCCTTAGCTCAGCTGGGAGAGCGCCTGCCTTGCACGCAGGAGGTCAGCGGTTCGATCCCGCTAGGCTCCATCTAAATAGAGAAAGCTTACATCATATGATGTAAGCTTTTTTTGTGTTTAAAAAGACAACCTTCGTATTTGTCGTTTACAATGAAGAAAATGTAAAAATAAAGGGTGAGGGATAATTGTGAAAGTTGTCATTGCATCTGATTCATATAAAGAAAGCTTAAAAGCTATTGAAGTATGTGAGGCCATTGAAAGAGGTTTTAGAGAAATTTTTCCTAAAGCAGAGTATGTAAAAGTGCCAATTGGAGATGGAGGAGAAGGAACGGTTGATTCACTTGTGGATGCTACAGGGGGAAGAATTATATCACTTCATGTGACAGGACCGCTTAGAGAACGTGTACAAGCCTTTTACGGTATGTCTAAGGATAATAAAACAGCGTTTATTGAAATGGCAGCAGCATCAGGATTACAACACGTTCCGATTGAAAAAAGAAATCCACTTATTACAACGACAAAAGGGACAGGAGAACTTATATTACATGCGCTAGAACAAGGGGCTGAGCATATTATTTTGGGGCTCGGAGGAAGTGCGACAAATGATGGTGGAGCAGGTATGTTGTCCGCTTTGGGAGTCAGGTTTATAAATGGAGAGGGGGAAGTTATAGAGCCATCTGGAGGAACATTACATTCGATTGCAACAATTGATTTTTCGCGAATGGATTCACGTTTAACACATATAAAGATAGAAGCGGCATGTGATGTAGACAATCCGTTAGTTGGAATAAGGGGAGCATCTTTCGTATTTGGGAGGCAAAAGGGTGCGAATCTAGAGATGATGAAAGAGCTAGATGAGAATTTAAAGCATTATGCGAATATCCTTAAACAATACTTATCTTGCGACGTATCTAAAATAGCTGGTGCAGGAGCTGCAGGAGGAATGGGAGCAGCTGTTATTGCAGTGTTAAAGGGAAACTTGCGGAGGGGAATTGAAATTGTATTAGATTATACAAACTTTGATAAGCATATAGAAGGTGCGGATTTAATTATAACTGGTGAAGGTAGAATAGATGAACAAACAGCATATGGAAAAGCCCCTGTAGGTGTTGCGGAGCGCGCGAAACATTTTCATATTCCTGTGATTGCTATTGGAGGATCTGTATCTCCGAATTATTCGGCAGTTTACGAAAAAGGAATCGATGCAGTATTTAGTATTACATCGAGTCCGATGACATTAGAAAAAGCATATAAAGTAGCAGAAGAGAATATCGAAATGACAGTGAAGAATATTGCAGCAGTGTGGAAAATAGCATCGAAAAAACACTTCTAAATGTAGGAGTGTTTTTTATTATTATTTAATAATAGTAATGGTAGTTGTTTCACTAAGTTAATTTTATACATATAATAGTCTTAAAATTTGGATTCTTCCTTCAGTATAAGTGAATAAAATGTATATCCATGCAGAAAAATGTTGAGTTGAGTCAGACTATATAAAAGATTTAAAATATTTAGTGAAGGCATAAAAGGGGGATACTATCTATGAAAAAAGAAATCTCGGTTATTGGAGTTCCAATGGATTTAGGACAGATGCGTCGCGGGGTTGATATGGGACCGAGCGCGATCCGTTATGCAGGGGTAATTGAAAGAATTAAAGAAATTGGATATGACGTTAAAGATATGGGAGATATATGTATAGAGAGAGAAAAAGAAGTAGATGAAAATACAAAGTTAAGAAACCTTACACAAGTTGCAACTGTATGTAATGAATTAGCGAGTAAGGTGGATCATATTATAGAAGAAGGTCGTTTTCCACTTGTATTAGGCGGTGACCATAGTATTGCTATCGGTACGCTAGCTGGTGTAGCGAAACATTATAAAAATTTAGGTGTTATTTGGTATGATGCACACGGTGACTTAAATACTGAAGAAACTTCACCGTCTGGAAATATTCACGGTATGTCACTTGCAGCAAGTTTAGGTTACGGACATCCCGCACTTGTAGACTTATACGGAGCGTACCCAAAGGTGAAGAAAGAGAACGTTGTAATTATCGGTGCACGTGCATTAGATGAAGGAGAAAAAGACTTCATTCGCAATGAAGGCATTAAAGTGTTCTCAATGCATGAAATCGATCGTATGGGTATGACAGCTGTTATGGAAGAAACAATTGCGTATTTATCTCATACGGATGGTGTTCATTTATCATTAGATCTAGATGGTCTTGATCCTCATGACGCACCAGGAGTTGGAACACCTGTAATTGGCGGTTTATCTTATCGTGAAAGTCACTTAGCGATGGAGATGTTAGCAGAAGCTGATATTGTTACATCTGCTGAGTTTGTTGAAGTAAATACAATTTTAGATGAGAGAAACAGAACAGCAACAACAGCAGTTGCTTTAATGGGTTCTTTATTCGGTGAAAAACTAAAATAAATGTAAGAAAAGCAACTGAGAAGTTGCTTTTTTTATTTGAAAATAGGCGTATAATTATGATTTATATTATACTGTACGATAAGAATGTTTGACATCTTACCAATTAAACTAAAGGGGGCTGTTTGTAATTGTTGTTTGTTTCATGTATGGTATAATTAACTAGTTGTTGGAAATACATACAGATAGAGCATAAAACAATATTTCAATATATGGATAGAATTGCTCGTAAGTAGGAGGAAGGGTTAGCATGCCTTTTGAAGATACGACCATTTTGAAATATCTTAGTACGGTATTAGATATTGCCGTTGTATGGTTTATTATATATAAGCTAATTCTTATAATCCGAGGGACAAAAGCTGTTCAACTTTTAAAGGGGATTACAGTTATTATTGTCGTTCGGATGATTAGTATTTTCCTTGGATTGCATACGCTTTATTGGTTAACTGAACAAGTATTAACGTGGGGATTTTTAGCCGTTATTATTATCTTTCAACCAGAATTGCGAAGGGCACTTGAGCAGCTAGGACGCGGGAGTTTATTTTCGCGTGTTGGGGCTCATGAAGATGATGAACCTGAAATGGTTGCAACAGCGGTAGCAAAAGCGACGGAATATATGGGAAAACGTAGAATTGGTGCATTAATTACTTTGTCAAAAGAGACCGGTATGGGCGATTATGTAGAAACGGGTATTCCGCTAAATGCAAACGTATCATCGGAACTACTCATTAATATTTTCATTCCAAATACGCCTCTTCACGACGGAGCAGTAATTATGCAAGGAAGTACCATTAAAGCAGCAGCATGTTATCTTCCGTTATCGGAAAGTCCGTTTATTTCTAAGGATTTAGGAACTAGGCATCGTGCTGCAATGGGAGTTAGTGAAGTTACTGATAGTATTACAGTAGTTGTGTCAGAAGAAACCGGCCAAATTTCTTTAACGAAAAATGGTAAGTTGCATCGTGATTTGAAGACAGAACAGCTGAAGGATATGCTGTTAGCTGAATTTAGTACGAATGAAAAAACGACTTCTTCGTCTTTATGGAATTGGAGGAGAAAGCGTCATGGATAAGTTAATGGAGAATCATTGGTTTTTAAAAGGGATCTCATTACTATTGGCGTGTATGCTTTTTATGTCAGCGACTTTGACTGAAAAAAATACGACATCGGGTATATTACCTTTTGTAAATGAAGCGAAAGAAACATTAACTAATTATGATATTAACCTTAAGTATGATGAAGAGAAATATATTGTCAGCGGTATCCCATCAGAGGGAGTCAAGGTGAAGTTAGAAGGTCCAAAAGCAGCGGTTGCTACAGCAAAAGCTAAAAACCAATTTGACATACCAGTTGATTTAAGAGATCGTCCAGAGGGAACTTATGAAGTTTCTTTAAAAGCAAATGGTCTTCCAGATGATGTGAAAGGAACAGTTCAACCATCAAAAATTAAGGTCACTCTTCATGAAAAAGCGAAAAAGTATGTTCATGTAGATTTGAAATTATCAAATGAAGATCAAATGCCAGTAGGTGCTACCCTGGAAAAATCAAATATTAAGCCTGATACTGTTGAGGTAGTGGGAACGAAAGAAGAAATAGAAAGTATTTCATCTGCTAAGGCATATATCGATTTAAAAGGTGTTAATAAAACTGTTACAAAAACAGCCGAAATTACATTGTACAATAAAGAAGGAAAACGTTTAAATGTAAAAACGAATCCATCTAAAATTAGTGTAACGTTGAATGTAGCGACGCAACCTACAGCAAATAATACTGAAAAAACTGTTCCTGTAACATATACGAAGAAGGGTAGTTTACCAGAAGGATTGGCCGTTACAAATATCAGTGTTGAGCCGAAGGAAGTAACGATAGCGGGTCCGAAAGATATTTTGGATAATATACAATCTATAGAGGGGGTCGAAGTAGATCTTAGTCAATTGACAGATTCTACAACATTCGATACCTCTGTTTTATTGCCAAAGGGTGTAATTAGTGCAAAACCAAATCAAGTGAAGGTTTCTGTAGGAGTACAAAAAACGAAACAGACGAAAACCAGAACGATTGATGGTATCCCGATTCAAAAAAATGGAGTTACTAAAGATGTTACTGCCCAGCTACTTTCGCCGCAAGATGGAAAGATAAGCGTTGATATTTCAGGAGAAGCAAGTATAGTAGATAAAATAACAGCTGCTCAAATAACAGCGGTAATTAATTTACAAAATGTATCTCCAGGAACGAAAGATATTTCGATCCAAGTGAGCGGTCCTGGTAATATTTCAATAGAGCCAAAACAAAAAAGTGCTAAAGTCACAATTGTGAAGAAAGAAAAGCCAGATAAAGAAGTACAGGGTAACGGTGAACAACCAAATTCAAATAATGAGCAAGATAATCAAACTGAAAAACCAAAAAATCCTGAACCTGAACCTGATCCCGAAAAGGAAAAGGAAAAAGAAAAAGATAAAGATAAAGAAACTAGTCAAGAACCAACAGTAGATAATCAAAAAGAGCAAGAAAAAGGAGCGAATCATAATGGGTAAATATTTTGGTACAGATGGAGTACGCGGAGTTGCGAATCAGGAGTTAACACCTGAATTAGCGTTCAAAATTGGACGTTTTGGGGGATATGTATTAACAAAAGATACAGATCGTCCAAAAGTAATTATCGGTCGTGATACACGTGTATCTGGTCATATGCTAG
The DNA here is from genome assembly GCF_001884105.1 of Bacillus luti. GTDB lineage: Bacteria > Bacillota > Bacilli > Bacillales > Bacillaceae_G > Bacillus_A > Bacillus_A luti. The sequence goes on along the minus strand of NZ_MACI01000088.1, from coordinate 62,588 downwards.
AAGGAGCTTTAGTAGCTGGTCTATTATCGACTGGAGCAGAAGTAATGCGTCTTGGTGTTATTTCTACACCAGGTGTTGCGTATTTAACAAAAGCGTTAGGTGCACAAGCAGGTGTGATGATTTCTGCATCTCATAATCCGGTACAAGATAACGGAATTAAGTTCTTTGGTTCAGATGGTTTTAAATTAACAGACGAGCAAGAAGCAGAAATAGAAGCTTTATTAGACAAAGAAGTTGATGAATTGCCACGTCCAACAGGTACGAACCTTGGACAAGTGAGCGATTACTTTGAAGGTGGACAAAAATATTTACAATATATTAAACAAACTGTAGAGGAAGATTTCTCAGGTTTACATATTGCTTTAGATTGCGCACATGGTGCTACGTCTTCTTTAGCTCCATACTTATTTGCAGACTTGGAAGCTGATATTTCGACAATGGGAACTTCACCGAATGGTATGAACATTAACGATGGAGTAGGTTCTACGCATCCAGAAGTATTAGCTGAATTAGTAAAAGAAAAAGGTGCTGACATCGGTCTTGCTTTTGATGGTGATGGTGACCGTTTAATCGCTGTAGATGAAAAAGGAAACATCGTTGATGGCGATCAAATTATGTTTATTTGTGCGAAGTACATGAAAGAAACTGGTCAGCTAAAACATAATACAGTTGTTTCAACTGTTATGAGTAACTTAGGTTTCTATAAAGCACTTGAAGCAAACAATATTACAAGTGATAAAACAGCTGTTGGTGACCGCTACGTAATGGAAGAAATGAAGCGCGGTGGTTACAACCTGGGCGGAGAACAATCAGGTCATATTATCTTACTTGATTACATTACAACTGGTGATGGAATGTTAAGTGCACTTCAACTTGTAAATATCATGAAAATGACGAAAAAACCATTATCTGAGCTTGCAGGTGAGATGACGAAATTCCCGCAATTACTAGTAAACGTTCGTGTAACAGATAAAAAATTAGCACTTGAAAACGAAAAAATTAAAGAAATTATTCGTGTTGTAGAGGAAGAAATGAACGGAGATGGTCGTATTCTTGTTCGTCCATCTGGAACAGAGCCGCTAATTCGTGTAATGGCAGAAGCACCAACACAAGAAGTGTGTGATGCTTATGTACACCGTATTGTAGAAGTTGTGAAAGCTGAAGTTGGCGCTGAATAATTTGCTGAATTTGTTTTAAAAGGAGCACAAGAAGTGCTCCTTTTTCATATGTTTTATAGACGATGAAAAAAATTTCATTGACGGTTTATCAGGTTTGTTATAAGATTGTCTTGTTCTTTTTCTCAAAGTAAATATTGTAAATTATAAAAGCGCCAGAACTACAAGTAGTGTAGTTGACGAGGTGGGGTTTATCGAGATTTCGGCGGATGACTCCCGGTTGTTCATCACAACCGCAAGCTTTTACTTAAATCATTAAGGTGACTTAGTGGACAAAGGTGAAAGTGTGATGAGAGAAAAGGAACGGATACAAACTAGCTGTATAAGTATATACGGACTTAAACCCCCAATCGAAAGGAAGGTGAAAGCCGTTACAAGCTTACAGGGCTAGCAATATGTAATCCGTTTTTTAGTATAAATAAAAATGGTATCGGACTATGTCGTTACATGTTCGCAGAGCAGTGTAAGCATTTGTAGCGGCGACTAAACATGTGTGGAATCGTAGGATTTATTGGAGAGCAAGATGCAAAGGAAATTTTATTAAAAGGTTTAGAAAAGCTAGAATATCGTGGATATGATTCAGCAGGTATTGCAGTACAAGCAGAGAACGGTGTTGTTGTATACAAAGAAAAAGGCCGTATCGCAAAACTTCGTGAAATCGTAGACGAGAACGTAGCAGCAAGCGTAGGTATCGGACACACACGCTGGGCTACACACGGTGTTCCAAGTAAATTAAACGCGCATCCGCATCAAAGTACATCAAAACGCTTTACACTAGTTCATAACGGTGTAATTGAAAACTATGAATTAGTGAAAAAGGAATATTTACAAGATGTAACGTTCGTAAGTGAAACAGATACAGAGATTATCGTACAGCTTATGGAACAACAAGTGAGCACAGGATTAAGTGTAGAAGAAGCGTTCCGTAATACGCTATCTCTTTTACATGGCTCTTATGCAATCGGACTACTTGATGCTGAAAATCCAAACATGATTTATGTTGCTAAAAACAAAAGCCCGCTATTAGTAGGTGTTGGTGACAACTTTAATGTTGTGGCGAGCGACGCTATGGCGATGTTACAAGTTACAGATCAATTTATTGAGTTAATGGATAAAGAAATCGTAATCGTAACGAAAGAAAGCATTACAATTAAAAACTTACAAGGTGAAACGATTGAACGTGCACCGTTTACAGCGGAATTAGACGCAAGTGATATTGAAAAAGGAACATATCCTCATTTCATGCTTAAAGAAATCGATGAGCAACCACTTGTAATCCGTAATATTATTCAAAAGTATCAAGATGAAAATGGTGAAATTGAATTAGATCAAGACATTCGCAATGCGATTTTAGATAGCGATCGTATTTACATCATTGCATGTGGAACGAGTTATCATGCAGGTCTTGTTGGAAAACAATTTATCGAGAAGTTTGCAAAAATGCCGGTTGAAGTGCATGTAGCAAGTGAATTCTCTTATAACATGCCATTATTAACAGAAAGACCATTCTTCATTTACATTTCACAAAGTGGTGAAACAGCTGATAGCCGTGCAGTACTTGTACAAACAAATGAAATGGGTCATAAAGCATTAACGATTACAAATGTACCTGGTTCTACACTTTCTCGTGAAGCTGATTATACACTTCCATTATACGCGGGACCAGAAATTGCAGTTGCATCAACGAAAGCTTACACAGCACAGCTTGCAGTACTTTCAATTTTAGCTGCTGACATTGCAAAAGCGAAAGGTGAAGTTCTTGATTTCGACTTAACACATGAACTAGGACTTGTAGCAAATGCAATGGTAGAACTTTGTGATCAAAAAGAAGAAATGGACGCATTGGCAAAACAATTTTTAGCAACAACTCGTAACTGTTTCTTCATCGGACGTAGCGTAGACTTCTACGTAGGATTAGAAGGTGCGTTAAAGCTAAAAGAAATCTCTTACATCCAAGCAGAAGGATTTGCTGGAGGAGAATTAAAACACGGTACAATCGCCTTAATCGAAAATGGTACACCAGTTATCGCACTTGCTACACAAGAGCACGTAAACCTTGGAATTCGTGGTAACGTGAAAGAGGTAGTAGCACGCGGAGCTAACCCATGTATCATCTCAATGAAAGGCTTAGAAATGGAAGGTGACAGCTTCGTACTACCAGCTGTACACGAAGCACTAGCACCGCTAGTAGCAGTTATTCCATTCCAACTTATCTCATACTACGCAGCACTTCACCGCGAGTGTGACGTTGATAAGCCACGTAACTTAGCTAAATCTGTTACGGTTGAGTAGGAGATTGTTGGATTTGAAATAAAGATACGATGTTTTACCCCTTTAGATATAGCTATCTAAAGGGGTATTTTTGTGTTAAAAAGAACATCTAAAATCGATAGGAGGAAGTCAGGCTGCCCGTACGCCACTAAAGTATCACTTTAATTTTTCTGAATTTTTAATTATCATTTTAAGTATTCGTGAACAATTTCCTTTATTATGAAAAGAAGAGAGGATAGATTACTAGGTATTACAAGGGGGCTTATTAATGAACGTGAAAGAAAAAACATATTTAAGTATAGAAGAGATTATTTCGCTACCAACCGTATTAAGTACAAATATAAGTGATGATGGCAAGAATGTAGCATTTGTTAAGAAGACGACTAACTGGAAAGGCAATACATATAGGAATCATGTATGGGTATATGAAAAAGATAAGGAGCAGAGTTTCTCATTAACAAATGAGGATATAGATAGCACATGCCCGTTATGGTCTCCAAATTCTAGGGATATTGCATACCTTAGCCCTGTTAGTAATGGGAATCAAATCTTTGTTAAGTCACTAGATGGTTACGGTGGGGTGCAAATTACTGATGAGGAAGAAGGGATCAGTACATTCAAATGGGAGCCTACTGGTAAAGGTTTTTATTATATTGCACAATCAAAAGAATGTGAGGAGATAAAGAAACGTAAGGAACGATATGGAGATTTCCAATATGTAGGTAAGGAACATCAGAATAATTGTTTATATTACATTGAAATGGAAAAAGAGATACAAAATGATAAAGAGGAACGAGAGATTAGCGGTGGTTATCCATTAACTGATGGTAAGGATTTTTATATCCATGGATTTGATATTTCAAATGATGGGACAAAGGTTGTATTTATGGCTACACCAAGTCCGAGCGATCATATGAATGGTGATCTATACATATTAGATGTTGAAGCTAGGGAACTACAAAAAATGAATATAGGCAAGTTGTTGGGAGGGAGCATTTGTTTTTCTCCTGAAGGTAGTAAAATATGTTACTCAGCAAGCATAAGAGAGAAGGATTACTATAGAAACCATATACAAGAAAGTACGTTAGAGATATATGATATGAATACTGGAGAGGTACTTCAGCCCCTAACAAACTTTGATAGTACGGTTACGCCATTACAATGGACAGCTAAAGGGATTTTAATTAGATGGCAGGATAAAACGAATTATTGTATTGGATTACTAGCTGAAGATGGCACTATGAAAGCATTAAGTGACAACGTAGATGGTTTTATAATGGATGCCTCTATAACAAAGGATGGAAATTATATAACCTATAGTAAGGCTATAACAAATGAAACCTTTGAAATCTATTTGGACGATAAAAAAATAACAAATGAAAATAGCTTTTTCGAAGGGAAGCTTAAGAGTAACAGGGAAATCATCTCATGGAAAAGTAGTGATGGTCTTGAAATAGAGGGTGTTTTATCAACTCCAGTAGAGTTTGACGCAAATCAAAAATATCCTTTATTAGTAGTAATTCACGGCGGTCCGGCTTGGGCATCTTTTCCGATATTTTCAGACTGCTTCAATGAGAAATATCCGATTGAACAGTTTGTTGAAAAAGGCTTTATCGTTTTAGAACCAAACTACAGGGGAAGTTCTGGTTATGGTAATGAATTTTTAAAAGCAAACTATAGAAAACAGGGAATCGCTGACTACGATGATGTTATATCAGGGGTGGATAAGCTAGTTGATCAAGGGATGGTAGATAAAGATAGAGTAGGAGTTATGGGATGGAGTAACGGAGGATATATATCAGCTTTCTGTTCTACATTTAGTAGCAGATTTAAGGCAATTTCAGTTGGGGGCGGAATTACGAACTGGAGTACTCATTACGTAAATACAGATATCCCTTACTTCATTAGGATGCATTTAGGAAATACTCCATGGAATGATCCAGAGATATATATGAAAACATCACCAATGACGTATATTAAATCAGCCTGTACGCCTACCTTAATTCAACATGGCGAAAAGGATGCAAGGATTCCGGTTACAAATGCATATGACCTATATCAAGGCTTAATGGATATGGAAGTTGATACAGAATTAATTATATTTAAAGGAATGGCATATAGTCCTGATCAACCGGGAATGAATGTAGCTATTATGAAGCAGAATTTGATGTGGTTTTCACACTATATTCTTGGAGAAAGTATGGAGGGTTTTAGTACTATATAATAGATATCCGCACAGGGATTTTTCGTTGTGCAATCGGGTCAGATTGTTGAAAAAGAGATACAACAAATTATATAATTTGTTGTAAACTGCATGCAAACCATTATGATTATAAGGAAATGTAATTCGGAGGACTAATATGACAGAGAATAAAAATGTGCTACCGGTAGAACAACGTGAAGAACTAATAAAAGTATTACAAGCTCGTTTTGAGAAAAGCATGAATCGCCATGAAGGTCTTGAATGGGCTAAAGTTGAGGTAAAGCTGAATGCTAGCCCTGAAAAGTTATGGTCACTTAACGAAATGGAAGTAACGGGCGGTGAACCGGATGTTGTTGGTTACGATGAAGAGAAGGACGAGTATATTTTCTGCGATTGCTCAAAGGAGAGTCCTAAAGGCCGCAGAAGCCTTTGTTATGATCTTGAAGCGTTAGAATCAAGAAAGAAGCATAAACCAGAAAATAACGCTATTGATGTGGCAGCCGCTATGGGTATTGAACTATTAACTGAAGAACAATATCGGGAGTTACAACAACTTGGAGATTTTGATATGAAATCATCGAGTTGGGTACAAACACCTTCAGATATTAGAGAACTCGGTGGTGCTCTATTTTGCGATTACCGCTTCGGGCACGTTTTCGTGTACCACAATGGAGCAGACTCCTATTATGCTGCCAGAGGATTCCGTGGCTCGTTAAAAGTTTAAATTAGGATGAATAAGAAAAAGAGCCTATACTCAGGCTCTTTTTCTTATTTATATTTTAAGAGTAAACTGTTACTACGCAGTTTTACTTAATTTATATGTTCCGTGGTTGTTTTTACGGAAAATTTTAGGGAAAACATAGCCATCTAATCCAATACGTCCAGCGTTCTGCCCTGCAACTAAAATGAACATAGTCAAAATAAGCAGGTTTGGGTTTACACTAACAGTTCCGCTTAATAAAAATGAAAGATTCATTATGATTCCGAAAAATGCAGCTGTTTTTGTTAATCCGCCTAAAATTAAACCTAGACCTACTAAAATTTCTCCCCATTGAACTAAAAAGCTAAATAGGTCTGCGTTTGGAAGGACAAAATGTTGAAGAAAATCTGCCCACCAACTTTGTACTGCAGGGTGATCACCTGATGCTTGAGCGATAGCGCCCTTTAGAAAACCACTTGCGTCAAAAGATTGTCCGAAGACTTTGCCTATCCCAGCAGCGAGCCATGTATATCCTATGTAAAGCCGTAAAAGTAATAATATGAAAGTAGCACGTTTATCAGTTCTTAAAAAATTGATAACCATTGAAATCCCTCCAATATTGTATTTACAAGTTTATTATATATCCAATGTGAAAAAATTCACAATGGATATAATGTGAACAAGTTTATGATTTTTTATTTGTAAAATTGTACATAAAGCATTTTGAAATTTATTTTTGGAAGGTGAAGAATAAATGTGGTATGGGAGCTATCTATTTTAGTAGAGAGCTCCCAGAGTAAACAGATTCATGTAGTTTTTTTGTGTATCTGGGCATTACGTATTATTTCTCTGGTTTTATATAAGGAACAACTTGCGCAGTCACCCCTACAGAAGCACCGCGAATAAAATCTTGATTTTCTAATGCTTTAAAGTTTTCCGTTTTTCCTGTTAGCATAACACCTAAAATTTTCACTTGATCGAATGGTTTGTTTTTGTTTGCTTTTAAGAATTTCTGGATATCTTCGTCATGCCCACCGTCATCGTATTGGTTGAGTGAATCAACGAACTCTTTGTACGCTTCTTTAGGGGACGTGTCTGGATTGAATCCGTAAACTGGCATACCGGCAGGTCCTTTACTTTCATCTCCAATGGTTGAGGTCATATATAGCCATACGATATTTAAGTTATCTGGTATTTTTGTTTGAACTTCTTTTAATGTATAGGGTTGATTGAAAGAGATGGCAACTTCGGCAACATAGTTGTTCATTTGTGAAACTTCACCTAATTCATTTTGGACACCATCATGATAATCTTTAATATTCGGGTTATAAAATGTCGCAAATTTATTCTTTGTTTGTTTATCGTACTCATAAAATTCTGCATTGGACCTGGACCAATAGAAACCAGGAGTTAACTCATTGAAGTCAATATGAGTCAGGAACCAACCATAAGAGCTTGTTAATGTGTTCCATGGGACTACATAACCGTTAACATTTTTGGAACGGTTTGATATAATATTGCCGCCAAACATAGATGAATTACTCGTTACTTGAGAATCAATTTGCACATTCGGTTCTGCAATTGCGTTATGTAAAAAGAGATTTTCGTGAAGCTTCGTAGAGCTTTTCGCTGCGAAGTAATTGCCAACCTTGTACATTATAGGGATCAGCATGATTACAACGATAATAGAAGTAATGATGATTTTTAGTAACTGTTTTCTTTTAGCTTTTTTTAATGCATCTTTTAAAGAAGTATCCATTAAGGTTTTCCTCCTACTGTAGAATGAATTGTTTTACGTGCACGATGTAATTTTTGTTTAACACTGTTCACTTGAATATCTAGTATTAGGGCGATTTCTTCATATGAAAAATCATAATAATATTTTAAAAAGAAGGCTTCTTTATATTCTAGTTTTATATCTTTTAATAAATAGAAAATCTCATCTTTATTTAAAACAGCATCCAATTCTCGGTCTGTATATTGTAGTTTTGAATAAATTTCTTCAGTTAAATAGATATTTTGTTGCTCTTTTTTTCTCTTCAAGTCAATGTATTCATTTAATGCGACCCTAAAAAACCATGGTCGTATGCTACTCTCGGTTAGGTCATCTAGCAACGTATATACTTTATAGAAAGTATTTTGGATGATGTCTTCTGCATCTTCTTTTATAGCCCCTTTCGCTAATAATAGTTTGAACACTTCCTCTCCTAAATTGATAAGATAGGAGGTCAATATATTTTCTTTTCCCATCATTTTTCCTCCCTACACTTATACAACGAATAGATAATAGTAAATGTATACACTTAAATTCAAATTCGTTATTAACTACGGTTTATAGTACATGATACTTCATGAATAGGAGTAATTATTTCGTTTTTTGAAATATTAAATCTGTAATGTTAAAATAAAATTGGAGATATATGGAGAGGAGACAAGGACTTAATATGTGGATGAACTTGTAATGATTCGAAAGTAGATAGATGAATTTTTCTCTCATAAGTGAGGGTTTATTTAGTTATCTGTAAATCATGCAAGGACTGCATATTTAGCTTGTACATCCCTTTGTAAGGATAGATGCCTCTGTGGGAAAATTTTATATCTCTTATAGAAAATATGCGTCCTTTAAACTTGGAGGAGTATATGATGAACCAATTAAAACATAAAGTAGCAGTTGTTACAGGTGTAAGTCGTCTAGATGGTATAGGAGCAGCGATTTGTAAAGAATTAGCTGAGGCAGGATACGATATATTTTTTACGTATTGGACAGAGTATGATAAAGAGATGCCTTGGGGCGTTGAGCAAAACGAACAAATACAATTAAAAGAAGAGTTATTAAAAAATGGCATCAAAGTATCGAACATGGAGTTAGACTTAACTCGGAACGATGCACCCCAGCAGCTTATAAATAAAGTTACTGAACAACTAGGATACCCTCATATATTAATTAATAATGCAGCGTATTCTACGAATAATGATTTCTCTAATTTGACTGCCGAAGAACTAGATAAGCATTACATGGTAAATATTCGTGCGACTACATTGCTCAGTAGTCAATTTGCCCGAGGATTTGATAAAAAATCTGGTGGTAGAATTGTAAATATGACTTCGGGACAATTTCAAGGGCCTATGGTTGGAGAATTGGCGTATGCAACAACGAAGGGAGCTATTGACGCTCTTACTAGTTCGTTGTCAGCTGAGGTAGCTCATTTAGGAATAACAGTGAATGCAATTAATCCAGGTCCAACTAGTACAGGGTGGATGACTGAAGAGATAAAGCAAGGATTAAAACCAATGTTTCCTTTCGGTAGAATTGGTGAGCCGAAGGATGCAGCAAGGCTTATTAAGTTTTTAGTAAGCGAAGAAGCAGAGTGGATTACTGGACAAGTTATTCATTCAGAAGGTGGATTTAAAAGATAAAAAGAAGGTATCTCCCTCTAGTGAGATACCTTCTTTTTTAATCTTTTTTCAGTCTTCGTGCAACACCATTTCCTAAAGATTGTAATCCTTGAACGAGGATAATTAGAATAAAGACTGTTGCATACATTACTTCAGGTTCGTAGCGTAAATGCCCGAAGCGATATGCTAAGTCACCTAGCCCGCCAGCACCTACAAGACCAGCCATTGCTGTTGCGCCGATTAAGCCAATCGTTGCAATTGTTAACCCGAGTACAAGGGAGGGACGTGCTTCTTTCACCATAACGTGCCAAATGATTTTTATAGTAGAAACGCCCATCGCTTGGTAAGCTTCAATAACACCGCGATCTACTTCTAGTAAAGCTGTCTCCATTAAACGTGCGATATAAGGGGCTGTGAAGACGACAAGCGGTACGATAACACCTTGCACGCCAATGGATGTTCCCATTAGAAACTTTGTGAAAGGTAAAATAAAGAATAATAGAATGATAAATGGAAGAGAGCGAATGACATTAATAACCGTATTCAGAATAGGATAGATGATTTTATTTTCATGCTGTCCACCAGGTCTCGTTAAAACAAGTGTAACACCAAGTGGCAGTGCAATAAGGATCGAGATAAGTAATGAAATAGATGTCATTTGAAATGTTTGGATTGTTGCTTCCCATATGACTTTACCCCATTCATCCAAAAAGGACTTGTTTCCCATAGTCTGTTCTACCTCCTTCTACGATGATTCCTTGCTCTTGTAAAAATGATAAAGCACGGTTTACCTCATTTTTTTCACCCTGCATATGAACGACAAGTTTCCCATATGCCTCATGTTTTAACTGTGTAATATTACCGGACAAAATATTCGGATATACTTGGAAACGTTTCGTAGCGACAGCTAATGCTGGCTCACCTGAAGAATGTCCTATAAAAGAAAGTGTTACAATTTCACCAGTAGTTTGTAGTTCTTTTTGTACCTCTTCTGGAATTTTTGCTGCAAATGCGCTATTTACAAATTTCTTCGTTGTTACATGTTGTGGGTTTGTGAAAATATCTTTTACAGTTCCGCTTTCGACTACAGATCCATGTTCCATAACAGCAACGCGGTCACATATACGCTGGATAACATTCATTTCATGTGTAATGAGTAAAATCGTAATTCCGATTTCTTCGTTAATCTTTAATAGCAAATCAAGGATGGAATCGGTTGTTTCTGGATCTAATGCACTCGTTGCTTCATCACTTAATAACACTTCAGGTTCATGTGATAGTGCACGAGCAATCGCAACACGTTGTTTCTGGCCACCAGAAAGCTCACTTGGATATGCATCTTTTCGATTAAAAAGATCGACAATGCGTAAATACTTTTCTACTCTTTTTTCAATTTCCGCTTTTGGAATGCCAGCAAGGCGTAACGGTAATGCGATATTTTCATAAACGGTAACAGTTTTAAGTAAATTGAATCCTTGAAAAATCATCCCGATTTTTTGTCTTGCTTTTGCTAGTTCTTTTGCCGATAAAGTTGTTAAGTCTTGATTGTTTACAATGATATTTCCTGTTGTTGGTTTTTCTAATAAATTTACACAGCGGATTAATGTACTTTTACCAGCACCGCTATATCCGATGATTCCAAATACTTCGCCCTTTGCCACTTTAATAGAAGTTGACTTAAGAGCTTCGACATTCCCCTTTTTTGTTGAAAATACTTTGGAAATATTTTTTAATTCGATCATTATAGTCAGCTCCTACCAAGACGGTAAAACAGAACCATCAAATTTTTTCTCGATAAATTCTTTTACTTCTTTAGATTGATAAGCTTTCTTTAATTTATTTACAACAGCATCATCTTTATTTTCAGTACGAACAACGACCCAGTTCACATATGGTGAATCTTTTCCCTCACGGAAAATAGAATCTTTCGCTGGACTTAACTTTGCACCTAATGCAAAGTTTGTATTGATTGCAGCTGCTTTCACTTCACTTAGTTGTGTCGGTAATTGAGATGCCTCTAATTCAACAATCTTTAATTTTTTTGGATTTTCAATTACATCTTTCGCAGTTGCCTTTTCTGTGGCCTTTGGATCAACCTTTAAAACCCCTGCTTTTTCGAATAGTTTCAAAGCTCGAAGTTCATTCGTCGGATCGTTTGGTACAGCAATCGCATCGCCCTCTTTTAATTCTTTTATATCTTTTAAGCTTTTAGAATATACACCCATAGGGAATGTTACTGTTGAAAATACTTCAGTTAATTTCATATTGCGTTCGGCTTTAAATACATCCAAATAAGATTTCGTTTGATAGCTATTTACATCAAGGCTTTTTTCATCTAAAGATACGTTTGGTGCTACATAATCATTAAATACTTTTACCTCAATTTCGAGACCATCTTTTGCTGCAACTTCTTTTACCTTTTCAAAAATTTGTTCGTGCGGTCCACCTGTTACACCGACAGTAATCTTTTTCTCATCTAATGCTTTGACTTCTTTATCTGAACCTGCGCTACAGGCACCTAATAATAGTACAGCTCCACTTACAATGCTTAGTAATACTTTTTTCATCTATAATTCCCCCTTAATATACGTTCCAAAATAAAAAGCACCTCTCAAAATAAGAGAGGTGCCGAATAGACGAAATAGGTTCCTCTCTTATCTTCCAAAACGAAAACTCGTTTTGCAGGAATTAGCACCTTAGCTTATACGTTATAAGCTCGGTTGCCGGGCATCATCGGGCCAGTCCCTCCGCCACTCTTGATAAGAGTATGTGTATGTAGTTTTTTTAATATGGTACTAATAGTAAATCTTACAAAAAGAATTGTCAATGTTATTTTCAGAAAATATTTTATTTTATGGTAATCGAAACGTTCCCTTTTTTGCGCCCTGTCTCTACGTACATATGGGCTTCTGAAATTCCTTCTAACGGGTAAGTTCTATCAATAACGGGCTTTAAATTTTCTGTTTCAGTTAGTCTTTTTAGTAGAAACATATCTTCTTTACTTACTTTTGCCATCATGCCATTAACAGATACATATATACCATTAGGCGTTAATACCTTTTTTCCAAGGGATTTATTATGTTTTCCAACTGCATCAAATATAATATCATAGTTTATCCCCTGCTTAGTAAAATCCTCTTTCGTATAATCGATTACTTTATCCGCTCCTAAAGATTGCACTAGTTCAAAATTTGAATGACTACAAACAGCTGTAACGGTTGCGCCGAAATATTTAGCAAGTTGTACGGCAGCTGTTCCTACTGATCCAGATGCGCCGTATATTAGCACTTGTTGCCCCCTTTTTATCCGGGCCTTTCTTAGGAAGTGTAGTGCCGAAGTTCCGCCAAAGGGAATAACTGCTGCTTCCTCATACGTCACATTATTAGGTTTTAATGCTATTAATCCACTTTCATGTACACATGTATATTCTGCATAGCCACCGACATTAAGCTCTGTTAATGCAAAAACTTGGTCTCCTTTTTTAAATAGAGTTACATCCGTTCCAACTTCTTCGATTTCACCGGATAATTCTACGCCAAGTATAGGTTTTCTCGGTTTTTTTAAACCTAATATAATCCGCATAGGAATCCAAAATAAGGGTGGGCTATTAAAATCGCGTATTCTACAATCTCCAGTCGTTACACTTGTTGCATGAATTTTAACTAATACTTCGTTCTTTTTAGGTGTAGGTTTTTCTACATTTTGGAGCTTTAGAACATTAGGTGGTCCATACTTTGTGCAAATAATCGCTTTCATAATGACCTCCTGAAATTAGTTGTTTTCTTTACATCATATTTGAAATTTTCCTCAAACATGTTGTTATATAGCGAATAAATTTAAGGAGAAATATTACGAATTATATGGATTTCGTAAGAAAAGGGATGATATTATTTTGGGAAGGAGGGGACGTTATGAAGAAACTTATTTTAATTTCAAGCTTAGCACTTACAGTTGGTCTAGGAGTAGGGTGTAGTAATGAGAAAACGACAAAAACTGATGAACCGAAGAAAGAATCAGTTCAGAAAGAAAAGGAAGTAGCAGCAAAGGATGTTTTCAAGAAAGCGAATGATGCTTTTAAAAATGAAGAAAATGTAACGATGACATATGATGTGGGGATAAAAGCTGAAGGAACAGAGATGAATGTAATGAAGGCGAAAATGCAATTAGAGCCGAAGAAAAAGAATTCTCGTTCTGAAATGAATGTGTCTGGTACAGATATTGTAGTTTATACAGTGGATGGCAAAGTTGCTGGTCAGGTGAAAAATCCTAATACAGGAGAAGTTATATCTGTACCGGAGGAGCAATTAAATGCGGGCGGAATGAAAGCAACGCAAGATATTGTAGATAATTTAGAAGTGCCAGCAGTAGTTTTAGATAAAATGAAGATGGAGAAAAGCGGAGATAAATATAAACTGAAATTCACATTAAAAGGACAAGAAACAGAAAGTATGTTAACTAGCATGGATGAAACGCAGAAGAAAATGTTACAAGCACAAAATGCAAAGATAGCAGAAGTGGATGCAGAATATATTATTACAAAAGACTTTAAATATGAATCAGCAAAGATAGATATGGTTATGAGTAGTAATGGTGAGGATAAAGCACACATTATTACGGATGCAAAATTCACATCGTATGAGAAATTTGATCCAATACAGCTGCCAGCAGCAAAGTAAAGACTTGTAAGAGAGGTACCTGAAAGAAAGGGTATCTCTTTTTGTTGCCAATAAGGAGAGTGCCATTTGAAAAAAAGAAAGATAGTAGTTGTCGTTATAGCGTATACGGTGTTGTTAACAGCATCTATACATACGTATAAAAAACAGCTCAATCATCCTACTATGAGTGATGTAGGTAAATTACTTCCGACAAAAATAAAACGTGTTGAAAGTGCTACAGAGGAGCAGTCGTTAATAAATTTAGTGCGAGATGCAAAAGTTTCAGGAGAGAAGATCTCTATTGCAGGTATGCAACATAGCCAAGGCGGACAGACGTATTATCCGAACGGTACGATGCTTGATATGAAAGGATATAATGAAATATTAGAGTTTGATCCAGAGAAAAAGAGGATTAGGGTACAAAGCGGTGTTACATGGAATGATATTCAAAAGAAAATAAATCCATATGGTCTTGCGGTTCAGGTGATGCAGTCGCAAAATATTTTTACGGTTGGAGGTTCATTAAGTGTTAATGTACATGGTCGTGATATTCGTCATGAAGCATTGATTGATACAGTTGAATCATTTCGACTATTAATGGCAGATGGTACTGTACGCAATGTAAGTAGAGAAGAGAATGCGGAATTATTTCCTTATGTCATTGGCGGTTACGGGTTATTTGGTGTCATTTTAGATGTGACCTTGAAGTTAACAGATGATGAATTATATGAAATGCATACGAAAATGCTAGATTATAAAGAATACACGTCTTATTTCAAAGAGAAAGTGAAAAAAGATGAAAATGTTCGTATGCACTTAGCTCGTATTTCTGTTGCTCCAAATTCATTTTTAAAAGAAATGTATGTGACAGATTATGTATTGGCAGAAAGTCAGCAGAGGCTGGAAGAATACAGTGAGTTAAAAGAAGAAAATATTATAGCTGCACCGAAGTTTTTGCTTGGGTTATCACGTTATAGTGAGTGGGGAAAGAATACATTTTGGGATATACAAAGAAGTTATTTTGAACGTACAGACGGACAGTTTGAGACACGAAATAATGTTATGAGATCAGATAGTGCCTTTATGGAATATGAAAATCCGAACCGTACAGAAGTGTTACAAGAATACTTTGTTCCTGTAGATTCCTTCACAGAATATATAGATGATTTACGTACCATATTAAGTGAAGAAGAACTGAATTTGCTCAATATTACGATTCGTTACGTGGAAAAGAATGAAAATGCAGTTTTATCCTATGCGAAAGATGATATGTTTGCGTTAGTTCTTTTAATTAATCAAGGACGCTCTGAAAATGAGATAAAGAAAACAGAAGGTATCATTCGGAAGATGATCGATGTTACTTTAAAATATCACGGTAGTTACTATTTACCGTATTATTCTTATCCAATGAAAGATCAGTTAAAGAAGGCATATCCTCGTATAGAAGAATTTCTTCAGAAGAAAAAGGACATAGATCCAGAAGAGCGATTTGTGAATTTATTTTATAGGGAGTATACGAAATGACATATAGAAGATTTGTAGCCTCACAAAGCATCATTATGATGGCGGGAAGTATGGTATTTCCTTTTTACATTCTACTGCTTCGAAATGTTGGAAATAGCTTCTCGCAGTTTGGCTGGGCTTATGGCTTATTTGCTTTAACTGCAGCACTTGTATATCCACTAGTAGGAAAGGTGTCTGATAGAGTAGGAGATAGAAAATTATTAATCATATACGCTTGGTCCATGGCAATAGTAATGCTTTGTTTTCCTATTGCGAGTGAAGTTTGGCATGTATATATTCTTCAAATTGTGATGGGGGTTTTAGGTGCTGTGCAGCGTAATACAGAAAAAACGTCACTAGCACGAAAGGTTGCGCAGGAAAAGGCTGGTTATGAGATTGGAAAATACCATGTGTGGACATCGATTGGCGGGGCATTAGCGATTATTGCAACGGGATATTTAGTAGATTTCTTTACGATTGGTACGATTTTTTACATTGCATCTATCTTATATGTAGTGAGTGGCGTTGTATTAAGTAGTAAAAAAATATAATCATTCCCATTTTTACCTGATTAACCTTTATTTGTTATACTGAAAGGGAAAATAAAAGAAAAGGGGACATTGCCTTTGATGAAATTTTTAGTTTTAGCTATTCTCACTTTGTTTTTGATTCCATGGACACGAAGCGGTAGTAATAAACTTCGAGCGGTGGATCAGAAAGGGGATGAGAAGGTTGTAAAGGGTAAGAAATCATCCATTTTAGTTATCCCTATTTTATTTTGGATAGGTATAGCAATCTATGAATATCTTTGGTTAATTGATGATCGAGTAGATTCGATTCTTACTCATTATTCTGTTGCAGTAGCAATTTTAATTGGGCTTGTTTTATTTTCACAAGATAAGATAGGGAAATTAGAAGGCACGTTAAAAGGACTTCTAATGTTTATTTTACTAGCAAGTTACGGCTATTTTGGTTATTTGCATGATGTAGTAATTACGCAAACGAAATATGATTCGGTTGTTAAGATAGAGAAAGAGATTTCGGAACCATTTACTGAAAATGATCAGCCGTTTACAGTACCGCCAAAGACAGCGGAGAATAAGATGAAAAAAGTATTTGGGGATATTCCGAAAGTAGCTTATTTTGAGCTAGGAGAATTAACGCCACAAATGGTAAATGGTGAAGCTTTATATGTAGCGCCGATTGAAGTTTCAGGATTTTTTAAAGCGCGTAAAGCTGAAACAATCCCAGGGTACGTTACGATGTCAGGTACGAATCCTGATGCTGAAGCGAAACTACACCTTGGTTATAAAATGAAATATGTGCCAAGCATGTTCTTCGGTAATAATTTAGAGCGTGTTGTAAGGCAAGCGGAACCAAATTTAATCTTTAAAGGGAAACCTAAATTTGAAGTTGATGATAAAGGGAAACCGTATTATACAATGACGTATGGTGAATTTATTTCAGGAAGATCTGGATTTGAAGTAGAGGGCGTTGTAGTAGTAGACGCACAAACAGGCGAAGTGAAAAGATACGACAAAGGAAAGGCACCTAAATTTGTTGATGGCGTATTAAATCACGAGACCGCATCTACATTAAATACGTATTTCGGTAAATATATTCACGGATTTTGGAATACGAAATTCTCGCAAACTGATATGAAGATCCCGACTGAGTGGGGAACGAAAGAAGGAGTTACGCCAATCTTCGGTAAGGATGGAACATTATATTACTTTACTGATTTCACCTCTCCGAAAGAAGGAGTAGATTCTGCATTAGGTTACTCGCTTATTGATGCGCGTACAGGTAAGTTGTATTACTATAACGGAAAAGAAGTAAAGGGAATTATGGATGGTTCAGCTGCTTCGGAAGTAGTGGATAATTCCTTTAAGAGAGAGAAATGGCATGGAACGATGCCGGTTATTTATAACGTGTACGGTAAACCTTCTTGGATTGTACCTGTTATTGATGACGGCGGATTAGTACGTGCTCATACAGTTATCTATGCTTCTAATGCAAAAATATTTGCAACTGGTTCGACGCAAAAAGAGGCGCTGGAGAATTATAAAAATGCGCTGAGCGGAAGTGGAGATTCATTTAGACCGACTTCAAATGGAAAAGAAGCGCAAAAAGAAGGTATTGTACAACGAGTATATAAAGAAAAATCAGGTGAAAATACGATCGTATACGTACTGTTAGAAAATGAACAAAAAGTATTTATGATACCTGCGAAAAAATTCCCGTATGCTATGTTTACAGAAGTGGGAGATCCAATTCAAATCACATATTTAGATACAGGAGAGGCGATGTCTTCCGTATCTAAATTTACAAATAGTAATTTGAACAAGTAAAGTGATAGAGATTCTATCGCTTTTTTTTTACAGAATTAAACAGGAAAATGCGCTATACTTGACGTATGTTTATGTTGTAACTATAATTGTTACGATTCAGTATGTATAGGAAAGGGTGAACGGAAAAAGTGAATGGAGTTAATCAGGAAATATATAAGCCTGTAAAGACAAACAGGTTATGGATGATTCTTGTACTAGGGACACTTACGGCGATTGGGCCATTATCTATTGATATGTATTTGCCTTCGTTACCGAAATTAACGGATGACTTGCAAACAGGTGCATCCCTAGCGCAGCTTACATTGACGGCTTGTTTGCTTGGGCTTTCAGTAGGACAATTATTCATCGGTTCAATTAGTGATATTTACGGAAGGCGCAAACCTCTTATTATTGCTCTTATTATTTATGTAGCTTCTTCTTTACTTTGTGCTGTAGCGCCATCTATTTGGAGTTTAGTGCTTTTACGTTTCTTACAAGGCGCTTCAGGGTCTGCCGGTATCGTTATATCACGTGCAATGGTACGTGATATGTACTCAGGTTCTGAAATGACGAAGTTCTTCTCGCTGCTCATGTTAGTAAATGGAGCAGCACCTATTTTGGCGCCGATTATTGGAGGACAATTGTTACAGTTCACAACATGGCGCGGTGTCTTTATCGTTCTTGGAGCAATTAGTGTATTCATGTTAATATCAGCGACGTTCGTATTGCGTGAAACGTTACCTCCTGAAGAAAGAGAGACAGGTGGTTTGTCAGGGACATTGGCAACATACGGAAAGCTTCTGAAAGATCGCTTGTTTATGGGATATGCATTGTCACAGGGATTAGTAACGGCGGCAATGTTTGCGTACATTTCGGGCTCACCATTTGTGTTACAGAACATATACGGAGCATCACCACAGCAATTTAGTTTATTCTTTGCAATCAACGGTATCGGTATTATTATTGCTAGTCAGGTAACGGGTCGTTTAGCGGGGAAAGTGAATGAGAAGACATTATTTGTTGCTGGTATTATTATTGCAGCTGTTGGTGGTTTATCTTTACTACTGACAATCTTATTAGGAATAGGATTAATTGGTGTGTTATGCTCGTTATTCCTCGTTGTATCAAGTGTTGGGGTTGTATCAACAACTGGTTTCTCTTTAGCGATGAGAAATCAAAAACAAGCAGCAGGAACAGCATCGGCTTTATTAGGTTTATTACAGTTCATTTCAGGAGCACTTGTAGCGCCGCTAGTAGGTATTGGTGGAAGTGATACAGCATTGCCGATGGGAGTTGTGATAGCTCTTTGTGAAATTGGTGCTGTGCTATGTTATTTATTTATGGCAAGAAGAAGTGAAAAGCAGTTTGAACTGCAACAAAAACAAAATGTAGAAGCTTAATAAAAAGAGCTGATTCAAAGGGAATATTTGAATCAGCTCTTTTTTAATTTTTTTGAAATAACTCTTATCTATGTGCAAGTTGATAGAGTAAAGTGATGCAAAAGTTATTTGCATAAAGTGACGATACTGTGACAAAAATGTTGGTATATATATTACGATATCGTCTTAAGTGTAAAAAGTAGGATGTTCTCGGTATAATAACAAGTGGAGATAAAAGAAACTATAATGAGTAATAGTTGTAGATAAAAGGAGAATTAGAGATGAAGAAGGTTTTGGGTATTGCTGTAATGGGAAGTATGATCCTTCTAGCAGGATGTAATGGAAATAAAGATACGAAAGAACCAAAAGAAAAGGTGGAGCAGTCTACTGAACAAACAGAAGAGATGAAAGAATACCGTGCAGTACATGAAAAATACGATTTGAAAATGAATAAAGAAATTAATAAAGCACTGCAGTTATTTGAAGTGGCAAAAGAAAAGGGCGGTAAGGAAATAACGAATGCTACATATAAAGAAGACGTGCAAAAGGTAACAACGAGCATGTTAGAAGATATTGATAATATACGTAAAGAAATTCATGTTCCAAAATCGAAAGAGGAAGAACATGAGTTATATGTTGGCTTCTTAAAGGAATCGGAACAAGCGATGAAAAAATTACAAAAGTTAGCTAAAGAAGAAGATTCATCATTGATTCGTGATATAGAAATTAACTTTGCAACAGCATCGACATACTATAAACGTTTTCAAACAGAAGCGAAAAAATAACCTTGCGTGTGCAAGGTTATTTTTTCTTCTTGCCATCTCCGTCTTCATCCTCAGATACTAATACTTTCTGTTCTTCATGAAATTCTGAAATAGTTTGTCCAGTAATGTTATCGAAGGGTGTGTAAAAAGAGGTGATACTTTTCTTCTTAATGAAAAGTTTATAAAATCCAATGATAACAAGGATGACGATTGTTAACG
Source organism: Bacillus luti (assembly GCF_001884105.1). Taxonomy (GTDB): domain Bacteria; phylum Bacillota; class Bacilli; order Bacillales; family Bacillaceae_G; genus Bacillus_A; species Bacillus_A luti. The sequence goes on along the minus strand of NZ_MACI01000088.1, from coordinate 41,993 downwards.
GTAATCCTATAGTTGCCAGAAGTATCGGATCCATCGTATAACTCCTTTAATATAATTTCTTTTTATTATAAGTGAAAAACTGCGATTTAGATAAAGGGCTCTATCAAAAACTGATTTTTCTAAATATATCCAATTTGATTGACTTTTCATTTTTTCAGAATTATAATTCGAAATATACAATTTGAACCAAATAATAATATAGCAATTTACTTATCCAGAGAGGTAGAGGGACTGGCCCTATGACACCTCAGCAGCGGGTTCTGTAACAGGAACACCGTGCTAATTCCAGCAAGCAAGTCTTGAAAGATAAGTGATGGGCCTTTGTTTATTAAGCCTTGATCTTATTTTTTAAGATCAAGGCTTTTTGTATTCTAAAAAGAGAAAAGGGAGTAATGGGAAAAGCACATGAATAAAACAAAGTAAATTTATGAGTTTAGGGGGTTATTGGAGTGTATGTTGTTAAAAAACTATCAGTTATGGTATTTACACTATGGATTATTACAACAGTAACATTTTTGATTATGCACATTATTCCGGGGGATCCATTTTCATCAGATGCAAAGATCTTTCCAGCAGAAGTTGTGCAGAATATGAGAGCGAAGTATCACCTTGATGAACCGTTATGGAATCAATATGTTGCGTATTTAGACGGCGTAGTTCATTTTGATTTTGGTGAATCTGTTCAATCAACCGGGCAAGGTGTATCAGAAATTATAACAACTGGCTTTGGTCCATCAGCAATTATTGGTCTACAAGCACTTGTTATTTCGTTGCTAGTCGGAATTGCTGCAGGTACATTTGCTGCTCTCTATCATGGGAAGGTAATTGATTATGGTGTGAGTTTACTTGCAATCCTTGGTATTTCTATTCCGAGTTTTATTTTAGCACCACTATTTATACAAATACTCGCTATTCAATTTGAGCTCTTACCAGTAGCGTCTTGGGGGACATTCGAACATACGGTGTTGCCATCCTTTGCATTAGCGTTAGGGCCAATCGCGGTTATTACAAGGTTTGTTCGTTCTAATATGATCGAAGTACTACAGAGTGATTATATTAAGCTAGCAAGAGCAAAAGGTATACCGATTAAGAAGATTATTATGAGGCATGCCCTTCGAAATGCAATTGTTCCAGTACTTACATTTGTTGGACCGTTAATGGCTGGACTTTTAACAGGGACTTTCATTATTGAAAAGATCTTTGCAATTCCTGGTCTCGGAAAATATTTTGTAGACAGTATTTTTAACAGGGATTATCCGGTGATTATGGGAACGACAATTTTCTATAGTGCATTATTAATTTCTTGTATTTTCATTACAGATATTATTCATCGTATTGTTGATCCGCGTATTCGTTCTATTACGTAAGGAGGGGGGCATATTTAAATGGGAGCTTATGAAATTAATAAACAGTTATTAACGAATGAAGAGAAAAAAGAACTAACGATACATAAAGAGCAGCAAAAGATTAGCCAGAAAAAAGAAGTGTTTCGTAAATTTGTATCAAATCCAATCGCGGTTCTAGGGACGGTAACATTATTGCTCATTATTATTTTCTCTCTTATTGGTGAAAGTTTAACTCCTTTCACTGCAAGTGAACAAATAAAAGAGGCGACAAACTTACCACCTAGTAGTGAGCATTGGTTTGGAACAGATGATTTAGGTAGAGATATTTGGGCGCGTACTTGGGCTGGTGGGAAAATTTCACTAGTAGTTGGATTAGTAGCAGCTGTTCTTGATATAGGACTTGGTGTACTGATCGGAGGATTTAGTGGATATGTGAGAGGGCGTAATCGCCTTGGCACGTTAATTGATGAGTGGATTGTAAGAGGGATTGAAGTATTATACGGTATCCCATATTTATTAATTGTTATTTTACTATTAATCATTATGAAACCAGGACTTTTTACAATCATTATCGCTCTTGCATTAACAGGATGGATTGGTATGGCACGTCTTGTTAGGGCGCAAGTCTTATCTTTAAAGCAAAGAGAATTTGTTATTGCAGCGGAGCGATTAGGCACATCACATATGAAAATTATATACGGACATATCATTCCGAACCTAACTGGCATTATTATCGTGAATTTATCATTTACAATCCCAGCAGCAATTTTCTCGGAATCATTTTTAAGTTTTATCGGACTTGGGGTGCAATCACCGGCAGCGAGCTGGGGGACGATGACAAATGATGCGCTTGGGACATTATTGAGCGGGGAGTGGTGGCAACTATTTTTCCCATCGCTAATGATTGCTCTCATCATGTTCGCATTTAATGCAATTGGTGATGGTTTACAAGATGCAATTGATCCAAAAATCGTAAAACGGAATCGAAAGGAGAAAAAACATGGGACAGCTCTTATCTTTAGAAAACGTAACGTTAGCCGTTGAAAAAGAGAATAGTAAGCAAGCAATTGTGAAGCATGTTTCCTTTTCTATTAGCGAAGGTGAAATAGTTGCACTTGTAGGAGAAAGTGGTTCAGGGAAAAGTGTTACAGCACAATCCATTATCGGATTAAATCAAGAATCTATTCACATTGATGATGGAAATATATCTTTTGAATCAGAGGAATTAACTAATCTACAAGAATCAGAATGGAATCAAATTCGTGGGAAAGATATTTCTTTTATCTTTCAAGACCCACTTTCATCTTTAAATCCGACGATGAAGGTGGGACGGCAAATTACAGAAGTAATTTTGCAACATGAGAAAAAATCGAAAAGAGAAGCAAAGAAAATAGCGATTAACTTGTTAACAGATTTAGGGATACATGAACCGGAGAAACGCTTTGAACAGTACCCACATCAATTAAGCGGGGGTATGAGGCAACGTATTTGTTTAGCAATTGCATTTGCTTGCCACCCAAAGCTCGTTATTGCGGATGAACCTACGACAGCATTAGATGTAACGATTCAAAAACAAATTATGGAGTTATTAAAGGAAAGAAAGGAAAAGCAAAATACGAGTATTTTATTAATTACTCACGATTTGGCGCTTGTACGTGAAGTAGCGGATCGAGTAGTTGTGATGTACGGGGGACGTGTTGTTGAAAAAGGAACGATACAGGAAGTGATAGGTTCCCCTAAACATCCATACACGAAAAGCTTATTACAAGCAATTCCGAATATGGACGATTCCGAAAAAGTATTACGTGCAATCGAAGGAACGACACCTTCCATTGAAACATTAAATAGCTTTGGGTGTCCTTTTGTAAATCGTTGCCCGGTAGCAATAAAAGAATGTATTCATCGTTTCCCGGAGAGAACAACATATTCTGGGGAGCATAGCTCACATTGCTGGCAGCATATTCTGGAGCATGATAAAGCGAAATCAAAAGAGAAGGTGAATGCCTCATGACGACAGACTTAATTACTGTAGAGCAAGTAAGGAAAACGTATGGAAGTAAAAATAAAGAAATTACAGCGTTAAAAGATATATCACTTTCTATTCCTAAAGGAACAACACTTGGCATTATTGGCGAAAGTGGTTCAGGAAAAACAACACTTGGAAAGCTCATAGCTGGGATCGAGAGTCCAACGTCTGGTGAAATTGATTATAACGGTCAAGTTGTTCACAAGCTGAAGGCAGCTCATAAGCGTGATTTCTTGCAGAAAGTACAGTTTATTTTTCAAGATTCGACAGCTGCATTAAATCCACGCTGGAAAGTACGCGATAGCGTAACAGAAGGCTATATTTCATTCGGACTCGGTGATAAAGGATTGAAGGATAAAGTAGCAGGTGATGCGCTAGAGCGTGTTGGATTAGATAGACGATATATTGATCGCTATCCACATGAATTTAGTGGAGGACAACGCCAACGTATTGCTATTGCAAGAGCCTTATTATGTGAGCCGGAAGTATTGATCCTTGATGAACCAATTTCAGCATTAGATGTTTCACTGCAAATTCAAATTGTGCATTTGCTGCAAAAAATTCAAAAGGAGCAAGGCTATACATATTTATTTATCGCACATGATTTACCGATGGTTCACTATTTATGTGAAAAAGTGGCTGTCCTATATAAAGGAGAACTTGTTGAATTTGGAAATACGGACGAAGTATTCCGTAATCCACAACATTCTTATACAAAAACATTATTAGCATCAACACCAAAAATTTCAGGGTAAAGGGGAATGTAGGATGAAGAAGTTTTTATTATTTGTCATTATGACCGTATTAGCAATTACTTCTGTCGCTTGCGGCAAGAAAGACACTTCAAAAGCAAGTGCTAGTAAAGGAGAGCGTTTCGTAACGAATCTTGGTAGTGATCCTTATACGCTAGATTCAGCAATTTCAACAGATAATAACTCTAATTATGTAATTGAGCACTTATTTGCAACTTTGTATAGACAGACAAGTGATGGGAAATTTGAAAAGGATTTAGTAGAGAAAGAGGAAGCTGGGGCAGATGGAAAAGAGTATACGTTCTATTTGAAAAAAGGATTAAAATGGTCTGATGGTTCCCCATTAACAGCAAAAGATTTTGAATTTGCTTGGAAGAGAATATTAAACCCTAAAACGGGCTCTATGAATGCAACAGAACTATATTTCATTAAAGGTGGAGAAGCATTTAATACAGGGAAAGGTGAAGAAGATGCAGTAGGAATTCAAGCAGTAGATGATGTAACTCTAAAGTTACAATTTGAACACCCAGTGACATCTATTAAAAGAACATTATCCCAGTCGTTATATATTCCGCTGAATAAAAAATCTATTGATGAAAAAGGTAAATTAAAAGTAGATCCAAAAGAATTAATTACAAATGGTCCTTTCACATTGAAAGAATGGAAGCATAATCAAGCGATTATTCTAGAAAAAAACAAAGAGTTCCATGATAAAAAAGTAGCATCAAAAGAAATTGAATTCCGTATTATTCCAGAAGGTAAAACAGCGTATCAATTATACAAATCTGGAGAACTAGATTTATTATCTCACATACCAACGGATTTAGTTGAGAAGGAACAAAACAATAAAGAGTTTAAAAAAATGCAAGACTACTCAACTCATATTTACTCATTTAATTCAGAGAAACCACCATTTACAAATGCTAAAATTCGTAAAGCTTTTGCATTAGCTGTAGATCGTAAGTTTATCGTAGAGAAAATATTAAAGAATAATGCAAAAGAAGCATATGGCTTTGTTCCAGAAGGAGCAAAAACAGAAGGTGGCCGCGACTTCCGTAAAGAGAAAGGTGATTATTTTAAATATGATCCTGCAGTAGCTAAGAATCTATTAGAAGAAGGTATGAAGGAAGAAGGATGGGCTACTCTTCCAGAAGTAACAGTAAAATATTCAGATAAGAAGAAAATAGCTGAAACACTTCAAGAAATGTTTAAGAAAAATCTTGGTGTAGATGTGAAAATAGAAGGTAAAGAGTGGAAAAGTTATATTGATATGTACAAACAAAGTGACTTCCAAATTGCATACATGGGATGGGGAGGATCTACATTAGATCCAGCTGCTCAATTAGAAATTTATGCAGGTGATGGACCAAATAACTATGCGAAATGGTTTAACAAAGACTTCGATAATTTAATTAATCAAGCAAAATTAGAACAAGATGAAAATAAACGCTTTGATTTATTACATCAAGCAGAAGATATTATGTTTACAGAATATCCTTTAATCCCACTTGTATTCCCAACAGATTCTTATTTACAAAAGTCATCTGTATCTGGATTAGAATACTACGTAGGATCTCAACCAAGCTTACGATATGCTAAGAAATAAAATAAAGAAGTAGGCAATCGCCTACTTCTTTATTTTATTTCTCGTTTATATTCTTTTTTCGTTCCATCAGAGAAAACAACTTCTAAATCGAATTTTTGATAGTCCTTATCAAGTTTAAACACGTTTACTACTTGATCGATTACTTCTTGGTCAGGAGTATCTTTATCAAATTTTAATTCTTGTAGAAGGGGGCTTAATTTTGTAATAGCCTCGTCACCTGTGAACTTTGCATTTGTTTTATGGTCTTCAAGCTTTGCCTCCATTTTCTTATCAGCTGCTAAGTTTTTATAATCAGCCTCATAGTCTTTCTTCGTATCTTGATAGTCTGCATCTAAACTAAATTCATTAAAATTAAGTTTTAAATCTGCAGGAGCCTCATTTTTTGCTTCTTCCGTCGTTTTCTTATCAGAAGTTGTATCGTCTTTTGCAGGAGCTTTACATCCTGTTAATGCAGGTACTAGCATAAGAGCTAATAAAAGGGATAGTAGAGTTTTCATTATAAATTCCTCCTTATGTAAATTTGTTCTATACAAGTTTTTCCAAAAAACGTGTAATTATGTATGAGTTGAAAATAAATTATTATCCTGTAGCCACATGGGCTAATCAGCAATTTAAATCAAAAACAATTTGTATGTATATGGTAAATTTAAGTTGTGAGGAGGTACTAAAATGCATGAAGAATATAAAGAGATGATAAAAAAAGCAATTAAATATATAGAGGATCATTTAGATGAGGAGCTTACAACAGAAAAAGTGGCATCTCACAGTGCGGTGTCAATGTACCATTTTCATCGTATTTTTCAAAGTTATATTGGGATGAGTGTAACGGATTACATTCGAAAGAGAAGATTAACTCATGCTGCACAGGCTTTAGTATCGACTGAAAGAGCTGTTATTGATATTGCAATGCAATATGGTTTTTCCTCACAAGAGGCATTTACGAGAGCTTTTAAAAGAATGTTTCAATTGCCACCAAAAAAATATCGAAAGTACTTCCAGTCATTTTATATAGAAAGAGAGGGTGTTTCAATGCAAAAGGGTATACCGAAAGGATGGATCTTAAGTGGAAGCCATCCTGCTGAATATGAGATGGGTTTAGATTATGAAGTTGTCCATCAAGGGAAAGTATCTGCATACATAAAAGCAAAAGAGAATGTTACGCACGGAGGATTTTCAACATTAATGCAAATGTTCCGAGCGGATAAATATGTAGGGAAGAGGTTACGGTTTACAGCATTTGTTAAGAGTGAAAACGTAAGAGATTGGGCGGGATTGTGGATGCGAGTAGATGGAAAAGATACAGAACCCCTCGCTATGGATAATATGCAAAATCGTCCAATTAAAAGTACGAATAACTGGCAATCGTACTCGGTTGTATTAGATATAAAAGAAGAAGCACTTGGTATTGCATTTGGTGTTTTATTATCAGGAGAAGGTTGTGTGTGGCTAGATAGTATTCGATTTGATGAAGTAGATGAAAAAATTCCTTCAACAGATTTGGCAGAAAACTTTTATGAAACACTTTTAGAAGAGCCGGTGAATCTACAATTTGAAGAAGTAGAAAAATAAAAAACAAGGAGAAAAGATATGCTCAAATATGTAAAACTAATAAGTATTAGTTTAGTAATATCGTCTTGTATTATGGGAATTAACTATTTAGTTAGCTATCTTTGGCCAGGGCATATACCTTCTTTGACGTGGAGAACATATTTGATGTTTGTGTTTATATTTATGATGAGTTTTGGTTCAATGCAAAAGGAAGGTAAAGAGGATTATTGACGATAGTCTTCTTCGCCTTTCTTTCATTAACACAAATGTGCATAGCTGTTTTCGGAAATGCAGGTATGATCTTTAATATAATTTCGCTATCGTTACAACTCGTAAGTTCGGGTGTAATCGTACCACATGAGATGCTTTCTAAAACATATCAAACAATCGGCGAATTATTTCCCGCAACCTATGCAGCAAATGGCTATTATACAATAATATTTTGGGGAGTTAGTTTAGAGAAAAATATTATTTCATTATTAGTCATTATATTAGTCACGCAATTGGTAGCAGTCATTACTGTATCTATAAAAGGAATAGTGGAGAGAAGAAGTCATGTAGTTAAAGAAGTATAAAATAAAAAAGGTATCCTGTGATTGGATACCTTTTTTATTTATTATTTTGCAACTTCTGTCCACTTATAGTTAAATTCACCGCCGAAGTCAGTTGTTACAAGTCCTTTAATGAAAGAGCGTTGTAAGTAAGAACGACCTTGTTGGTATAAAGGAGCGACAGCACCGTCTTGTAATAAGATTTTTTCAGCTTGCTTCATTGCTTCAAAGCGTGCTTTTTCATCGCCAGCTAAATCTGTTTTCACTTTATGAATTAGCTCATCGTACTCTTTGTTAGAGTATTTATCAAAGTTATAAGCACTATCTGTTGTAAATAAATCTAAGAATGTAATTGGATCAGCGAAGTCAGGGCCCCAACCGTCAATACCGATTTCATAATCACCACTTAATAGTAGTTTCAACTGTTGTTTACGTGGTTGTGGTTTTAAATTCACTGTTAAGCCATCTAGATTCTTTTCGAGTTCACCTTTTAAATATTCACCAGTCTTTTTAGCTAAAGCATTATCACTAGTTAATAGTTCGATTGTTACTTTGTCAGTACCGAGTTCTTGTTTCGCTTTTTTCCAGTTTTCTTTTGCCGCTTTCACATCATCTTTGACTAGGTTTCCGTTTTCTTTACGGAAGTCATTGCCTTCTGGACTTTTTGCGAATTTCGCAGGAACCATTCCTTCAGCTGGAACAGCACCGTTATTTAAAATTGTTTCTACGTATGCCTTTTTATTCATTGCACCGTTAATAGCAAGGCGTGCATGTTGATTTTTTAACGTTTCATTCTTTTGATTTAGTCGTAAAAATTGAATGCCAACTTCAGCGCGTTCTTTGAAGTTTGGATCGCCCTTATATTTATCAACAAACTCCGCAGTTAAAGCAACACGATCAATTTGTCCTGAATCATATAAGTTCACTTCTGTAGACTTATCTTTAACGACATTAAAGTTGATTTCTTCTAATTTTACCGTTTTAGCATCCCAATAGTTAGGATTCTTCTTCAATTGGAAGCTTTGTTCGTGTTTCCAGTTATCTAATGTGAAAGCACCGTTGTAAATTAAATGATTTGTTTCTAAACCGTATTTATCACCTTGAGATTTTAAGTACGCTTCATTAACTGGTAAGAATGTCGAGAATGTCGTTAAGCTTAAGAAGTAGGGAACAGGACGGTCTAGTTGTACTTCTAACGTTTTATCATCAAGAGCTTTAACTCCTAGTTGATCAATTGGCAATTGTTTTTGGTTTATTTGTTTCGCATTCTGTATATCGAAGAATAAGAATGCATATTCAGCTGCTGTATCAGGATTTACGGCACGTTGCCAAGCGAAGACGAAGTCTTTTGCTGTAACAGGAGTACCGTTTGACCATTTTGAATCACGCAGGTGGAATGTATATTTTGTCTTATCGGGACTAACGTCAACCGACTCAGCGACACCAGGAATCGGTGTATTATCTTCTCCCATTGCATATAACCCTTCAAAAACATTGCGCATTACGTTCATGGATTCCCCATCCGTTGCTTTTGCAACATCCATTGTTGGAATTTCTGAAGCGAATGATAAGTTAATTGCCTGTTTATCAGGTGCTTTATCATTTGCTTTCGCTCCGCTTGCATTATCTTTATTTCCCCCACAAGCAGTTAGTAGTAGACTTGCCCCTAAAACAGATGCAACAACAGGTACGACTTTTTTCTTCATTGTTCTTTCCTCCCTAAATGTGTTGTTCGTAACGTCATAATGTCCATGTCTTGAAGTAGCTATAGAAGGAGATAAAACCTATTATGAATATTTGTTTATAGGTAATCAGGTGTTCTATATGTATATACATGTTGAACTATAATCTATCGTTATATGTTTCAACATAGAGACATTATATTTTGATGGTGAAATATTTCGTTTCTTTGATTATTTAGAATATTAACACTGGAAAGAACTATATGTCAATAATAAAAATAGAATGTTAATTTCTTGAAATAATATATTAAAAAAGTAGATTCCCGTGTATTAAGGAACCTACTTTTAATGCGTTTTGCGAAAAAATAATTAGTATGGTGGAATAACGTTGGTCAAAGTTACAGTTTATTTTTCAATTTTTGCCCATTTGAAGTTTAATTGACCTGCAAAGTCTACTTGCACAATTCCTTTCACATAAGAACGTTCTAAATAAGATTCTCCCTTTTGATAAAGAGGAGCGATAACAGAGTCTTTAAATAATATTTTCTCGGATGCTAGTAATGCTTCCCAGCGAGCTTTTTCATCACCAGCTAAAGTTGTTTTCACTTTTGCTATTGTTTCATCGAACTCCTTATTAGAGTAATGATCTAAGTTATAAGGGTTATTCGTTGTAAATAGCTCAAGGAATGTAATTGGATCCGCAAAGTCAGGGCTCCAGCCATCAATTCCGATTTCGTAGTCACCTTTTAATAAAAGCGAAACTTGTTGCTTACGCGGTTGCGGTTTTATATTTACTGTTAAGCCATCTAAATTCTTTTCTAGTTGTCCTTTTAAGAATTCACCAGTTTTCTTCTCAAGGTCACCATCACTTGTTAATAATTCTAACGTTATTTTTTCAGATCCAAGTTCTTGTTTTGCCTTTTTCCATAATTCTTGTGCCGATTTTGTATCAACCTTTGTTAAATCGCCGTTTGCAACGCGGAAGTCTGTTCCGTCAGGTCCTTTTGCAAAGTTTTTTGGAACGAGACTAAAGGTTGGTGTAGAGCCATCATTTAATAACGTATTTACAAAGGATTTTCGATCAATCGTTTGATCAATTGCTTGGCGTGCAGAAACGTTTTGCAGCACTTTGTTTTGCTGATTCATACGTAAAAATTGTACGCCTACGTTCGGACGTTCTTTAAAGTTACCATCCTTTTTATATTTATCAACAAAATCAGACGTTAATTTTATACGGTCTAATTGTTTAGATTCAAATAAATTTACTTCTGTTGATTTTTCTTTCACGACGTTAAAATTGATTTCTTCTAGTTTGACAGCATCTTTATCCCAATAGGTAGGGTTTTTCTTGAATTTAAAGCTTTGTTCGTGCTTCCAATCGCTTAGTGTAAAAGCTCCGTTGTACAAGATTGTATTATCTTCTAAAGCGTACTTATCACCTTGTGCTTTAAAGAATTCCTCGTTAATTGGTAGAAATGTTGGGAACGCTGTTAAGCTAATAAAATACGGAACAGGACGCTCTAATTCTACCTCAAACGTATGGTCATCAATTGCTTTTACACCAAGTTGATCGGCTGGAAGCTCTTTGTTGTTAATTTTTGTTGCATTTTTAATATCAAAGAATAGAAATGCATATTCAGAGGCTGTTGCTGGATCGACAGCTCTTTGCCAAGCGAAGACAAAATCTTTCGCGGTAACAGGAGTACCGTTTGACCATTTTGAATCTCGTAAATGGAATGTGTATTTCGTTTTATCGCTATTTACTTCATGGGATTTTGCAACGCCAGGGACAGGTTTGTTACCTTCACCAAGATTATACAAACCTTCAAATACGTTTCTCATTACTTGACCAGAATCAGTATCTGTAGCTCGAGCTGTATCCATTGTTCGTATTTCAGTAGGTGAAGATAAGTTTAAAACCTGTTTACTAGGTGCCTCGTCTTTTGCATTTGCTCCGCTTGCTTCGTTTTTATAACTACCGCAACCAGTTAATAAAATACTTACTCCTACAACTGATGCAATACCGGGTACAAACTTCTTTTTCATTTGATTTTCCTCCTAAATAATTAAGTTTGGATGATGATGAGGGAAATGAAAAATAAAAAATCCCTCTTTTCATATTGAGAAAGAGGGATTTTTACGTACAAGTTATGCACCCGTATATAAACGAATTCCCTCATTCTATCTTTCAAGCCATAAAGCTTGCAGGAAGTGGCACAGTATTCAAAATGAACCTGTTGCCGAGGTTTCAAAGGGCCAGTCCCTCCACCTCTCTTGATACAATGAGTAAACGAATAAATTTTATTAATTTTTGTGTTTCTTTGATAATTCAAAATCTTACACCTTGGATAATGAAGTGTCAACCTAATGAAATATAGTTTAAATTTTCAGTTTTCTTTAACGAAAAAACCACTGCATATGGCAGTGGTTTTTCTACTAGAAGTTAAAGTTATCTGGATCTGGACCAACGCGACGATCTTCATTGAGTGCTTGAATTGCTTTCATGTCATCAGTACTTAATTCAAAATCGAATATATTTGCATTTTCAATAATGCGATGTTCTTTAATAGATTTAGGGATTGTTACAACTTCGTTTTGTAAATCCCAGCGTAAAATAATTTGCGCAGTTGATTTATTATATTTCGTCGCAATTTCTTGTAACGTTGGATTATCAAGTAGTTGTCCTTGCATTAATGGTGACCAAGCTTCAAGTTGGATATTATGTTCTTTACAGAAAGTGTGTAATTCTTCTTGAGCTAAACGTGGATGGTATTCTACTTGGTTAACCATTGGTTTAATTTCAGCGATTTCAAATACATCTTGCAAATGGTGAATGTGGAAATTACTCACACCAATAGCGCGAACACGGCCGTCTTTATAAAGTTTTTCTAACGCTTTCCATGATTCAGTATATTTTCCTTTTACAGGCCAATGTACTAAATATAAATCTAAATATTCTAGGCCTAATTTTTCTAATGTAGTTTCAAATGCCTGAAGTGTTGTTTCATAGCCTTGATCGCTATTCCACACTTTTGATGTAATGAATAATTCTTCACGTGAAACACCTGATTCACGGATCGCTTGTCCAACGCCTTCTTCGTTTTGATAGATTGCAGCAGTATCGATGCTGCGGTAGCCATTTTTAATTGCTGCTTTTACAGAATCAATTACTTCTGAACCATCTTCTACTTTAAAAACACCTAAACCGAACCAAGGCATTTTTACACCGTTATGTAGTGTTGTATAGTCTTTTAAACTTGTTAAACTCATATTATTTCCCCCTAGCTTTTTTGTTTGTTGCTTCTACTGCTTTTTGAATTGCTTCTGAAAAATTATACTCATATAAAGTTTTGAGACCTTCAGCTGTGGAACCACCTGGTGTTGTTACTTGTTCGCGGAGGTTAGCTGGATCTTGCGTTTGTTCAAGCATAGAAGCAGAGCCAGAAATCATTTGAATGACAAGATGTTTTGCAGTTGCCTCATCGACTCCATAACTTATTGTTGCTTCAATTAAGCTTTCGGCAAAGTAATAAAGGAAGGCTGGTGCACTTCCAGTAACTGCAGTAAGTTGATGCACTTCTTCCTCAGTGCAAAGTTGCGAAGTACCAATTCCTCTTAAAAGCAGTTGCAGGGTTTCCAGATGCATCTCGGTTACTGATTGTCCCATTGTATATAAGGAGATAGACTTTCCAATTTCAGCAGCTGTATTTGGCATAATCCAAGCAACAGGCGTCCCCCCGGGAAGTCTCGCTTCTAAATAAGATGGACCAATGCCAGCAGCTACCGTTACGACAAGTTGATTCGATAGTAACGGAGATAACTCTGCTAATAATTCTTCATGTGCAGAAGGTGGCATTGCTAAAACAATCGTATCAACAGATGTAACATGCTGCTTCCAATCGGTTGTAATAGACACATCATATTGCCCTTGTAATTGTTCTAATTTTGCTACGTTGCTTCGGTTGGAAATGATAATTTCTTCGATGTATTCTTTACTTGTTTTCAGTAATCCGGAAAATATAGCTTCTGCCATACGACCAGCACCAATAAATAAAATTCGATGTTTAGTTAGCATATCCTTTATTCCTTTCTGATGAGAATATGTTATAAAAAACGATACCATTTTTAAGAGAATTTTGTAAAAAGAAAAGGCTTATCGCGAGAAGGATGAAAATGGAGGGAGGAGGGTTGATATAAATAAGGTTATAAAAGTTATTATATTTGAAAAATAGTTTTAATAAAAAATCCCTGAAGCAGTTATGCTTCAGGGATTAATAGATTATAAATTTATGCTTTTGTCATACCTAGTAATACAGCGCCGCCGATAATTAAAACACTACCTAGTGCAATAAAGATCAATTGACGTTTTGTTTTCTTTTCACCTAAGAAGACAATCGCACCGAATGTTGAGATAACGATTCCAGTTTGAGATAACGGGAAGCTTGTCGCAACTCCGACACGTGGTAAGGAAAGAAGTAAGAATAAGTTTCCTGTTCCCCATAGTAAACCAGATAGAGCATTACGGATTGCATATTTGTTAAATGGTTTATGTTTAGATGTCAGTACAACCGCACCAACAAACATACCAACTGCTTGTGGTAAAATAGCAGACCAACCGTCGATATTATACCAACGAATAATAATTACATATACAAGATAGCCAAAAGTAGAAACAATTAAAGTAAGAAGTCCTTTTTTCAATTGTCCTGGTGGCTGAGCATTTTCTTTATCATCTAATGATGTGAATACAACACCAACTACGATTAATAGGATTGCAATCGTTCCCAGAACAATCGTTGTTGTAGTAGTCCACTCACGGAAAGCGATAACCCCAAAGATAGAAGTTGCAACAAGTTGCATACCAGTAGAAATTGTTACGGTAGTTGAAACACCTAGTTTTTCAACTGTTTTTAATTGGTTTACTTGTCCTAAAGCCCAGAACAAACCTGAAATAAAACCAACAATCAAGACTGTCATTGTTAAAGCTGGTTGAGTAAATACATACATAATTGTTGCGAAGAATAGAGCACCGATTGTCATACCTACCGTTTGGCTATATGCACCACCGCCCATTTTTACGCTTACTAATAAGATGTTTCCCCATGCAATTGCAGGAAGAAGCGCTAATAAAATGTCCATTACAAGACTCCCTTCGATTTCCTATACCAATATAATTACATATCGTTCTAACGATCGGTAATGCCCCACTAATAGAGTAGAAGATTACCGATCGCTAAAACAGGATGAAGAATTCACAATATAAATGCGTTTTCATTTCTTCATTTTTTGAAACACCTCCATATAATAACAGGAAATTGCCTATTTTAGAAAGTGAATTCAAATAAAATGTATATTTTAATAAAAGGTAAAATTCAGTTATTTCCCGAAGGTATATTTTATTTCCTAAGAAATAAAGAAGCAGCTTCGAAAAAAGCTGCTTTAAGAGTGAGTAATTCTTTTGTTAATAAGCTGAATACATAGCAGAAATAGGAGTGACATACTAATAGTGATAACTACAAGCGTCCAGGCGAGCTGCATATTGCTTGCATCAATGGCCATGTAAATTGCAGTTGGGATAGTCTGTGTTTTACCAGGAATGTTTCCGGCAAACATGAGTGTAGCACCAAACTCACCGAGCGCACGAACAAAGCTCAAAATCATTCCGCTTAGTAAGGCAGGAAATGCAAGCGGAAGTGTGACGTGTAGAAAAACTTGATATTCACTTGCACCAAGATCGCGGGCGCTCTCTTCAATTTGTACATTCGCGATAGAAAATCCTGTCTTTGCCGATTGGTACATAAGCGGAAATGAAACAACTGTAGAAGCAATGATAGCAGCAGTAGATGTGAACATAATAGATTGCTGAAATATTGATTCTATCCAAGTTCCGATGGGACTGTTATTTCCAAAAATGATAATGAGAAAAAAGCCAATTACAGTTGGCGGAAGTACCATTGGTAATAAGAAAATAGTTTCTAATATTACTTTATATCTCCATGAGGAGCGTGCTAACGCTCGTCCGATAATCGTTCCTAAAATTGTAACGATTATGGTGGCACATGCAGCTACCCGTAAAGATAGAAAGATTGGTGACAAAATAGCATCAAAGCTCATAGCAATTATGACAGGACTGTAAATCCATATTTCTTAAAGATAGATTGTGCATCTTTTGACTGCAAATATTCATAAAATGAAGTCGCCTCTTTCTTATGCTTAGATTCCTTTATAACGCCTAAAGGATAGTGGATTGGCTCATGAGATGTAGCTGCTGCTGTTTCACCAATTTTTACTTTGTCTGAAATGAGAGCATCTGTTTTGTATACGATACCCGCATCGACATTACCTGTTTCTACATATGTTAACACTTGGCGAACGTCTTTTGTAAATACGATTTTATTTTGAACATCATTCCAAAGGTTTTCATGTGTTAGAGAAGCCTTCGCGTATTTTCCGGCAGGTACAGATTCAGGTGTACCAAGTGCGATTTTTTTGATTTCCTCATCTTTTAAATCTTGAAATTTTGTAAGAGAGCTATCCTTAGGGATGACTAGAACTAGTTCATTTCCAAGAAGATTTTTCCCTTCTTTTTCATTAATGAAGCCTTTTTTAACAAGAGTTTGGAATTTATCTTCGGCTGCTGAGAAGAATAAATCAGCAGGTGCACCTTGTTCAATTTGTTGTTGAAGTGCACCAGAAGCGCCGAAGTTAAAAGAAAGTTTAATATTAGGTTCTTTTTCTTTATATTTTGTTTCAATCTCCTTTAGCGCATCTTGTAAGCTTGCAGCTGCTGATATAGTAAGTTCAACTGCTTTTTCTTCTTTAGCGGTTGATTTCTCTTTCTTATCTCCGCTTGTACATGCAACACTAAAGATAAGAAGAAAAGAAAGTATAAGTGCCCCGATGGATCGTAATGTAAACTTATTCATAAAAAAATCCCCTTTCGTTTTGACATATTCAATTATAACTAATTATAACTAAATATAACTAGTTATAATTGGATATAATTTGAACATGTAGATGTTTTTAAAAAATAGGAGAAATATTCTTTTCTTTGTTACAATGAAGGGAGAAAGTGAGGAATCGTCTATGGATCATCATTCCTACACAACGGAAGAGGTAGCAAAGCGATTAAAAGTATCAAAACTAACTGTATACGACTTAATTAAAAAAGGAGAACTTCCTTCTTATAGAGTTGGTAGACAGATGCGTATTGATGCAGCAGATTTAGAACAATATATTAAGCAAATGAAAACAGGAAAGGTACAAGTTGCCCCTGTAAAGAATGACGGCAATAGTATCTCGAATACATGCATTATTAGCGGACAAGAACTAACGTTAGATATGTTGGCAAAGCGTATAGAAAATGGTTTGCCAAGTTCTAATATATTACGGGCATATCAAGGTAGTTTAACGAGTTTAGTAAAAATGTATCAAGGCGAAGGAAGCATCGTTAGCTTGCATTTATTTGATGGCGAAACTGGTACATATAATGTTCCTTACGTAAAACGTATTTTAGTTGGACAACCATGTATTATGATTAATTTATTATCAAGGAACGTTGGGTTTTATGTGCAAAAGGGGAATCCAAAAAATATAAAAACATGGGCTGATTTATCTCATTCATCTATACGATTTGTAAATCGAGAAAAAGGTTCTGGTATTAGGGTGCTGGTGGATGAGCAATTACGCATTCAAAAGTTAAATAAAGAACGTATTAGTGGATATGAATGGGAAGAATCGAATCATCTTGGTGTTGCCACGCAAGTCGCGAATGGAAAAGCTGACGTGGGAGTAGGATCAGAAAAGTTTTCACAGATTGTAAATGTAGACTTTATTCCAATTATGAAAGAACAGTATGATTTAGTGATTTTGAAGAATAAAGAAAATGAAGAGCTGATCGAAGTTGTGAAAGATATTCTGCAATCGGAAGAATTTCATAATGAATTAAAAGCGATTGGAGGATACGATATGACGAAAACAGGTCAAATTATATATGAAACAAACTAAAAAGCTGCTTGTCCATAAGACAAGCAGCTTTTTCTATATATAAAGGGGTTTGGGGAAACAAAGTGTTAAACAAGACCTTGGGCAAGTGTGTAAATGAACGCTGTAAGAAGAGTAGCTCCACTTGCAAGTCCGATAAAGTCTGATTTGTTGAAAGTAATGTTGTTCATTATAATCTCTCCTTATTTGTTTAATGTAGTTGCAACTGCTTTTGCATCGACAAGTGCGGATAGCACCATGCCCATTGTATTTAAAAAATTATTTGATTTCATTTTGTTCATCATGCGTATCCGCTCCTTTTCGAATAGTTGTTGCCCTGCTTTATGTCTTAATTATAGGAAATATGCTCGCCTGCAACTATCGAATTAGCTTACGAAAGACTTACACTTTTGTAAGAAAAAAAGACATTCGTGTAAGAATGTCTTTTAAAGCATATTGATATGATGATGCTCTTCAATTGTTTTTAAAAAGCTACGCATCGAATTCGTCATATAGCTATCTTTACGGCGTATGAAGACTGTTGAAATACTACCATATTTTTCAGGGATTGCATGGCAATGCACCTTGCCAGCCTTAGAAAGATGGTGGACAGCAGACTGTGGTACGAGTGTAATTCCAAGGCCGAGTGCAACGCTGTTTAATATTGTTTCTAATATATTAAATTCCATAATTCTTTTTGGTAGCAAACCTTCGTCTTTCAGCCATCGTTCTAGTTTGGAACGGTATCCACATCCTTGGTTAAAAACGAGTAGAGGCGTTGTTGTAAATTCCTCTATATGAAAAGCTTTATTTTGTGTTACGAGCATTAATTTTTCTGTACTAACATCGTATTGTTCAATAAGTGGATGTTTTATTGGCCCTGATATAAAAGCACCATCTAATTGATGATCGAGTACTTCTCTAATTAATTCTTCTGTTAGCCCCGCTTGTAATGACAAATCGACGTTCGGATAGCTTTTATAGTAAGAAGATAAAATGGTAGGTAATGTACTTACTGTTTCGACGGTACCGATTTTTAATATACCGGAGGGTGTTTCACTATCTAAAAATACTTGTTTTAGCTCATCGACATCTTGCAAAATTTTATGAACATAAACGAGCATTTTTCTTCCTTCAGCTGTTAAAGTCATGCCTCGTTTATGACGATAAAAGAGCGGTGTTTTTAGCTCGTTTTCTAGTTGTTTAATACGTGCAGTTACATTTGATTGTACGTAATTTAATTCCTTTGCTGCGCTACTTACACTACCTTGTTCGGCAACGCTCTGGAAGATTTGTAAATCTCTTAATTCCATAATACGATCCTCCTTGATGTTAACTATCATTATAAATGATAGTTAACATCATTTTGAATCATTTTACGTGATATATTTTTTCTTTTACAATTCTCTTTGTGCAAATAGAAAGAAGCGGGGGATTGTGGTGAGAAGAGGTCAAATGATAATAGGGGCTTTAGCGTGTTTAATTGCAAGTATGTCATGGGGAGCAATGTTTCCAGTTGCTGATCATGCGCTAGAATACATAGATCCGTTTTATTTTTCGCTTATTCGCTATGGAGCGGTGGCGATCGTACTGATTGTATTGTTGTTAATGAAAGAAGGGAAACAGGCATTTCGTTTAGAAGGAAGGGGGAAGTTACTCGTCTTTTTCGGAACGATGGCGTTTACTGTATATAATGTACTTATATTTTTAGGTCAAATGTTAATGGGGAAATCAGGCGTGATGGTAGCCTCTATTATGGAAGCACTTATGCCGATGATTTCGATTTGTATTCTATGGGGATATAAGCATGTGAAACCGAAAAAATATATGATAACGAGTATGGTTATTGCTTTTGTAGGAGCTGTATTTGTTATTACGAAAGGTGATATGAGTTTCTTTTTAACATTGAAAGATAACATATTTTCACTAGCATTTATATTTGTTGGGGTTGTAGGTTGGGTTATTTATACGATGGGTGGTCAAACGTGTAGCGATTGGTCAACATTACGTTATTCTACATTGACTTGTGTATTCGGTACGACTGTTACAGGAATTATAACGGTAATTATTACGGCACTGGGATATGTTTCAGTTCCTAGTATGGAAACGATTTCTATTGTGAAATATGATTTGTTATTTATGATGACATTACCAGGGATTATAGCATTACTCGCTTGGAACTACGGTGTGAAAATTTTATCATCTATTAATGGTATTTTATTTATTAACTTTGTACCTATTACGACTTTAGTTATTATGATGATGCAAGGGTATCAAATAACGATGTTTGATATTATGGGAACCTTACTTGTTATTGCAGCACTTATTCGCAATAACGTTTGTCAGAGAAAAGAAGAAAATATAAATAAGAAGATTTTACAAGAAGAGCAATTACGTCAAGCGGTTTAATCGGCAATTGGAGGATTTAACATGTTAGAAAGTTTATTGTTTTTCTTCGCCGTTGGAGTTGCTTGCGAGCTTGCAGCGATTAATCGAAATGGTCGTAAGAAGGTAAAACAACAAGCTGAACTGATACAGCTTTTAAAAGAATTAAAGGAAAGAAAAAATTAAAAAGACGACCGGGCATAGACGGTCGTCTTTTTCTATATAAAGGGGAAAGGGGACACAAAGTTATACAAGCGTAGCAGCGTAAATAAAAGCAGTAAGAAGAATCGAGCCGCTAGCTAATTCTAAAAAATCTAATTTGTTAAAAGTGCTGTTATTCATAATGTATTCTCCTTACTTGTTTCTTTCTTTCTGACTTAATTGTATGACATATCGTAAGAAGTAACTATCGAATTAGCTTACAAGAAAATTACACTTTTGTAAGAATTGAAATTTAACAATTAATACTTAAATTTATTACTAACTCCTAAAACTTAGTGTTATAATTGTTGTAAGAAAATGATTATACTTCGGATGTTCAGAAAGGAACGAAACAAATGTATAAACCAATTACATTTTTGTTGAAATATATATTTAAAACAGCTGGGAAAGTAGAAGTGCAAGGGAGAGAAAGGTTACCAGAAGGTGGTCCGTATGTTGTTGCATGCACGCATACAAGTTTTATGGATGTACTAATGTTAGCGACAGGGATGTATCCGACCCAAATCCATTACATGGCAAAAAAAGAGTTATTTGAAGGGAAATTCAAAAATTGGTTCTTTAAAAATGTAAATGCATTCCCTGTAGATCGTGCAAATCCAGGACCGAGTACACTTAAAATTCCATCACGCTTATTAAAAGAAGGAAAGGTTGTAGGGATTTTTCCGAGTGGTACGAGATCAACAGAAGATGTTTCATTAAAAGCTGGGGCTGTTACGATTGCGCTACGTTCTAAAGTTCCATTAGTGCCAGCAGCTTATGTTGGTCCATCAAGTGTAAAAGAATTAATAAAAGGGAAAAAGGCGCAATTAATTTTTGGTGATCCAATTCAAATTGATGCTGGAGAACAAATAGATCGGAAAACGGCTATGAATATGATGACGGATCAATTAAATGAGAAGTTTGAGGAGCTAAAGGAAGTTTTGCAGTCGAATCAAAAATAAGAAAAGACGACCGGGCATAGGCGGTCGTCTTTTTCTATATAAAGGGGAAAGGGGACACAAAGTTATACAAGCGTAGCAGCGTAAATAAAAGTAGTAAGAAGAATCGAGCCGCTAGCTAGTCCTAAAAAATCTAATTTGTTAAAATTGATGTTATTCATAATACATTCTCCTTACTTGTTTAATGTAGAAGCAACAGACTTTGCATCGATAAGAGCGGATAATACCATGCCCATTGTATTTAAGAAATTGTTTGTTTTCATTTTGTTCATCATATGAATCCGCTCCTTTTCGAATAGTTGTTGCCCTGTTTCTGACTTAATTGTATGAAATATTGCGGAGAGTCACTATCGAATTAGCTTACAGGGAAATTACACTTTTGTAAGAAAAACGAATGAAGGTGTAATGATAAGAAGAATTGACATATGTTCATTGCATTCATTAAGTTAGGAGTAGAGGTGAGTGTATGGCTAATATTAAAGATATCGCAAAGATGGCTGGGGTTTCAGTTACAACTGTTTCGAGGGTGCTAAATGATCATCCATACGTAAGTGAAGAAAAAAGAAGAGTTGTTTTAGAAATAGTTGAGAAATTGAATTACTCACAAAACGCAAATGCTGTTCATTTATCAAAAGGGAAGACGAATATTGTGGGTGTGATTTTACCGTATATTAATCATCCGTGTTTTGATGCGATGGTGGGCGGAATGATGGAGGTTGCGTTAGCTCATAACTATAAGGTGTTACTTTGCCAAACAAACTATAATAAAAAAGAAGAAATGAAAAGTTTACATATGTTAAAAACAAAGCAATTGGATGGCCTTATTATTTGTTCTCGTGCGAATGATTGGGAAACGATAGAGCCATATGCTTCCTACGGGACGATTGTTGCTTGTGAAGATAATGATATTTCAAATATCTCAAGTGTATATACGAATCATTCGGCGGCCTTTCAATTAGGAATGGATTATTTGATTGAGAAAGGTTATAAAAAAATTGGTTATTGTACGGGAAGGAAATTAGGGCCGAGTAGTCAAAAGCGTTTTGATGTTTATAAACAGCAATTGCAATCTATAGATGAAGAAGTTAATGAGGAATGGATTTTTACAGAATGTTTTACGTTAGAAGATGGTGTGAGAACTGCTCATAAGTTAAAGGGGATGCAGGATCTTCCTGAAGCGTTAATAGTAGCGGGAGATGAAGTTGCGATTGGGGTTATGACAGAAGCTGAAAAATTAGGTATTCAAGTTCCTGAGGATTTAGCGATTATTGGCTTTGATAATCAACCTATTTCGCAAGTGTTACAACTTACAACCATTGATCAAAATTTAAAGGAGATAGGTAAAAAGGCCTTTGAAATGTTTTATAGGCAAATAAGTGATGAAAGTTCTAAACAAGAAAAGGTGGAAATTCCATATGAACTTGTGGAACGTTCTACCGTTTAGTTTTAATCCGTTATGTGTATAATCGCATAACGGATTATTTTTTTGAAATATCTTTGACAGGAAACGCGTTTCATACTTTATAAAGGAATTAAACCGGTCTGTAATAATCCATGGATTCTTTTCAAGTGTTAAAGCGATGAATAGTATTTGGAGTGATATGCATGAATGAACTTTTATTGAGTATGAAAAAGTATGTAGAGGACGATGAAAAGGTTTTGGCTTTTGTAGTAGGGATATTTGAGAAGGATAATTTTACGTTATCGTATCAATATGGGATTTTTGTTGCCACTACTAGACGTCTCCTGTTTTACGGGAAATTTCCGTACTATCCTTCAACATTTAAAGAGTACTCATATTTGCATATAGATAGCATAGATTTTCATCCGTACTTTGAGTTTACGTGTAATCATGAAATGGTTAGAGCTAAGCATATTCAGAAAGGGAATGTGGAGCGATTTGTCCGTATAGTTAGAGCAAATATGAATAATTAATCACCCCTTTGTTTAAACATAATATCTTGATCTTTATGAGGAAAAATGCGGAATAAAAACCACTTCTAAACCTCTAGGAGATAGTGATACAATGTCAAATGGGGGGAGGGTATGAACTATGGTTAATCAACGTATAAAGGAAATAACACTAATTACAATTGGTTCATTATTATTCGCAATTGGTATTAATTATTTTGCAATTCCAAACCGTTTATCAGAGGGTGGCATTATTGGTGTAACGGTTGTTACGTATTATTTATTTGGTTGGTCGCCGGGGGTTGTGAATTTTGCTATAAATGCAATCTTACTGGCTATTGGGTATAAATTTTTTGATAAGAAAACGATGGTTTATACAATTTTAGGGATTGTAGAAACATCTTTGTTTTTATATGTTACGGAACATATTGAGTATCATGTAAATAGTGATACGTTATTGGCGGCACTATTTGCTGGTGTATTTGTCGGTGTTGGATTAGGTTGTATGTTCAAGGCCGGAGGTACATCAGGAGGATCGGCAATTTTAGCACAGTTAGCAAATCAATATTTAGGATGGAGCGTCGGAAAAGGCGTACTTATTATTGATATCGTTGTAATTGCTGGTTCTGTATTTATAATAGGGCAAGAAAAGGCAATGTATACGCTTGTAGCTGTATTCATCGGAGCGAAAGTGATTGATTTCATCGTAGAAGGGATGGATACAAAAACGGCTGTTACGATTATTTCGAATCAACCAGACTTGATTCGCGAGGCTATTACGAAAAGCATGACACGTGGCGTTACTGTATTGGAAGGGCGCGGCGGATATACGGGTAGAAATAAAGAAGTGTTATATGTTGTTATAAATAAACAAGAACTTGTTAGGTTAAAACAAGTCATTAGTCGAGTAGATGAAGATGCTTTCGTTGTTATCCACGACGTACGTGATGTACTTGGTGGTGGCTTTAAAGCAAGCTAAAAGATGAACGAATAAATTCGTTCATCTTTTTTTATTACAAAAATGTAAGGGTAGTGTAATAGGATTCAATGGTAGATTGTATTCCTTCTTTTTAAAATAGATGTATAGATATCCTGCAGAGGAGGAAGGTTTATTATGAAGCAAAAAATGATCACTACTGTAATAGCGATAGTAGTAATAGTAGTAATGTTACTGCCTACGAAACTTGGACCGGTTATCGATAAATATAATCCACTTTATAAGACGAAAGAATATTATACGGTTGTGAATACAATTGGTCAGCATATCGGTGATGAGTGGTATGAATATGAATTTATTGCATTTGACGAACGTGGAAGAGAGCAAAAAATAAAGAAGACTGTTAAGCATATGTTAAAGAGAGATGAAGCATTAAAGGTATACGCAAAAGGACGCTATGGAGAGGCGATTGAAGAAATTGAATCTGTAAATATTCCTATTAATGCGAAGAGTAAACTTTTAGCGATGAGATAGCGAATTATACCCCCGCCTATTTTTTGTCGAAAATAAAAATACTAGGTAGGGGTATTTCGTGTTTCGCGAAAAAGCCTTAGTCCATATGGACTAAGGCTTTTTTTATTATATGAAGGGGAAGGGGGTACATTGTAGTAGCGTGAGTGAAAGGTATAAGAAGAGTAGCTACTAGCAATGTAATTTGGTTATGTGAGTGTTCTTCTTATTTAGCTTACTTTCTAAACTTATTGTACGAAATATAGGTAAGGAGAACTATCGAATTACATTACACATAGCTTACAAACATGTAAGACTTCTGTAATGCAATTCGATAGTTAAAAGATAGTAAATTTAATATAGTATAAGTAGAAAGTCTTAATATATTACTTTCTGTTTGTAATGTAATGAAGAATGAAAAACCAACTAATTTGTAATAGACCTCATCTTTATTTAGATGAGGCCATTTTTTTAAACCTTACAATATTGTAAGGTTTACGTAAGTTAATTCGATAGTAAATTTGTCATATTTTTTGCATAATAGATACAAATAGATAAAAATAATTAGGGATTTAGTAAGAAGGGAGAAAAGTGGGATGTTTAAAGAAGAAGTAGTGAAGTTTCCAATTAAAGATTTCTGTAGCTACTTTACTGTTGTCGTAGTGTGTATTGGATTATTTGATATCATAACAAATTTAATTGTTAAATAATATAGATGATAAAAAAAGAAGGGGGTTCCTTTCTTTTTTTTTATGGGGGCATAAATATGAAATGGATTGATAGCCATATACATGTTGATCAATATGAGGGTGAAGAGAAACATAGATTACTTATAGATGTGGAAAATGGCAAAGAGATACAAGGGCTTATTGCAGTATCTATGAATTATCAATCATGTCTAGAAACTTTATCTTTAGCAAAGCGATATTCTTTTGTACATCCAGCAATAGGTTTTCATCCGGAGCAACCGATTCATAAAGAAGAATGTGAGAAAATTTATAAACTAATTGAAGATCATGTAGAGGAAATAGTTGCGATTGGTGAAGTAGGCTTACCATATTATTTAAGAAAAGAAGATGAGCACGTTGCTATCAATTCGTATATATCAGTGTTACAACAGTTTGTTGAACTAGCTAGTAAATATGATTTACCAATTATATTGCATGCAGTGTATGAAGATGCTGATATTGTATGTGATTTATTGGAGAAATATAAAGTTTCGCGTGCACACTTTCATTGGTTTAAAGGAAGTGAAGCAACAATGAAACGGATGATGAGGAATGGCTATTATATCTCTATCACACCGGATGTTTTATATAAGGAGAAAATTAAAAAAGTTGTTTCATATTATCCGCTTGAATATATGATGGTAGAAACTGATGGACCGTGGGAATTTCAAGACGATGTTATGACGCATCCAAGCATGATCCGAGAGGTACTTAAAGAAATCAGTGTCATAAAAAACATATCTGTTGATAAGGTTGCAGAAACAATATATGAAAATACAATTCAGTTTTATTTGAAAGGGTAGAAGCGTTATTCTGGTCCTTTTTATTATGGAGAAATAGGAATTGAATTTATTTATGAAAATAATCAATGGGGCGTTAATAACATGCTGTGTTTTGATTTAGGTTAAAAAACCACCAAGCATTTCGCTTAGTGGTTTTGTATTAGGACTCTAATTTTTTACCGCGTCTTAATAATAAAAGAAAGACAATGACAAGGAACCCAAGTATAAGAAGGAAACCATATTGTTTTACATAATCCATTATGTCATCTGTACTTGTTGGTTTTTCTACGTGAATGCCATCTTTATTCGTAGTAATATGAATATCTTTCATTTTTACTTCATTTGTTTCTTTTTGTAAATCAATCCATTCCATGTTTGGAATGCTTTCTAGATTTTTTAAAACTTCTTTTAAGGGTTTCACACCTAAGTAAGGGTGATAGAATGCACCAATAACTCCATCGGACAGTTTAGCAACAGACAAAGCACGTTCTTTCATTTTAGCAAAAGCCTGTGGTTTATCTTCTTCAATAAATCCAACTGTTTCAGGCATTAATTTCATTCCATGTAAAAATGATGGTGTACTTCTGTATGCTGGCGAATGCATCGATTTCCAAGTTGTATCACTTAACTGTAGTTGTCCTACATAAGTTGAGAAGTACCTTGATAATATTTCATACCCTTTTTGAGACATTGTGTAATGAGGTGCTTCAAATGCGACAGGATATAGCTTAGCATCTACAAGTTCTTGAATGCCTTTTTCGATATGATCTGTCGTATATTTTTCTTCGAATGCTTCCCCTTTTTCTATGTATTGATTATAGGCTTCTATATTTGGAAAATCGTTTTGTGTTTTCGGTTTTTCATGATTAGGTTGGCGAATTGGTTGATCAGTTTTTACATCCCAAAATTCAAAGCCTTCACCAGTTTCCGTATCATAAAATTGGTGAGTATAACCATGCATAATAATTGCGGCCCCATCGTCTTGCATAGAACGTAAAAGATCAACTAATTCTGGTTTGTCTTTTAATTGTATATTTTTTCCTGTGTGTGGATCTTTATATACTGGAATGACTGTAACCATATAAGGAATTTGTTTCTCTTTTAGTAATTCAGCAATTTCTTTTAATTGATTTATATCTGCAGCGGGATGAACGTCTTCAAGCCGTAAATACGCTGAAACTTTATCAGTTTTTGGTTTTTGTCCAAAGTAAGAAAATAACATTTCACCAACATAATGAGACATCCAATCAAAGAGATTTGGCGTTGCAACGTAATAAGATGTTCCGTGTTGAATGATTAGTGGATTGGTGTTATTTGAGCTTGAAGCGTTAGCGAGAACCGTCCCTTTTGTATCAATGGATTGAATTAATCGCTCTCCTTCTAAAGTATTTTCTAGTTTCTTACTTGGATATTTAATTTTGTTAACACGTACATCATCGCTCTTCAATGTAATGAAAGAAAAACGGCTAGATAATTGGTCAACGTTTTGTCCTAGTGCTAATACAGGACCTGAGAAGTTTTCTAGAAATTGTTTCGTTTCAGTAGAAAATTCTTCTTTTTTTTCACCGATGTAAACAACATGTGTAAAAGAAGAGGAGTTAGTAGTTGTAGTTGCTTCTTTCAAACTTTTCACAGTTATATCATTTGTAAAATGCCCTAATTGAGTATTAAGGATTTGGATATTATTTGTAACAGTATCTTCTTTTGTACTATATAGAACAAGTACCTTTGGTTGTGATGATGTTTGTGCAGAGGCATGTATAGGAATGAGTAGTACAATGCTGAACAAGAGTAGTAGGTATTTTTTCATTTTGTGTTCTCCTATTATATATATGGAATTCAATTTACAATTATATAGAAGAAGTAAGCTGTAGTCCAATTATGTTACATTTTTACACGTATTTACCATTGTTTTATTCGCAAAATCAGTCTAAAGCATGATGATAATATGTATAGTTATTTGCTATGATGAAAGAGTAAGAGAATGATAGAATGTAGGTAATTGTAAAGGGAAGAAGGCTGAAAGGGGACAAATTTCAGCGGAGAAAGAGGTAGAGATAGTGAAGAAATTCTTTGTAGGATTTTTAGTTGTTCTTGGAGTATATTTATATTTCCAAGGAAAGTCTGAAGGAATGGATAAGCTAATGAATGAGACAAGTTATGTTGATTCAGAAGAAGCGAAACAGATGAAACAAATTATTATAGAGGAAGCAAAGAAAGTAAATCTTCCGGAATGGATACCTCTTACAATTGCCGAACATGAAAGTCGGTTAAATCCAAGAAGTGTTGGAGATAATGGAACTTCATTCGGATTGTTTCAATTGCACCGCGGTGGCGGACTTGCGCCGGATCATTTAACTGATGATGAGCTGAAAGATCCACGTACAAATGCACAAATTGCAATGCCACATTTAGTGAAAGGATATAAGCGCGGGGTGCAAAAAGGTTTAACTGATTTTGCATTACTAAAATATGTAGCGAATACATCTGGATGGCCAGGGAATTTAGGACCAGAGTGGACGGATAATAACATGAAGTATAACGTTGGATTAGAGGACGTATACTATCGAAATAAAGGTGTAATAAAGTAAGGCTTTAATCAGCGGGGAGTATGCTCATCCATCGCCGATTATTAGCCTTTATCAATCGGGCTACTGCCCCAAAATAGCGGTAAAACAGAGTAGGTTTTCTATACCTACTCTGTTTTTTTATGAATCATTTCATCCTTTTCTTTCGTGAAGTACTGCGCTAGTTGTATTTTCACCTCTTCTAGTTTTGTAGAAACTTGTGGTATTTTATATCCTACATACAATGGTGAAACGACAAAGCGCGGAACAACCTTACAAATGATTTTTCCATTTAAGTGATAGAAGAATAAGTTATAGCTACTGCATCCTTTATGGAAATCTGTTAGTATGTAGCGTACAGTTTGCTGAATATAATTTGCCATTTCATCTATAAATGCAATATCTTCAATGACTATGTTAAATTCAGTAAAGCCAATAATAGGACGCTCTGAAATATTAAGTTCAATGCGTTCATTTTTTTGAACAAGTACCCCTTGGAAATTTTCTTCTTCAATATTTTCGAGATAGTTTACATGTTTCATTCCGATAATTTGCATGTGTGCATGGTGCAAACTCCCACCTGAGAATGGACCGTGATTTTTATATAAAATCACAGATGTAAATTCTTCGTTACTCTGTAAGCTTAACCAATGGTGAATAGAGAAACGAATTAGTTTTCTCATATGTTCTTCTGTATATGTTCCGATATGATCTTCACAATTATCCGTTTCGATTAATACGGTTTGAAATGTGTCTTTTAATGTAGGGAATTTATTTTTTAACCAAATAATTGAGCCCTCAGTTGCTAAAATATCCGTTAAATTTTCTTGATCGCAAAATGGACAGGCGGCGTTTCTATTCCGAATGCTTTCTGGTTTTTGTTTACCGATATCGTTTAAAAAATATAGTTGTTGTGTATCCATTTGTCTATATACCCCTTTAAAATATGTGTAAAAATCCCGCTTAATACATTCGGGACAAGGAGGAGGAAATCCTTTAAAGAGGGTAGGGAAAAATAAAAGACAAGATATCCTCATTATAATAGGGTACCTTGTCTTTTATTTTTTCTTTAATAATGTGTATGGATAATATAGAGTATTTTCATTACGCTTCTTTTTTCTATTTTTCATTGTGTATAAGGCAATTGCTGTACTTGCGATTACAATAATGGCTTTCTTCATATTCATATACCCCTTTTTATTGTTGGTTTAATTCTTGGCTAACTGCTTTTGCATCAACTAAAGCGTGCAAAATCATTTTTACCATGTTCATCATATTTCTTCACTCCTTTTTATAGTTCGTTGAGTTCTTTTACAACTGCTTGTCCGTTCACTAATACCTCAAAGATTGTTTTTACGATTTCTTTCATCATGATTGTTTCCTCCTTTTGTTTGTCTCTCTTGTTTACATCTTTATTGTATAGGGAGGCATCTTTTCGTACTATCGCTTTCCATTACGTGAACATAACAGTTTTGTAAGATTTGATGTCACTTATTGAAATGTTTAGTCTATCTTCATTATTTTCAGAAAAATGACTATTCAAACATGAAATGGGAAAGTATAATAAAGAAGTAAGTATTAAATTCCGTACGAAAGGAGTGAATGAGATGAAACGTTCTTTAGCTGCACGTGCCAAATTTTTAGATTTTATCTATTATTGTCGTGCGATTTTTCATGATGTAGTTGTTAACGGGATACGTCTGTCCTTTTTTAACAATTGCATAGTAGCTATTGAACGATAGAAATCTCTTCACCCATTTTTTATAAACGTGTGAAAAGGGAGCTATTTGGCTTCCTTTTTCTATGCCGAAAACCATGGGGAATGTTTCTTTCCCATGGTTTTTTATATTGAAAGGAGTACGGAAAATGACAATTTGTAGTGTAAATAATGTAACGAAATCTTTTGGTGGAAACATCATATTTGAAAATATATCGCTTGAAATAAAGAACGGTGAACGTGTTGGATTAGTTGGTCGTAACGGTAGCGGGAAGACAACGATCTTTCAGCTTCTAACAGGAATGGAGAGTTTGGATGCAGGAGCCATTCATATGAAGAAAGGTACACGTATTGGTCATGTGGCACAAATCCCAAAATTTGATGAGGATATGACTGTATATGATGTATTGAGTTCCGCTTTTAAAGTGGAAAAGGAATTAGAAAAGGAAATGCATGCTTTAGAAAAAAATATGGTGGAAGAACGGGAACCATCTGCATTACAAAAATTAATGGAGAGGTACGGAGTAATTCAAGAAAACTTTGCGTTTCTTGGTGGTTATGAAATAGAAGCGAATATTATGAAGGTAGCAAATGGCCTACAGGTGACAGAACTATTTCCTCGATCGTTTTTGGAGTTAAGTGGTGGGGAACAAACAAAAGTAAGCCTTGCATACATGCTATTGCAGAAACCAGATTTACTTCTGCTAGATGAGCCAACCAATCATCTAGATTTGTTCGCCGTAGAATGGCTAGAGCAATTTTTAAAAGAATACACTGGAACAGTTGTAGTTATTTCACATGATCGCTATTTCCTTGATGAAGTTGTAACGAAGATTTTTGATTTAGAAGATGGAGAGATTCACGTGTATCATACAAACTATTCTCAGTTTGTTGAGGAAAAGGAAGAACGGTTGCTTCAGGAGTTTCAGGCTTATCAAGAACAGCAAAAGAAAATAAAGAAAATGAAAGAAGCCATTAAGCGTCTACGTGAATGGGCAAACCAAGCGAATCCGCCGAACGAAGGATTGCATAAGAGAGCGAGAAATATGGAACGTGCGCTAGAGCGCATGGAGAAATTAAAGAGACCGATTTTGGAAAGAAAACAAATGGGGTTAGAGTTTGAAGGGCAAGAGAGAAGCGGGAAAGATGTTGTTATCATGAAAGAAGTGAGTAAAGGTTTTGCAGACCAACCTTTATTTGAGCAAGCGAATCTACATGTTCGTTTTCAAGAGCGTGCGGCTATCGTTGGTCGTAATGGTACGGGAAAAACAACGCTACTAAAGTTATTATTAGAAGAAATAGAACCAGATGCTGGTGAAATTCGTATTGGTAGTAGTGTTAAAATCGGTTATTTATCGCAGCACGCGTACGGAAATATGAAGAGTAATGTATTGGAAGCATTCAGAGAGTGTGTAGCTGTAACAGAGGGAGACGCAAGGCATATATTAGCTAAGTTTTTATTTTATGGCCCAGCGGTGTTTAAGAAAGTAACGCAACTGAGCGGTGGAGAAAAAATGAGGTTAAGACTTGCGCAACTTATGTATCAAGATATCAATTTTTTAATTTTAGATGAGCCGACAAACCATCTCGACATTGAATCAAGAGAAGTTTTAGAGGAGGCCCTTGAACAATATAATGGAACGATTCTAGCTGTTTCACATGATCGTTACTTTTTAAATAAGTTATTTGAAAAGACGTATTGGATTGATGAGCGTAAATTATTTGAGTTTGCTGGGAACTATGCATGGGCGCGTCAAAAGTGGGAAGAAAAACTTGAGAAACAAGTAATAAAGCAAAAACGCCAAGGAAGAAAAAGCGTTGAAATATCCCCTATAAAAAAGAAAGTCTCTAGAAGTTTTGAGGAAATTGAAACCGAGTTAATGCATATAGAAGAAAGTATATATGCGATAGAATGTGAAATGGAACATGTAGCTGATGTTGAAAGGCTTGAAAAATTATATGAGGAAAAAACGAAGAAAGAGTTGTTACGAGTAGAGTTATATAACGAATTAGAGAATATTGTGGAGTAAAGGATAGAAAGTTAATTCTTTCAGTTTTGCTGAAGGAATTAACTTTCTTTTTTTATAACGATATTTTAAGTGGTAAATAAAAATTGTGTTTCACGTGAAACAGTAAATTCGATAAATATTTGTCACGCCATTTGTATGGGGCGTGGAATATGTGAAATGGTAAGGGGAATTACAAAATATAGTTTAATTATTTCCCAAGGCATAACTATATGTAACAGAGAGTTAAGATTGAAAAAAAGCAGAGTTACAGCTTTACGCGCTGAACTCTGCTTTCTTTTTTTGTGGTATCTTCCCTTGTTGAAATGATAATAGCGATCCCGAGCATAATAAAAAAAGCTAAAAAGAGGACGAACTTGGGGAAGAACGGGAATAGTAATAGTGCCCCGACTATCATAATTGTTAACAGTACATAGTGCAGGACATATTGGAATAGGTTGTCCATATTTTCGCCCCCTTTTTGGTAATTGGTTATTAGTATTCTATGTTCTATGATGAACAAATAGAATCAGTTTTTTATGATTTTTATAAGGAAATAAAGGAGAACGATTGACATGTGCAAGGAAAAGGAATAATCTTGAAATTAATTCATACTATTTTTATAGGAAAAATAAAGATAGTTACAGGGAGGAGGTCCATGTTGCTACATTATTAAACATTAGGAGAGCAAAGGTGATTGAACGATGAAAAACGCTTTTAAAGGAGTACTTGCTACGTTTTTTAGTGTTTCAGTATTATTAGCCGGATGTGGGCAAGAAGAAGCAAGTACAAATGAAGCAACAAAATTACCAAAGGTGAAGGATGAATTTATTAAAGCAAGTGACAAAGCAAAAATTCCAGCAAAGGCAAAAGAAAGAAAAGATACTTTCGTAGTTGGCATGCCGAGTCCTGGAGGGATATTTCTTCCGCATTTTATGGAGAATGGATGGGATGGTAATATAACGCAAGCTATCTTTGCACCTCTTGTTGGACTCGATAAGGAAGGAAAACCAATTCCTATTTTGGCGAAGAAGTGGGATATTTCGGAGGATCAGCTTACATACACGTTCCATTTGAAAGATGATGTAAAGTTTAGTGATGGTTCACCGTTAACTGCAGATGATGTAGCATTTACATTAACGCTATTACACGATCCAACTTATAGTGGTGCGACTGATATAAGCCAAACAGCAATAAAAGGTGGGCAAGCATATAAAGAAGGAAAAGCAACATCTATTGAGGGAATACAGGTCGTTGATCCGAAAACAATTACAATTACAACTGAAAAGGTAAATGCCCAAACATTATCGTTAATTGGCGGAGAAGTAATTTCAAAGGCGTATTACGGTAAAGAGTATAAGCAAGGTCATTTAGAATATTTAAAAGATTTATATGGTAAGCCAATGGGAGCCGGTGCTTATAAGTTAGATAAATATATTCCAGGACAAGAAGTTCGATTTGTAGCGAATGAAAATTATTTTGAAGGAAAACCGAAGATTGAGCATTTTATTTATAAGATTTCAAAAGGCGATACGAAGTTGCAGCAATTCCAAGCTGGTGAAGTAGATTACGATGGATTTTCTACAAATGCAGAAACGATTGAGCAATTAAAAGAGTTAGGCTTTGCTAATGTGAATGTATATACAGGAAGTTCTTACGGCTATATTAAAATGAATTATAAAAAACCATACTTTAAAGATAAACGTGTTCGCCAAGCATTTATTTATGGATTAGAGCGTCAAAAGGTCATTGATACGTATTTCCAAGGTTATGCGTCACTTGTTAATGTGCCGATTACGCCAGTTTCTTGGGCGTATACAGAGGATGGTATTAATAAATATGAGTATAATTTAGAGAAGGCGAAGAAATTACTGGATGAGGCTGGATGGAAAGCTGGTTCGGATGGAGTTCGTGAAAAAGACGGCCAAAAATTGAAAGTAAGTTATTTTGCTTCATCGGCAAGTAAAATAAATGATGTAATGATTCCTGTGATGAAAGAAGATTATAAAAATCTTGGTGTAGAGTTTAGCCCAGAATATATGGACTTTAATACGATGATTTCAAAAGTGATAAAAGGTGATTATGATTTAGCGATGGTATCTACGCCAATGATTGATGATCCAAGTGGAACAATTGAGGAGTTTGTTTCGACAAGTAAACGAAACTATGATGGATATTATAATCCGAAAGTAGATGAATTAGCTAAGCAAGCATTAGAAACGTTGGATATTGAAAACCGAAAAGAAATCTATAAAAAGCTATATCAAGAGTTAAGCGAAGACCCACCTGTAATCTTCTTGAATAATAGCAAAGTTGTGTCTGCACATCATGCACGAATCCAAGGATTACAAGAAGATAACTATAACGGTATTTTATTAAGCTTACCTAAATTAAAGATAGAACAATAACTTTGAAGGAATTATCAAAATATTTTTTTAGAAAGAATTGACAAAATATAGCGGACGATATAAGCTAATAACCATAAAGTCTACCGGAAAGGTCGGAATAGGATTGTTACCCCTCAAAAAACATCTATTTTTTTACGATTAAAACCGACTTTTCCGATTGGCTATAAATGTTGCTGTGGGAGGCATACATAAGGTAAGTAGTTCAGAGGGTATAATCATAAAAAAGTTAGGGTGGGGACAATGAAGACAAAGACGAAAAAATGGGCTGGTGTATTTTCGGTATTACTGAGTAGTTCGCTTGTGTTATCCGCTTGTGGGGGACAGGAGGAGACGGCTTCTACAGAACCGGTTAAACAACAAGATTTAAAAAATATAAAAATTGAAAAGATCGCTGCGACAGATAAAACGAAAGTGCCAGATAAAGCGAAGAATAGAAAAGATACGTTAGTAGTTGGGATTAATAAACCAGGGGGCGTATTTTTACCATATTTCCAACAAAATGGTTGGGATGGAAACGTAACTTCAGTTATTTTTGCATCTCTCATATCAACCGATAAACAAGGGAAACCAATTCCAGAATTAGCTGAGAAGTGGGACGTTTCTTCTGATCAGTTAACATATACATTCCATTTACGTAAAGATTTGAAATTTAGCGATGGCTCGCCATTAACAGCGGATGATGTAGCGTTCACGTTGACACTTTTACACGATAAGGCATATGAAGGCGAAGTGGACATCTCTCAATATGCAGTTAAAGGTGGTAAAGAATATAAAGAAGGAAAAGCAACTTCAATTGAAGGTATTCAAGTTGTCGATCCACAAACAATAAAAATTACGACTGAAAAGGTTAATTCACAAGCTATATTTGTTTTTGGTAGCACAGTACTATCAAAAGCTTATTACGGAAAAGATTACAAACAAAATACAAGTTTAGATTACTTAAAAGATTTATATGGCAAACCACTAGCTGCGGGTCCATATAAATTTGAAAAGTATATTCCAGGTCAAGAAGTTCGTTTTGTAGCAAATGAAAATTACTATGCGGGTAAACCAAAAATTCAAAACTTCATTTATAAAATTACTTCTGGCGATACGAAGCTTCAGTTATTCCAAACAGGTGAGGTTGACCACACTGGCTTAGGTACTGGTGACGAAGTTCTTGAACAGGCTAAGGCTTTAGAATTCGCAAATATCCAAATCGAAACAGCACCATCATTTAGTTATGTTTATATGAATCATAATAAGCCGTACTTAAAGGATAAAAAGGTTCGCCAAGCGCTTATCTACGGATTAGATCGTAAAAAATATGTTGATACAGCATACAAAGGATACGGTACGGTAGCGAATGTACCAATTCATCCGACTTCTTGGGCTTACACAGAAGAAGGCGTTAATAAATATGAGTATGACAAAGAAAAAGCGAAAAAGTTACTAGATGAAGCAGGGTGGAAAGTTGGTTCGGATGGAATCCGGGAAAAAGATGGTCAAAAATTAAAACTTTCTTATTTCGGTCCAAGTTCGGCTAAAGATAGTGATTTATTAATTCCAATTGCGAAAGAGAATTATAAAGAGATAGGTGTAGAATTTAACCCTGAATTCATGGACTTTAATACAATGCTTTCAAAAGTTAACAAAGGTGATTATGATTTGGCTTCTGTTTCGACACCAATTACAAGTGACCCGAGTGAAACAGCTGGTGAATATTTATCTAGTGCCAATGAGAAGAGTCTTGGCTATAAAAATTCAAAAGTAGATGAGTTAATTCAAAAAGGTATTGAAACGGTAGATATTGAAAAACGTAAACCAATCTATAAAGAACTTTATAAAGAGTTAAGTGATGATCCGCCAGTAATTCTATTAAACTATCGCAGAACAATTACTGTTTATAACGGGAATATAAAAGGAATTGACCCTGAAAAATACAATAGTATTAGCTCAAACTTACCAGTATTATCATTTGAAAAATAACGAGAAGAATGTATAAACAGAAGACATTTTTTCATTCGGTTAGAAATGTGCCGATTTGAAAAAATGTTCTTCTATTTTAAGCATTAGATTGGAGAGAAAAAGGGTGAAAACATATATTGTTCGTAGGTTGCTACAAATGATTCCTACACTGTTTGGAACATCAATTGTTATTTTCTTCCTGTTCGCACTTCTTCCGGGTGATTATATTGATTCAAATCCAAAGATTACACCGGAAAGAGCAGCTGAGCTTAGGGAATTGTATGGATTGAACAAACCAATTGTTGAGCGTTATTTTCATTGGTTAGGTAATGCATTGCAAGGGGATTTTGGTTTTTCGCTGCAGTATCAAGAACCTGTAACGTCATTATTAAATAAGTTTATTTGGAATTCGTTTAGTGTAGCCATTATTGCATTGTTTTTTATTTGGTTAATTGCACTTATTATCGGTGTATTTTCAGCGACAAAGCAACATTCTTTATTCGATAAGCTTGTAACAATTGGTGTCTTTGCAGCGATGTCATTCCCTTCCTTCTTTATCGGTTTGTTTTTAATTAAAGTGTTCGCGGTTGACTTTAAGTTATTACCGATAGGTGGAATGATTGATGTTGGTAGTAATTCCACTGGGGTTGCTTATGTGATAGAAGTTGCAAAACATATGGTTTTACCAGTATTTATTTTGACTCTTCTTGGAGTAGGTTCATTGACTCGTTATTTTAGAACGAGCATGTTAGAGGTTGTGAGACAAGATTACATACGAACAGCACGAGCAAAAGGTTTAAAGGAAAAGACTGTTATTTATAAGCATGCATTAAAAAACGCAATTTTACCGGCAATTACTTTATTAGCATTTGAATTACCCGGTTTATTTTCAGGAGCCATTATTATTGAACAAATTTTTAATTGGCCAGGTATCGGTAATGTTCAATTAGAAGCACTTAATTTCCGTGATTATACAGTGTTAATGGCATTTACGATGTTTCTTTCTTGTTTAACAATCGTATCGAACTTTTTCGCAGACATTGTATATGCAGTTGTTGATCCACGTATTCGGTTGAAGTAAGGGGGGAATGAGATGGAAACTGTTACAGAGATTACAGAGAGAAAAGGAAAAAAGAGAAAAAATGAATCATCACCATGGCGACAAGCTCTTAAAAAGATAAAGAAAAATAAGATGGCACTAGTAGGGTTGTATGCATTAATTTTTATGTTTGTATTTTGTTTTATCGGACCGTTTTTTTCGCCATATGCATCAGGAAAAATACAAGTTGCACTAATTAACAAACCACCTAGTTTCTCTCATTGGCTTGGTACAGACCAGTTAGGAAGAGATATTTTAACGAGGCTCATGCAAGCGGGACGGATTTCATTAACGATTGGATTAGCTTCAATGGTTTTATCAGTGATACTAGGAGCTGTATTAGGGGCTATTGCAGGGTTTTATCGTGGTATCGTTGATAATATTATTATGCGTCTTGCAGATATTTTAATGTCGATGCCAGGATTACCGTTACTTATTATAATGGGGGCGATTTTATCGGAGTGGAAAGTACCGTCTGATTATCGTCTGTATGTCATTATGATTATTTTAAGTTTGGTAGGTTGGCCAGGGCTTGCACGTCTTGTAAGAGGTCAAATTTTATCACTTAGGGAGCAAGCGTTTATGCAAGCTGCTGATGTGCTAGGAATAAAAGATTACCGGAAAATTATATATCACTTAATCCCTAATGTTTTACCAATTTTAATTGTTGTATCTACATTAGGTGTTGCCGGTTCAATTCTAGGGGAGTCCGCACTAAGTTACTTAGGTCTCGGCGTTGTCCCGCCTACACCATCATGGGGAAATATGATTAGCGCAGCTAACTCATTAATCG
Organism: Bacillus luti; assembly: GCF_001884105.1. GTDB lineage: Bacteria > Bacillota > Bacilli > Bacillales > Bacillaceae_G > Bacillus_A > Bacillus_A luti. Next base: position 3,549 of record NZ_MACI01000088.1, on the reverse strand, counting down.
ATTTCCAAAAGCGTCCGTGGCTATGGATTCCGCCCGGTTTTGCAATCTTTATAACAGTTGTATCAATTAACTTACTTGGTGATGCACTTCGTGATGCGTTAGATCCAAAGATGAGACGGTAGGTGAGAAGATATGAGCAAGGCAGTAGTAGAGCTGAAAGATTTACAAACACACTTTCAAACGGAGGAAGGGACAGTAAAGGCTGTAAACCATGTTAGCTTTGCAGTTCGAGAAGGTGAAACGGTTTGTGTTGTAGGTGAATCAGGGTGCGGGAAGAGTGTAACGGCTTTATCTATTATGGGACTTATTGCTGAATCGGGCAGTGTAGTAGGCGGTGATATTCTATATGAAGGAAAAAGTCTTTTAGGAATGAAAGAGAAAGAACTTCGTAGTTTACGAGGGAATGATATTGCGATGATTTTCCAAGAGCCGATGACATCGCTAAATCCAGTCTTCACTGTAGGAGAACAAATCGTAGAAACGTTAAGAGAGCATGAATTACTTAGTAAAAATGAAGCGTATAAGAAGGCAATCGAATTAATTCGTAAAGTTGGTATAGCTCGTGCAGATGAAATTGTCCATTCTTATCCGCATGAACTAAGCGGCGGGATGTTACAACGTATTATGATTGCTGTTGCACTTAGTTGTAATCCGAAGTTATTAATTGCGGATGAGCCAACGACGGCCCTTGATGTTACGATTCAAGCACAAATATTAGATTTATTAAGGCAAATAAAAGAGGAATTTAAAACATCTATCTTATTAATTACACATGATTTAGGTGTTGTAGCAGAAATGGCTGATTACGTTGTTGTTATGTATGGCGGAAAAGTTATCGAAGAAGCACCAGTACTAGAAATATTCCAAAATCCGAAACATCCATATACGAAAGGATTGCTAAAATCAAAACCAGTAATGGGGAAACGAATAGATAAACTTTATTCCATTCCAGGGCAAGTTCCTAATTTAGTTGGCCTAGGAGAATTTTGCTACTTTAGCGGTCGTTGTGAGCATTGTATGGAAATATGTAAAGAAGAAGCACCGAATCTGAATGTACATGATGAGAATCATAAAGTAGCCTGCTGGTTATATGAGGAGCGTGCGAAACAATGAACGAACCATTATTAGAAGTACAAAACTTGAAGACGTATTTCCCGATTAAAGGCGGCATATTTAGTAGAACAATTGGACATGTAAAAGCAGTTGATGGAGTAAGCTTTACTATTAATAAAGGTGAAGTATTTGGCCTTGTTGGCGAATCAGGAAGCGGAAAAACAACGATAGGAAAAACAATTTTACGTCTCGTTCAAAAAACGGAAGGGGAAGTTAAGTTTAAAGGAAAGGATGTTTATTCTCTATCCAAGGAGGAATTGAGAAAACATCGTCCTAACATGCAGCTTGTGTTCCAAGATCCATTTAGCTCGTTAAATCCAAGAATGAGAATTGGAGAAGCGCTTGGTGAACCGATGTTGGCTCATGGGCTAGCGACGAAAGAAAATGTTCGTGAAAAAGTGATAGAAGTATTGGAGTTATGCGGCTTAGCTCCATATCATATTGATCGGTACCCTCATGAGTTTTCTGGTGGACAACGTCAGCGTATCGTTATTGCAAGAGCTATGGTATTAAATCCAGAATTTATTGTAGCTGACGAACCTGTGGCAGCACTAGATGTATCTATTCAAGCACAAATCATTAATTTATTTAGTGAGTTACAGGAGAAGAAGGGATTATCTTATTTATTTATTTCGCATGATTTAAGTGTGGTAGAACATTTATGTACGAAAATCGGGATTATGTATTTAGGAACGATTGTAGAGACTGCACCGCGCGATGAGTTATTTACGAATCCACTTCATCCGTATACAAAAGCATTGTTATCAGCTGTGCCAATACCAGATCCAACAGTGAAGCGAGAGCGAATTATATTAGAGGGGGATATTCCAAGTCCAGCGAATCCACCTTCAGGTTGTCGTTTTCATACACGCTGCCCGTTTGCTACAGAGGTTTGTAAAAAAACGGTACCGGAATTTCGTAATGTTGGTGAAGAGCACTTTGTTGCTTGCCATCACGTATAAAAGAAAAGGACCCTTTCAAAATATGAAAGAGTCCTTTTTTTATTTACTAGATGAAGTTTGTTTCAATACAAATTGTTCAATTGCGTGAGCAACACCATGCTCATTATTCGTTAATGTTACAACATCACATAATTTCTTTACATCATCTTCAGCATTACCCATTGCAACAGATAAACCAGCAACCTCTAACATTGGTACATCATTAAAATTGTCACCGATAGCAACTGTATCTTCCATTGGAATGTTAAAATGAGCAGCCATCTGCTTTAGGCCATTCCCTTTATGCCCATTTTTATCCATAATTTCTACATTAGTAGGAGCTGATGCTGTAACTGAAATAGCAGTGTCTTCTTGTAACATACTTAATAGCTGTGCACGATGCTCTGCGTTAAATGTCAAAATGAAGAATTTAGATATTTCTAATTCTGAATTATTCACAACGTCTTCAATTTTTTGGAAATCAGTGATTAAGTTTGATTTCTTTTGTTTTTCTGTAATTCTTTCAAGTTCCTCAAGTGTAACATCTAGTGCATGCTTGTTCTCTTCGAACGCTTGCATGACTTGATCTTGCCATGTATATGGAGAATAAACTCCTTTATTCGTATATAGCTTATAAGGAAAACCTTCAGATTCTAGTAATTTTGCAAGCTTGTATACTTTATCGTTTTGTAAACAACGCGAGTTAATTACTTTTCCATCCACATAAACAATTGCCCCATTGCTTGCTCCAACTGGAAGAGATAATTGGTATTCTTCCAATAGTTTTAAAGCATCCTCTTTTGCGCGGCCAGAACAAATCATTACAATGTGCCCAGCTTCTTTTGCATTTTGGATTGCTTGTAAGTTCTCTTTGGAGATTTCAAGATTAGATGACAGTAGTGTACCATCCATATCTAATGCGATTAATTTCAAAATGACCACCTCTTTGTTTTTATTATACATAGTTATATAGAGGAAACATATAAACTTATCTTGGAAAGATGGTATTTTATCTCGTAGCAACTGTTAGTGAAAAATTCAATAGGTTCACCGTTATTTAGTAGGGTTTTGCTTTGATTTGTAATAGAAGTAGGTAGGGAGAGGATTATATTTCGTTTTATGACTGTAATATTACATGAATGTTACAAACATGAATCTAGTAGAAAGTGCATTAAAACAGGGTTTTTTGAGGATGTTATAAAAAAACGTAAAAAAAGTGTAATAAAATTTACGTAATTATATTGCAACGTAATAATAGTTATGTTACATTAATGTTACAAACGTTACGTTATTAAATTCAATGTAACGTTAATATAAAAACTATGAAATAAACATTTCTTAGAAATTACATATAGATAACTTATTAAAAGGGAGGATACATGATATGAAAGAGCAAGTATTACAAGTAACAAAAGGTGACTTTGTAGGATCAGCAAGTGGAGCAGTAGTATTAACAGCATTAATCGTATTTCTATCAAGTGTATTAGTATAATAG
>NZ_MACI01000087.1 GCF_001884105.1 Bacillus luti | reverse complement strand
TGAAAAACCAGAGGTAAAAGAAGAGGAAAATCATTTAGAGACTCCGAAAGAAGAAAAGCCGAAAGTGGAAGGTGAAGGTAAGGAAGAAACACTAGAAGAAAATTGGGAAACAACAGAAGAATTAGAAGAACAACCAAAACCTGAAAAGCCAGAGATAAAAGAAGAGGAAAATCATTTAGAGACTCCGAAAGAAGAAAAGCCGAAAGTGGAAGGCGAAGGTAAGGAAGAAACGCTAGAAGAAAATTGGGAAACAACAGAAGAATTAGAAGAACAACCAAAACCTGAAAAGCCAGAGATAAAAGAAGAGGAAAATCATTTAGAGACTCCGAAAGAAGAAAAACCGAAGGTGGAAGGCGAAGGTAAGGAAGAAACAACAGAAAAGTTAGAAGGCCCACCGAAACCTGAAAAACCTCAGGTAAAAGAAGAGGTAAAACCTTCAGAGAACCCAACAGAAGAAAGATATACACCCGAGAAGTCAGAAGGTGCTGAAAAACAGTTACCACAGACTGGTGGTCATACAGCGTATGAACTATTTTTAGGTGGCATTTTGATTGTACTTGGATTACTGATGTTAGTGATGAATAAAAGAAGATACAATTAAAAAAATTAGTTATTAAAACAGACTGTTATAGGAACATAACAGTCTGTTTTTGTGTTTGGGAGTAATTCTTGATGTATAGAGGGACTAATTGGTATTGTTCATGGTATAGGGGTAGCGCCATATGCCCATCAAGCTGAAATTTTAAATTGCTGTTTTGTGGTTTTATAAAATGTTTAATTTGATGGGGATGGGGTGGTACCCCTGAAACAGAAAATGAAGAAATAATTATTGAGATGATAAGCAGGTAGATACTATAGCTACCCCTTAATGATTAAATAATATTTATCTAGCTATTTGCCGGGCAGTAAAACTCCCACCTCAAAATTCGGCTGAAGCCCTGCTGCTCGTAAACGACCGGTTGGTGAATGATTATCAACGTTTCACTTTATTCAAATCTTCATATATTTTGTGTTTTCACCCATATCTATTGTAAGATTATATAGAGTTCTCCTAATAAGCTGTTATAATGGATTATTTAGGGATTTTAAGTTTATAAATCTTAAATTATTTTTTCGGGATAATTTTTTATCTAACTAAGTTATATTGAAGTAGAGGTGAACCATCGGTGAAGCAGGTGTTGGTAATTAAGAATGAAAGGTCTTTAGCGAAGAAAATCGTAAGCGGTCTAACGCAAGAAGGCTATTTCATTTTAAAACTTCACAATGAAAACCAAGGTTTAAATATAATATATGAACAAAATTGGGATATTATCATACTAGATTGGGATTCGTTAAGTATATCTGGACCAGAAATTTGTAAACAAATACGACTTGTTAAAACGACACCGATCATTATTGTGACCGACAATATTTCTAGCAAGGATTGTATAGCAGGGTTACAAGCAGGAGCAGATGATTATATAAGAAAACCATTTGTGAAAGAAGAATTAGTAGCAAGGGTTCAAGCTATTTTAAGGAGAAGTGACTGTATCAAGCAACACGAAACAAACTTTTTTCAGTTTAAAGATCTCTTTGTTGATGCATCTAGCCATATTGTGAAAAAAGATGGTAAAAATCTCTCGCTTACTAAGCGCGAGTATGATTTACTTATATTTTTAATTAAGAATAAAAATACAATATTGAGCCGTGAAATGCTTTTGAATCAGGTTTGGGGACATAACGTAGTAGTAAATCCAAATGTAGTAGACTTATATATTGGGTATGTAAGAAAAAAGTTAAAGTGTGAGAAGAAAGACAGATATATTCAAACGATACATGGCAGGGGCTATTCAATGATTGAATGATAAACATAAGATACTTGGTAAAGTACAGTTTGTCATAATAGAACAAAACGAGGAAAACTGTTCATCCAGTTTTCCTCGTTTTTTCTGTTAAATCTAATAATCAAATAGTTTCTGAGAAATATTAGCTATTAATGAGCGTGTTTTGAAGGAGAAACCATAGTTTATAAGGTGCCCATCTATTGGTTAGCGCGCATTAGTTGAGGTCGTATCCCAATTATGCTTAATTCTATTAACTCACACCATTCACAAGATTTTCACAGAATTAATGATTATACTAATTAACAGGGTATTCAAATGAAAATGATTATCAATATTGATTTAGGTGAGTAGCAGTTACTATCTAATTCAATCTATGAACTTCATCATTTTCGAAATAAATTACATAATAAGGAGTATACGTATGAAAAAAACTATGCTTTTAAAATTAGTGAGCATTCTAGCAATTTTCACTTTAATGTTAGTAGCTTGCTCAGATTCAGGTAAAGAAACTTCGAAAGCTACTAAAGGTAATAGTAGTGATAAGCCAAAAACGGTTGAAATCACTGATGCACATGGAAAGGTTACTGTTCCTGTAAATCCAAAAAATGTAGTTGCTTTGGATAATAGAACTTTTGAAACTTTAGCTGATTGGGGAATTAAATTAGCGGCTGCTCCAAAGGATATCATGCCTGCTGATTCAGCATATAAAAAGGATGAAAAAGTTCAAAATATTGGGAATCACCGTGAACCAAATCTTGAAATTATTGCAGCTGCAAACCCTGACCTTGTAATCGTTGGTCAAAGATTTGCTGATCATTACGAAGAAATCAAAAAATTAGTGCCAAATGCAGCTGTTATTGATCTTAATTTTGATGTTTCTGAGAAATCTACTACGCCTGGAAAAAATTTAGTAGATGGACTTAAAAATTCTACAACTACTCTAGGAAAAATCTTTGATAAAGATAAAGAAGCTAAACAATTAGTAGCTGATTTTGATAAATCTATTGAAAAAGCAAAATCTGCTTATAACGGAAAAGATAAAGTTATGAGTGTTATCGTTACTGGTGGGAATATTGGTTTTGCTGCTCCACATTCTGGTCGTGTTTGGGGACCAATGTATGAAATTTTCGGTTGGACTCCAGCATTAGAAGTGTCTAATTCTACTGCAGGTCATAAAGGTGATGACGTTTCTGTTGAAGCTATTGCACAAACAAATCCTGATTGGCTTTTCGTATTAGATCGTGATGCTGCAACATCTGATGCAGCTAAGTCAACACCTGCTAAGGATGTTATTTCTAAATCACCAGCTCTTCAAAATACAACTGCTGTTTCTAAAAAACAAGTTGTTTATGCACCAGAAGATACTTACACAAATGAATCAATTCAAACTTACATAGAGTTATTTGGAAATCTTGCAAAAACTTTAGCTAAGTAGTGTAAAGGGGTACGAAATAGTGTCAAAAAATATGATTTCTAGGGTTGAGAATATTTCTCAACCCCAGTTTTATAATCACAATAAAATATGGACAAAACCTTTTATAATAGCGGTTATAGTTGTTATAATTTTAGGGATTATATCACTGTTTACTGGAGTTTATGATATACGTGGACAAGAGGACGGAATGGAGATGTTTTTCATCACTCGTGTTCCGAGAACAGTTGCATTAATGCTTACTGGAGCTGCAATGGCGATGGCAGGACTCGTAATGCAACTCATTACACAAAATCGCTTTGTTGAACCTACTACAACGGGGACGATTGAATGGTCAGGCTTAGGCCTGCTTTTTGTGTATTTATTATTTCCTGCCCCGACTTTAGTTCAAAGAATGACTGGTGCAATCATTTTTTCTTTTATAGGAACTATGATTTTCTTTTTATTTTTAAGAAGAGTTAAGCTTCGTTCGTCTTTAATTGTCCCGATTATTGGATTGATGCTTGGAGCAGTTATTTCTGCAGTGTCTACTTTTTTGGGACTCCTTTTCCAAATGACGCAAAGTATTGAAACTTGGTTTGTAGGTTCATTTGCTAACATTCAGGTGGGAAGATATGAATATTTATGGCTGATTGTTATCATTACTTTGCTTATTTTTATGTATGCTAATAGATTGACTTTAGCTGGACTAGGAGAAGATGTCGCAACAAGCCTTGGCGTTAATTACAATAGAATTGTTCTTTTTGGGACTGGCCTTATCTCTGTTGCAGTTGGAATTGTTGCAGCTGTTATTGGACACTTACCTTTCTTGGGATTAATTGTGCCAAATATTGTTTCCATGTTTAGAGGTGATGATCTTAGAAGTAATTTACCTTGGGTGTGTGTGATCGGAATGGGAACAATAACTGCCTGTGACATCATTTCTCGAACAATTATAAAGCCTTTTGAAGTACCTGTTTCTTTAATACTTGCAACAGTGGGAGCAGTCGTGTTTATTACTATTCTATTGAGACAAAGAAAACCAAGGAGGCTGCGATGATCACATTAGAATATAAAAATAAAGAAAATGTCGAAATCGATTCTAGCCTTCATAATGAAAGTAGATCAGCTAGCGCTTTTCGTTCTAAGAAGGAAGCAAGACGTTATTGGATTTTACTGATCACATTGATTGCTTTAGGTCTCCTTTCTTCATATGGACTTTTAGTTTATAACAACCCAGTTCCGATAGATTCACCTTCTTTTATCCCAGTTGTTAAGAGAAGGATAGTAGCTATTGTTGCAATGATTATTGCTGCAGTTTGCCATAGCTTATCGACAGTTGCTTTCCAATCTATTACGAATAATAAAATTATTACTCCTTCACTTTTAGGTTTCGAATCACTGTATTCAGCAATTCAAACGAGTACAATATTCTTCTTTGGTGCTAGTGCATTAATAAACTTTAATGGAATTGGATCATTTTTATTTCAAGTTGTTGTGATGGTCTTCATGAGTTTGATACTTTATGGATGGTTACTTTCCGGTAAATACGGGAATTTACAACTTATGCTTTTAGTTGGAATTATTATTGGTACCGGGCTAAATTCTGTGTCAACTTTCATGAGAAAACTACTTGCGCCTTCAGAATTTGATATTTTACAAGCGAGATTATTTGGTTCTGTTAATCATGCAGACCCTGCATATTTTCCTATTGTAATTCCTATGATCATAATTGTAGCAGTATTAATTTTTGCTCATTCTAAGAAGTTGAATGTTTTGTCATTAGGAAAGGATGTTGCTACTTCTTTTGGGGTTAAATATCAACCTAGTGTAATTTATACGCTTGTGTTAGTAGCTATTTTGATGTCTATCTCAACAGCTCTAATTGGACCACTTACGTTCTACGGCTTTTTAGTAGCAACTTTGAGTTATCAGGCGGCGTCAACTTATGATCATAGATATATTTTCCCAATGGCTTTTGCAATAGGCTTTTTGATAATGACGAGTGCATACTTTTTAATGTATCATGTATTCCATGCTCAAGGTGTAGTTTCCGTTATTATTGAATTATTTGGTGGAATCATATTCTTAACTATAGTTTTAAGGAAGAGGGCTTTATGATAAAAATTGATAATGTTAAAAAGTTCTATACTGATAAGGTAAAAATAGGACCTTTGGATATTGAAATACCAAAAGCGGGCTTTACTTCTTTAATTGGACCAAATGGTGCTGGAAAGTCTACGACACTATTGATGATTGGAAGACTTTTAGATATGGATGAAGGTCAAATTCAGGTAGCGAATATGGATGTTTCTGAATCCAAATCAAAAGACTTAGCAAAAATTTTGACTATATTGCGACAAGAAAATCATTTTGTAACTAGGCTTACTGTTAGACAATTAGTTGGATTTGGACGCTTTCCTTATTCAAAGGGAAGATTGACTAAAGAGGATGAGGTTATTATTTCTAAATATATCGATTTTCTAGATTTAACTAGTTTAGAGAATAGATATTTAGATGAGCTTTCTGGTGGTCAAAGACAAAGGGCATATGTAGCGATGGTATTGTGCCAAGAGACTGAATATGTACTTTTAGACGAGCCTCTGAACAACCTTGATGTTGCTCGTTCTGTTCAAATGATGGAGCATTTGAGACGTGCGGCTAATGAATTTGGAAGAACAATTTTGACTGTTATGCATGACATAAATTTTGCTGCTAAATACTCTGACAAAATTTGTGCTATGAAAGATGGACAAATTGCTGCTTTTGGAACAGTAGAAGAAGTTATGGACCCAACACTTTTGACAGATATTTTTGAAACAAAAATAGAGATTATTAATGGTCCTTATGGGCCGATCGCTGTTTATTAGTTATAAAATGAGAAAATACTATAGCTTGCGTAGATTATGCAAGCCACTCTAGTTGAAGTTGCTGTCTGTATTTTACAGGCAGCAGCTTTTTTTATGTGATTACTCATAAAATGCAAAAGAATGCTTCACCTTTTCAAGTATCTACCAAGCGAAAAAATATCTCTGTATAACTTTTTAAAAGAATTCAGCTTGTTTTTTTATATGTAATATTGCATATCAGAGTGTATTGATAAAAGTGTAAGGGGTCACTATAATGAGGGCATAAAGATAAATCACATTTTCGTAGCAATAAAAAGGAGGAAATAATATGGAAATCGCAATGGCAGTTTTAAAATTTGTAGGTGGCGTAATCCCGTTAATTCAAGAACTTTTAAAAGTATTTATGTAAGTTTATTAGTTAGCTATCATTTATTAATCATTATCATATTTTACTAAAAAAAGAACGGGGTGATTTTTCTGAATATTAAGAAAAACACTAAAAGAAGAAAGTTCCTTGCATGTTTATTAGTTAGTCTATGCACTATTAATTATTCATCTATTTCCTTCGCAGAAACACAAGCAAGTAATATAACTGATGTAACCAAAAATGCTAGTGGCATTGATACTGGTATAGCAAATCTTAAATATAATAATCAAGAGGTTTTAGCTGTAAATGGTGATAAAGTAGAGAGTTTTGTTCCGAAAGAAAGTATCAATTCAAATGGTAAATTTGTAGTAGTGGAACGCGAGAAAAAATCACTTACAACGTCACCAGTCGATATTTCAATTATTGATTCTGTAGTGAATCGCACGTATCCAGGAGCTGTACAACTTGCAAATAAAGCTTTTGCAGACAATCAACCAAGTTTATTAGTGGCTAAGAGAAAGCCTTTGAATATTAGTATAGACTTACCGGGCATGAGAAAAGAAAATACAATCACTGTCCAAAATCCGACATATGGTAATGTAGCTGGAGCAGTAGACGATTTAGTATCTACTTGGAATGAAAAGTATTCTACAACACATACGTTACCTGCAAGAATGCAGTATACAGAATCTATGGTTTATAGTAAATCACAAATCGCAAGTGCTCTTAATGTTAACGCTAAATATCTTGATAACAGTCTAAACATTGATTTTAATGCTGTTGCAAATGGAGAGAAAAAAGCGATGGTTGCCGCATATAAGCAAATATTTTATACGGTAAGTGCTGAGCTACCTAACAATCCATCCGACCTTTTTGATAATAGTGTTACTTTTGGTGAGTTAACTCGAAAAGGCGTAAGTAATTCGGCTCCACCTGTTATGGTTTCAAATGTAGCTTATGGTAGAACGATTTATGTAAAATTAGAAACAACATCTAAGAGCAAAGATGTACAAGCTGCTTTTAAAGCCTTACTCAAGGATAACAGCGTTGAAACAAGTGGACAGTATAAAGATATTTTTGAAGAAAGTACCTTTACTGCTGTAGTATTAGGTGGAGATGCGAAAGAGCATAACAAGGTTGTTACTAAAGATTTCAATGAAATCCGAAATATCATTAAAGATAATGCCGAATTAAGTCTTAAAAATCCAGCATACCCAATTTCATATACAAGTACTTTCTTAAAAGATAATGCAACTGCTGCTGTTCATAACAATACAGATTATATTGAGACGACAACTACAGAATATTCAAGTGCTAAAATGACACTGGATCATTACGGTGCTTACGTTGCTCAATTTGATGTATCTTGGGATGAATTCACATTTGACCAAAAGGGTAACGAAGTACTAACACATAAAACATGGGATGGTAGCGGAAAAGACAAAACGGCTCATTACTCTACAGTTATCCCTCTTCCACCGAACTCAAAAAATATAAAAATCGTAGCAAGAGAATGTACAGGTCTTGCATGGGAATGGTGGAGAACAATTATTAATGAACAAAACGTTCCATTAACAAATGAAATAAAAGTTTCAATTGGAGGAACAACATTATACCCAACAGCTAGTATTAGTCATTAAGTATAAAAAGCGCCCTATAAGTAGGGCGCTTTTTACTCTTTCCAAAATTGTTCTAATAGAATGACAAGCATGGTACCCACAAGTAAGCCATTACTTAAAACATATTGTAAGAAAGAAGGAATTCCGCTAAATGCACTTTCTGGAAGAAACATTATTCCTAAACTGATTAATAATGAAATTCCTAATATAGTTAATCGGCGTTGATTTACTTCTTCGCGTAAAATGGATTGAAATGAAATGCCTATTATTTGGACAAGTGTTGCTAAAAGTGCAGCATTAGCAATAGGTCCTGGTAGCAAGGATATAAAGTTTACAATTGAGGGAATAAAAGAAATTCCTGCTAATATAAGACTTGCTATAAGGAACGACTTCACTTTTCTTTGTCCTGTTAGTTGGATAAATCCTGCTGATGCAGGTAATGGTACAATTCCAATTGTAGAGAACAACGACGAGATAATATGTGATATACCTCCGACCCATACACCACGGTTCAGTGTTTGTTTTTCATTTTCTTTAGATAATGGAGCCACTTGTTTTACAGCCGAAATAGCAGCGATTGTATTTGCAACTAAAAGAAATGTAAATAAAGTTGCAGTTAGAGTCATTCCAATATCGAATCTAGGTGTGCCCCAAGCAAATATCTCTGGTAACTTAACTAGCGTTGTGTGCGAAGGCATATGAGATGATTTTCCTAATACTGCATAAAAAAGCCAACCGCATGAAATTCCAAGTAATACAGCGTAACTTTTCATCCATCCTTTCCCTTTAATTGATAAGAAAGTAATAAGGGCAAAAACAAAGAGAGCAATAGTAGCTGTTGTATAGTCAGGATGAGTTGCAGATCCTTGTAATTCCATCATTCCTTTTAGTAACACACCACTAAGCTGAAGTGCTAAGATTAAAAGGAAAGTTCCTGTAACTAAAGGGGTAAATAAACGTAAGATTCGATGAACAAGCCCTGTTATACCAAGAGCGAAGAGTAATATACCTGAAATAATTAATCCACCTTCTAAAAGTCGCAACACGTCTTTTGCACTTTGTCCCTGATGCATAGCGACTTGTCCCAATATGACAAATATACTTACCCATGAACCGGCTGGCCCATCCGCAATGGGATAGCGATGCCCAAACCATGATTGTATAAATGAACTTACTCCTACAACTAAAAAAGTTCGCTGCATTAATGTTGAGACATCTTCTATTGGTAAATGGAATATGCCACCAATAATTATAGGTAATGCAATTGCATTTGCTAATAGAAACACAAACCATTGTAGAATATTAAAGCTCGTATCAAAGTATTTTTTATTCATATTATTCTCCTTTGCCGAAAAAAGAATCTCATAGTAAAAATCCATCCTTTCTACACAGTTAGATTAAAAAGGATGGATTTTGTAAATCTATAAAATCAATTTAATTATATAAATAGATTTTTAATTAATTACCATGCACGGAATGGTAAGAATTTACCGTTAAGTGTGATCACGATACGAGGATCGCCACCTTTTGGATCAACTTGTGTATTCACACCCAAGTTGAAGTTAATTGCACTCATTACACCTTCGCCGGCTTTTTCTAAGATTAATTCTCTAATAGTTGGTGCATATTGTAACATCATTTCATATAAACGATATGCAATCGGGTCCGTAGGAGGCATTTCCATTACTTGGCCACGAAGTGGAACTACTGTTAATGCTTGAACTACTTCTTCATCTAATTCTAATAGTTTACCGATTTTTTCTGCTTCTGGACGTGTCATTGTAGCTTGTCCTAATAACGCTGTTACAACCCAAGTCTCAGAGTTTTCACTTACTTTTGCAATTTCTTCCCAAGTTAACCCTTTTTTAATTTTTGCCGCTAGAATTTTTTGCGTAGCTTCTTGTCTATTCATATCTAATACTTGTTTTTTCATATCTCATAACTTCCTTTCATGTACGTGATAATTATTATTTTGTTTCACTATTTAACGCTTTATAGCCATCAACCACTACATCTAATTTACCTGTGTGAGGATCAATAACTAAGCCATGTACAGGAACATCTTTTGGGATAAGTGGATGATTTCTTACTAAATCAACATTAGCTTGCGTTGAGTCGCAAACATCATCAAATCCGAATAACCATTTTTCAAGGTCAATACCAGCATATTCAATCGCTGATAAAATTTCTGGTGAAACTACTCCGCGATCTAATATTTTTTGAAGTGTTCCTTTTGGATTCGTTTGGCTCGCGCCACATCTATGGTGTCCAATAAGGAAAATCTCATCTGCATTTAAATCGTATACTGATGCTACAACACTTTGCATAACACTATCAAAAGCAGAAGGAATTTTACCACCTGCATTTCTGATAACTTTTGCATCACCATCGTGTATATCTAAAGCTTTTGGAAGTAGCTCAATTAAACGAGCATCCATGCAAGAAACAACAACCATACGTTTTTTAGGCATCTTTGTCGCTTCACGATGAGCGTATTCCTTATTTTCTACAAAGTGTTCATTGAACGATAGAATTTCTTGTAATAACATATTTGTAACCTCCTTTAAATCTAGATGTATTTTTTTGTTGTGTCCTCTGTGTTATAAGTAAATATAGCTGATAAATAATGTGATGTAAGAGGATAAACTAAGTATAGTGAATTGTATCGATAAGCAGAATAAGTTTGCGAAACACTTTCGGGCTTTCTACTTTCACGGTGAAAGGATTGGTTTATATCATTGATCAAACAGATTTTGAGATACTGAAATTATTAGGAGAAAACTCAAGAATACAATGGAAAGAGCTTGGCCAAAAAATACATATGACGGGGCAAGCTGTAGGAAATCGAATTCGAAGATTAGAGGATTTAGGGATTATTGAACAGTATACAATTGCAATAAACCGAATCAAATTAGGGCAAGTAGTGACTGCATTTGTTACTTTGTTCGTAACAACAGCCAATCACCAAGAGTTTATGAATTTCTTTCAAGGAGAAGAAGGGGTTTCTGAAGTACACCGTATAAGTGGTGAGGGGTGTTATTTATTAAAAACACATTTTGCTTCCAATGAAGACTTAGATAACTTTCTAGGACGACTATTAAAATACGGGAATTATCGTGTTAACTTATCAATAGGAAAGTTGAAATAAGGTTTCTTTTCCTTGGAGGGGATGGTAACATCATTTGCTAAACCATATTTGTATAGAGATAATGAAGTCTTTTAATTTTTATCTTAAATAGTCAGAGCCTTACTACAATTTATGTGTAGTAAGGCTTTTTAAAGTTTTTATATTCAACAATCAAGCTGAAGTGTTGAGGGTGGATATGAGACGATTTTTTTCAAGAGAATCATAAATGATTTTGCCTTAAGAAAGATCCTGCAACTCAGTACAGGATCTTTAATCAAACGTTTTTAAAAGCTAAATTGTGGTTTCATATCCCCTTTGTAAGGTTCATGTTCAACGAATATAGTTATATCCTTACCAGCTTGGTCTTTACCAGTTCTTTTATACGTAAATTTCTTATTATTTAGTTCAGTAAGTTCAAGAGCCGCACCATATTTATTATTTCCAATCGAAACATGAGCTCTTATTTTATTTTCGTGTGCAACATCGAAGTAGCCATAATCACCGCGGCTTTGACCTGTTTCGCTATTGAAGAATTCATATTTATTAGATTTGTCATCAAATTTTGCTAGACTTATAAAATTCGAATTAAACTGTGTTACATCATTACCAGCTTCATCTAATACTTTTGTTCCGTGCCAAAGGGTTCCACCTAAAATTTTATCCCCATCAACGTTTTTAACGATATCGCCTGTAGTCGTGTTCAGCTGCTTGTCCGGATCAGTGAAAGAAAGTTCTTTTTCTTTATATGGAACATGTTCAACAAAAACTTCTACATCTTTACCGTTAGCGTCTTTCCCCATTCGTTTATAAGTAAATACATTTTTATTTAGCTTTGTCATATCAACAACAGCTTGATACTTCATTGATTCGGAAATTAATATTCTCTTCTTCCCATCATTTGTGACAAAGAAAGTTCCTTTATCACCACGACTTGCACCTGTTTTAGCATCAAAAAATTCATATCTTCCAGACTTTGAATCATATTTTGCAAGACCAATGAAGTTTGCATTTTCTTTTGTTACGTCATTTTTATCTTTGTCTAACACCCGTGTGCCTTGCCAATTTGTGTCGCTAAGCATGTTAGCCATTTTTTGGCCTTTCGTTAACTTATTCTCCTTTTTTGTTTCTTTAGCAGTTTGTTCTTGTTTCGGTTTACTATGATTTTCTTCGGCTTTAGTACCAACACACCCTGTTAGTGCGAGTGTGAATCCGAGCAATATAGATGAGAGTGCTTTCGTTTTTTTGTTCATGTTTTATCGTCTCCTTATTTTATGATTTAAAGTAGTATGGTTTGCGATTATAGTAGCAGTGCGTCATATATGAATAGACTCAAATTGAATAGATGAACTTAGTTGCTACGTTTCTTATGTTAATACCCGACTATAAACTGACTCTAAATAAAACATTAAAAAAAGATAAACTAATTCCTAAAAAATGTTCATATTTATAAAAAAATCGCTAGCTTGCTGTAGTGCCTACAAGTAATCAAAAAATACATTGTAAAGAAGAAGGAAAGCCGCTAACAATAATGTAATTGCTAATAGAGCTAATCGATTGTAGTGCAAAACTTTTGAGAAAAACTGTAGGGGAAATGAAGATTTTATATAATTCGTTTCGTATAGGAAGGGGATGTCCATGTTTGATTCAACAGATTTTAAGATTATACGATTACTACAAGAAAACGCTAGAATGAACTGGAAGGAAATTGGAGAGATAGTACATTTGACTGGCCAGGCTGTTGGGAAACGAATTAATAAATTAGAAGAGGCAGGTGTCATTCAAAAATATACGATAAATATTGACAGGGCTAAGCTGGAAGGATCTATTATGACCTTTGTTACACTATTTTTGCATGCACCGCACTATCATAATCAAATTCAAAACTTTTTTGAAAAAACGGACGTAATTACTGAAATGTATCGTATAAGCGGCGATGGGTGCTATGTCATGACTCTTCACACATCTTCGCATCAGCAATTAGAAGAGACTCTTGCAGATGTTTTACATTATGGTGATTATCGTATAAATACTGTCATTAAGACAATGGAAAAAAAGAAAGAATAAGATATTTATCCTTTCTTTTTTCATATGGAACTGTAATTCTTTATTTGCTTTTGTTTATAAAACAGTTTGCTGACATGACTGTTGCATAAATATCACCAAACTCTAATGCACTCATGAACGATTGATGAGCGTGTACTGCTGGGATTAGATTTCCTTGAAATTCTAAATCTTTTGTTGTACAAGCATCTTCAATTACAATACATTGAAATCCTAAGTCACTGGCAGCACGTACTGTTGCATCAATACATACATGAGTCATCATACCGCAAATGACTAGTTGGTCTATTTTTTCTGTCTTTAATGTTTCTAATAAATTTGTTCTTAAAAAACTGTTAGGGTGATGTTTTTGCAGGACTCTTTCGTTAACAATCGGTTGTACATCATCATGAATTTGAACACCTACTGTATCAGGTAAGAAGAAAGTAGCTCCTTCATTGTTCGCAATATGTTGTACGTGAATAACTGTTTTATGATTTTCACGAAATACTTTCAAGACTTCTTTCGCTTTTTGTGCGGCTTTTTCAGGTTGATGTAATTCCATATTGCCGCCTTCAAAGTAATCATTTTGTATGTCTACTAATAGTAACGCTTCTTTCATCGTTATTCCCCCATACTTAGTGATTCAGTACGTTATTTGTACTGTACCGTTATTATATAAATTGTAGCTATGCGGAAGTAATAACGTTATGAAACGATTTTAACGTATATAGTTTCGGTGTGAAAAAGCTATAAGATACAAAGCAAAGACGAGGATAATTTGTTTGTGGGATTTTTTATTTAGAAATAAAAAGTGGATGTTAACTTAATGATTCATCTAATCGCATGTTTACTTAGATGAATCATTAAGTAACAAAAAATCTTGGTGTTTTCATGCGTTGTTATCAGTTTTTAGTGATAGTTTTTGTTGTTCTTTTAATTTTTCAGGCGTCACGTCATTTCCTAAAGGATCTAATATTTTTAATCCTGTAACAGTGGTGTTGATTTGACCACGAATAATTTGAAGGTACTCCTCGCGTAATGCTTTACGCTCATGTAATTCTGTTTTTGTTAAACCTTTTTCTTTTTGTTTGTTAGCTAGTTCATTAATTCGATTTAAAACTTCAAGCATTGTTTCCTCATCCTTTCTTTTGTGCAAGTAGTCGATCATCATAGTTTAACAAATAGATTTCATCGTACTGTTATTCCAAAAGTACGATGAAATCGGTGATTAAAACTCGCCATTCCAAGAAGTTACTTCATCTACAGTTAATCGGACTGATGGGAATCCTGGCTCTTTTGCTTTGCCTAATGCAATCATTAAAACGTCAGTTAAGTTTTCTGGAACGTTAAATGCTTTGCGGAATTCTTCAACGTTATAGCCAAGCATTGGAACTGTATCATATCCTCTTGCTTTTGCAGCAAGCATCAATTGCATAGATAACAAACCACCATCAAGCATTTGCCACTCTCTTTTTCCTTGGTCACTTACAGGTGCATAAAACTCACGAATGCTGTTGTTCAGTCTATTTTTAATTTCTTCTGTCATGAATCTAGCAGCTACTGCACGCTCATTCACTTTATTCACATGTTCGAATTCATGGGCATTATTTTCACTTAAAATTACGATCATAGCGGATGCTGCTAACACTTGTGGTTGATTTAAAGCTATTGGATGAAGCTTTTCTTTTAAATCTTGATCTGTAATTACCATGAAACGCCATGGGTTTAAGTTTGAACTACTTGGTGCTAACATTGCTTCTTCTAAAAGCTCTTTAATTTCTTCGTCAGAGATTGTAACTGAAGGATCATAGGAGCGAACGGAACGACGCTCACGAATCACATCATAAAAATTTGCAGTACGATTTTCTTTTTTCATTTTAAAATACCTCCACTAAGTTGATGTTCTGTTATAAGTTGCTTACATGCATCATTATGGTATAGTACAGGTACTATGAAAAGTACGCACTTTTCCGTGATATAGACACCATCTCGTGACATAGGTACGAGAAAGTGCCTATCAAAATACAGAAGGAGTTCGGTATGAAAAAAGAGTATAACAATAGAATTGAAGTCGTTTTAGATGTGATTGGAGGTAAGTGGAAATCACACATTTTATATCATTTAACAAGCGGACCGACAAGAAACGGTGAGTTAAAACGATTGGTAACTGGTATTACACAAAAAATGCTTACGGAGCAATTGAAAGAGCTCGAAAAGGATGGGCTCGTATCTAGAAAAGTATACAATCAAGTGCCGCCGAAAGTGGAATATTCCCTTACAGAACAGGGACAATCATTAAAACAAGGTTTGAAAGTACTTTGTGATTGGGGCAGCGATTATATTAAGCATAAATATCCGAATGGCGAAGTGATAGTGAAAGAGGACGATCATATTTGATTTAACACTTCTGTAAGTATAATTTTGCTATAATAAATACGTACTTATACGAAGGGGAGTTTAATGAGAAAATGAAATCATTCAATATTGATCATTTTATCGCGAGTGTTTTACAGTGGATATTAAATATAGCGTTAATCATATTATCCATTGTCTTATCTATCTTTTTAATTAATGAAACGATTACTTTTATTCAATACATATTTTCAGCGAAGAAGTATACGTCATATAAATTAGTTGAAAGTATCATCGTCTATTTCTTATACTTCGAGTTCATTGCATTAATTATTAAGTATTTTAAATCGAACTATCATTTCCCGTTACGTTATTTTATTTATATCGGAATTACGGCGTTAATTCGATTAATTATTGTATCTCATGAGGAACCGATGGAGACGTTATTATACGCAGGAGCAATTCTTGTTTTAGTTATTGCTTTATACATATCGAATATGAGAGATTTGAGAAAAGAGTAGTAGTGCAGGCATAAGTTTGCACTACTTTTTTATGTCTTGACCTTCAAGCTACTTGAAAGTTTACAATGTAACTAGGGCGTTTGAAATTGAAAAAAATTGAGAAATTAAGTGAAGAGGTTTCTTTTACTTGGAGGTTATAGAAATGAGTCATGAATTAAAATTACGTCCTTTAGAACGAGAGGATTTAAAGTTCGTACACGAACTGAATAATAACGCACATATTATGTCATATTGGTTTGAAGAGCCGTATGAGGCCTTTGTAGAATTGCAGGACTTGTACGATAAACATATACACGATCAAAGTGAACGCCGATTTATCGTTGAGAAAGATAATGAAATGGTTGGATTGGTCGAGTTAGTAGAAATCGATTATATTCACCGAAGAACGGAATTCCAAATTATTATTGATCCGAGTTATCAAGGTCACGGATATGCAGCTGATGCAACGCGTTTAGCGATGGATTACGCTTTTTCTGTATTAAATATGCATAAAATATATTTAGTTGTCGATAAAGAGAATGAAAAAGCTGTGCATGTTTATAACAAGGTTGGATTTATAGTAGAAGGCGAGCTACAAGATGAATTCTTCGTAGATGGTACGTATCATAATGCAATAAGAATGTGCATGTTTCAGAAGCAATATTTAGAAAAAAAGCGTTTATAAAGTATTAACTTTATAAACGCTTTTTTATTTGGAATGATATTTATTTATTGTAAAACGATAAATATTAATTGACTTATAATATGTATTTCGTTATTATGATGGTAGTTAGCGAAGAAGAATTTTACGTATAGAGGAGAATGTATTATGAAAAAATATGTATTATCCATTATGTTAATCGTGCTTGGAGTTATTTGCTTATCGATACATAGTTCGAATAGTACGGTAGCGGAGAATGGTATGCTAATGGAGCCTTACTTTTTCTTAGTACCAGTAAGTTATTTGCTATTCTTTATGGCGATAGCGGCAGGTTCATTTACATTTATTCAATCAAAATTAAAAGAGAATAAGTAAATCATATATAAGCGGCAAGTGATTATCTTTGCCGTTTTTTGTACGTTTATTTGGGAGGTTAATTTTGGTTAGGTAAAGAGAGTTGTCAATTTGGTTAAAGACTTATCATTATTTTATTGCCTTATTTTTAGGGTGGAAAATATGTTCAGATATTGCTGTAGATGAAGCATTTACTTCACAAAATGCGAAGAGATTAAAGAGAATTAGCATTTCATCGATGATGGAAGGTATTTTATATATTGGAGCATTATTGTATATTTTTATAGTAGGGGATTATCGTGCAAGTATTTTAGTGATTCTATTACTTATTTTATTTTTCTCAGTTGTTATATCCCTTTTCACTTCTTTACTTTCTCATTTAGTTAGGAAAGCGAGTGACATAAAAGAAGATAACGACTTAACGATTTGAGGTGCTCTGTTATGGCGATTATAGTAAATCTTGATGTAATGTTAGCGAAGCGGAAAATGAGTGTGACAGAGCTATCTGGAAGATTAGGAATTACGATGGCGAATGTTTCTATTTTGAAAAATGGGAAAGCGAAAGCAATTAAGTTTTCAACTTTAGAGAAGATATGTGAAGTGTTAGAGTGTCAGCCTGGCGATATTTTAGAATATCAAAAGGATGAGTTCTAGTACAGTTACGTATGAGAACAACAAACATATGGTATAGGTGAAGTGTAATTACGCGTAAAAAGTGATCGGAATAATGCTTGTTTTCCGATAGAGATATAGATTCAGCAACTGGAGTACAAGAGACAATTCAATCGATCTATTATGCAGTACATACTATATTGCGGTGTTGTTCCGTAAGTTGTTCATCCAGCGGCTCTAATTTCAATTCCGCATTGAGAGACATATTTTTTATGAAAGAAAGCGACTGATATAACAGTCGCTCTTTTTATATTCCGCCAAGTTTCATTCCAAGGAAAGCGAGGAGGATACCAATTGTATATGTACTACTCACATATACAAGGAACATACCAATCTTTTTGCGATCCAGCAGTTGGACAAATTCTAATTTCAATGTTGAAAATGTAGTGAAAGCCCCCATAAAACCAGTACCTAGTAGAAGCTGCCAACCTGTGGTTATTCCCGTTCCAATTATATATCCGAGTAAAAAGGCTCCCGTTATATTTACAAGAAATGTAGCGATTGGAAAGGAAGTTGTATTTCTTTCTTTAAACCAATTGCTAATGGCAAATCGTGTAATAGCACCGAAGAAACCTCCAGTTGCCACTAATAAAGCCTCCATCATGAGAAATCACCCTCCGTAAGGCGCTTCTTAATTAAGAAATCACCTAGTGTATAGCCAAGGCCAGACATAATGAGACCACCAAGTATGCTACATGATACGTATAAGAAAGCTGTGCTCCATTCAGAATGATTGATTAATTGCACGGTTTCTACACTGAACGTTGAAAACGTCGTAAAGGAACCAATGAATCCAGTCCCGATGCCTGTAACAGCCTCAGAAGGTAAGATGTTTAGCCGAGCGATATAAGTAGTTAGCCAGGCTAATAAGAAGCAGCCAGCTAAGTTAATAAGTAATGTAGCTAACGGAAATGAATGATGCCAAAATGTATGAATAGAAAGCCCTACATAATAACGGGAAAGAGCTCCTAATACACCCGCTATGCCAACGATAATATAAATCAATTTTCTCACCTCTTTCATAGTTTGTTCAAAAAAATAGACTCCTACCAGCAAGCATACTGGTAGGAGTCATTAGCTAACTAGCGGTTACGGCGAACTCCATCGCCTATGATTATTACATATAGTGTACTAAATCTTGGTGTTAAATTCCAATGGAAATTTCGAGGTGATTATAAATTATATAAATTGTTGAAAACCTAAATATAATGATTCATGGTTTTAAGTATGATAAAATATTTCTTACGTTTGTCATTTTGTTATAATTAACTGAAAATAAAGAAAAGTATTTGTGTTTCTAGAAAAGGGGTCGTTTGTTTGAAGAAGGTTTTAAAAGTAATACTTGTATTGATTTTAGTAGGAGCAGCCATTTTAGGTGGATTTTTAGGATATATGACACTTACAAAAGAACAGCCGGCTGATGTTATAAGTTTAAAGGTGGAAAATAATAAAGAACGCGTATTAGAGCAAGGAAATGAATTTAAAGTTACAACATTCAATATTGGTTATGCCGGATTAGATAAGGATCAAGACTTCTTTATGGATGGCGGAAAAGGTTCTGGTTCAAGTAGTAAAGAACAGACTGAAGTGAACTTAAAGAAGATGCTTTCTTTCTTACAAAATGAGAATAGTGATTTTACGTTATTACAAGAAGTTGATATAAAATCACTTCGATCATTCGATGTAAATGGACATGAATTTTTGAAAGAAGGACTACCTGATTATGCTTCGTCATTTGGAAAGAACTATGATACAAAATGGGTCCCTGTCCCAATTACAAGTCCAATGGGATATGCAGAGGCTGGATTAAGTACGTTTTCTAAATATAAAGTTCAAACAGCGGAGAGGTTCCAATTACCAGGGATGGAGCCTTGGCCAAAGCGTTTATTTGACTTGGACCGAGCGATTGTTGAATATAAAATCCCGGTTAATAATGGAAAGTTTGTTAGGCTCGTAAATTTACATTTGTCTGCTTATGATGAGGGCGGGAAAATTAGAAAACAGCAAGTAGAGTATTTAAAAGAATATATGAACAAGCATTATCAAAATGGTGATTACGTAATAATGGGTGGAGATTGGAATCAATTACTTTCCGACGTTCAATTAAGCGATCCGAAGTTTGTGAAAGAGCGTCCGGAATGGTTAGTAGAATTGCCGAAAGATTTTACTGACGGGGGATTTAAATGGGCTGTAGATCCATCTGTTATGACTGTGAGAGATGATGTGAAGAAATATGTAGCAGGTGAAAACTTTGTTACGATTATTGATGGCTTTATCGTTTCACCGAATGTTGAGATTGTAAATGTACAAGGGAAAGATTTGAAGTTTGAAAATAGTGACCATAACCCAGTAAGTGCGGTATTTAAGTTGAAGTAATTAAGTGCAGAAGGTGGGACTTTATATATGGAGTGGTTAAAGAAAACTTGTTTTTCTAACCTTGAGAAAGAATCACAGAAAAATCATTTATTGCTGTTTATTACGCTCTGTAGTTTCTTTCTTGGAATAATCGCGATTGGGTATTACGGATATATTTTTACAGAGAGAGCAATAGCATTTTGGGTTTGTGGCATTTCTGTTGTTGTATTTGGAACGCTGCTTACTTTTATAGCAAGCATGGAAGCGATGTATAAATATATCATGACATTTATGTTGCTTATTATGTCTTTCATTATGGTACAAGCTTTTAATGAAAGCCCGGCTGTATTTCAAATGGTTTACTTTACATTAGCAGTTTCACTTATTTATTTAAGTGAACGTCTCGTTATCATTCTTGGCGGAGTGGCGGTTGTTATTACATTTATTCTTTGTAGTTATTGGCCGGAGCAATTTTTTGCTTATACAGCGGCATCTGAAGCTGCAAACTTCGCAAGCTTGTTAGCGATTGTAACAATCGCCATGTGGGGTGTAACGAAGATTGGCTCTAATCTGCTAGCTCGTTTAAGTGATGAGAAGCAAGAAGTAATGAGGAAAGCTCAGGAGCTAGAAGAGACTCAAAGACTTATTGAGGAAACGGTTGTAAAGTTAGATAGTAATTTCAATCATTTAAGACAAAATATGAATACATCAATGGAGTCGATGAGTGAAATTAATTTCGCTTTTGAAGAGGTAGCAGTTGGCACTCAATCACAATCAGAGATGATGCATCGTTCAGTAGAAGTATTGAATGATATGGAGGGGAATATTGAACAAATCATTTCTCAAGTAAGAAATGCATCGATTCGTTTTGATGAAAGCTTAGAAATTTCAAAGGGTAGTGTACATACTTTACGAAATTTTGAAGCGAATATGAGAAGTTTAAATGATGTTGTTTCACAATCAGGAATTATATTTAGAGACTTAATGATGCAATCGAAACAAATTAATGAAATTGTAGATGTAATAACGAATATTTCAAGTCAGACGAGTTTGCTAGCTTTAAATGCAAATATTGAAGCTGCAAGAGCAGGCGAGCATGGAAAAGGATTTGCTATTGTAGCGAATGAAGTATTAAAGCTTGCTGAGGAATCGAATCGTTCTGCAGGAAGAATTCAAGGGATTTTGAAGGAGTTTAGTAATCAAGCAAGTAAGGTAGAAGTGCAGGTAGAGAAATCAGAAAGAGTACAAGAAGAATGTAATGAAATGTTAGCAAGCGTTTTAACAAACGTAACGGATTTAGGAAAGTTTATTGATGCAATTAATGATGTAATGAGAGAGATTGTCGGTCATCAAGAAAGTTTCCAAGTTAAAACGACGAATATCGTAAAGGATGTTACACATGCTTCTCATGTAATTCAGCAAACTTCTGCGGCTACAGAAGAAGTGTTAGCAAGTGTGGAAGAAGAAAAACATCGAAATGATATATCAGTGAAGACATTACATACTGTTAGCGAGCAAGTGAAGTTATTAGAAGATATTTTAGAAAAGTAATATCTCTTGAAAAGGGCGCACTATGTGTGCTCTTTTTTCATTTAAATGAATACTTGATAGTAATTTAATTGCTTTTCTCCGCGTTTTCTGCCAAGCTTAAGGTGATAAAATACTTCAAAGAAAGAATTGTATAGGTGACTTATATGATCGAAGTTAAGACTTCTGAACTTAGTGATGGAGAATTTAATAGAGGTGTATTTGCAACTCGTGATATTAAAAAGGGTGAATTGATACATTCAGCACCAGTTATCTCTTATCCGAATGAACAGCATGAACACATTGAGAAAACGTTACTTGCTGACTACGCATTTGAGTATGGAGTAAATCATACGGCATTCCTTTTAGGATACGGCATGTTATTTAATCATGCATATAATCCGAATGCAACGTATGAGATTGTCTTTGAGAATCATACGTTTAACTTCTTTGCTTATAAGGATATAAAAGCTGGAGAAGAGATTTTAATCAATTATAATGGTGAAGTTGATGATGACGAGCTGTTATGGTTTGATAAAGAAAAAGAAGAGAACGAAAAGTAAATTAACGAGTATGAAAAGGGTGCATTCCGTCATGGGGTGTGCTCTTTTTTATTGAAGAAAATAAAGTAAAGATTACAAAAAAATACCACTTTCTTTTCGTATGGTATAGTAAGATACTGAGGGATAGTGTTTTGTAAAAGTGATATATTTTACAAATTGTTGTCTTTCTGATTACATGTCAAGTTTAGTGGTCCATTTGGGTTGCTTTATTATGCAATATATATTTTAATATGAGTGGCACCTCTTATAAATTAAGAGGTTTATAGGTGTCTCGAATTGATTTTGGGTACACTGTATCCACCACTTTAGGTTCGTTCATGTATGTGGGGATATTATGGGCCCGTATAACGGGATAAAAAGAATATAGAAATAGAGGAATCGTAAAATGAATATGCAAGAGGTTTATGAATATTTAAGTACGGTATTGCCTGAAGGTCATGTGAGAAAAGATGAAATGTTAAAGAATCATACGCATATTAAAGTTGGTGGAAAAGCAGATGTGTTCGTTGCGCCGACAAATTATGATGAAATTCAAGAAGTTATTAAATATGCGAACGAATATAATATTCCAGTTACGTTTTTAGGAAATGGATCGAATGTCATTATTAAAGACGGTGGAATTCGCGGGATTATAGTAAGCTTAATTCATATTACAGGAGTTACTGTAACAGGAACGACGATTGTAGCACAGTGCGGTGCAGCAATTATTGATGTATCACGTATTGCATTAGATCATAATTTAACGGGTCTTGAGTTTGCATGTGGTATTCCAGGTTCAGTTGGCGGAGCATTATATATGAATGCTGGTGCTTACGGTGGTGAAGTATCGTTCGTATTAACAGAAGCTGTTGTAATGACAGGGGATGGAGACTTACGTACTTTAACGAAAGATGAGTTTGCATTTGGATATCGTAAGAGTGTATTTGCTAACAATCATTACATTATTCTTGAAGCGAAGTTCGAACTTGAAGAAGGTGTACGTGAAGAAATTAAAGAGAAAATGGATGATTTAACGTTTAAGCGTGAATCAAAACAACCTCTAGAATATCCTTCATGTGGTAGCGTATTTAAACGTCCACCAAATAACTTTGCTGGCAAATTGATTCAAGAATCAGGACTACAAGGTAAGCGAATTGGTGGAGTAGAAGTTTCTTTAAAACACGCTGGATTTATGGTGAATGTTGATAACGGAACAGCACAAGATTACATCGATTTAATTCACTTCGTACAAAAGACAGTTGAAGAGAAATTTGGTGTGAAGTTAGAGCGCGAAGTAAGGATTATTGGAGAAGATAAACAATAATGAAATACGTATGAAAATGCGAATTATTTCAAAATAATATTTGGGTATTGTTGACAATTTGTTTTCAATTCAATATAATGGCTAATAATTTAACAAATAACATACGTTGAAAGAGCCCAGTAGCAGTTTGTCACTGTTAACGAGAGAGCTAGGGGTTGCTGGAACCTAGCACAAACAAACTTGCGAATTACACTCTGGAGTATCTTAGGTAATGCTAAGCGGATTGGCAATCGATATTATTGCTAAGAGTGGTATGAATAGCTATGCTATTTATACAAACTGGGTGGTAACACGGTAAATAATCGTCCCTATGTCATAGACATAGGGACTTTTTGTTTTTAAAAAATAAAGGGGATGACAAAAGATGAATATTATTGATGAATTAGAATGGCGTGGCGCTGTGAATCAGCAGACGGATGAAGCAGGTTTACGTAAGCTAGTAGAAGAGAAAAAGATTTCACTATACTGCGGAGTTGATCCGACTGGTGATAGTATGCATATCGGACATTTAATTCCTTTTATGATGATGAAGAGATTTCAGTTAGCGGGTCATCACCCTGTTATTTTAATTGGCGGAGCAACTGGAACAATTGGTGATCCAAGTGGACGTCAATCAGAGCGTCAGCTTCAAACGTTGGAAGTCGTTCAGCATAATGTGGATGCGTTAACAGCACAAATGAAAAAGCTATTTGATTTCGGCGGGAATAGCGAAGTGAAGATGGTAAATAACTACGACTGGACACATGAAATCAACATTATCGAGTTTTTACGTGATTACGGGAAAAACTTTAGCATTAATAGCATGTTAGCGAAGGATATTGTCGCAAGTCGTTTAGATACGGGAATTTCTTTCACTGAATTCACGTACCAAATCTTGCAGGCGATGGATTTCCATCATTTATACACGAAAGAAGATGTTCAACTGCAAATTGGTGGTAGTGACCAATGGGGAAATATTACGAGCGGTTTAGATTTAATTCGTAAGTTAGAAGGTCATGAGGCGAAAGTATTTGGACTAACAATTCCGTTATTATTAAAATCAGATGGTACGAAGTTTGGTAAATCAGCAGGTGGTGCGGTCTGGCTTGATCCTGAAAAAACAACACCGTTTGAATTTTACCAGTTCTGGGTGAATACAGATGATCGAGATGTCGTTAAATACTTGAAATACTTTACATTCTTAACGAAAGAGCGTATTGATGAATTAGCAGCGAAGGTAGAAACAGAGCCTCATAAACGTGAAGCACAAAAAGTATTAGCGGAAGAAATGACGAAGTTCGTTCACGGAGAAGAAGCATTCCTGCAAGCTGTGAAAATTACAGCAGCATTATTTAGCGGAGATATTAAATCGCTAACAGCTGATGAAATTGAACAAGGTTTTAAAGAGATGCCAACATTCCAGTCTTCAAAAGAGACGAAAAACATCGTAGAGTGGCTAGTTGATTTAGGAATTGAGCCATCTAGACGTCAAGCACGTGAAGATATTAATAATGGCGCTATTTCTATGAATGGTGAAAAAGTAACAGATGTGGGTACGGATGTTACTGTAGAAAATTCATTCGATGGAAGATTTATTATTATCCGTAAAGGGAAGAAGAACTACAGCCTTGTGAAGTTAGGAGAATAGTTTATGTGAAAGGATGGGAGTAGGAAGAATACTTCCATCTTTTTGTATACACAATTTGGACATAAAATAATCAGTAAATTTAGATAATTAAAAGGGTTATATTATTCTTCTGCCGAATAAATAAGTTAGAGAAAATTATGGATAAAGTGAAACTTTAATCAGTGGGGGTTTTGTTCCTCCCCACTGATTATCAGCCCTCACCAATCGGGCTTTTACGGGCAGTTAATCTTCCAACTTCATCCCTGCATTCACTGGATTTTAAGGTGGAAGTTTTACAAGCCCGCAAATAGCGGGATAAAAATAGCCCGAACCATGCCGGGCATGATTCGGGCTTATATTCAGATTAGTAAGCTAAGCTGAATAGACCTTTAATGTGTGATAAGTAACGAACGTTACTTGCTTCTTTCATTAATGATGCTGGTAAGCCTTTAAGTGGAGTATTGCTTGCTCCGATTGTAGCAACAGCATCTTTACGTCCTAGACTAGCAAGTGTTCCAGAGTTTACAGGTGCGAACTCTTCGAATGCTTTGCCTTCTAGTGCTGCGTATAAGTTGTATCCAATTAACTCACCCATTTGCCAAGCGATTTGTGCAGTTGGTGGGTATGGACGTCCGTCTGGAGCGAAGACAACAGCGCTGTCTCCAGCAACGAATACGTCTTTGTGAGAAGTAGATTGTAGGTATGCATCAACTGTTGCACGGCCACGGTTTACTTCAAGACCTGATTCACCGATTAATGGGTTACCTTGTACGCCGCCCGTCCAAACGAATGTGTTAGCAACAAGTTTTTGACCGTCTTTCAAGTCGATTTCATTGCCAGCAACGTTTGTTACAGGAAGACCAGTTAAGAATGTAACGCCGCGTGCTTCTAGGCTAGTAGTTGCACGTTCGATTAAGTGGTCTGGTAATACTGGAAGGATTTTTGGACCTGCTTCAACAAGAAGAAGTTTAACTTCTTTTGGATTTACGCCGTGGCTTTTTGCAAGTTTAGGCATAATGTCAGCAAGCTCACCAACTAGCTCAACACCAGTTAATCCGCCACCACCGATTACGATTGTAGCATCAGCTTCGTTTTTCGTTTTCGCGTATTCACGAATACGGTCTTCAACGTGTTTGTAGATTTTGTTTGCATCAGCAGCAGATTTTAATACCATGCTGTTTTCTTCTAGTCCTGGAATACCGAAGTAAGCAGTTTTACTTCCTAAAGCAACTACAAGTGCATCGTAAGATAAAGTAGTGCCACCAGCTAGTTTGATTTCTTTACTATCAACAGAGAATGACTCAACTGTTGCGATTTTAAGATCGATATCTTTACCTTTGAAAAGCTTTGTAAGTGGCATTGCAATTGCTTGCTCAGCAACGTTACCAGCTGCAAGGCGGTGTAGTTCAGTGATGATTTGGTGTGTTGGGTATTGGTTAATCACTGTAACTTGTGCTTCTGATTTGCTGTAATATTTACGTACGTTTAAAGCGGCAAGAAGACCGCCATAACCAGCGCCTAAGATGACAATTTGTTTTGACATAGTATGATATCCCCCGTCTTTACTAATTGTTGTTATAAGTTAAATTATTTATTGTTACGTTCTGCACTAATTTGAAGATATGCGTTCACAAAGCGGAACATTTTTTGTGCTTGTGGATCTTTTAGTAATTTTAATAGACCGAATAGGCCGATAACTTCATTACTTTCGTCAGCACGATCTTTCGCTTCGATTGCAGTTGCAGCCATGCTTTTCACTGTATCTTTTACAGGTTCTACAAGCTCTGTGATTGCACCAACAGTGTCGCTTTTTAATACTTCATCAGTAGCAACAGTTTGAGCGAAGTCATAAGATTTAGTTAAAATGTTAACAAGCTCAGTTAATTTTGGAAGCTGTTCTACTAGTGTTGTTAATGATTCTTGTACCTCAGGTTTTAACAACTGATCAAGTACATCAAGTTGTCCTTGGCTAGCAGAAATTTGTACAGTTTCTTGTTCTGGCTTTGTTTGAGTCATAGTTTCTGGCATCTCCAATTCTCCTTTACGATAGCAATACTCTTTTTTTGATAAGTAAGATAGTAACCGTTTACGAAACTTTATACAAAGTTTCACAAAGCACAATAAAATGCCTTTAAATTTATGATAGCAAATTAGCTGAAATCATAAATCTAAAACCATAACGTCTTACCTATTATTTATGAACTGTCCGATACATGGCTTGTCCGCATAATGGAAAAGCTCCGTTACCGGAAAGTGTATATAATATATATCTTATATTATATACTATATACACCTATGTTAACATAAAAATGATTCCTAATTATTTGATAGTAAGTGTATAACCTAGTACTGACAAGGTGTGAAAGCGTATAAAATATTTTGTTTGAATTAGAAATGTACATATATATAAAGAAAAAAAGGAAAAAATGAACAAATTCATGTTCGTTTTTTCCTTTTTCCTATTATTCACCTTCTGCAATTAGCATTGATGTGGTACCTTCTTTTTCAAGATGGCATTCGCCCCAAGTACAAAGAGAATCAAGAATCGATTCTAAAGACCAACCGTAGTCTGTAAGAGAATATTCTACTTTTGGCGGGACTTGGTTGTATACTTTTCTTTGAATAACACCGTCGTCTTCTAATTCACGTAATTGTTGTGTTAACATTTTTTGTGTAATACCAGGCATTAAACGTTTTAGTTCACTCGTTCTCTTTGTACCTTTTGTTAAGTGGCAAAGAATAACAACCTTCCATTTGCCGCCGATAACTTCTAAAGTCGCTTCTACAGGAATATTGTATTTCTTCATATAAAACCCTCCTTTTGTGAGTAAAGTAAGCCAAATTATACAAATGTTACTTTTTAGTACCTATAGCACTTTAAAGTACGTACTTTTTATCATGTTAAATATGTTTCATAATAGCACATGTAAGAGGCAAATGAGTAGTACGGTACCGAAAAGTGACTATGTTACTTTTTAGTGCCTATCGTACTTTAAAGTGCGTTCTTCAAAAAAGGAATGAAACCATTCATAATAGCATTTGTAGAGATTAAATATATTTTTTAGAAGATAAAAGGGCCTTTTTATCGCACTATTATGATTGGATTTCTTGTAATAAGGAGGAATTCAATTGAGTTCATATACAGTACCATCTTCTGAAGTTCAGACGAATCGAAGAAGTATGTTTGCTTTATTAGCACTAGCAATTAGTGCGTTTGGGATTGGTACGACCGAGTTTATTAGTGTCGGTTTACTACCATCTATTTCGAAAGATTTAAATGTTTCGGTTACAACAGCCGGTTTAACGGTTTCCTTATATGCGTTAGGAGCAGCAGTAGGAGCTCCTGTTTTAACAGCGTTAACGGCAAGTATGTCGAGAAAGACATTATTAATGTGGATTATGGTTATTTTCATTATTGGTAATGGTATCGCGGCGGTAGCGACAAGCTTCACTGTACTAATTATCGCAAGGATTATAGCTGCGTTTGCACATGGTGTGTTTATGTCAATTGGATCTACAATTGCGGCTGCAATCGTACCAGAGAATAAACGTGCTAGCGCAATTGCGATTATGTTTACTGGATTAACAGTTGCGACTATTACAGGTGTGCCAATCGGAACGTTTATCGGTCAACAATTTGGCTGGAGAGCGTCATTTATGGCGATTGTTGTAATTGGAATTATTGCTTTTATCGCGAATAGCATACTGGTCCCATCTAATTTAAAAAATGGTGTACCTGTATCGTTTCGTGATCAATTCAAACTAATTAAAAATGGAAGACTGTTACTTGTTTTCATTATTACTGCACTTGGATACGGCGGGACATTCGTAACATTCACGTATTTATCACCGCTATTACAAGAAGTAACAGGATTTGAAGCAAGTACGGTTACCATCATTTTATTAGTGTATGGAATCGCAATTGCGATAGGGAATATGGTCGGCGGAAAATTATCGAATCATAATCCGATTCGAGCGTTATTTTACATGTTCTTTATCCAAGCGATTATATTATTTGTTTTAACATTTACGGCGCCATTTAAAGTAGCTGGATTAATCACAATTATTTTCATGGGACTATTCGCATTTATGAATGTTCCAGGGCTACAAGTATATGTAGTTATATTGGCAGAGCGCTTTGTTCCAAGTGCGGTTGATGTTGCTTCAGCAATTAATATTGCCGCATTTAACGGAGGAATCGCTTTAGGTTCTTATATAGGTGGCCTTGTAACGAATTCATTAGGATTAATCCATACTGCTTGGGTAGGCGGCCTTATGGTAGTAGGTGCTGTGATTTTAACAGCGTGGAGTATGACATTAGAAAAAAGAGATCAAGTAAAATAAAAGGAGAGAAAATAAAATGAAAAACTTACAAAGTAAAGCAGTATTAAATAATGGTGTAGAAATGCCTTGGTTCGGTTTAGGTGTATTTAAAGTAGAAGAAGGACCAGAACTTGTAGAAGCTGTAAAAGCAGCGATTAAAGCAGGATACCGCAGCATCGATACAGCTGCAATTTACGGAAATGAAAAAGCTGTAGGTGAAGGAATCCGTGCAGGTATTGAAGCGACGGGTATTTCAAGAGAAGAATTATTTATTACTTCAAAAGTATGGAACGCAGATCAAGGATATGAAGAAACAATTGCTGCATACGAAGAGAGCTTAAAGAAATTAGAATTAGATTATTTAGACCTATACCTTGTTCACTGGCCTGTAGAAGGAAAATATAAAGATACGTGGAGAGCGCTAGAAACACTTTATAAAGAAGATCGCGTACGTGCAATTGGCGTAAGTAACTTCCAAATTCATCACTTACAAGATGTAATGAAAGATGCAGAAATCAAGCCAATGATTAACCAAGTAGAATACCACCCTCGTTTAACACAAAAAGAACTACAAGCTTTCTGTAAAGAACAAGGTATTCAAATGGAAGCATGGTCACCACTTATGCAAGGGCAATTATTAGATAACGAAACATTACAAGCAATTGCTGAGAAACACGGTAAAACAACAGCACAAGTGATTTTACGTTGGGATCTTCAAAACGGAGTAATTACAATTCCAAAATCAACGAAAGAACACCGCATTATTGCAAACGCTGATGTATTTAATTTTGAATTAACGAAAGAAGATATGGAAAAAATCGATGCGTTAAACCAAAATCACCGCGTTGGTCCAGATCCTGATAACTTCGATTTCTAAGATTAAAGTAAGAAAGAAAAAAGAGTGCTTTTATGCGCTCTTTTTTTTTTGCATAAAAATATTTTCTAATTAAATACTACTTAGTATTAAGTTTGTTATTAAGGGGCTGTAAACATGAATATAAAGCAATCGTTCAAACTTTTAGCTATGTTTTTAAGTGTCTTATTTGTATTATTCCCACTTCAAAAAGCATTCGCAGAAGTTATGGACCATACAAAGTATCAAATGGATTGGAGTTATAGTAAGTCTAAGAAGAAACCAATCCGAACAGAGCTTATTAAAACGGCAGATGGCAAAATTGCTTTTTGCTTAAATGTAGATTTGAAATCTCCAAGCGGCCAAGATTTACCGGAAATGGGGAAAGTGGATATTAATGTGTACCGTGTACTATTGAATGGATATCCACAAAAGAGTCCACAAGAATTAGGTGTTTCTGATTGGAGAGATGCACATTACGCAACGCAGCTTGCGGTGTGGAATGCATTGAAACAAATTGATATTAACGATTTAGATTTCCGTAATAAAAATGTAGAAAAAGTAACGAAAGATATAGTTGCAAAAGCAAATGCTAGTGAAGAGTTGCAAGAAATTACGATGAGTGTAGTACCATCAGAAGAACAACAAGCAGTATTAAAAAATGATTTCTTTGAAACAGGTTTATATACAGTAGAAACAAATGCAAAAAGTGGTACGTATAAAGTTCAAGCAACTGGTGCACCACAAGGAGCGAAGTTTGTAAATGAAAAAGGCGAAGCAAAAACTGAATTTAATGTGGGCGAGAAATTCCGCATTTTAATTCCGAAACAAACACCGGCTGGTGGATTTAGTTTCAAAGTAATAGGAAATTTAACTAAGCTACAAGGGATTGCACATAAGGGCACACCGACAATTCAAAACGCAGTAGTATTACTTGAGCGTAGTGAAGAAAAAACAAGTCCAGAGTTAGCGGTAAGTTGGAAAGCAACAAATGGTCATGATAATAATAAACCACATACTCCAAATGAACCACATAAACCGAATCAAAAAAGATAAAGAAAAAGCATCGGCGCTTGCCGATGCTTTTTCTATGTATACGAAGAGTGATATTATATTACAAAAATAATAAAACGGTTAATTTAATAAAAAACCACTGTATAAGCAGTGTAAAATTTATTTAGAAATAATTTAAATATAATAAAATCTGAACGTTACGATTAATAGATTAAATTCACAAAATTGTAACATTATTCTGATTGAAAGTGCTATCAAACAAAGTGTAAAGCGTGTACAATTCAGTTGGAAAAACTACCTATAGATGGTCATATATGAATAAAATGTAAGATTCTATCGTTGTTTTTATTTTTAGATGTATAGATGACAAGACTAAAAAGTATCTTTTATTACTCTCTTTTTATGTATGAAGAGAACTCATCACAAGTAGAAAAGTGGGGAGGGCATAATGCATAAAAATTTTACAATGTAGGAAAGCGAATACATGGGGAGGAATGCGGTAGTAATTGATACAGGTGCGCGAGGTATTAGTCTATTCTATAAATGTTTTTATAAAGATAATAGGATTTTTCATTAAATGAATATATAGGATGGTTTGTCTAAAAACAGGACAGGGGACACAGACTATGTCAAAGAAGAAAAAGAGTAGGGTATTAGTAGCTGGTGTTTGTTTAGCTACGTTGTTAACACCATATGGACTTGAATTACCTAAGGTGTATGCAGAGATGGCAGTTGAAGACAAGGAGAAAAAGCAAGAAGAGAGAGTGTATCAGTTGTTACCAAAAGGTGATGCAGATGAGGTGCGTGATTTGCATAAACGTCGACTGAGTTTTTCTCCTTATGAACCAACTGGAATTTATGTAAAACCAAATGAGGAAATCGTGATTCAATTAGAAGGGAAACAAAAGATAAAGGCTTATATTGGTACATATTCTTATGAAAAAGAGGCACCAATGGAATTTCAATTAGAGCCAGGAGAAAATAAAATTTCTTCTCCAAATGGTGGGCTATTATACTTTTATAACCACAATAATTTCGGTGAAGTAACAGCTAAAGTTGAAAAAGGTGGAAAGCAAAATCCTTTATTTATTTTAGGCAAGCATACGACAAAAGATTGGAAGCGTATGTTGGCAGAGAATCCTGAGCCATATGCAATAGAAATGAAGGGAGAAAATAGTTTATTAACTATGCATCCTGAAACTGTAGCGGAACATTTAAAGGAAGAGGATCCATCAGCTTTATTAAAGCAGCATGATGAGATCATTAATATAGAACATAATATATCTGGGCTATCAAAAACAGCATCAGGTGTTACTAATCAGGGAAAACATTATATTCATTTTGTTGAAGATTGGTATACGGATAACTATATGTATGCAAATCATTATAGAACTGGTTATAGCAAAGGGAATTTAGAATCGGTACTTAATTTAAAGGAATTACGCACTGATGGGTGGGGACCTTGGCATGAAGTAGGGCATCAGCATCAACAAATGACTTGGTTATGGGAAGAACTTGGAGAAGTTACCGTAAACATTTATTCATTAGCGGTTCAAACTGCACTAGGAAACAAGACAAGATTGGAAGTAGAAGGGCGTTACGAAAAAGCATTTGCTTATTTAGGGGATCCAGATGCACAGATAAAAATGAATGAATTTGAAAAGGTAGTCATGTTTTGGCAACTGCATTTAGCGTTTGGGGATCAATTTTATCCGAAACTGCATCAAATGTATCGTACTTTATCTTCTATTGAAGAACCGCATTCTTATGCAGAAGAAAAACAAATGTTTATATATGTAGCATCAAAGGTAGCTGGTAAAAATTTAATTCCATTCTTCGAAAAATGGGGATTCACTCCAAATGAAGAAACTGTAGAAAAAATAAATCAATTACAATTACCTAAACTTGAAAAAGAGATATGGTTATCTACAGATAGTAATCCGATTCGCGAAAAACAAACTGATTTATATGAAGTTCCATATGGAGAACCGAATAATACTAAGATGCAAAATGTATTAATTGGTACTACGTATGATGAGGAAAAGGCAAAGGAACTTGTACAGAATTTAGGGGAAGGTGTAAAGACGACAGGTGTAATTATGCAAGATAAGCCTGAAGTTGGGAAAAAAACTGTAAAAGTAGAAATTATAGATGAAAAAGGAAATAAAAATTTAATTCCTGTCGTAGTGAATGTTGGATATGGAGATAGCTTACTTGTATACGGATTGAATTATACCAATGGGAACCTGAAGTCGGTCGTAACCCTACATCATGGTGCGAAAAAATTTAGTGCAACAGATACAAAGAATTTAATTCACGATTACTTTAAAGATGAAAAGTATTTTGAGTTCACACTGTACGATAAAGAAGGAAAAGAGAAGAAAAATGTATCGGTAAAAGGCTTGGAGAATACGAAAGCTTTTGCTAAGGAAGTAAATGGACTTTCATTTGAGTACGGAGATGTGGTGAAAGTATACCATGCAGAATCTTCCCGCTTACATTGGTATCAAAAAGACGTATATGTTGGGGAAGGAAAAAATAAAGAAATAAAGGAATTATTCTTCAAAATTACTGAAAATGGATTTGAAAGATTAACATCATTGCAAGAAGTAACAGCGAAGCCACAAACAGTAGTAGTCGGAGCAGATGCTGAAAAATTAGATGCAAAAAACTTTGTTGAAGTAAAAGACGGAGAAGTAATTGGCTTTGTAGAAAAACCAACTACATCAAAAGTTGGAAAACAAACAGTAAAAGTAGAAACGAAAGATCGCTTTGGAAATAAGCAAGTAACAGAAGTACCATTAGAAGTGGTTTATGGAGATAGTATCGCATATGTAGGATACAACGATGAAATCGCTTCGGTTGTAACGTTAGAACATGAAAAGAAACAATTACATGCGACTGATATGGATAGACCAATTCATCAGTATTTTAATAAAGAGCGTTACATGGGAATCACGTTATATGATGGAGAAGGAAAAGAGAAAAAACATGTAACAGCAGAAGGGCAAGAAACTTCAAAGAACTTTGCGGAACAAGTGAATGGGATGCAGTTTGAGTATGGAGATGTAGTGAAAGTATTTCATGCAGAGCCGGATCGTTTGAAATGGTATCAAAATAATAACCTTACTGGCCAAGGTGAGAAAAAAGGAACAAAAGAACTATTCTTCAAAGTGACAGAAAAAGGTTTTGAGAGAATGGACATGCTACAAGAAGTGACAGCAAAACCGCAAAAAGTAGTAATCGGAACAAATAGTGAAACATTAGATGCGAAAAACTTTGTTGAAGTAAAAGATGGAGAAGTAATTGGTTTTGTAGAAAAACTAGATACATCAAAAATCGGAAAGCGAACAGTAAAAGTAGAAACGAAAGACCGTTTTGGAAACAAGAAAGTTACAGAAGTTCTGGTAGAAGTAACATATGGAGATAGTCTAGTGTATCAGGGACTAAGTAATAGTATTCGTTCAATTGTAACGTTTAATCATGATGAAAAGAAATTACATGTAACATATACAAATGAACAAATTCATAGCTACTTTAAAAACGAGCTATACATGGGAATTACGTTATATGACCAAAAAGGAAAAGAGAAAAAACATGTAACGGCAGAAGGGCAAGAAACTTCACAGAATTTTGCAGAGCAAGTAAATGGTACTTCATTCCAGTATGGGGATTTAGTGAAAGTATATCATGCAGAATCTGATCGTTTAAGTTGGTATAAAACTGGTGAGTTAATTGGAAAAGGAGATGCGAAGAAATTTAAAGAGATTTCCTTCAAGATTACTCCGAATGGTTTAGAACAAGTACAATAATAAAAAGCTCGTAAAACATTATGTTTTACGAGCTTTTCTTTATTATTCAGCTTCAGAAACTACTGTGAAGCGTTCGTTTACGTGTTTTGGGTTTTCAATTTCATCAAGTGCTGCAACCGCGAAGTCTTCATAACTTACGTAGCTATCACCTTTTGCGTTCACAAGAAGGTTGTCCTTACCAGCTGTATAAGAACCAGTGCGTTTTCCTAATGCGAATAGTGCAGAAGGGCTGATGAATGTCCAAGTGATGTCATTTGTTTGTTGTAAGATTTCTAAGTTTTCACCTTGGTTTTGAGCAGTTGCAAGGTATTCTTTCGGGAAGCCTGGTGTATCAAATACACGTGTTGTTTTCTCTTCGTCTACAAATAAGCTTCCAGCGCCGCCAACTACAAGTAATTTTGTATTTGGTGCACCTTTCATAGCTTCAATAAGTACGTTTCCTGCATCTACGTGAAGGTGTTCTTCGCCTGCTGGAGCACCGAAAGCATTTACAACTACGTCAAATGCTTGTAGGTCATTAGATGTAAGAGAGAATACATCTTTCTCTAAAACTTTTACATTTTCTTCTGTAATTTTTGCAGCGTTTCTTACGATTGCAGTTACTTCATGTCCGCGATCTAATGCTTCTTTTAAAATACGACTTCCTGCTTTACCAGTTGCTCCGATAATTCCGATTTTCATAATAAATCCCTCCAAAGTGTTTTGTTAAAGTGTATATCTGAAAGTAAATGAATTTGTTGTAATTAGGTTTGTTACAACCTGATGTAATCATTATAGTTACAGGTTGGTGTTTTTGTCAATGGGGTTGTTTAGGAATTTGTTTTTTGTTTTAGTATGTGTATTTGTTGGAGGGAGGAATCATTAAACCTCTAACATTTGGAAAAGGGAAAATTGTCGAAAGATGTTGATTTTTAAATATATTTTAAATATAATTCCTTTTATGAAGAAAAGGAGGGGTTAATTGTATGAATATTTTAGAGCAATTTGTTTCATCAACGAATACAATTCTTTGGTCATATATTCTTATTGCAATGTTAATTGGTTTAGGTCTTTATTTTTCTATTAAATTGAAATTCGTACAAATTACTCATTTAGGGGAAATGGTTCGACTAATGAGTGATGGATTAACTGGAAAGACGCGTAAAAAAGGTAGTGTATCTTCTTTCCAAGCATTCTGTATGAGTTCAGCAGCTCGTATTGGAATCGGGAACTTAGCTGGTGTAGCATTAGCTATTTCGATGGGTGGACCAGGCGCAGTATTTTGGATGTGGGTTATTGCAATTATCGGGGCGTCTTCAAGTTTCGTAGAAAGTACGCTTGCGCAAATTTATAAAATAAAAGATGGCAGTGGCTTCCGTGGTGGTCCTGCTTATTATATGGAAAAAGGTTTAAATAAACGTTGGATGGGAATTTGGTTCTCTATCCTTATTACAATTAGTTACGGATTAATTTTTAACTCAGTACAAGCAAATACAGTTACATTAGCATTTGAAAACGCTTTTGGTATTGAGCGTTACGTTGTTGGGATTGTATTAGCAGTATTGGTCGCGGTTATTATCTTTGGTGGCGTGAAAAGTATCGCGCGTATGTCTGAAATGATCGTTCCGCCAATGGCGCTTATTTATATTGCAGTAGCAATTTTCGTTGTTATTAAAAATTATTATTTAATACCGGATATGTTTACAGAAATTTTTAAAGGAGCATTCGGTTTAGATTCAGCTGTAGGTGGCGGTATCGGTGCTGCAATGAAGTATGGTATTCAGCGTGGATTATTTGCGAATGAAGCAGGTATGGGGAGTGCGCCGAACGCGGCAGCAACAGCTGATGTAACGCATCCAGCAAAACAAGGTTTTATTCAAACAATTGGAGTTTTAGTGGATACATTCTTAGTATGTACATCAACAGCATTTATCGTACTATGTTCTGGTGCATATAAGGCAACAAATTTAGAAGGTATTGAATTAACGCAAGTTGCGTTAAGTTCACAAATTGGTTCGTGGGCAAGTAGCTTCTTAGCGATTATTATTTTCTTATTTGCATTTAGTTCACTTCTAGGAAACTACTATTATGGTGAAACGAATATTGAATTCATTAAACAAAGTAAAACTTGGTTAACAATTTACCGTATTGCGGTGGTTGCAATGGTATTATTCGGTTCTGTTGCTACACTTCAAGTTGTATGGAATATGGCAGATCTATTTATGGGTCTAATGGTAATCACAAACTTAATTGCGATAACACTTCTTGGGCGATTTGCATACGCTGCATTGGCGGACTATGTAAGGCAAAAGAAACAAGGAAAAGATCCAGTCTTCAGTGCAGATTCTATTCCTGGTTTAACAAATACAGAGTGTTGGGATAAGTCAGCGGTAACGGATAAAGAAAAAGCAGTATAATGAAAAGGCGAGCATCGAGATGAATTCGGTGCTCGCCTTTTTTGTTGTAGTAAATGATGAAAAGAGTGAGAGGTAATTATTAATATAATTTCTATTTGTTCATTCCTCTTGTTATTTGTAGGGAACGTACTGTCTTAAAAGTATGACTGGTCGCATAGGATGAGTGATTGATTATTGGATAAATGCACGTACTGGCTATGTTTTTACGTGAAAAAACATATGTGTTAATTATCTTAACGTATTCATGTCAGAAAACCTAACATAAAGTTCTTGATTACTTAAAGTTTTTAGAATATAATTTTCTTATTGTTAGGAAGAGGGGGCAATACAAGTATGGATTTTTTAACTAATGTAATTGGGGATATAAATAATGTTCTTTGGTCATATATCATTATAGCGATGTTAATTGGATTAGGACTTTACTTTTCATTTCGTGTGAAATTTGTCCAAATTCGTTACTTCGGGGAAATGATTCGCTTACTTGGGGACGGGGCGAGTTCAAAGACAAGAAAAGCACAAAAAGAAAAAAGTGGTGTATCATCATTCCAGGCTTTTTGTATGAGTACAGCTTCTCGTGTAGGAACTGGTAACTTAGCAGGGGTTGCGATTGCGATTTCTATGGGAGGACCTGGGGCTGTATTTTGGATGTGGTTAATCGCGATAATTGGGGGTGCTTCTGCATTTGTAGAGAGCACGTTAGCGCAAATTTATAAAGTAAAGGATGGGAATACATTCCGTGGGGGACCAGCGTATTACATGGAGAAGGGTTTAAAGAAACGCTGGTTAGGTGTTGTTTTCTCTGTTTTAATAACGGTTAGTTTCGGCTTGATTTTTAATGCTGTACAGTCTAATACGGTAGCAGCAGCTTTTGATGGGGCATTTAAAACAGATAGTAGATTAGTAGGTCTTGTTATGGCTGGTTTACTTGCAATTATTATTTTCGGTGGAGTGAAACGAATTGCTCGTGCAGTTGAAATGATTGTTCCAGTAATGGCAATTATTTACGTAGCGGTTGCATTATTCGTTGTTGTAACAAACATTACGGCAATTCCGTATGTATTTAAAGAAATTTTCTTACATGCTTTCGGAATTAAAGAAGTAGTTGGTGGGGGATTAGGAGCTGCGATTTTACTAGGAGTAAAACGTGGATTATTCTCAAATGAAGCAGGTATGGGTAGTGCGCCGAACGCAGCAGCGACTGCAAACGTAACGCATCCAGTTAAACAAGGTTTCATTCAAACTTTAGGGGTATTTACAGATACATTATTAATTTGTAGTTGTACAGCATTTATCATTCTTTTATCAGATGTGCATAATGCTGCTGATTTAAATGGAATTCAATTAACGCAACAAGCGTTAAGTCAACATATTGGTCCATGGGCATCTATATTCGTAGCAGTTGCGATCTTCTTGTTTGCATTTAGTTCATTAGTAGGTAACTACTACTATGGTGAAACAAATATTGAATTCTTAAATGGAAGTAAAGTGCTATTAAATGCATACCGCATTGCTGTACTTGGTATGGTTATGTTAGGTTCTGTAGCAACAATTCAAATTGTTTGGGACTTAGCAGATTTATTCATGGGTATTATGGCTGTTATTAACTTAGTAGCGATTGTATTCCTTTCTAAGTACGCTTTCGCAGCGTTATCAGATTATATTAAGCAAAAGAAACAAGGAAAAGATCCAGTATTTTATGCAGAGTCTATTCCGGGATTGAACAATACAGAGTGCTGGGATAAGCCAGTAGCTGATAAAGAAAAAGCTGTATAACGAGGTGAGCATCAAGTGAAACTTGATGCTCATTTTTTTTATTGCATAATGAAAAAGACGAAC
Source organism: Bacillus luti (assembly GCF_001884105.1). GTDB lineage: Bacteria > Bacillota > Bacilli > Bacillales > Bacillaceae_G > Bacillus_A > Bacillus_A luti. The sequence continues at coordinate 5,496 of NZ_MACI01000087.1, read as the reverse complement.
ATTAATGAAGGTTTTATAATAAAATGTAATTTTTTTTAGAAAAGAGAGGATATGAGTTGGGATTTATGTTAGAATGGAAAATGCCTTTGAGACAAGAGGTTTTATCGTTTTTCACGTCCAATTGAAGGTTTTGGAGGAGAAATGGAAAGTTCGGATTATTTCTTGTTTCGAGTGGTCAGACGTTCAACGTTAATGAAGAGTTAAATGGAGGATTTTATTAATGAAGTTTGTTATGTTTCTTGTAGGATTACTCGTTGTATTTGTACTCGGTTTTCTTATAAGTGCCGATCGAAAGAAGATTAAGTACAAACCAATCGCAATTATGCTTGTTATTCAGCTAGCATTATCTTATTTCTTATTAAATACGCAAGTCGGTTATATTTTAGTAAAAGGAATTTCAGATGGATTTGGCGCACTTCTTGCATATGCGGAAGCTGGAATCGTTTTCGTATTTGGCGGTCTTGTTAATAAAGGAGAGGTTTCATTCTTCTTAACAGCATTATTACCAATCGTATTCTTTGCCGTTTTAATCGGAATTCTGCAACACTTTAAAATTTTACCGATATTTATTCGTGCTATTGGTACGTTGTTAAGTAAGGTAAATGGCTTAGGGAAATTAGAATCATATAACGCAGTAGCGGCTGCCATTGTTGGACAAGCAGAAGTATTTATTACAGTAAAAGACCAATTAAGTAAAATCCCAAAACATCGTTTATATACATTATGTGCATCTTCCATGTCGACAGTATCGATGTCGATCGTAGGTTCTTATATGAAAATGATCGAACCGAAATATGTAGTAACAGCACTTGTATTAAATTTATTTAGTGGTTTCATTATTATTCATATTATTAATCCATACGATATTACAGAAGAAGAAGATACATTACAGTTAGAAAATAAGAAGAAGCAATCATTTTTTGAAATGCTAAGTGAATATATTATGCTTGGTTTCACGATTGCAATTACAGTAGCGGCAATGTTACTTGGTTTCGTAGCATTAATTACAGCAATCAATAGCTTGTTTGATTCAGTTTTCGGTATTACATTCCAAGCTATTTTAGGATACATTTTCTCACCATTAGCATTCGTAATGGGTATCCCGCAAGCAGAGATGGTAACAGCGGGACAAATTATGGCAACAAAATTAGTATCAAACGAGTTTGTTGCGATGCTTGATCTTGGAAAAGTAGCTGGTGATTTATCAGCTCGTACAGTAGGTATTCTTTCTGTATTCCTTGTATCATTTGCGAACTTCTCATCTATCGGAATTATCGCAGGAGCAACGAAAGGTATCGATGAAAATCAATCGAACGTTGTATCATCATTCGGTTTACGTCTTGTGTACGGAGCAACATTAGTAAGTATTTTATCAGCGATCATCGTTGGTGTTATGTTATAAAAAAGGTAGCTCTAGCTCATAGCTAGGGCTGTTTTTTATGGTAAATTTTCATGAAAAAACCAATTATTTAGGAATATATTAACATATAAAAATCTTTTAAAATTTATATTGCATTTCGATTAGATAACGCTTACAATTTGATTTGTAGGTGGTATCAATTTCAGACTTTCAAATATGGTAGGAGAGAAGAGGCTACCTTTTATAAATTGCAATTTATGTAAACGCTTACTGATTTTAGATGACAGTTGAATAGTATTTAGGGGTTTTAAATTTTTTAACATCAATGGTCAGACGTCATTCGTTATACGTTATACGACCGATAACTCGTGGGAGAAGTGGAGGATTCACATATGAAAATAGTAATGTTTCTAGTCGGTTTACTTGTAGTGTTTGTACTAGGTTTCCTTATCAGTTCAGATCGTAAGAAGATTAAATATAAACCAATTGCACTTATGCTTGTCATTCAATTGGTACTTGCTTATTTCTTACTAAATACAAAGATCGGATTTGTATTAGTAAAAGGGATTGCAGATGGGTTTGGCGCTATTTTAAAATTTGCGGAAGCAGGGGTTAATTTCGTATTTGGTGGTCTAGCAAATGATGGACAAGCACCATTCTTCTTAACAGTATTATTACCAATTATTTTCTTAGCAGTACTAATTGGGATCTTACAACATATTAAAGTTTTACCGATTATCATTCGTGCAGTCGGTTTCCTATTAAGTAAAATTAACGGTTTAGGAAAACTAGAATCATATAATGCGGTAGCAGCTGCAATTGTTGGTCAAGGGGAAGTATTCATTACAGTAAAAGATCAACTAAGCAAATTACCGAAAAATCGTTTATACACACTTTGTGCATCTTCAATGTCAACAGTATCGATGTCAATCGTTGGTTCTTATATGAAAATGATTGATCCAAAATATGTAGTAACAGCACTTGTACTAAACTTATTCAGTGGATTCATTATCGTTCATATCATTAATCCATATGAAGTAAAAGAAGAAGACGATATTTTAGAATTGCAAGAAGATAAGAAGCAAACATTCTTTGAAATGTTAGGCGAATATATTATGCTTGGTTTCTCTATCGCTGTAACAGTAGCGGCGATGTTAATCGGTTTCGTAGCATTAATTACAGCAATTAACGGTGTATTCGATTCAATTTTCGGAATCACATTCCAAAGTATTTTAGGGTATGTCTTCTCACCATTAGCATTCGTAATGGGTATTCCAACATCAGAGATGCTAACAGCAGGACAAATTATGGCAACGAAATTAGTAACGAACGAATTCGTTGCAATGCTTGACCTTGGTAAAGTAGCTGGCGATTTATCGGCTCGTACAGTAGGTATTTTATCTATCTTCCTTGTATCATTTGCGAACTTCTCATCTATCGGAATTATCGCAGGGGCAACGAAGAGTATCGATGGCAAACAAGCAAACGTCGTATCATCATTCGGACTAAAACTTGTATACGGTGCAACGTTAGTAAGTATATTATCAGCGATTATCGTTGGGGTTATGCTTTAATAAATTAAGAAAAAGCAATGAGCGCGGGCTCATTGCTTTTTTTGTTATTCAGCTGGAGCCGTAAATGTACGTTTTTCCAATTCAGCGTCTAGCATAAATAATGCGTTTGAATCGCTTGTAATACGTTTTAATTTTTGGATGATGCTATCGAATGAAGCTTCTTCTTCTACTTGCTCATCGACGAACCATTTTAAGAATGTAATTGTTGCGTGTTCACGCTCATCCCAAGCGATATCGGATAGGTTGTAAATACGCTTCGTTACTTCACGCTCGTGCTCAAGTGCTACTTCAAAAGCGTTTAATACAGATTCATATTCATTATTTGGATTATCAAATCCAGTAATAATAGCACGCTCACCACGGTCATTAATGTAGTTATAAAGCTTCATTGCGTGGAAACGTTCTTCTTCAGCTTGTACAAGGAAAAAGTTAGCGAATCCATCGTAGCTTTCCGCTGTGCAGTAAGCAGCCATTGCCATATAAGCGTGGGCAGAGTAAAATTCAAAGTTCATTTGTTCATTTAATGCGTCGTGCAATTTTTTTGATAACATAAAATCCCCCTTATTATTGTGACAAGAATATTATACCATAATTGATAATGTTCTCATTTGGATGTCTCGAACCTTTTCGAAAGCTTTGTGACGTGTGCGTCCATAATGTCTTGCATGTCTAAATCATATTTTTGCGAAAGAATAATAAGGTTAGATAGTACATCACCGAGTTCTTCTTTTAGCTCTTGTTTTAGTTCTTCTTCCGTTTTCGCGTCTTCATCGGGACGATCACGACCGATTTCAATAGCGCGAACGACGCGTGAAACTTCTCCAACTTCCTCGGTTAAGAAATTTAAGCGAATAAAGGCATTATACTGTGACCAGCTTCGTTTTTCGTAAAATTCCTCAACCCATCTTTGAAATGCAACGATATCCAATTCTTCCTCATCTCCTCAATATGTTGTACAATGTCAATTGTATCATGACAATATATAGTTTTGGGGTGTAGGAATGAGAAAGATTTGTGTGTTTGCAGGTTCCAATTTAGGGGAGAGACCAGAGTTTAAAGAACAGGCAATAGCGTTAGGGAAAATGTTTGTTGAGAACGATTATGAGCTTGTATACGGTGGTTCATGCGTCGGATTAATGGGTGAAGTAGCAAACGAAGTTCTTCGTTTAGGTGGACGTGTAACAGGTGTTATGCCGCGCGGGCTATTCCGAGGAGAAATTGTACATACAGGATTAACAGAACTAATTGAAGTAGAAACGATGCATGAGCGTAAAGCGAAAATGGCAGAACTTGCGGATGCTTTCATTGCATTACCAGGTGGATATGGAACATTTGAAGAGCTATTTGAAGTAGTATGTTGGTCACAAATTGGCATACATAATAAGCCAGTTGGTTTATTAAATATTAAAGACTTCTATGGACCAATCCTGCAAATGGTGGAACGTGCAGCGGAAGAAGGATTTATGAATCCATCAAATAAAGAGTTGATCGTTTCAGCTGAGACGGCAGATAAACTAATTCATGAAATACAAAATTATGAGCGCCCTGTTTTAGGGACGAAGTGGAAACAGCTATCATAATACAATTTTATAGAGATTTTTGGAAACACATGTCATTTTATCCCGCTTTAATGGGCAGTAAGACCCCCACCTCAAAATTCAGCGAAAGCAAAGAAGTTAGGTGAGGGATCAACTGCCCATAAAAGTCCGATTGGTGAAGGCTAATAATCAGTGGGGGATGAAGAAAATCCCCACTGATTAAAGTTTCACTTTATCTTGAAAAGGCATGTGTTTTTAATTTGGTTAAATATGTTAATGTTGAGATATAATGTTTTTGGAAAAGGAGAAATAGATGGAGGAGTTTGTGTATTTAAGACCGGTTTTTAAAAGTATTTTAGTGGCATCTATCCTTGTTATGCTAATTGTTTCAACACAGAAGAAAGAGCTAATTAATGAATTTTCGCTTTGGTTTATTTCGATATTGTGTATCGGTGTTTCGGCGATAACACTCTTTATGATTGGTTTTATCGTTGATGAGTATAATCTAGCTGGAGATGTACAGAGTTTTAATATGTTTATTGCAATTGGTTGTATTAGCGGTTTGAATTTCATTATTTATTATAGACGACAATAAAAAGAAGGCATTCCATATTACTTTGGAATGCCTTTATCATTTGGATTACTTTGTTTTTTATACAGGTACCAGCCACCCCAGCCGCCACCAATCGCTACAACCACGAGGAAAGCATAGTCTTTAACCTGGACACGTATATTGAAAATATTAGCTATAAGTAAGACAATCCCAACTGTTATTAACGCAAAAAATGCTCTAATTAAGTAGTCTTTCAACTGAACCACTCCCGCCATTTAAGTAGTAAATGATGAATATGGAAAAGCTTTTTGGATCTATTTTACTAAAGGGTGTTTCCTATATTTTAACATAAACGGCATTGTAATATATCGATAAAAGTAGAGGAGAGGGGGGCTATTATTGTCGTGATTTGTCGGTAAGTCGATATATTGGAAAAATCGCTGATATAAATTTCATGTATCAGCATGGCGG
>NZ_MACI01000086.1 GCF_001884105.1 Bacillus luti | reverse complement strand
CTCTCTCGCTCGAAGCAAAAAGCGCTTCAAGGTCGAGAGCTCCAATGTCCTGCGATTCTGAACGAGCCGCTTTCGCTTTTAAATATATTATTGATTCAAGAACGCACGTAGCATCCAAGCGTGTTTTTCTAGTTCTGTGTAGATGCCTAATAGTAGGTCAGATGTCATTTCGTCGTCAGAGTTTTGAGCGATTTCCATGCCTTTTTTCAGTTCGACTAGCATCATTTCATAGTCTTTCATGATTGCTTCGACCATCCCTTCTGCAGTTTCTCCGTATGCTGCTTCTTGAATAGAAGATAGTTCTAAGTATTCTTTCATTGTTGCTACTGGTTTGCCGCCAATTGCTAAAATGCGTTCTGCAATTTCATCGATGTGAGTAGCTGATTCTGTGTAAAGTTCTTCAAATTTCTCATGTAATGTGAAGAATTGAGGCCCTTTTACGTACCAGTGGAAGTTGTGTAGTTTTGTGAATAAAACGCTCCAGTCTGCTACTTGTTTGTTTAATACTTCGATTACTTGTTTGTTCATTATGATCAATCTCCTTTTGAGTTGTTATATGATATCAATTACTAATTTATAATTATTATAATCTAGTAATCTGTACAAATCAACCCTTTTGCTGGAATTATTTTGAACAAATTATGAACGGTTGTAAATAAAAGGCCCTATTACGGTGAAGTAATAGGGCCTTTGTTTAATATATAGCTCTTGTTATAAACGAGCCGCTTCCGCTTTTTATTATATCCAGCTTCGGTGACTAGAACAGTCGGTCATTTCGCGCCTTCCTGTGAGGCAAAGAACG
>NZ_MACI01000085.1 GCF_001884105.1 Bacillus luti | reverse complement strand
CTCTCTCGCTCGAAGCAAAAAGCGCTTCAAGGTCGAGAGCTCCAATGTCCTGCGATTCTGAACGAGCCGCTTCCGCTTTTAATTATTAAACAGCCTTTTGTTTTTCTTCTACATCTTGTCCATCCCAGCACTCTGTATTCTGTAAGCCAGGGATAGAACTTGCAACGAAAACAGGGTCTTTACCTTGTTTCCTTTGTTTCAAATAGTCTACTAAAGCTGAGTAGGCGAATTTGCTAAGGAATGAGATAGCAATTAAGTTTGTGAATACCATTAATCCCATGAATAAATCAGCTAGGCTCCAAACAGTTTGAAGGGCAGCGATAGATCCGAAGAATACCATTCCGACAACTGCAACGCGATAGATCATTAACCATGTCTTACTTTCTTTAATGAATGCGATATTTGTTTCGCCATAATAGTAGTTTCCTAGTAAGGAACTGAAAGCGAATAGGAAAATAATAATCGCTAAGAAAGTGCTTGCCCACGATCCGATTTGTGAACTTAGTGCTTGTTGTGTTAATTCAATTCCTTGTAAGTTTGATCCTTTGTAAAGTCCAGAACACAATACGATAAATGCTGTTGATGTACATACTAAGAATGTATCTACGAAAACACCTAATGCTTGAACAAGTCCTTGTTTTACAGGGTGAGATACATCTGATGTTGCAGCTGCGTTAGGAGAGCTACCCATACCTGCTTCTGTTGCGAATAAACCGCGCTGAATTCCGAACTTGATTGCTGCACCAATACCACCAGCGATTGCTTGGTCTAAACCGAATGCGCCATTAAATATTTCCATGAAAATGCTTGGTAACATATTGAAGTTTTTAATAACGACAAAAACAGCCACACCAATATAAACAATTGCCATTGGAGGAACAATCATTTCTGTAATACGTGAAATGCTTTTAATACCTCCAAAAATAATAACTGCAACTAATACAGCTAATAGAGCTCCTACGATCGTTCGCTCTAGTCCAAATGCGTTTTCAAACGCTATTGTTACTGTATTTGCTTGCACTGAATTGAAAATTAATCCGTACGTAACTGTAATAAGGAGGGAGAACCAAACACCCATCCAGCGTTTGTTTAATCCTTTTTCCATGTAATATGCTGGACCGCCACGGAACCTGTTTCCATCTTTTACTTTATAAATTTGCGCAAGTGTACATTCTACGAAACTAGTAGCTGCGCCAATAATTGCGATAAACCACATCCAAAATATTGCGCCAGGTCCACCCATTGAAATTGCTAAAGCGACACCAGCTAAGTTCCCGATACCGATACGTGCTGCTGCACTTAAGCAAAATGCTTGGAACGGGGAGATGCTATCTTTTTTCTTTTCTTTTCGATTAAACCCTTTACTAATTAAACTGACCATCTCACCGAAATGAGTAATTTGGACAAATTTTAATTTGAAAGAGAAATAAAGACCGAAGCCGATTAGCATTGCAATAAGAATATATGACCATAAAATATTATTCGTTACCTCAAGGAATCTGCTAAAGATATCAACCATATAATACACTTCCTTTTTTTCGTAATAAGAAAATTATATGCAAAAAATATACTGGAATCAATTTTTCTAAAAAATTATGTTACTTAAATGTATTTTGTGTTATGATTATGTTACATCGTAATATTTTTAGAATTATTTACATTTTAAAAAACTAAATTTAAAGCGAGAAAGAGGGGATAATTTGAAAGAAGAAACTTTATTGAAAGTAAGCCTTAAAAGTTTGAAGATGAGAAGTAATATATTTTTTATCATTACATCTTTAAGTATCTTTTTAGGAGCCACTTATTATTACAATAAAAGATTTCCAAATCACAGGTATCCTGAATGGTTAGAGTTTCTAAAGTTGATTGGATGAACAAAAGACAGACAAACAGAAAATTCAAATAAAAATAGTTGTGGAGGAGCCAAATATGAATATTAGAGAAAGTGAACTTCCGGGTATTGGTTATAAATTTCAAGTTGTTACGAAAGGTAATGAAAAAATGGTGATTGTGATTCATGATGATGGGCGTAGAGAAATGTATCATTTTGATTCAGACCATGAAGAAAGTATTTCTAGTATTTCACTGCGTGATTCAGAGGCAAGACAAATTGCAGCGATATTAGGTGGAATGGTATATAAGCCTAGAGCGTTAGAAAATGTTGAGATGGTCTTTGAAGGTTTAGCGATTGAGTGGTTCAAAGTGGAGAATGCAGCTCCAGCAATTGGAAAAACAATTGGTAATCTTGAAATAAGAAAGACATATAGCGTAACGATAATAGCTGTTATGAAAAAGAATATGAAAAAGCTATTTAACCCAGGTCCAGAAACGGTAATTGAAGAAGGCGATATGCTCGTAGTTTCTGGTGAAAGAGAAGAAATTAAAAAAATTATTAATGAGTTACTTTCGAATAGGGGGACTGACTAGATGGATACGTTAATTTTTGAAGTTGGTACAGCTTTAGTTTTAGTAGCAATTGCAGCGGTGATTGCTGGAAAATTTAAATTCTCAGTAATTCCTTTTCTCATTGTTCTTGGCATGTTAGTAGGACCGCATGCACCGACAATAGGTGTTATCGATCTCAAATTTATTGAAAGTGCAAGTGTGATATCCTTCCTTGGACGGATTGGGGTTTTATTCCTTCTATTCTATCTAGGATTAGAATTTTCGATGAAAAAACTAATTAAATCTGGACGTTCTATTGCGATTGGCGGAACGATATATATTTTGATTAACTTTTCACTTGGATTATTATACGGATTTATAATGGGCTTCCCGTTACTTGAAATCTTAATTATTGCGGGTATTATTACGATTTCTTCTAGCGCTATTGTTGCTAAAGTATTAGTGGATTTAAGAAGAACTGGTAATAATGAAACCGAATTAATTTTAGGAATTATTATGTTTGAAGATATATTCCTTGCTGTGTATTTATCAGTAGTTTCGGGCCTAGTACTTGGGGATCATGCTTCGTTCTTAGGTGCCCTTACTTCAATTGGAATCGCTTTAGGATACATGCTTCTATTCTTTATTGTGGCTAGAAAAGCTACTCCATTATTAAATAAATTACTCAACATTAGTTCAGATGAAATCTTTATTATTGTAGTATTTGCTTCATTATTCTTTATTGCAGGTTTCTCAGAAACGATTCACGTTGCAGAAGCAATCGGAGCACTTCTTTTAGGATTAGTTTTCTCTGAGACAGAGCATAGTGATCGAATTGAGCATCTTGTTGTTCCATTTAGAGATTTCTTCGGAGCTATTTTCTTCTTCAGTTTCGGATTAAGTATTGATCCGTTCTCATTAGGTGGGGCAATATGGCTAACATTAGGTGCTGTCCTTCTTACGATAATCGGTAACTTTGTAGCGGGGATGATTGCAGGAAGGCAAGCTGGATTATCTCATAAAGCTTCAACAAATATTGGATTAACAATCGTTTCAAGAGGAGAGTTCTCTATTATTATGGCCAATATTGGAATAGCGGGTGGTTTAATGTCAGTACTAAAACCATTCTCAGCGCTATACGTGCTTATACTATCCATCTTAGGTCCACTTCTGACGAAAGAGTCAAAGAATGTATATAAATTCTTAAATAAAATATTTAAGTGGGATACGAAGACTAACTAAATTAAAAAAATAAAAGTACAAGATATTTCCTGCTTGTACTTTTATTTTTGCAATGAAAACAGTAAAGAGAGGTATATGATGTTAGGAGAGTTGATTCATTCCGTTTTAGTTTTTCTAGAAGGACTTGGTTATTGGGGAATTATGCTTGGATTAATGCTAGAGGTTATCCCGAGTGAAATCGTATTGTCTTATGCAGGTTATTTAGTATCAACAGGAAGCATTACGTTTTGGGGCGCTGTCGCGTTCGGTACAATTGGTGGTGTAATCGCACAATTATTCATTTATTGGATCGGTCGATACGGAGGAAGACCTGTTCTTGAGCGATATGGAAAATATATTTTGATCCAGAAGAAACATATTGATTATGCTGAAGATTGGTTTAATCGTTACGGAACTGGCGTTATCTTTACCGCACGTTTTATTCCAGTTGTGCGTCATGCCATTTCCATACCAGCAGGTATTGCGAAAATGTCACATGCAAAGTTTATTACGTTAACCACACTAGCTGTTATTCCTTGGTCAATTGTGTTTGTATATTTAGGATTTAAGTTAGGATCAGAGTGGGAAAGTATTAATAAAGTAGCTGGTCCTTATGTTAAATATTTTGCAATTGCTGCTATTGTTTGCGCAATCGGTTATTTTGTACTAAAAAAAATGATGAAAAAAAAGTAATTATGGAAAAGAACCTATACTGATATAGGTTCTTTTTATTGGCGTTTCTCAAAGTATGACAGAGTATGTTTAATATTCACCATATTGTGGCATATATATAGAAAAAGAAGGCTTGGAAAGGGGAATAAAGAGAAATGGAACTCCAGTTTCAAAATGTATATCAACAGGCGGAGAATTGGTATGTGTTGGATTCGGAGCTTCCTTGGGATGTCAAAAAGCTAAGAGAGGATTTGTTTTCTCTTATTGAAACATGTAAAACGCCAGTTATTTTTTGTGATACGTGTGAGGCAAATGATGTACTTCTATCATTAGGAGAAGAGGAAGAAGAGTTTCTATTCCCGGTAGGTGGTTTTTATCATAAAGAAAAACAATTAATTTTCGTTTGTATGTGGGAAGGATATGAGCAAGTGCTTAAGACACTACTGCATGAATTTCGCCATGCGATGCAGCATAAGAGAGAAGTATTGTATGTGGGAAGTGAATCGTACGAAGAGAGATGGATCGAGAAAGATGCGAGGGCATTCGCGGAGAGGAAATTAGATGAGTATAAAAATAGAAAAATGATGTAAAGCATAGTGGAGAATTAGCGCTGTGCTTTCTTTAGTGCTTACTAAAAATAAGTATTTGACTTTTATGAAGTTTAGTCCTAAACTAATATTACGAAACGAGCGAGGTGATGGAATGAAAACAGAAGATAGACTAGGGCTACTATTATGGTTTCGTTTATCACGCTTTTATAATAAGAGCATTCGTGAGACGAATCAGCACTTGAAAGAATGGGATGTATCTGCCGCTCAGTTTGATGTGCTAGCTCAAGTTGGAGGACATGATCGTTTAACACAGCAAGAGCTGGGAAATAAGCTGTTTGTTACGAAAGGAAATGTCACGCAACTTTTAAATAAGATGGAGCAGCTGGAGTGGATTCATCGTGAACAAGAAGGTACTACGAAATATATTTCGCTAACAGAAAAGGGACGAGCTTTATATGGGGAAATCGTACCCCCTCAAGAAACGTTCCAAGCGGGGCAATTTCAAAATTTGAATATAGAAGAACAACATCAATTACTACAATTACTAAAAAAATTACAGTGATAAAAATTTTGAAATAAGTCTCGATTTCGAGATAATATGGGGTGAAGGATATGTTTAGAAAAGTTGATCATAAAAATATGGGAAGAGCAAATCACGGTTGGTTAAATACACATTTTCATTTTTCCTTTGCTAATTACTATAATCCGGATAACATGAATTTTGGAGCGTTACGTGTAATTAATGATGATTTAGTAGCAACGCAAACTGGTTTTGATATGCATCCGCACCGCGATATGGAGATTATTTCTTATGTTGTAGATGGTGCTTTAACACATGAAGATAGCATGGGGAACCGCGGAACAATTGAGCGTGGACATGTTCAATATATGAGTGCTGGTACAGGTGTATTTCATAGTGAGCATAATTTAGGAAATGACACACTACGTTTATTACAAATTTGGATTCTACCAGACCGTGCGGATCATAAACCAAACTATGGTGAGTTTAAATTTGATTGGAGCAAGCGTGAAAACGAATGGTTTCACATGGTATCGCCATTAGAAGGAGATGCACCAATTCGAATTCACCAAGATGCGAATTTGTACTCTTTATCATTAGAGGCAGGAAAAGAAATTCATTTTCCTGTGAAAGAAGGTCGTCAATTGTACCTTGTACAAATTGAAGGAAGTAGTGTTATAAATGGTGAGATACTTGTTATGCGTGATGCGGCAGAAGCAGTAGAAGAAGATATTCATATTCAAGCGAAAGAGCAATCGCACTACTTAGCAATTGAATTGAAAAAGTAATAAAACGTTTATAGAAAAGAGGACATCCGATAGATGTCCTCTTTTTTTGAGTGGAATTGTCAGAAAAAACTTTCTCAATTTTTCGAAAGAGGTATCAACTTGAAAAACAAGAATTGTATAAAAGTGTCAAAAATCTTTATGGGAATGGGGAATGTTATAGTGAAAAAGCAAGTCATTTCATCAGCATTAGCGTTAACTGTTATAGCCGGGGGATTTGGAACATTTGGAGCAACGACAACGAAAGCGGAAGAACAAAAAATTCAATATCATCAAGAGTTTAAAACACCTGCATACATAGGTGAAGAATGGAAAGCACCGGAAGGACTAGATAAAAAAGAGACGGTCTTTCAATATTTAGAGAGTAAGAAAGATATGTTTAAATTAGCAGGAAACATTGATAAACACTTCAATGTTGTTGGGGAAGAAAAAGATGCTGAATCTGGTACAACACATGTGAAGTTAGTTGAGAAACATAATAACATTCCTGTGTATGGTTCAGATCAAACTGTTACGCTAGATAAAGAGAATAATGTAAAAGCATTCTTCGGACAAGTTATTCCGAATTTAGAGGATAAAAATATTCCTGCATTTGCAAAGATTAGTGCAGAACAAGCAGAAACAATTGCAAAGGCAGATATTGAAAAAGAAGTTGGTAAAGTAAAGAATTATGATGGTGTGAAAAAAGATTTATTTGTGTATGAAAAAGATGGAAATTATTATCTTGCATATTTAGTGAAAGCGTCGATTTCAAAGCCAGCTCCAGGATATTGGCATTATTTTGTTGATGCGACAAATGGAAATGTGATTGAGAAATATAATGCTGTAGATAACATTACAGGATTTGGTTACGGAGTATTAGGAAATAGACAATCATTTGAAGTTGCTCAAAATGAGAAAACAGGTGCATTCCATTTATTCGATGGGAAGCGTGGACAAGGTGTTCATACATTTGATGCAGAAAATATGGATGAAAACTGGTTTAATATATTCTCACAATGGTTCGGATATACAGGTGTCGAAGTAGAAAGTAAAAATAAGTTCTTTGATGACAAAGCAGCGGTTGATGCACATGTAAATGCAGGGAAAGTATACGATTATTATAAAAAGACGTTTAATCGTAACTCTTTCGATGATAAAGGTGCGAAACTTATTTCCTCTGTTCACGTAGGTGAAAACTGGAATAACGCAGCTTGGAACGGTATTCAGATGATGTATGGTGATGGAGATGGTACAACATTTATTCCATTATCTGCTGGCCTAGATGTTATTGGTCACGAATTAACGCATGCTGTAACTGAGCATACAGCAAATCTTGTTTATCAAAATGAGTCAGGTGCGTTAAATGAATCGTTATCTGATATTATGGGTGTCATGGTTGAGAAGAAGAGCTGGGATTTAGGTGCTGACATTTATACACCTGGAAAACCTGGTGATGCACTTCGTTCTCTGAAAGATCCAGCATCTATTCCAAATCCATTAAAACCAGGTGAAGGTTACCCAGATCACTACAATAAGCGCTACACTGGAACAGCTGATAATGGCGGCGTTCATATTAACAGTAGTATTAACAATAAAGCTGCATATTTAGTATCTGATGGCGGAGAGCATTACGGCGTGAAAGTAACTGGAGTAGGCCGTGAAGCGACAGAAAAAATTTATTACCGTGCTCTTACGAAATATTTAACTGCAAACTCTGACTTTAAGATGATGCGTCAAGCGGCACTTCAGTCAGCTGAAGATTTATATGGTAAAAACTCTAAAGCTGTACAAGCTGTAACGAAAGCTTATGACGCTGTAGGCGTAAAATAATAAGAGAAAAAGACCTGACTAGGTTGTCAGGTCTTTTCTTTATCCCGTTATTTGCCGGTTAGCTCTTACCTTATTTAGTCACGAATACCTAATGCGATTTTTGCCATACGTGACATGCGTTCTTTAGACCATGGCGGATTCCAAACGACATTTACTTCTATTTCATTTACTTCAGGTACATTTGTTGATAATACTTTTTTAACGTCAGATACGATTTGACCAGCCATTGGACAACCGATGGAAGTCATTGTCATTGTAATGACAGCATTATTATTTTCATCCGCAGTAACATCATAAACTAATCCAAGGTTGACAATATCAACACCGAGCTCAGGGTCAATAACAGCCTCTAAGTTTGCAAATAATTTATTTTCAAATGCTTCTTGTGACATAAGGAGCACCTCCTACATATTAATGATATCGATTCTCATTATAACGGAATTGTGTATAATGTGCAGGAAATGAGCTCAAAAAAATATCCCTTCTGGAAGAGGGATATTTTGTGACAAACTATTTGGTTTTAAAATGAGATACGAGTTGATCTAATTCTTCAACTGTTTGTTTCATTTGCCCAGCAGTTACTGTCATCTCATTCATAACAATAACTTTCTGTTCAGCAGATTGTGCTGTTGCGGCAGTTTCACTGGATACTTCATTCGAAATAGAAGCAATGTTATTAAGTGAAGCATTCATTTCTTCAGCACTTGCAGCCATCTCTTCAGCAGTTGCTGATATATCCTGCATTTGAGTAGATACTGTATTTACTTGTTCAACGATTGCTGTGAAAGAAGTACCAGCTTCACGAATGACATGAATGCCTTCAAATGCTTCAGAGCGACCTTGAGCCATCATAGAGCTAGCAGTTTCTGTATCATTTTGAATTTGATGGAGTAATTTGTTAATATCTGTTGCAGCTGTTTTAGATTGTTCAGCAAGTTTTCGAACTTCATCAGCTACGACAGCAAATCCCTTTCCTTGTTCGCCAGCACGGGCTGCTTCAATAGAAGCATTCAAAGCAAGTAAGTTCGTTTGCTCAGCGATATTAGAAATTGATTGTACAGCTGTATCAATATATTTCGTGTGGGTGATTAGACGTTCGACTACTTCTGACGTAGCATTTACAGCTTCATGAATCGTTGTCATTTGTGAAACTGATTTTTGGATAACCGTGTTTCCATCGTTAGCATGTTCAGATGTAGCGACAGCAAGTTCAGCTACAGATGAAGCAGATTCAGCAATACGCTGAACGTTTACTGCCATATCGTCCATTGCAGTTGAGCTTTCTTCCATACTAGAAGTTTGAGATTGAATACTTGCATTTAAATTGGACATTGAGCTTTGAATTTGTATTGTTGCTTCACGTGATGTATTCGTATTTTCTAACATATTTTCAGAAGCGGTTTGTACTTCCAATGATGTTTTTTGAACACGATAAATGATATGTTGTAGGTTTTCTAACATTTTATTAAAGGATGTTGCAATAGCGCCGATTTCATCATTGCTAGTTACTTGAAGGCGTGCCGTTAAGTCACCTTCTTGAGAGGCTAATTCTTTTAGCTTAATGTCAATTTGCTGAATTGGTTTTACAAGTTTACCAGAGAACCACCATGCAAGAATAATTGCAACGACAATACAAATA
Source organism: Bacillus luti (assembly GCF_001884105.1). Taxonomy (GTDB): domain Bacteria; phylum Bacillota; class Bacilli; order Bacillales; family Bacillaceae_G; genus Bacillus_A; species Bacillus_A luti. The sequence goes on along the minus strand of NZ_MACI01000085.1, from coordinate 41,638 downwards.
ACAAGTGATAGGAAGACTGCATATTCAATTCGGAGTGCAGATTGATCAATTTGTTCAATTGATTGTTCACGTAACTTAGCTTGCTCATTACTATAATTTGTGAAATCGCCAATTACTTTATAGACTGTACCATTTTCTGTAGAAGCTACTTGTAAAGCTTCTTCCCACTTCTGCTCTTTTGCTAGAGTGAAAACTTTCTCTTCAATAAATTTTCTCCAAGTAGATCCTAATTCCATTGTATTTTTCACAGATGGAGAAAGATTTGGATTAGAAAGAATTTTATCTTTTGAATCCTCAAGATTTTTACTCATTTCATTAAACTTGTCTAATTCGACTTGATCATGTTGTAGTAAATAACCTCTTAAAGCAGAGAGTTGTACTTGATAAGCGTCCCCGCGCTCTTTTAATTCAGTGGCAAGAGGTGAAATGTCTTCTTGTAGTGCGTCAGCTTTATGTGACTGATCGATAGCGAAATATAAAATGAAAGCTAAGGCGATGCCAAATAAAGCGCAAATTGTTCCCATCATGAACATAAGTTTTTTTCTAATGCTGACAAAATTCATATGATAAAAAAAGCCTCCTTTGTAAAATCTTAGTATTATAATTAATTGATTTAAAATTGAAAGCAAGCTTTACTCCAGTTGGAATAAAGCTTGCTTCTTTCCTTTAGGAATTATAGCAGACAGAATGAGAGAGAGAAAGAGATATTTTAAAGTAAAAAGAGAGATTGATGGTAGTAAATGTCCTTAAAATGTATACATTTGTATATCCGAAAATTAATAAATAAATATTAAAAATGCTATTGTAATTTGAAATAACATCATGTATACTTCTAATTAGTTGATAACGATTATCAATATCAACTAAAGACATTACTCTTCGTTATGTTGGTCATACCCCTTTTTGACGACGTAAGTCAGAGACAAAATGTTGAAATATCTTGTGTCCTATTCTACAGAATTATGGTAATCTCCAACCTCAACTTATATGCGTGAGCATGCAAAAAGGATCCTATCCGTGAAGGGATCCTTTTTTGCATGTTGTCGCAATTATTGTATATAGACCTGGCACGCGTTCCTCAATTCCTTCTGGTGCAGTAGAAGGGAAGACCCATCGTTGATGAGATCCGTGTTCTTCAACTAGCTCTTCGACTTTAAAATTTTCCGCGGCGAGTGTTGTAATAATTTCACCTAACGTCCAGCGGCGTATGTTTGTTTTCGGTACAGATTCTTTCTGCGCTTCTGTAAGAAGAATGCTGTAAGCAACATCATCTTCAATTAATTCTTCATCGAAATAATTTCCACTTGCTTGAAATGATGGATGGTCGACTCCTAATAGTTTTGTATACATGGGATGATAATCGCGAAGGATAAATGTTCCGTCCGTTTTTAATAATTGAGAGATTTTTGTAAAGAGCGGTTTTAAATCTAAAAAGTAATGGAGTACACCAAGTTCTAGTAATACGATATCAAATGATTCAAGGAGGGTTACATCTAGTACATCAGAGACGATGTACTGAATAGAAACTCCGGCAGATTCTGCGAGTTCATTTGCGTATTTTGCATTACTTGCTGAAATATCAACAACCGTTACGTCAGCTCCTAAAAGAGCGAGAGCAACGGCTTTATTACCTTTTGAACCGAGTAAGTTAATAATACGCTTTTCTTTTGGAGATTGTATGTAAGGTAAATAATGAGCTACCTCACGTAAGGGATCTTCCATGATCTTTTTGGCATAATCAGCTGGCGCCCCGTGGCGATTCGTCCATGCTTCATAAGCAGCTGCATTCCAGCTCTTTTCATTCATAGCGCTTAGTTGTTTTTGATTCAATGTTATCGCTCCTTTTGTGAACGTATAGGTATTCGGCGGGAGGGTGAGATTTCCTGTTCTTTTTAAATTTAAATTTGATTTTTCTGTTATTAAGTCGTACAATACGTGTTATATAAAAGCGTTGAAAAGGAAAAGTAGGATGAAAACATTCTTTCCAGAGAGCTTCGGTAGCTGAGAAGAAGCAAGAATATTCATTTGAACAATGGCCTTTGAGCTGCGTCCTGAACTTATCACATGATAATAGTAGGCGGCGACGAGAGTTGGTACTCGTTATCAAAACCACAGTATAAGAGCGTATAGCTCCGTACTTGTTAAGGCTAATTATGTGAGTAATTGGCGAAATAAGGTGGTACCGCGACTGTTTATACAGCCCCGCCCTTATCTTTTTTAAGATAGGGGTGGGGCTTTTTATATTTTAAAGGAGGAATGTAAGATGAGTACTTTTATTGGAGGCGCTTGGCCATATGCAAATGGTTCGTTACATCTTGGACATATTGCGAGTTTATTACCTGGAGATATTTTAGCACGTTATTACCGGGCAAAAGGTGAGAATGTGTTGTATGTTTCAGGAAGTGATTGTAATGGAACACCAATTGCAATTAGAGCAAAACAAGAAGGTGTGACGGCGAAGGAAATTGCTGATAAGTATCATGAAGAGTTTGAGCGATGTTTTCGGAGCCTTGGTTTTACTTATGATTGCTATACACGTACAGATAGCGAGCATCATCATGAAACAGTTCAAAAAGTTTTTTTACGTTTATTAGAGGAAGGCTATATTTATAAAAAAACAGTGGAACAAGCATATTGCGAAACATGTACACAGTTTTTACCAGATCGTTACGTAGAAGGAATTTGTCCTCATTGCCATGAAGCAGCAAGAGGAGATCAATGTGATGCTTGTTCAGCCATTTTAGATCCACTCGATTTGTTAGAAAAGAAATGTAAGTTATGTGGTAGTACGCCATCTGTACAGGAAACAGAGCATTTCTATTTCACATTGCATACATTTCAGGAGCAAATTAAAGGAGCCGTAGAAATCGCAAAACAAAAAGGAACATGGCGTGACAATGCCATCCAGCTAACAGAAAGATATGTAAAGGAAGGGTTACAAGATAGGGCAGTATCGCGTGATTTACCAATCGGGGTTCCAATTCCAGTAACAGGATACGAAGATAAGAAAATTTACGTATGGATTGAAGCAGTGACAGGATATTATTCGGCGAGTAAACATTGGGCTGAAGAAACAGGAAAAGATGATCAAGAGTTTTGGAATAAAGAAGCGAAAACATATTATGTGCACGGAAAGGATAATATTCCGTTTCATTCTATCATCTGGCCAGCGGTATTACTCGGAATAGGAGAGGACGCAATCCCGCATCATATCGTTTCGAATGAATATTTGACGGTAGAAAAAAGGAAGTTATCGACAAGTAAAAACTGGGCAGTATGGGTGCCTGACATATTAGAACGCTACAATCCAGATTCTATTCGTTACTTTTTAACAGTAAACGCACCAGAAAACCGTGATACTGATTTTTCATGGCGTGAATTCATTTACAGTCATAATAGTGAATTGTTAGGGGCATATGGAAACTTTGTGAACCGGACATTAAAGTTTATTGAAAAATATTATGGTGGTATCCTGCCGAAGGGAAGTATTGATGTAGAGCTGAAAGGTAAAGTAGAAGGATTATATAAAAATGTAGGAGAGGCGATTGAGCAAACTAAATTTAAGGTGGCGCTAGAAACAATATTTGATGCAGTACGTTTTGCAAATAAATACTTTGATGAGAGGCAGCCTTGGAAACAAAGAGAAGATGATCCAGTTTCATGTGAAGAAACGATTTATAACTGTGTGTATCTTATCGCTAATTTTGCAAATCTCCTTGAACCGTTTTTACCATTTTCAAGTGAAAGAGTTAGGACTACACTGTCGATTGTTCAACAAACTTGGGGACCTCAAAATACGTTGCCAAGTAGAATTGATAGCGTGCAGCCATTATTTGAACGAATCGATATAAAGCAAATTGAGCATGAGATAGAAAAGCTATATGGAGCGGTAAAGTAAAAGAGAAAAAAGACCTTTCAAATGAAAGGTCTTTTATTATGCAGTATGCACACTACTATGTTTCTTTCTTTTTCTAGCCGTAAGCAGCTGAGGAGTGAAAATCCCAATTAATATAAAAATAATCCCAATCCACTGCATGAGCGTTACGACTTCATGTACAAGTGTAATAGAAGCGATAATGGCTGTTGGTAATTCAGCTGCTCCTAATATTGTACCAAGCCCTGTTCCAACTTTCGGTACACCGATTGAAAAACAAATGACAGGTACAACAACGCCAAAAAGTCCGAGGAAGAAAGCATATTTCCATAGACCAGCTTGCAGGGCACCATCTGTTAAAAAGGTTGGCGGGAAGAATAGGCATACGATAAGAGTAGCGCTTGTTGTCATGAGAAAGCTTTTCGTATAAGGCGGAACATCTGTAGCAACGCGCCCACTTGCAAAAACATAGAATGAAAAAGAGACAGCAGCTAATAGTCCAAAGATAATCCCTTTCGTAGAAAAACTTTGTCCGAGGCCATCAAAGATTCCACCTGCAAACAATGTGCCAGTAAATAAAATAATGATAGATATTACTTTCTCACGGCTTGGAAATGTTCGATTTGCAATTGCTTCGATTACTACACCAATCCAAGTGAATTGGAAGAGTAGGACGACAGCGATAGATGCTGGTAGTTCTTCTACAGAAATAGCATAGAAAATACCAGTCATACTCATTGTTGTTCCGACTGTTAGTAATGAAAAGAATTGCTTTTTTGTTACTTTATGACGGGAAAAGAAAAGAACGAGCAGTAGTAGTCCAATCCATCCGAAGACATATTGCCCTCCTAATAGTTGCTGTGCCGAAAAGCCATCAATGAATCCGAGTTTGAAAATAGTTGAAAGTACGCCGTAGCTACAAGCGCCGAATAAAACGAGTAATGAATACTTAAATTTTTCCATAAAGATCCTCCTTTTAAATAATAAAAAACGCCCGCTATCCAAAAAGGATAACGGGCGAACGAAACAGAGTAAGACACTCTACAAAATTCCGCCATTCATACGAAGTATGAATTTGGGTTATGAAATTAGAGTTGGTTTTTACATTGCTTTTGGGAATACAATGGAGCATTTTACACCTTGAGATGTGTTTTGTATTCCATAAGGAAACTGATGTTTATCTAATATTTGCTTTACAATATATAACCCAAGACCACTACCTTGTACTAAGCCATGTTTGCTAGGATTTGCGCGATAGAATGGCTCAAATAAATGGGCAAGTTTATCCTCATCGATTTGTGAACCTGTATTTAATACTTCTAATGCGTAACCGTTTGGCTTTTCATAAAGCTTTATATATACATGCTGATGATCAATTGTATAATGAATTGCATTTGAAATAATGTTAAAAATAGCAGTCTGAATAAATTTAGGATCAGCTAGAATTTGTACATCTTGTTTAATGTTAGATTGAACATTTAATTGTTTTACAGATACAAAATAATCTACTTTTTTTATAACATCCTCAATAATAGTAGTTAATGAAATAACTTCTAATTTCGGTTTAAATTGAGGGTTTTGTATTTTGGATAATTCTGACATCTTTTCCGTTAATATGTTAATATCTTGCATCATTTCGTAGGAGCGTTGTAAATACTTATCTCTATCTTTATAAGCTCCGATTCCGTGAATCATGCCATCTAGTTGTCCCATAACGGCTGCGATTGGTGTTTTTAATTCATGGGATACCATAGACATAAATTCTTTACGAGATTGTTCTAATTGTTGTTCCTTTTTGAGCTCATTTCTTAAATCTTGATTACTTTCATGTAAATTCTTCACAATATTTGGTATTTGTGAAGCGGCTACTTGCAAATTAACATCTGTTTGATCTGGATTTTTGTTAATTAGCTTTTTATCTGAGAAATCAAGATTCATAATATCTTTTAATGCATCGCTCATATATTGAAAAGGTTTGGCAATTAATTTTGCATAAATTAAAGATCCGAGTAGAGATAATGCAAGCATTGTCGCGCCAATACGCGGAGCTAATTGTTGCAGAGCATCTGCTAAACTTGGATTATCTTGTGTATCATTTGTTTTACTTGCTGCATTTTGTTTATGTAAGGCATCATTGTTAGCGACTTGCTTTTCCGCTTCTGTAAGTGGAGCAGTTGTGCTATTTTTCCCCGAAATATTTTGTTCATGATCTTTTGCTTTTACAGTTTGGCTAGGCTGCAAAAGGTGATTGATAGCTGTAGAGAGTGTTTTATAGTCTATACTAGAAGGTTGAAAATTAAAAATGTTACCCTCTGACACAGCTTTATTTTGATTCGTTTTATCTTTCTCGTTTTGTTTGTCTGGATTCGCAAGTTCTGTAGTCTGCGTTCCATTTGCAAAACGTTCTTTATCGTAGTTTGAAGCTAGAAAATAAATAATTTGATAAAGACAAAATGATAAAAGAATACAAAATAATAAGGTTTTGATGAAAATATTTTTGGTGATGTTGTCTTTGCTACGATTCGATTTTGTAGCCAATGCCTTTCACCGTTTTAATATAAGGAATCCCTAATTTTTTTCGTAGGTTTTTAATATGTGTATCGATAACTCTTACATCACCATAATGTTCATAGCCCCATACCTTATTCAACAAATCACTTCTTGATAATACTTTTCCTCGATTTTGCAGTAAAGTATATATAATTTCAAACTCTTTTGTAGTCAATTCAATTTGATTACCATGAACGTAAGCGGCGTATGCTGTAGAATTTAACATCAATTCATGGAAGTGTAGTATTGTTGCAGTCTCTGCTTCCTTCGTTGCTGCCCTTCTTAATACAGCTTCTACACGCTTAATAAATACAGTGTAATGGAACGGTTTCGTAATATAGTCATCAATACCTAATTCAAATCCTTTAATTTCACTTTCTTCATTATGTAAACCTGTTAACATAATAATCGGTACATCAGATTGTCCTCGCATAATTTTACAAATACTATAGCCATCTATATCTGGTAACATCACATCAAGGAGGACAAGATCGTATGAATTTTTTTGGAAAAGAAGTATACCTTCTGTTCCAGCGCCAACGACATCCACGGTAAAGTTTTGTGCCATTAGAAATTCACGGATCAGTTCTTGTATATCTGGGTTGTCTTCAATCACCAGTATATGCGTCATAGTAACACCTCCTAAATAACGCTTTTTACTGCAATATTCAAATTCATCATTTTTCGAATGACTCAGATTGTTTATACATATAATAAGCCCCCGCTATAAAATGATCATAAAGGTAGCAAGGGGGGGTTGTTTATCGTAACTGAATATCTTGGAATTACAGTAGTTCTATTATAGTATGTATTGTAAAATTTATAAAATATTATAACTGTATAATTTTAATATCTATGTTTATCAATGTTTGGATGTTATTTGACACAATCTATTCCCATTATATATGCAAGTATAGTCGTTTCGCTACTGTAAATGAAGAAATAAAATAAGCCAAGATATAAAATTCTTGGCTACACGTAAATCTTGTTCTTAGGTTATTTTACAGTGACAGTAGCTTGCTCTGGAATACGCTCAAATAACCAGCGTACATCATTGTTATACATACGTATACAGCCAAGTGTTGTCGCCTTTCCAATTGCTTGATTGTTATTAGTTCCATGGATTGCATAAGTAGTTCCGTAAGTACCTGCCATATTTAATCCAAGCCAGCGATCACCAAGTGGATTACGTGGATCTCCACCTTTAATCTTTCCAGTATAGTAGGGACGATTTTTAATTTTATTTACAATCTTAAAAGTGCCTTTTGGAGTTGGCGTTGCAGCTTTTCCAGTTGCAACAGTAAAACTTTTTACAAACTTTCCATTTTGATAAAAGTCCATTTTCTTTGTGTTTGTATCTACAATAAGCTGATTGTTCGTTGATGATGCCTCAGCAGAAATGTGTGGTACTGATAAAAAAACTACTGATAATAAAATACTTAATAATAATTTTTTCATTATATTCTCCTTTTACTATTGTAGTAGTGTTACATACAATGAATTTGTAATCCTCGTAATGCTTGATTTACATTCTCATCTAATGTTTCAAAGAAGGTAGTAATCTTTGCATTGTGTTTGTTGTTTTTATCAATTAGTAATCTTTCATTTAGCAAAAGCTCACCATGTAATCCAAAACTTTGAACTTGAATATGTAGTTCATCTTCAGTTTCAGAAATGATCGGTAAGAAATAGTGAAAAGCTTTCGTTGGAATGATGTAGCTTTTGCCAATCATGCTCTCTTGATTTGAATTAATCCATTTTCTCGTGACAATCTTAATATTCTTTTTTGAAACGATAAAAGACAGCGTTGTAGATTTTGTTAAACTTACGTCAAACTCATTTGTTTCACATATGTGTAAATTAAAAACGGTTTCATTTTGATGAGATTCAACATTTGTGTTAATAAAATCGTGCATTTTATAAGCTTCCATTTCTTATTCACCCTTTTTTCAATTTCGAAAAGCGACTTATATTTATTCAATTTCCTGTTTACTCATATATTAGTTAAATTTTTCAACAAATTCCGATATAATCTTACAATACGTATATGAAGCTAATATGAAGTTAGTATGAGTTTGTAGTGGTTTTTTATTGAGAACAAAACAAAGGGAATTAGAGTGTTAAAAAATGGATAAAAAATGTATATTTTTAGGCGGATTGACTGTTATTTCTCCTTGAAAAAATAATTTATCCCGCATTAACGGGCAGTAAGACCCCCACCTCAAAATTCAGCGAAAGCGAAGAAGTTAGGTGAGGGATCAACTGCCCGTAAAAGCCCGATTGGTGAGGGCTAATAATCAGTGGGGGATGGACAAAACCCCCACTGATTAAAGTTTCACTTTATATCATTCAAGAAAGGAGAATTGTAGTTTGAGTCTTACAAAAATGTAATAAAAATGTAAGCTATTGTGATAGTTATTTCGACAATTTTTTTATACAATAAAAGTAAGAAGTTGCACGTGATTGGAAGGAGAGATGACATGGAATGGATTCATGAATTATTTCAGCAGTACGGGTACTATGTTGTACTTGTAGGCTTGCTGTTAGAATATATTGCACTTCCGTTTCCGGGAGAGCCAACCTTAGCATATGCGGGGTTTTTAGCACAGAAGGGTGATTTAAGTTTACCGATTTTAATTATCCTATCCTTTATTGGGACAAGTGTAGGAATGACGATTCAATACTTTTTAGGAAATAAATTAGGTATGCCCTTTATTCAAAAGTATGGGAAATACGTATTTTTAACACAAAGAAAAATCGACTTAACAAGAATGTGGTTTGATAAGTATGGATACTTCTTGATTTTTATCGGTTTCTTTATTCCTGGTGTACGTCACTTTACAGGATACTTTGCAGGCATTATTAACTTACCATTCCGCCGCTTTGCAATTACAATTTACTCAGGTGCTCTATTTTGGGTATCATTCTTCTTAATCGGTGGTTACTGGTTAGGTGGCAACTTACATGATATTTTTGGAGTGCTAGAAAGTCACATCGGTAAAATCATTTTTGGAGTGATTGTGATTGTAGCAATTACGTTAGGAGTTCGTTTCCGCAAACAGCTAAAACGAGTATTATTACAAAACGCAAGTTAATATGGAATCCATTCTATGTCAGAATTTAGGGAGGCAGTGCAAAAGCACTGCCTCTTTTATTTTATCCCGCTTTAATGGGCAGTAAGACCCCCACTTCAAAACTCAGCGAAAGCAAAGAAGTTAGGTGAGGGATCAACTGCCCATAAAAGTCCGATTGGTGAGGGCTAATAATCAGTGGGGGATGAAGAAAACCCCCTCTGATTAAAGTTTCACTTTATGTTCCAATCTATTTTCAACTTTCCTTTTAATTGATTTCCGCTAACTATAATGTAATAAGTTCCTGTCTTAATTGCCGCGAAATGGTACGTATTAGGGCCAGTTGAATCTAAATAATTTTCTTCCTCTTGAAATTCACTAGCCATTTTTACGGCTCCCATGTAGCCATCCGGATTTTCATCTCGTGATTCAATGGTGAATTCTAATATGTCACCTCGTTTTAGTTCAATTGGGACTTTATGTTCACCACTAAAATGTTGGAAAGATGCTTCGAAAGAGTTATTTGTTTTTGTTTCGACCCATTGTTCTTTTGATGTTCCAAGCCTTCCTAAATCTACTAAGTTAATTGTGATAAATATAATAAGCATAATGCTTGGTACGAAATATTGTATCCACTTAAATTTTGTTGCTATGACTGTACATAAATAGAAAGAAAGAGAACATACCGCTCCAATTGATCCGAGAAACAAGAACTGTATGAAATCAGCTTCTTTAAATATTAGGAAGGGAAGAAAAAATAAATAGCCGCAAAAAATATAAAGTAATAATGTCTTCAGTTTTGTATATGTTTTTAATTTCAATTTATCGATGCAAATAGAACAAAAAATTGCATATACCGCAAGAATAGGAACGAAGGGAACATATAGTAGTTCTCTTAATCCAGCTAAAAAACTATATAAGGTTGGTTGATTAGTTGCTAAGATAAGCGTGCTAATAAGCAATAATAACAAGAAAGTCGCTGTAAGCTTAGTAAGAATATAGGAAAAAGTATATGTTTTATTCATATGTCACTTCCTTTGTTTAATATTTCACATTCATTATATAGGTTATTTCCATCATAATACATCTTTATTTTTGTCAATTATTAACGTCAAAATGACAATTATAATTGACAAAAATAAGGATATTATTTACAATTTTATTTAAATAAATGAAAAAGAGGTAAGGTATGAAGCTGCAAAATCGTGTGAGAGAATTGCGAGCAAAGCATCGTATATCACAAGGGGATTTAGGGAAAGCGATTGGATCATCGCGGCAAACGATTAGTTTAATTGAGCGCGGGGATTATGCACCGTCTATTGTATTGTCATTAAAAATCGCACAAATTTTCAATGTACCGGTGGAGGAAATATTTATGTTAGTGGAGGGGGAAGATGATGGTGAAGAGTAAACAGTCAGCGATAGTAAAGCTGTTAATAGGAGCAGTTTTGGGTGGAGTTATAGGGTATGTAGTAGGAGATATTGCAACGACTAGCACGAGCAAAGTACCATCTGTTGTGAGCATTGTTATGATGATTGTACTTGGAGTAGGAGCGATATATTATATTTGGAAGCGCACAAAGACACTTTTACAGATGAAGGATGAAGAAGAAAGTGGTAGCGGACGAAGACTTGGAATCGTGCTTATTTATTTAAGGGTAATGGAAATTGTCGTTATGTCGTGGTTTGTTTGCTCTGTTATTTCTGTCTATAAAGCGTATGTGGATGCGGAGAATTTATTTTGGGTGATTGCCAGTTTAACGATGTCTACAATGGGTTTTATGATTACGACTTGGTTAGGAAGTATAACGAGGAAAAAATATAACGCTCTATATCCAGAACAAAGTGTAACGTATTCACAGTCAATGGAAATGTGGGCGAAAAATGCAGATGAAGGGCAAAAACAGATTGTACATGAAGCGGGATATAAAGCATATCGATATACAAATATGACGCTTGTTTGTGCATGGTTTGCAGCGATTTTGTATGCACTATTAGATGGAACAGACTTCTTTATGGTTATTATGATTTCATTTGTTTGGGTTTTACATGTTGGAACATATATGTACGAAATGCATAGGAAAATGATTTATTAAGGAGAGAGAAAAGTGGATATTTTAAAAAGGCCAGCTGGTTCAATGACGGCGGCGCTAGTTCTGTCCATTTTATACGGAGTAATCCGAACCGAGAAATTAGAAACTATGTTGAACATATGGGCAGTAGTGGGAATTTCTTTGTTAGTAATAGCCATTCATGAGCTAGGACATGTCATATTCGGTTTGATAGGCGGTTTGAAATTTAAATTTACGACAGTAGGGCCTATTACTGTTCAAAAAGAGAAAGGGACTGTGCGCATTCGAGAAAATAAATTATGGGCGTACTTTGGAGGCGTGGCAATGTTAGTACCGCCTTCTATAGAGACACCGAATCTTTCGAAAAAATGGGCATGGATGACTTTAGGTGGACCGATTACGAGTTTACTATTCGGTATTACTTCAGGTTACATATACATGGTAAGTTATTATCAATATCTTTTATATTTCACCGTGTTACATTTTACGATTTTTGCAGTTACAATCGTGCCGATAAAAGGAACGTTCCTGAGCGATGGTATGCAATTTCTCATTTTAATTAAAGATGATGAAAAGGCTAGAGATCATTTATATACGATTCAAGTATCGAGTGAGTTATTTAGTTATAAAAGGCCGAAAGATTGGGATGAGAAATTAGTAGAACTGAGTGAGGAAAAATTAAAAGAGAATAGAAGTATAAGAGACATAATGAGCGGACTTATGCTAGTCTTTTTTACTCGATCTGATCAAAAGGGAATGGAAAGAGCGATACCGTATGTAGAGCAAATTGTTCAACTACCTGTGACGAAAGAAAATAAATTTTTCGTTAGTAGTTTTCATAGTTGGTATCTTTTATATAAAGCCCTATATCAGATGGATAGTCTCTCTCTGCAAGAAGCAAAAGAACTTGCAAAGGCAATTACAAAAATGGACTTGCATGGATATTACCGCACACAAGGAATTGTAAAATATTTAGAAGGCGATATGGAAGCATCACGCACTTATATGAAGAAAGCCGATAAGGAATTAAAGAGTGCTGAGAAGAGTGAAATGGGATATTTACAATTAGAGAGAGAATGGTTTGAGCGGCTGAAGGAGAGGGTATCTTACGATGGATGAGGTATCCTCTTTTTTCTATGTCATCTTATGCCGTTTCATAAAAAGTCTGGGGCGAGTAAAATAAGATAAGAAGAGCAAAGCTTGGAGGAATTCTAGATGGAAATTTTAACGATTATTTTAATAGTCTTGCTCATTTATGCTGTTTTTAAAGTAGCATACGTAGCGTTAAAGATACTCGCGATCCTATTAGTTATCTTTTTAATCGTAGAGTTCGGCAGTAAATTGCTTGGGGGATAGGTATGCTGTGCATTTGAGATGCCGAAAAATGTCGGTAAGTCGATAAGTTGTGTCGAATCGTCGATATAATGAAAAAATCGCCGATATAAGTGGAGAAACGGTCGATATATTTGAAAAATCGTTGATATATTTAAGTGAATACGAAGTGGGGTATATGGAAAAGAAGTTGCCGTGGGGTAGCTTCTTTTTATTGTGGTGACGGAGTATGCAAAACAACATAAAAAAGCTGGAAGAATATCTTCCAGCTTACGAGTTACTTTCAATTTGGCGACCGCTATCTTCTTCAGTAGTTTGTAATAGATTGAATACGTCTGCTAGGCAGAATGCAATGAACCAAGTCCATAGACCGTGGAAGAAAGCTAAGCTTAATTGAAGTGGTAATGTATAGTTAGTCATTGAGTAGGAAATACATCCGCCAACGATTCCGATCATTGTTAATAACATTGTTTTTTGTGCATTTTCTTCTGGGTTGAAGAGGAAGTAAATGTATCCGCCTAAAATTGAAGCGCTTACAAGTGTTTCGATTCCATTAAAAATGATATTCTCTCCAAGCTGAGTGTTTGTCCAGAAGCAGATTGTACCGCCGATAATAGCAAACAGAACAGCTATTGTATATCGTATATATTGATTCATATGTTCATCTCCCTATGTAATAAGATGATTTGGAAGTCAAAAAGGTAGGTATAGTATATTGAAGTGAATTTTAGTTGTACGTATCTTTTTATAAAAAGATCAGTGAAGAATAACTAAGATGATCGGTTTTTTAAACCGTTACGTGTATGGTGTCTGAAATATACCCGACTGCTCGTTTCTTTTTGCTTGTAAAATAAGAGAAACTTCCAAGTCTATATACTCTTTTTTGTGAGTCTGCTTTCATTATAACACATTTAGGGCCACAATAATAGAATTATCTGATTTTGTAATAAGTGTAAAAAATAAAAATCGCAAGGAAATACCATTAACAATGCAGTTTAGCGGAAGAAGGATTTTAATTTATTATGATGAAATAGAAGAAGGGGACTTAAATACTATAAAAAATGTTTTGTAGCATGAATGTAAGGGAGGAGAGCTAACTTGGAGATCACGACAGAAAGATTAATAATTAGACCCTTTAAGGGTAATGATTTACAGGATGTATTTGCTATTTATAATAATGATGATACATGTAAGTTTCTATTACATAATAAGTGGACTCATGAAGACATGCAGGAGAGATTTAATAAGAAGCTAGCAAACAATGTACTTACTAAAGAATCAATATTAAGTTTGGCAGTTATATACAAGACTAAAGTAGTTGGTGATTTATCCGTATGGTACACAAATATGAAAGATACTGTAGAGATTGGTTATAGTTTTTCAAATGAAGTAGCTGGGAGAGGTTTGGCAACAGAAGCAGTAAATAGTTTGGTGTTGAAATTATTTAATGAATTTAATGTACATCGTATACAAGCTAATCTTGATGCACGTAATACAGCTTCAAAAAAATTGTGTGAAAGAATAGGGATGAGAAAGGAAGCACATTTCATACAAGATTTTTGGAATAAAAATGAATGGACAGATAGTATTGTATATGGAATGCTATCCTCCGATTTGTAGTAATAAACTTCGTGATTATTATGCTAAGGGGTGCGTTAGTTGAACAACAAAGGGCATAACATATTATATATGACTAATATGTTATGCCCTTTAATGTACTAACCTTTTTATATGCGTTTGAAACGGCCGACAATTTCAACTGTTTCAGTAATGTTCATAAATGCTTTGTTATCCACTTGACGGATAATACGTTTCATTTCGCCTAACTCATAGCGAGTTACGACAGTGTAAATCATTTTTTTCTTATGGTTTGTATAGCCGCCGACAGCATCTACCATTGTCACGCCACGTATGCCGTGATGTAGTAGTGCGCTTTTTATTTCCTCGCCTTTTTCTGTAACTGTCATTATCGTTAATTTAATATGTTTTGTATGCACGGCATCAATCACTTTGCTGACTACAAACCGACTAATTAACGTATAAAGCGTAATATCCCATCCGAAAATAAATCCTGCTACAACAAGTAAGATTAAGTTGAATCCAAAGATGATTGCTCCAATCGAAATATCTCGATGTTTTGCTACAATCAATCCAACGACATCAAAACCACCTGTTGACGAAGCAAATCGGAATATGATTCCTGAGGCAGCACCGCAGATGACACCACCGAATACAGATGAAAGTAAAATATCATCTGAAACTTGGTGTACGGGAAGAATATTCATCGCTAAAGATGATACTGCTACAAAGTATGCTGTTAAAAAGGTTGTCTTCTTTCCTAAGTAAAAGTGACTTAAAATAAGAAGCGGGATGTTTAGTAAAAAGATAAGTGCTCCGATATTGTAGTGCATTAAATAACCGATAATCATCCCTACACCAGCGAATCCACCGCTAATCATATTATGCGGGATAAAAAACATATTCATAGAAATTGCATACAAAATAGAAGCTATAAAAATAACAATTAACTGTATGATAAATTCTAGATGAAATGTTTTAGCTGCTGGGAAGGATAAAAAGGCGGTGTCGGGAACGTAATCGGCGTCTCCTAGTTGACCCATAGTATGTTTCATCTCCATATTCATTTTTGATTACAAGAAGAGAATAAAGCTTTTTTCAAAAACTGGCAATAGTTTTATTATAATGCAAAAATTTTATAAATTTCTAACAAATCAAACCTATTCATTGATGTGCGTGAATATACTAAAGAAAGCGAATACAATGTTTCTTAATTATTGTTTTCTTGAGAAAATATGCAAAATACTTTTTTTGACGATAAAAGGAAATAGAGAATGTTTATCGAATGTGCTAAAATGACTTTATTAAGGATGTGAAGCGATGGAGTTTTTATTGCAGGATGCAATTCTATATATATCGTTTGTAACGACAGCGCTTTGTTTATTAGAAGTCTTTTTTCTTGCTAATGTCTCGCGCTTTGTACGTCAGCAAGCATCGAGCGGTAGACAAAGAGCTTTTAAACTAGTTGATACGTGTGAAGAGGGTACCGGAAATGTACCGCTTTTCTCCATTTTTTATAAATATGGAATGATTCGTTCTGTACGTAGACAAGAATCGAGTGATGAGAATGACGAGGTCGGTCCGTATACACCAATGTTTCGCTAATTAATTACGAAACATTGGAGGAATGAACATGTTAAAATCATACCGATTTAGGCTCATTAGTTTATCATTATTACTTGTTTTTGTTTTATCTGGCTGCAGTAATGCAGGTACAATAGATTCACATAGTACGGGAATTTGGAACCATTATTTCGTATATCCAATCTCGTATATGATTCAATTTGTTGCTCATCATATACCTGGAGCTAGCTTCGGGATTGCTATCATTGTCATTACGCTCGTTGTTCGTTCAGCGATGATTCCATTAGCTGTTTCGCAATATCGTAGTCAAATGAAAATGAAAAAAATGCAACCTGAACTGCAGAAACTAAAGAACAAATACGGTGATGTAAGCAAAGATCTTGAAAAACAAAAGCAGTATCAAAAAGAAATGTCAGAACTAATGAGATCAGGCGGTTGGAATCCACTTGCTGGTTGCTGGCCAATTTTTATACAAATGCCGATTTTCTCTGCTTTGTATTATGCAATTAGCCGAACAGAAGAGATTCGCACATCTTCATTTTTATGGGTGAACTTAGGACATGCAGATCCATATCATATATTACCGATTATTGCAGCGTTAACGACATTTATTCAAATGAAGGTATTTCAATCAAATATGGCGTCTGGAGAGCAAAGTCAAATGCTGAAAGTGCAGCAAATTATGATGCCAGCAATGATTTTGTTTATGGGATTTGCAGCACCGTCAGGACTTGTGTTGTACTGGATTACAGGTAACCTATTTACAATGACGCAAACAATTGTATTAAGAAAAATAATGGAACGTGAAGAAGTACAATTACAAAATGCATAGAGAAACACCGCTCATTACGAGCGGTGTTTTTTATTTAAATCGTTAAGGAAATTTTAAGAAATCAATCTTACTATAGGCATTGTATACGAAAGTGTACATGCTTTAGAAATATGAAGGAGGAAATTTCCTATGAAGAAGAAAACAGTTGGGTATTTAGCAATTGCAGGTGCTTTATCATTTGGAATTATAGGAGGAGTGGGTGTACCAGCATTTGCGGCAACGAATACTCCAGCAGCAGATCAGCCTACAAAAACGACGAAAAAAGATTTAGATGACGCTACAAAACAAAAAGTAAAAACAATTATGGACGATACAAAGAAACAGTTAGAAGAACTAGGTGTAAAGCTTCCAGAGAAAGAGAAACGTAAAGATATGTTTGCAGGATTAGATGATCAGGCGAAAGAAAAAGCAAAGTCAATTTTAGAACAAGAGAAGTCTGGAAAATTAACACGTGAACAAGCGCAAGAGGAATTAACGAAACTAGGTGTGAAATTACCGGAGAAGGGGAAGCGTGGTGACAAGTTCGCAGGGTTAGATGATCAGGCGAAAGAAAAAGCGAAGTCAATTTTAGAACAAGAGAAATCCGGAAAATTAACACGTGAACAAGCGCAAGAGGAATTAACGAAACTAGGTGTGAAATTCCCGGAGAAAGGTAAGCATAAAGACATGTTTGCAGGATTAGATGAGGCTACAAAGGAAAAGGTTAAGTTGATTCTAGAGCAAAAGAAATCTGGGAAATTAACGCATGAGCAAGCAAAAGAGGAATTAACAAAACTAGGCGTGAAACTTCCAGAGAAAGAGAAGCATGAAGATATATTTGCGGGATTAGATGATCAGACGAAAGAAAAAGCGAAATCGATTTTAGACAATGAAAAGAAACAATTAGAGGCATTGAATGTGGACCTTCCGCATCATAAGTTTTTTATGAAAAAAGATGATAAATAATTGAGTTCTGTATCTTTCGTAAGGGCAACCGAAAGATACATATGTGAGGGGGCTGTCTTTGAAACAGCCTCCTTTTATTATTGTCGTTTTTGGTTAATGAATTGGTGTATTTCGGAAATCGTTTATATGATTTTTTTACAACTATATTGCTCCGAAAATATAAGGGAATTAGAGAAGTGTTGTATCTTCTGTTATAATATAAGAAGAGAAATATTTCTTATGTTATATAAAAAAATATATTGATTTTTTCTAACAATTCAATATAATGAACAATAACTACAAAATTCGACATCAAGAAG
This sequence comes from Bacillus luti, assembly GCF_001884105.1. Lineage (GTDB taxonomy): Bacteria > Bacillota > Bacilli > Bacillales > Bacillaceae_G > Bacillus_A > Bacillus_A luti. The sequence continues at coordinate 23,501 of NZ_MACI01000085.1, read as the reverse complement.
TGATGATGAGGACAGGATCAATTTTTTACGATTCTCAGAGAGGGAGGCCTTTGGCTGTGAGCTTCCTAATACGGAAAAATGGATTACCACCTCTGAACTGCGGCAGTGAACGGATACCTAGTAATTGCTTGCCGGCAAAAACCGTTATTTAGACTTGAGAAATTGGTGAAGTGTGTCACTTTACGAATTGAAACAAGGGTGGAACCACGAATACGACACTCGTCCCTTTTTTAGGGAGGAGTGTTTTTTTATTTCATTTTTGCATCACACTAGAATTGGAAGGAGGATACGCAGCATGCATCATGATGAGAAAAACAAAATTGGTTTAACAGTAGCACTTTCTATCGTAGTAGGAACGATTATTGGATCTGGTGTGTTTATGAAGCCAGGGAGCGTATTAGATTACTCAGGAAGTTCTAATATGGCTATTCTTGCTTGGGTAATTGGTGGTCTGTTGACGCTAGCAAGTGGTTTAACAGTAGCTGAAATTGGAGCGCAAATCCCGAAAAATGGTGGGTTGTATACGTATTTAGAGGAGATTTACGGAAGTTTTTGGGGGTATTTATCAGGCTGGATGCAGACAATTGTTTATGGACCAGCTATTATCGGAACGTTAGGTTTGTATTTTAGTTCTTTAATGATTAATTTTTTCTATTTAGATAAAGTATGGAATTTACCAATCGCAATTGGAACAGTTGTGTTCCTTGGCGTTGTAAATAGTATGGGAACAAAATATGGAGGTATCGTCCAAACCGTTACAACAATCGGGAAAATGATTCCGATCGTATTAATTGTTGTGTTAGGTTTTTGGAAAGGGAATAGCGATATCTTTAATGTAGTTGTGCCGATATCAGAAAATCAAAGTATCGGGATGGCAATTTTAGCAACGTTATTTGCTTATGATGGCTGGATTTTACTAGCTTCTATTGGCGGAGAGATGAAGAATCCGACAAAATTATTACCGAAAGCGATGACTGTTGGGATTTTAATTGTAACGGCTGCTTACGTATTAATTAACTTAGCATTATTAAATGTATTACCAGCAACGAAGATTGTAGACCTTGGAGAAAATGCAACAGCGACAGCTGCGGGCATGTTACTTGGAGAATATGGCGGGAAAATTATTAGTATCGGTATTATCATTTCTATTTTCGGTTGTTTAAATGGAAAGATTTTAACGTTCCCACGTATCCCGATGTCGATGGCAGAGCGTGGACAACTTCCATTTTCTAAGTTCATCGCAAAGGAAAGCCCAAGATTTAAAACACCAGCAAATGCGATTACTGTTGAAATCATCTTAGGAATTATTTTAATGCTTATTAGTGATCCAAATAAGCTATCTGAGATTTCCGTATTCATTATTTATATTTTCTATGTAATGACGTTCATCGGTGTCTTTATTTTAAGAAAACGTAACAAGAATAAAGAGCGTGCGTATAGTGTACCGTTATTCCCAATCGTACCAATTGTCGCGATTTTAGGTTCGTTCTTTGTAATTGGTAGTGCAATTATCAATGATCCGGTAAGTTGCTTCTTATCAATTGGAATTGTGTTTACTGGACTGCCGGTGTATTGGTACTTAAATAAGAAAAATAAAACTGAAGTGTCATGATTGAAAGGTAGGCGTATAATACGTCTACCTTTTTTATTGTAAAAAAATTGTACTTGCTTCCACTTTCTATTTTGGTTACTATAGTCGTAGTAACCAAAATAGAAAGTGTGGGGAAAGACTTGAATTTTCGTGTGTACATTTTAGCTATTGCGGCTTTCGTAGTCGGAACGGTTGAGCTAATTATAGGAGGAACGCTTGATTTAGTTGCCAATGATTTAGGTGTATCAATTAGTGCAGCTGGTCAGCTTATCACAATATTTTCGGTAGTATTTGCTTTGTCAGGTCCAGTTTTATTAGCATTAACAGGGAAAATAGAAAGAAAAACATTATATATTGGGGCATTATCAATTTTCTTAATCGGAAATATCATTTCAGCATTTAGTGTGAATTACGGAATGTTAATGTTCTCAAGGGTTATTTGTGCAGCGAGTGGTTCATTAATTATTGCACTATCTGTAACACTTGCATCTAGTGTAGTAGAACCGCATTTTCGTGCGCGTGCAATTGGAATCATTTTTATGGGGATTAGTGGATCGCTCGTACTTGGAGTACCACTTGGTCTTGTACTCGGCAATGCATATGGATGGCGTGCACCATTTGTATTAATTTCGGTATTAACGGTTATGGCGATCGCTTGTATTTCATTGTTCTTAACGAAAGTACCAGCGACATCGGTATTATCAATAAGAGAACAAATTGCTACGTTAAAAGATAAAAAAATTGTCAGTGCGCAGTTAACGTCATTCTTATTTTTAACAGGTCATTTAACACTATATGCATATTTAACGCCTTTCTTAAAAGATGTTATGCATGTTGAAGCGAATTGGATTAGTGTATTTTACTTCATTTTCGGAATTGCAGCGGTACTTGGAGGCGGCCTTGGGGGCTTTCTTGCTGATAAATGGGGATCGAAGAAAAGTATTATTTCCATCATTATCGTATTTGTGTGTGTAATCTTTATGTTGCCAATGATGACATTCTCATTCCCGCTCTTCATCATTATGATGGGACTTTGGAGTATGCTGAGCTGGGCTATTTCACCAGCACAGCAAAACTATTTAATTGAAATTGCACCGGAATCAGCTGGTATTCAGCAAAGTTTGAATAACTCTGCCCTTCATTTAGGAATTGCCCTCGGTTCAACAGTAGGCGGAGTTGTTATTGAAAAATCATCTGTTATATATAATGCTTGGGTAGGAGGCGGCTTTATTATATTAGCGCTGCTTTGTGCGATTTTCTCGATTACGAGAGGACGCTCTACTCAGTTTGCGAAAGAAGAATCTATCGTTTGATAGGTTCTTTTTGTTTTGTAAAAAATTGCAGGGGTTAGGAGAGAAATGGAGAAAGAGGTATATAGCGAGGTGATAGTATATGGATTATTCAATTATTGGTTTTATATTTACGGTTATACCATTCTTCCTTGTAATTTTTCTCTTTAGATGGATTCGTTTCATCTATCAAAATTCAGAGAAACAAGTGGAACAAAATGAGAAAATTATTGAGCTGTTGATGGAGATAAAGGAACAAAATAAAAAGGAGTCTAGGTGAAAAACTAGACTCCTTTTTTGGTTTTCAATTAATACCTCAACTTCATTAACAAACTCTTAATTTCTTCATCCTCCATAAAGAGGTCATGGTGTTTCTGGGTGATTTTCGCAAGTGCAACGTCGTGATAGAAGAATTCTGTAAAGAACTTCACGAAAGGTTGTGACATTGTTTTCATCGCTTGCCATGATTCTTGCTCTACACCAGCGAATAAAATTTCGCGGTCGTCAACGATAAGTAGTAAGTAACGCTCTAATGCGTTAGGTTCTTCAGCTGGAATTAGAAAATGCATATTTTCTAACTCTGTTTCTACGTTTCCGACTATGAGAGATTCAATGAGGGCACCTTGCTTTGCTTTTTGTTCTAGTAATGGAAGATATTCTAAAAGCGTATCATTCCAAGCTGAAATACGAATTGATTCTGTTGCACTTTCTATGAGTTCTTTACTTTGAACTCGAATAGAAGATTGCATCTTTAAGCTCCATACACGGTCATCTGTAAATGATTTTTTCGATATATTCGTTTCCAATTCTTGAATGTTTGATTGGAATTCTGTCGTTAATTTTTCAATTGCTAGCTTGAGTGGCAATGCTGTATACAACTTTTTCTTTTCTGAAACAGAATCCATTACCATGCCTTTATCGATCAGGCGTGCTAGCACTTCATATATTTTTGCTTTTGGAACACCAGAGTGCTTCACAATTGTCGTAGCATCTAGCGGTTCATTGCTTGATACGACAATTTCATAAGCTTGGCTTTCATATTGTGAGAAACCGAATTTTTGTAACATAGTTCCCTCCGAACGAATGAGATTATCCCACATTAACGGGCAGTAAAACTCCCACCTCAAAATTCGGCTGGAGCAAAGAAGTTAGGTGGGAGATTAACTGCCTGTAAATGTCCGATTGGTGAAGGCTAATAATCAGTGGGGATGAACAAAACCCCACTGATTAAAGTTTCACTTTATATAGCTTAAGAATAATGAACTATTTGTTTTTGCACAAGTGGTAGTAGGTGTTCTGTTCAAATTGAGATGAGAATTAATTTCAATTTTTTATATCTATCCATTATACTTAATATAATGATTAATATGATTACATTACAACGAGAAGGGGATGCATGGGGGAAGATGTTGAGAAGTTTACGGTTAAAAATTGCAGTAGTATTTTCGGTACTGATTTCTATGATGTTTGTCATACTAGGTACAACAATGTATCAATTACAGAAAGAGAAGGAAGTGCGCTCCTTAGACCAGTATTCTCAAAATACGATGGATCTTGTGACAGAGCAACTTACGGGATTTGTTCAAAGAATTGATGAAGATATGGGATATTATGCGAACAGTGAAATGGTTCGCAATATGATTCAAGACGGGGTAACTCCGGAAGAGGAAGCATTTTTAACGAAAGAGTTTTTGGAATATAAAAAGAATCATCCTGGTATTTTAGATTTATATATAGGTACGAAAGATAAAAAGACATTGAGTGCTAGTATTGCTGACGGTGGGCAAGTGCCAGAAGGATACGATCCAACGACAAGACCATGGTATAAAGATTCAGAGGCTGATGTGAAAAAAGTTCATTGGGGCCAACCCTTATACGAAATTACAACAGGTAAGCTAAGTGTAGGAGTTTCTAAAGCAATTACAGCGCAAGATGGATCTGTATTAGGTGTTGTTGCGATGGATGTATCACTTGGGACGATTCAGAAGTTGCTTCATAATATTCAATACAGTAACAACGGCGAAATGTTTATTGTAAATGATAAAAATATGGCTCTTGTGTATCCGGAAAAAGTGGGGAAAGATATTTCTAAAGAACCGCTTATGAAGAGTTTAAATAAAGATGTAACAAAATTTGCTGAAACGACAGTAAAGGGTGAAGATGTAGTCGTTTATAGCCAATCATTTGATGCGATGAAATGGAAAATCGGTATTTTTTATCCGAAGCAAACAATTGATGAGTTATTAAACAGTACGAGAAATACAGTCATTATAATGGCATGTATTAGCTTATTAGTTGGAATTATAGCTTCATATTTATTCTCAAGAAGATTAGCAAGACCACTGCAACTATTAACGGATCACGTTCAAAAAGTAGCGGAAGGAGATTTAACGCTGCAAATGAAAGTGACGAGTAAAGATGAGGTTGGGGAGCTAACGAACCATTTTAATCGTATGGTTGAGCAAATGAATGAAATGGTAAGTAAAATTAAAAACAGCGTATCGACGGTACAACAATCAACGAATAATCTACATTATTTAACGAATGAAACTGTAGCGGCTAGTAGAGAAGTTTCTGGTGCAATGGATGATGTAAGCGGGGGAGCATCTACTCTTGCGAATAGTGTAGATGAAGTTTCAGCACAACTTGAGAACATGGCGCAGTCAGTGGAGCAAATGAATAGCTCCGTTGGTGAAATAAAAGGAGTGGCTAGCAAAGCAGAATCGGCATCTAAACAAGGATTACACACGATGAAGAATTTAGTTCGTACAAGGGGAGAATCTTCTTCAATTGTTGTTCATACAGAAGAAGCATCTGGCAGGTTAGAGCAAAGAGTCGGATCGATTCAAAATGTTGTAGAACTTATAAAAGGTATTTCTGATCAAACGAATTTGTTAGCTTTAAATGCGTCAATTGAAGCAGCGCGTGCGGGTGAGCAAGGTAAGGGCTTTGCGGTTGTTGCTGAAGAAGTTCGAAAATTAGCGGAGCAATCAAAAGTGGCAACAGGAGAAATTGCAACGATGATCGGGGATGTACAATTAGAAGTAAAACGAGTTGTAGAAGTTGTAAGTAAGTTGAAAGATATTGCAGATACACAAAATAAAGTGACGACAGAGGCAGAAACGGAATTCCGCACAATTATGTCAGTAGTAAATACGATTAGTACTTCAGTTGAGAACATTGTAGAAGAAGTACATAATATAGGTCATGAGCAAGGAGAAATTACAGAGGTAATGCAAACAATTGCTGGTACGAGTCAAGAAAGTGCAGCTGTTTCTGAAGAGGTAAATGCAGCGACTGAGTCACAGGTTAACCATCTAGAAAAGGTAGCTCACACGATGGAAAGTTTGACAGAGCATATGCGCGATTTAGAAAGACTGGTTGAGCAATTTAAAGTAGAGGAATAACTTATTATTAAAATGATAAAGATTTTGGTAAAATAGACAATGGATATATAAGAAGCGAATATAGGAGGCAAGTTACTATGGCAATTGTTGACGTATCGATTATTCCAGTAGGAACAGGTAATCCAAGTGTTAGTGAGTATGTAGCAGAAGTACAAAAGGTGCTAGAGAAAAATGCAGATCGCGTGAAGTATCAATTAACACCGATGAATACAATTATTGAAGGAGATCTTCCTGTCATTCTAGAAGTTATTCAACAAATGCATGAAGTGCCATATACGAAAGGCGCACAGCGTGTTGCGACAACAATTCGTATCGATGATCGCCGTGATAAAGTAAGCACAATGGAGAAGAAATTAAACTCTGTTCGATCAAAATTATAAGAAAAAGCAGCGATATTCGCTGCTTTTTTCATATAGGAGGTAAATAAAGATGAGTGAAAAGTTTAACGAGCAATTTGATGGGTTGTTAGAGAAATACACGGAATTATTACTTGGAGAGAGCAATGAAGAGAGAAAAGAACAGGTGCAGAAGTGGGCGCTTTATTCTTACATTGCGAAGACGATGCCAGCTTTAGTGAAACATTGGAATGAGACGTATCCTGATGCAAAAGAAGAGATGGTACAGCTAATTACGAATATTAAAAAGTTGAATGAAGAGAAGCGAAATGAGCAGTGAGAAAACCTAGAGGTGAATGTTACCTCAAGTTTTTTTAATTAATATCCTTGTATAATTTACATGGAATATAAAGGGTTTTATAGGCATGTCGAATATTTTCGGCATGCCTATTTTGGTCCTAGTAAACCCGTTTTTTCTAAATGTCGAAAAATATTTCCTTCATATTTACAAGCGAGAATATAGGTTTTTAAATGTTTTTATAGTATTTTATAAATTATCTAAATAATTATTTGTATCAAATAATTTTAAAGAATGATATAATTTTGAAGAGGGGTAAAAAACAGATAAAGTACAGTCATAGGGGTGAATTACATGGAACAATTAATGCGAAATTCGTTTCTTTTCTTATCTAAAAATAAAGCGCTAACAAAACTGGCTAAAAAGTACGGTTTGCGCTTTGGTGCAGGTCGCTTCGTCGCAGGGGAGACGATTGAATTAGCGACAGCTGCTATTCAACAATTAAATAAGCAAGGTCTTTGTGTAACAATCGATTATTTAGGGGAATTCGTTGATAATGAAGCAGAAGCAAATGAAATGGCTAACCAATCGATTGAAGCGATCCGTGCAATTGGAAGAGAAGGTCTTGATTCGCAGCTTTCTTTAAAAATGACTTCTATGGGATTAGATATCTCTGATGAAATCGTAATGAACAATATGCGCCGTATTTTAGAAGCTGCAAAAGAAAATGGTGTGTTTGTTACCATTGATATGGAAGACTATACACGCTGCGGGAAAACAATTGATATCTTTAAACAATTAAAATCTGAATACGATAATATTGGTACTGTTATTCAAGCTTACCTATACCGTACAGAAAAAGATATTGAGGACTTGAACGCTTATAACCCTAATTTACGTCTTGTAAAAGGGGCTTATAAAGAACCTGAAGAAGTGGCGTTCCCGGACAAGAAAGATGTAGATGACAATTACAAAAAAATTATTAAAATGCACTTATTAAATGGAAATTATACTGCAATTGCTTCACATGACGAAGCGATTATTGAATATACAAAAAAACTTGCCGAAGAACACAATATTTCAAGGGATCAATTTGAATTCCAAATGTTATTTGGTATTCGTACAGAGCGTCAACTTGAGCTAGTAAAAGAAGGCTATAAAATGCGTGTGTACGTGCCTTATGGAAACGACTGGTATGGCTATTTCATGCGTCGTCTAGCAGAGCGTCCAGCAAATGTTGCGTTCGTATTAAAAGGTATGATCAAAAAATAACCAAGGAGACTATACTCCTTGGTTATTTTAATTGCTGAAATGCGTAATGTGCCATTTTCTTCGTATCAGGATATAGTTGCGTGCGAGTAGAAGATAATACGACGTTAATGACGCGTTTTCCATCTTTTTCATCCACGGTTACGACCGTATATTTTCCGAGTGCCGATAGACCGCTTTTACTTCCAATCGCATATGGATCGTCATAGAGTTCTTCTCGTCCATAGTTTGCGATGTTTGGAGAGCGTTCTGAAGTATGTAGAGTTGTACGTGTCGAATTCATATATTCTAAAACAACTGGGTACTTTAATGCTTCTTTCGTAATAATAGCAATATCATATGGTGATACTTTATTTCCAAGTGCATCAGCACCACTTGCGTTTTTGAAAGTCGCATGTTTTGTACCAAGTTCCTTCGCTCTTTCATTCATCATTTTCACAAATTCATTTTTTGATCCTGCGATATGTTCTGCAATTGACTCAGCTATCGGATCTGCACTAATGATAAGCATAAGTTTTAATGCCTCATCACGCTTTAATTTCTCACCAGCACGTAGTTTAATCTTCTTACTTTGACTTTCTGTTTTAATCGCATTTTCTGTAATTGTAATTTCTTCATCTTCTTTTACATTCTCTAGTAAGAGAAGCGTTGTCATCATTTTGGCTATACTAGCCGGATAAGAGCGTTCGTCTTCGCGTTTCCCATACAAAATTTCACCTGTGTCTGCATCGATTGTAATTCCGTATTGCCCAGTAATACTAGGTTGATCAGCTCTTACAGCTTGTTGTCTGTGTGCATAAGAGAAGAAAATCATTCCTGTAAATAGTGTAGCAATCATTACAATCATAACTATTGTTCGCTTCATTATAATTCCCTCATTTGTTACAAATAAATTGGGCAGAAAAAGCAGCCATTACCCATTATGCCACGTTCTCTGCCCAAAAATATAGCGTTATTTTTCGCCCATATTATGTTTCTTATATTGTTGATTATTACCTTGACGGCCTTTTTCTACACCGTGATTATGCGGACCTGCATTTCCAGTTACGCTTGCTGCGCTAATTCCAGCCTTTGAAGGGTTCTTCTTAAGTTTTGCCATATATATTCCTCCAGTTTCGTCAGATTATAAAAAGGAAAAGTGCATTTGAATGAAGAAAATACACATGTATAGCATAGCCAAATGAAAGAAAAGTATTTATTTCAGAAAATTTTATAAATAAATATATTGCGAAAATTCAAACGTTATCATATATTTATTAGTAGAGGCTCACTCATTGATTGCGACTTATGTCGAAAAATTGAATGAGCATTCATTCAAGAATAGGGGGAGAATTGGATGTTCCAAATTAAAAAGGCTGCTGTTCTAGGGTCAGGCGTAATGGGTTCAGGAATTGCGGCACACTTAGCTAATATTGGTATTCCGACATTATTGCTTGATATTGTACCACCTGCGCTTACGAAAGAAGAGGAAGCGAAGGGACTTACATTAGAACATAAAAGTGTGAGAAATCGTTTTAGTAATACGGCTGTGCAGAAACTAGTAAAGCAAAAACCAGCTCCTCTGACAGTGAAAGGGAATTTAACACTGATTGAAGCAGGTAACTTAGAAGATGATCTTGAGCGTCTTGCTGATGTAGATTGGATTATTGAAGTAGTAGTTGAAAACTTAGATATTAAAAAGAAACTATTTGAAAAAGTAGATGCTGTTCGTAAACCGGGTTCTATCGTAAGCTCGAATACGTCAGGCATTTCAGTTGAAAAAATGGCAGAAGGTCGTTCAGACGACTTCCAGAAACACTTCTTAGGCACACACTTTTTTAACCCACCACGATATTTAAAACTTCTAGAGGTAATACCGACGAAAGAAACAGATCCACAAGTATTAAGTTTCATGAAACTATTTGGCGAAGACGTTCTTGGAAAAGGCGTTGTTATCGCAAAAGATACACCAAACTTTATTGGAAACCGCATCGGTACGTACGGTTTACTTGTAACTCTTCAAGAGATGATAAAACGCGGCTACAGCATTGGGGAAGTTGATTCTGTAACAGGTCCATTAATTGGTCGTCCGAAGAGTGCAACGTTCCGTACATTAGATGTTGTCGGTTTAGATACATTCGTACATGTTGCAAATAACGTATATGAAAACGTACAAGAAGAAGAGCGTGATGTATTTAAAGTACCTGCTTTTATGCATGACATGCTTGATAAAAAATGGCTTGGAAGTAAAACAGGTCAAGGTTTCTTCTTAAAGCAAGGAAAAGAAATTTTAGAATTAAATCCAGAAACGATGGAGTACGAAGCTCGTAAAAAATTGAAAGCTGCATCGATCGAGTTAAGCAAACAAGAAAAAGGTTTATCGAATAAATTGAAAGCGCTTGTATACGCGAAAGACCGCGCAGGAGAGTTGTTATGGAACATCATTACACCAACTCTTTTATACTCTGCAAAACTTCATAAAGAAATTGCTGACGATATCGTTGCAATTGACCAAGCGATGAAGTGGGGCTTCGGCTGGGAGCAAGGACCGTTTGAAGTTTGGGATGCAATTGGTGTTGAAAAATCCGTTCAAAAGATGGAAGAAAACGGCGCAGTTGTTCCGACTTGGGTGACAGAAATGTTAGAGAAAGGTTTCACTACTTTCTACAAACATGATAACGGCGATAGCTACTATTACGATAATGGCGAATATAAGTTAATCGAACGTAATAAAAAGGCAATTTCTCTTAAACAATTAAAAGCGAAAAATGGCGTATTAAAGAAAAATAGCGGAGCGAGCTTAATTGATTTAGGCGACGGCATCCTTTGCTTGGAATTCCATTCGAAGAGCAATGCAATCGGTATGGATATTACGCAAATGATTAACTACGCTGTTGATGAAGTAGAAAAGAATTATAAGGGTCTTGTTATCGGTAACCAATCGAAGAACTTCTGCGTTGGTGCGAACCTAGCAATGATCTTAATGGAAGCACAAGATGATAACTACTTTGAAATTGAGTGGGTTGTGAAAAACTTCCAAGATGCAATGACGAAAATTAAGTACTCTTCTAAGCCAGTTGTAGCAGCACCATATGGTATGACACTTGGCGGAGGTACAGAAGTATGTTTACCAGCAGCAAGCATTCAAGCTTCTAGTGAAACGTATATGGGCTTAGTAGAAGTTGGTGTTGGCTTAATCCCTGGCGGAGGCGGTAATAAAGAGCTATACATTAAACACTTAAATAAAATGCCAAACGGTGTAGAGTTTGATCTGCAAAAAATTGCGAATAAAGTATTCGAATCTGTAGCGATGGCGAAAGTTTCTACATCAGCACAAGAAGCTGTATCGAACAACTTCTTAGGCGATAAAGATGGTATTAGTGTGAATGGTGATCACTTACTATATGATGCGAAGCAGAAAGCACTTTCTTTATATGAAGCGGGTTATAAAGCGCCGATTCGCAAAAAGATACCAGTTGTTGGTGAAACAGGCTATGCAACGCTTGTACTTGGTGCAGAAGCAATGCATTTATCAGGTTACATTTCTGAACATGATCTTCACATTGCGAAGAAACTTGCATATGTCATTGCAGGCGGAAAAGTGCCGTACGGAACAGAAGTTGATGAGCAGTATTTATTAGATGTAGAACGTGAAGCATTTATTAGCTTAGTAAGTGAGATGAAATCACAAGCAAGAATGCAGCACATGCTTGTAAAAGGAAAGCCATTACGTAACTAATAACGAGGGGAGATATCGTTCATGAGAGAAGCTGTCATTGTTGCGGGAGCAAGAACACCAATTGGAAAAGCAAAGAGGGGTTCATTAAAAACAGTTCGTCCTGACGATCTAGGGGCGTTAGTAGTAAAGGAAACGTTAAAGCGTGCGAATTATGAAGGACCAATCGATGATTTAATCTTCGGTTGTGCGATGCCAGAAGCAGAGCAAGGTTTAAATATGGCTCGTAATATCGGCGGATTAGCAGGACTTTCTTACGATGTTCCAGCTATTACAATTAACCGTTACTGTTCTTCAGGTTTACAAAGTATCGCTTACGGAGCAGAGCGCATTATGCTTGGTCACTCGGAAGCTGTATTATCAGGCGGAGCGGAATCAATGAGTTTAGTTCCGATGATGGGGCACGTTGTTCGTCCGAATAGTCGCCTTGTAGAAGCGGCTCCAGAATATTATATGGGTATGGGACATACAGCAGAGCAAGTTGCTGTGAAATATGGAATTTCTCGTGAAGAGCAAGATGCATTTGCAGTAAGAAGTCATCAACGCGCTGCAAAAGCATTAGCTGCAGGGAACTTTGCTGATGAAACAGTGTCTGTAGATGTAACGTTACGTACTGTTGGATCAAATAACAAACTGCAGGAAGAAACAATCATTTTCGCACAAGACGAAGGTGTAAGAGCAGAAACGACGCTAGACATTTTAGGTAAATTACGTCCAGCATTTAACGTTCGCGGTTCTGTAACAGCTGGTAACTCTTCACAAATGAGTGACGGTGCAGCATCTGTACTATTAATGGATCGTGAAAAAGCAGTGAGTGATGGCATGAAACCACTTGCGAAATTCCGTTCATTTGCAGTAGCTGGCGTACCACCAGAAGTAATGGGAATCGGACCAATCGCTGCAATTCCGAAAGCGTTAAAATTAGCTGGTTTAGAGCTATCTGATATTGGCCTATTCGAACTAAATGAAGCATTCGCTTCACAATCAATTCAAGTTATTCGTGAACTTGGATTAGATGAAGAAAAAGTAAACGTAAACGGCGGTGCAATCGCACTTGGACATCCACTTGGTTGTACAGGAGCAAAACTAACACTATCTCTTATTCACGAAATGAAACGCCGCAACGAACAATTCGGTATCGTAACAATGTGTATCGGCGGCGGAATGGGAGCAGCGGGAGTGTTTGAATTACTATAAAAAAAGTGCAGGTGGCTCGCTCAGAACAGGAAGGGATGAAACGACCGACTGTTCTAGCCGCTGGAACTGGATTAGATAAAAAGTGCAGGTGGCTTGCTCAACGAGGAGACGCCAATGCAAAGAATGGAAGCAACAAAGGTTTATAAAAACAAAAGGGAGAGCTAGCTTCTTTCAAAAAGAGAGAAGCTGCTCATGAAAATATGAAGGAGGAAATTTTCATGGAAAAAACAGTAGGAAGTGCGGTTAAAGGCGGTAGCTTTTTAGTTGATGAGATTACGATTGATCAAGTGTTTACGCCAGAAGATTTTTCATCTGAGCATAAAATGATTGCAAAAACGACAGAGGACTTTATCGTAAATGAAGTTCTTCCAGAGCTTGAATATTTAGAGCAACATGAATTTGATCGTTCAGTTCGTCTTTTAAAAGAGGCTGGTGAACTTGGTTTATTAGGCGCTGACGTACCAGAAGAGTACGGCGGAATTGGCCTTGATAAAGTAAGCTCAGCGTTAATCGCAGAGAAATTCTCTCGCGCTGGTGGCTTTGCAATTACTCACGGTGCTCACGTAGGTATCGGATCGTTACCAATCGTATTATTCGGTAACGAAGAGCAAAAGAAAAAGTATTTACCATTACTTGCAACTGGTGAAAAATTAGCTGCATACGCATTAACAGAGCCAGGTTCAGGATCTGATGCATTAGGTGCAAAAACAACTGCACGTTTAAATGCAGAAGGTACACATTACGTATTAAACGGTGAAAAACAATGGATTACAAACTCTGCATTCGCTGACGTATTTATCGTGTACGCAAAAATTGATGGAGAGCACTTCTCAGCATTTATCGTAGAGAAAGAATACGCTGGTGTATCTACAAGCCCAGAAGAGAAGAAGATGGGTATTAAATGTTCTTCAACTCGTACGTTAATTTTAGAAGATGCATTAGTGCCGAAAGAAAACTTACTTGGTGAAATCGGTAAAGGTCATATTATCGCATTCAACATTTTAAATATCGGCCGTTACAAATTAGGTGTTGGTACAGTTGGATCTGCGAAACGTGCAGTAGAAATTTCAGCACAATATGCAAACCAACGTCAACAGTTCAAACAACCGATCGCTCGCTTCCCATTAATTCAAGAGAAGCTTGCGAATATGGCAGCAAAAACATATGCAGCTGAAAGCTCTGTATACCGTACAGTAGGTTTATTCGAAAGCCGCATGAGCACATTATCTGAAGAAGAAGTAAAAGATGGTAAAGCAGTAGCAGCTTCTATCGCTGAATATGCAATCGAGTGCTCTTTAAATAAAGTATTCGGTTCTGAAGTACTAGATTATACAGTAGATGAAGGTGTTCAAATTCACGGTGGTTACGGATTTATGGCAGAGTACGAGATTGAAAGAATGTACCGCGATTCTCGTATTAACCGTATTTTCGAAGGAACGAACGAAATTAACCGCCTAATCGTACCAGGTACGTTCTTACGTAAAGCGATGAAAGGTGAATTACCACTTCTTCAAAAAGCACAAAAATTACAAGAAGAGTTAATGATGATGATGCCAGAAGAAGTAGGCGATGAGCCATTAGCACTTCAAAAATATTTAGTAACTAACGCGAAGAAAATCGGCTTAATGGTAGCTGGATTAGCTGCTCAAAAATACGGTAAAGCATTAGATAAAGAGCAAGAAATTCTTGTGAATATCGCTGACATCGTAAGTAACCTATACGCAATGGAGTCAGCTGTTCTTCGTACAGAAAAAGCAATTAAAACGACTGGTCTTGAAAAGAATAAACAAAAAGTGTTATACACTGAAGTATTCTGCCAAGAAGCATTCAACGAAATTGAAGCAGATGCGAAAGAAACACTTATCGCAGTTGAAAATGGCGACATGCTGCGCATGATGTTATCATCATTACGTAAATTAACACGCCACACACCACTTAACGTAATTCCGAAGAAACGTGAAATCGCTGCGAAAATTTTAGAAGATGAGCGTTACACAGTTTAATAGATGAAAGAGAACCAGTAGCCTTGTGGCTGCTGGTTTTTTATCTTTATCGATGTTAAAAATAGTTTACATGATGTTAAAAATAAATTACAATCAAAATATAGAAAATAATGTAAAAAAGGAGAGGTTATGAAACAGAGCGGAACGTTACAAAATAATCTCGTTGTACTAAGGGCAGAAAAACGCTGGTCACAAACTGATTTAGCGAACCAAGCTGGGGTAAGTAGACAAACAATAGCTTCAATTGAAGCGAATCGTTACAATCCATCTTTAATTTTAGCTTTTGAAATTGCACGTATTTTAGGTAAGGAGTTTCATGAAGTTTTTCAATATAAGATAGAGGGGGAAACGGAATGAGTATTGTAGTGGGGATAATAATCTCAGTAGCAGGACTAATAGGTGTTTTATATTCAACACGTTTTCAAAAGAGTGAGGGGGAAGACGAAAGAGGCGAGCATATTACAGGGAATGCAGCTAAAATTTCGTTATTTGTATTTTTATTTCTATATTTAATCATCTTTTTAATTGGGAATCTATATTCGTTGACAGGCGAACAGTATAAATTAGCAAATGCGTTTTTATTAGCAGGGGTACTTTGTTCTTACGCTTTAACTATCGTAGTTTTGAAAAGAAAATATTAAATGGAAAAGGGCTGTATTACATATGTATGTGTAAACAGCTTTTTTTATGGAGGTAAAGAGGATGCAGTTAATAAGAGTAGGAACAGTTCATCAAATCGCGTTTTTCCCGCATCTATTTCCGATTAACTGTTATTTCATTGAAGAAGAAAGAGGATTAACTTTAATAGATGCGGCTTTGCCATTTTGTGCAAAGAAGATTTTAGAATTAGCTCGAAAAATAGGAAAGCCGATTACGAATATCGTTATTACACATGCGCATGATGATCATATAGGAGCGCTCGATGCTATAAAACAAGTGCTGCCGGATGTTCCGGTCTATATTTCTAAAAGAGATGCTTGTTTACTTGAAGGAGATAAGGCACTGCAAGAGGGAGAACGAAACACACCAATAAAAGTGGGAGTGTCAAAACAGATAAATACAATCCCAGATATTCTTCTTCAAGAGGGAGATAAAATTGGTTCTCTTGTAGCGATTGCAGCTCCAGGTCATACGCCGGGATCAATGGCATTTTTAGATACGAGAAATGATGCACTCATTGTAGGAGACGCATTTCAAACGAGAGGAGGAGTAGCGGTTGCAGGACAAATAAAGTGGCTGTTTCCGTTTCCTGTGTTTGGCACTTGGGATGCAGAAGTTGCGTTAACAAGCGCCAAAAAGTTGCTGAAATATGAGCCGACTATATTGGCGACAGGGCATGGGAAAATGATGAAAGATCCATTCGTGCAAATGCAACGGGCGATTGAAGAAGCAAAGCAGAATTTAAGTAGAAAGAGCCTCTAAATCAGTAGAGGCTCTTTTTTGTTAGATGATATTACTTTGTGGGTTTTAAGTATGTGTATATCGCTAATAGGAAACTGAAAAACATAAATATAAAAGGATCTTGGCTTTGGTTAGGGTTATAAGTTTCTTGGGTTTTTGTAAGAAATTCGTGGGTTTTCATGTTCAGTGCTCCTTTGTTATGTAGAGTTTATAAAAGGGTATTTTTAATTAAACTGATACTTACTAATAGAGTTGCACTAATAAATATTAAGAAAAACATAGTGTTGCGATTTTTATAATTGTTAAGTGCTATAAATAGAAAACAAATGAGAAATAATATGTGTAAAGGTATAGAAGTGAATAGTGGTTTTACAGTTAATACATCAATTACAAGTTTTACATATAAGATTGCATACACAATAAAGAAGATACCTTTAAATTTTTGCATAAGCACACCTTCTTACTATGATTTGTTTGTTAAGTATGTAGGATCATAAGGGGATATTTTAAAGAAATGTATTTTTATGTAATTGTAACATTTTTATGTTTTTATAAATAGATGCGATTGGTTTTAGTATGAAGGAAATGTAAGAAAGTTTTTTTTATGAATACGATTGAAAAAGAATCAAATAATAAATGGTGAATGAAAGAAGAAAGGTAGGAGTATTCTATGCAAAATTTAACAGAGCTTGAAGTAGAGAACTTACGTCATTTAATTGGTGGACACGCAACAGTTATTAACAAGTTAGAGCAGTATGCACAGGCTTGTACAGATCCACAGTTGAAACAAATGCTACAAAAGGATGCACAAGATGCAAGAAATACGAAACAACAATTAATGACTTTCTTAGGATAGGAGGAAGCGAAAGATGAATGAAAAAGATATGGTAAATGATTATTTAGCAGGATTAAATGCAAGTTTAACAAGTTATGCAAATTATATTTCTCAGTCTGATAATGAACAATTACATCAAACATTAATTCAAATTCGTAATCAAGATGAGATGCGCCAACGTAATATGTATGAGTACGCGAAGCAAAAGAGTTATTATAAGCCAGCAGCACCTGCGAATCCGATGATTGTGCAGCAATTGAAAAGTCAATTAAGTGCGGAATAATGGAGATGAAAAAAACGAGCGAATATGGATTCGCTCGTTTTATTTTTTTGCATGTCAATAAATATATAATAAATATTTTTCCAGTTGTAACAAATATGACGAAAATGGAATATAACAATTCACAAAAAGGACAAATGCTTTGTTCAATATTTCACAAAGTATCCATGGTTTCTATCGTCGTAATCTCTATAATTAAGAGTGTAAAGAAGAAAAGAAATAGATTATATGATCAATTAGGAGAGATTGCTATGAAAAGAAATACAAGAAAAATTGCAATTATCGGTACTGGATTAGTTGGATCAAGTTGTGCGTATTCCATTGTAAATCAAGGGATTTGCGAAGAGCTATTATTAATTGATATAAATCATGAACGTGCAGTTGGGGAAGCGATGGATTTATCACATTGCATTAACTTTACAAATACAAGAACAAAAGTATATGCAGGAAACTATGAAGACTGCAAAGATATGGACATTGTTATTATTACAGCAGGACCAGCACCAAAGCCTGGACAAAGTCGTTTAGATACTTTAGGAGCAAGTGCAAAGATTATGGAAAGCATTGTTGGCGGTGTCATGGAAAGTGGATTTGACGGTATTTTCTTAATCGCATCGAACCCAGTTGATATTATTACATATCAAGTGTGGAAATTATCAGGATTACCTAGAAATCGTGTAATTGGTACAGGTACATCACTAGATTCTTCTCGCTTAAGAACAATTTTATCTGAAATGTTACATGTAGATCCTCGTAGCATTCATGGGTATTCACTAGGAGAGCATGGGGATTCTCAAATGGTTGCTTGGTCACATGTAACTGTTGGAGGAAAGCCAGTTCTGCAAATTTTAGAAGAGAAAAAAGAACGTTTCGGTGAAATAGATTTAGATGAGATTGTTGAGAAGACTGCAAAAGCTGGATGGGAAATTTATAAACGAAAAGGTACTACTTATTACGGAATCGGAAATTCTCTAGCATATATTGCAAGCTCAATCTTTAATGATGATTACCGTGTAATTGCTGTATCAGCTATTTTAGATGGTGAGTACGGTGAATATGACATTTGTACAGGGGTGCCAGCTATTATTACTAGAGATGGTATGAAAGAAGTTGTACAACTAAATTTAACAGAGGATGAAGAATCTCGATTCGCAAAATCAAACGATATTTTACGTGAGTATATGAAAACAATTGGTTACTAACTTATAGGAGAAGGTGAAACAAATGAAGGAATATATAATGTCTCGTGTATTTAAAGCATCTGCTGGAATTGCGCAAGGTATTTTCGTATCCCTCGGAATTGGTTTACTGATCGAAAATATAGGAAGAATTGTTGATATCCCATTACTGATTACAATCGGAGTTGTTGCAAAATCACTTATGGCACCAGCCATTGGAGCCGGGATTGCTTTTATGCTCGGTGCAAACGGTCTTGTTATCTTCTCAGCGATGGTAGCTGGAGCGATTGGTGCCGGATCTATTTCAATTACTGAAGCTGGTTTAATCATTAAAACAGGTGAGCCAATTGGAGCGTTATTAACAGCAACTTTAGCTGTATATATTGGTAAACGTTTAAGCGGAAAAACTGCTTTAGATATGATGCTCGTTCCATTTGCAGCAATATTAGGTTCTGGTTTAGTCGGTATTTGGTTAGCACAAAATATTAGCCCGGTTTTAAATGCAGTTGGAGCATTTATTAAAGATAGTTCAGCTGGTAGCCCATTCATTGCTTCTATCGTCATTGCAGTAGTTTGGGGACTGTTACTTATCTCTCCAGCTTCATCAGCTGCATTAGCGATAGCGCTTAGCTTAGATGGCGTTGCAGGTGGTGCTGCTCTTGCAGGATGTGTTGCTCAGTTTATCGGATTCTCTGTCATCTCAGCAAAAGAAAATAATTTAGGCGGCATATTAGCTCAGGCCCTTTGTACTCCGAAAGTACAGTTGCCAAACATTACTAAAAATCCAATGATTCTCGTCCCAACTGTCGTCGCCAGCGCCATAGTTGGCCCAGTATCCGCATTAATTTTCCAGCTAGAAGCAGGGAAAGAAATTGCAGGTCTTGGATTAAGTTCTCTTATCGCACCAATTAATTTAATTTCCAGCCAAGGATGGGAAGTTGTCCCAGCGATGGTAATCACTTATATCATCATTCCAGTAGCTGTTTCTTATATACTTTACATTGCTCTTAAAAAAGCAGGTCGTATTCATTCTGGTGATATGACTGTACCGCAATCTTAAATTGAAAATCTCCTTAATAATAGATAAAAGCAGACTGAAGAAGCCACAGTCTGCTTTTTTGTTACGTTACATTTTATGATTTTGTTTTATTGGAACCCTTATTGGTTCTTTTGCTAACAATAGCTGAACACCGAAGTAAAGTACGCTTGCCAGCGTCATTCCAGAAAGAGCATCTATAAATGCATGTTGCTTCGTAAATAACGTTGATAAAATGATCAGTGTACCGAAGAAAGTAAGAATATAATATTCAAAAGCATGCTGTTCTCTACGTTTAAAGGCAGCTAGCATAATTACAAATGTAGTAAGGACGTGAATGCTAGGGAAACAGTTGACCGGTTGGTCGATACTATAAATATAGCGAACTAGTTCGGAAAACACGTCTGTTCCAACAACTGTTGGACGCGGTACTGTTGTTTGCCAAAAATAATAAACAGAAAAACAAGCAAGTTTGCCAAGAATGATACTACTTAAAGTCACGTAATATTGCTTTCGATCAGCAAAACAATAATAAATAAGTGCACCGTATAAGTATGGGAACCAAAGTAAATAAGGAATAATAAATGCTTTTACAAATGGAATCCAATCATCTACTACTGTTGTGACGTCTACTGCGTGAACAGTTGATTTATTTAATACATCGTAAAGGGGACTTACGAGTACGAGTAGAAGTATATAACTTAACGGAAGAAAAGATGAAAGTTTAAATTTCTTCATGACAATCTCCTATGTTTTTTAGTAATGTAAGTAAATTCAATTGATTATAATATAGAAACGCGAATGGGGCTATCGATTTTACTTACATTTTCTTGAACTAATCTTACGTTTTTGTCACTTGACTTAAAAGAAGGAGAGGGTGCTAAATGAAGCGTTTATCGTATTTCTTAATTTTTATATTGTTATGCCTAGTCGGTGCTGGGTGTGCCAAAGATAATGAAGGAGAGAAATTAGAATATAACGGGAGAGCACTCGTGATTGGAGTTGTTGGCGAAAAGCCGAAAGATACGTTTAGGAATGTAAAGTTTGAGAAAATAAAGCTAGAGGAACTGGAAAAGAAATCTAAGGAAGTGGACGGTTTTCTAATAATGAAAGATCACTTTCAAGAAGCCTCAACAGAGCAGTATAAAAATGTGTTTTCATCGCTAAAGAAACCAGTGTTTTTTATTGGTTTACAAGATAAATCATATTCAATTTTTATTACAAAAAATATAGAATATGACAGTGCACAAAAAGATGTAAATGCTATGTATACGCAAGGTTTTGCAAATATCGGAAGTGGTGAAGGGCAACAATGGGCAGTTGGTTTATCAAATGGTGGAAATACAGAAGAAAGTATTCATAATATGTATATTGTAGTATTTCAAACAATTGCAGATTATTTAAGTCGATGATGAAGGAGCCTGTCAAAGGGCCCTTTTTTATTTTTAATCAAACGTTTGTTTAAGGTGTATGTTCGGTAAGAAGGAATCAGTGCATATCAAAGTAAAAGAAGAAAAATAGGGAATTAATCAAACGTTTGTTTAAGATGTATGTTCGGTAGGGAGGCATCAATGCAGCTGAAAGGAAACGAAGAAAAAATAGGGAGTTAATCAAACGTTTGTTTAAGATGTATGTTCGGTAGGGAAGAATCGAGGCAGTTTAAAGTAAAAGAAGAAAAATAGGAAATTAATCAAACGTTTGTTTAAGATATGTGTTCGGTGCAGCTGGCGAGAAGAATATAAAAAAATATATAATTTATTTTTTTCTTACAAATGGCGGAAAAATAAGAAAAATTCGCAGGATTATTAAAATTTATCACGAAATAAGTAAAAGTTTAGCGAATAATCGTTTGAAATAATAAAACGTTTTCTATATGATAAAGGTAAAGGTTAGTAAAAAAGTAGGTGAATTTATGACAGTAACATTTTATTCATATCCAAAGTGTGGCACATGTCAAAAGGCAAAGAAATGGTTTGAGGCAAACGATGTAGCATATGAGATGATTCATATTGTTGAAAATCCACCGTCAAAAGAAGATTTACGTAATTTACATGAAAAAAGTGAGTTACCATTAAAAAAATTCTTTAATACAAGTGGAATGCGTTACCGCGAGCTTGGTCTGAAAGATAAGTTAAAAGATGCAAGTGAAGACGAAATGTACGAACTTTTAGCATCTGATGGCATGTTGATTAAACGTCCAATCGTAACAGATGGAACGAGTGTAACACTTGGTTTTAACGAAGAGCAGTTTGAAAGTGTGTGGAAAAAGTACCAATAAGGTATTTTTACATAATTAATACATTCACTGGAGGTACAGTCATGAGCATTCCAAATAATTTACGTTACTCTGAAGAACACGAATGGGTAAAAACTGAAGGTAATGAAGTTGTTATCGGTATTACTCACTTTGCACAAGGTGAGTTAGGCGATATCGTATTCGTTGAACTTCCTGAAGTAGGTGCAACAATCCAAGCTGACGAGCCATTCGGAAGCGTAGAATCTGTTAAAACAGTTTCTGAGTTATACGCACCTGTAAGCGGTAAAGTTGTAGCAGTAAACGAAGAATTAAGTGACCAACCAGAACTTGTTAACGAATCTCCATACGAGGGTGCATGGATGGTTAAAGTTGAACTTTCTGATGCAAGCCAAGTTGAGAAGTTATTAACTGCAGAAAAATATGCAGAAATGACAAACCAAGACTAATTATAGTCGACTGAAGGACAGCCTTTGTGCTGTCCTTTTTTATTTTGTGTAAAATAATGAACGTAGAATCATATACTAATTATCGTGTAGGAGAACGCTTTTTATTGTCCAGCTTCAGCGGCTGGATTGTTCGGTGGCTTCGCTTCTTCCTGCAAGGCAAAAAGCGCCTTTACGTCAGAAGCTCCATCCCCCTCACAATCTGAACAAGCCGCTTGCGCTTTTCTTTTGCAAAAATAAACAGGAAACAACATGAAAATAACGAATATACTATATACTAAGTTAAAGGTTGTATAGTATATGGTGATCGGGTGATGACATATGATTTATGTAGAAAAAGTCATTATTGTAGAAGGTACATCAGATAGAAGAAAGATTGAATCTATTATTCGTGAACCGGTGGAAATTGTTTGTACAAATGGTACAATTGGTTTGTCGAAAATGGATGAGCTCGTTGATCAGTTTTTTGATAAGGAAGTGTATGTGCTAGTGGATGCTGATGATGCTGGAGAAAAGTTAAGGAAACAATTTCGAAAAGAATTTCCGCAAGCAGAGCATATTTATATCGATCGCTCATACCGAGAAGTGGCAACTGCGCCGTCTTCACACTTAGCAAATGTATTATGGGGAGCTGACATTGACGTCTATACAGAATATTTACGGTAAGGAATGATAGAAGTGATTGACTGGACAGGAGCCGAGGCTACAGCCCTAATAGAGAACGAAGAAAAAACAGTGTTATATGTATATACTCCGATGTGTGGAACATGCCAATTAGCAAAAAAGATGTTAACGGTTGTTGAGATGACAATTGAGGATCTGAAAATTGGAATGTTAGATTTGAATTTTGCTCCGCATTTAGCGAAAGAGTATGGAATCGAAAGTGTACCGTGTTTACTTGTTTTTGAAAATGGGACACTCATGAAGAAGATATATGCATTTCATTCGGTTGAATATTTATATACGG
>NZ_MACI01000084.1 GCF_001884105.1 Bacillus luti | reverse complement strand
AAGTAGGCGGCAAAGTTTTTGCCGCCTCGACATATTTCTTGGGAAATATGTCGAGATGCAGGGTAGGTACAGTATTTGTCGAGCGAAAATAACAGGATTGCTCTTTAGTGAGAGGGAATGGTATGTAATAGAAAGTGATATGAAGGATGTGATTTAGGGTGGAATTATATTCTTTGCTGCAATCATTTGTAAATTACGCTAACGGTCAATACCATTTAGAACCACTTCTAAGACAAGGAGAAAGAATTGTTAATTTCCGTTTTGGAGATGAATGTTGTTCGTTACAAATTTCAAGAGATTATATAGAGCTGTTGCAAGAGGAAAGAGGAACAGAACAAATCGTGTGTGTAGATGAAGAAGGTTTAGAACAACTAGTGAACGGAAATACACGATTACAAATGTTAATGAATGATGGACGTGTACATTATTCTGGGACGTATCGAACGATGCTATTAGTCGAGTCGATGTTTCATATATGTAAACCGATGTCAGTAGGTGCTTAAAATTCTGAAGTTTCATTTTTTATGAAAATTTCTGTTGACATGGTGTGTGGATATTGATACAATTCAATTCATAAAATATAGACAATTTCATAAATTACAAATCAGACGAAAATGTAATCTGATTTCTCTTATCAAGAGAGGTGGAGGGACTGTGCCCTGTGAAGCCCGGCAACCGTCAACTTATGTTGAAATGGTGCCAATTCCTGCAAAGCAAATGCTTTGAGAGATGAGAGAGAGGGATAATGTTGTTATATACGCATATAAACCTTTCTGCTTCTCTAAAGCAGAAAGGTTTTTTTATTGTTTGAATGTGGAGGACATTCAAATAATAAAAGTAATGATAACGGTGGACTACACGCATCAAAAATAAAAAATTGCGGAGTCGATCCAAACAAAATAGGGGTGATACACCATGATTTTATTAGAGAATGTAAAGAAAATATATAAAGCAAAAAGCGGTGATGTCACTGCTGTAGATAATGCCAATTTAAAAATAGATAAAGGTGAAATATTTGGTGTTATCGGATATAGTGGCGCTGGAAAAAGTTCTTTAATTAGATTATTCAATCAGTTGGAGAAACCAACTTCTGGCCAAATTACAATTGCAAATCGTGTCATTTCAGCAATTACAGGAAGCGAACTTCGTAAGGCAAGGCAAGAAATCGGAATGATTTTTCAGCACTTCAACTTACTTTGGTCACGAACTGTACGTGAAAATATTGCATTTCCACTTGAGATTGCAGGCGTCGATAAGGAAAAGAGAAGAAAACGTGTTGATGAGTTAATTCACCTTGTTGGATTAGAAGGAAGAGGAGACGCGTATCCATCTCAGTTAAGTGGTGGACAAAAGCAACGCGTTGGTATTGCGAGAGCATTGGCTAACAATCCACAAGTACTTTTATGTGATGAAGCGACGTCAGCTCTTGATCCAGAAACGACAGATCAAATTTTAGATTTACTATTAGATATTAATAAGCGTCTCGGTTTAACAATTGTACTCATTACACATGAGATGCATGTAATTCGAAAGATTTGTAATCGCGTTGCGGTAATGGAGAGAGGAAAGATTGTAGAAACGGGTCCAGTACTTGACGTATTCCGTAATCCGCAGCAGGACATTACGAAACGATTTGTACAACAGTTAACGGATTCTGAAGATACAAATGAGACGATTGAAAGTTTAATTGAAAAATATCCAGATGGAAAAGTAATTCGCTTGCAGTTTATCGGCGAGGCTGTAGAAAGACCGGTACTTCAAAGATTAATGCAGCGCAGTGATATAGAAGTAAGCATTTTGCAGGGAAATATCGCACAAACGAATAACGGCTCTTACGGTAGTTTAGTCGTTCATTTAAATGGTGAGGAAACAGCGATCCAGCAAGCGATAGAAGGAATTCATCAAGATCAAGTAGAGCTGGAGGTGATTGCACATGGATAAGTTACTCACAAATGTTGATTGGAATCAAATGTTAGAAGCAACTGGTGAAACGTTATATATGACGGCAATCGCAGCTCTTGCTACATTTATTTTAGGACTTATTTTAGGATTGTTACTTTTCATGACAGCGAAAGATAATTTATGGGAAAACAAATCGATTAATACGGTGATTGGAGCGTTCGTAAACATATTCCGTTCTATACCGTTCATCATTTTAATTATTTTATTAATCCCATTCACGAAAATCCTTCTTGGAACAATTCTTGGAGCGAGTGCAGCGTTGCCAGCTTTAATCATCGGAGCGGCACCATTCTATGCACGAATGGTTGAAATTGCACTTCGTGAAATTGATAAAGGTGTAATTGAAGCTTCAAAAGCGATGGGAGCAAAAACAAGCACAATTATTTTAAAAGTATTGATTCCAGAATCATTACCAGCATTAGTATCTGGTATTACGGTAACGACAATTGCTTTAGTAGGCTATACTGCAATGGCAGGAGTTGTTGGTGCTGGTGGCCTTGGAACACTTGCTTATTTAGAAGGATTCCAACGAGGAAATAACGACGTAACAATCGTTGCGACAATTTGTGTATTACTCGTTGTATTTTTCATTCAGTGGATTGGTGATCGTGTAACGACTCGAATAGATAAACGATAATAAAAAACGGGAGGATGTTTCAAATGAAAAAATTATTACTTACAGCACTTATTTCAACTTCTATTTTTGGGTTAGCTGCCTGCGGGGGGAAAGATAAAGACGAAAAGAAACTAGTAGTGGGGGCTTCTAACGTACCGCACGCTGAAATTTTAGAAAAGGCAAAACCGTTACTTGAGAAAAAAGGAATTGAATTAGAAGTGAAAAAATTCCAAGATTACGTGTTGCCAAATAAAGCGTTAGCGGATAAGGAGTTAGACGCTAACTATTTCCAGCACATTCCGTATTTAGAAAAAGAAATTAAAGATAAAAAATATGATTTTGAAGTAGCAGGAAAAATTCATTTAGAACCAATTGGCGTATATTCTCAAAAATATAAAAGCTTAAAAGAGCTTCCAGACGGAGCGACAATTATTATGAGTAACTCAGTTGCTGACCATGGACGTGGTTTAGCAATTTTACAAAAAGAAGGCATTTTAAAAATTAAAGACGGAGTAGATCCGGTTAAAGCAACTCCAAAAGATATTGCGGATAATCCGAAAAACTTAAAATTCAAAACGGATATCGAGCCTGGTTTATTACCACAAGTGTATAACAATAAAGAAGGCGACGCAGTTTTAATTAACTCAAACTATGCAATTGATGCGAAGTTAAATCCGGAAAAAGATGCAATTGCAATTGAAGGAAATGATTCACCGTACGCAAACGTAGTAGCTGTTCGTAAAGGCGATAAAGATAAGAAAGAGATTAAAGCTCTTGTAGAAGTATTACACTCTAAAGAAATCGAAGACTTTATTAACAAAGAATATAAAGGGGCAGTTGTTCCTGTAAAAGAATAATTGCTGTGAAAGGGCTGGTGTACGCCGGCCCTTTTTATAACTACATAACTATAAGGGAGAAGGGGATATCATATGAAAAAGATTCTACTGTCAGTCGTTACAGCGTTGTCTGTATTTACATTAGCTGCTTGCGGGGGGAAAGAGGAGAATAAGCTTGTTGTGGGAGCTTCTAACGTGCCGCACGCTGTTATTTTAGAGAAGGCACAGCCGATATTAGAGAAAAAAGGTATTAAGCTAGAGATTAAAAAGTTTCAAGATTATGTATTACCAAATAAAGCGTTAGCGGATAAAGAAATTGATGCGAACTACTTCCAGCATATTCCTTACTTAGATAAAGAAATTCAAGAAAAGGGATATAAAATTGTAAACGCAGGAAAAATCCATTTAGAGCCAATGGGCATTTATTCTAAGAAATATAAGAGCTTAAAAGAACTTCCAGATGGCGGAACAGTTATTATGAGTAATAACGTAGCTGAGCGTGGGCGTATGCTAGCTTTATTACAAAAAGGCGGCGTTATTAAATTAAAAGATGGTGTAGATGTTGTTAAGGCAACGGTAAAAGATGTTGTAGAAAATCCGAAGAACTTAAAGTTTAAAACAGATGTGGAACCAGGACTTTCACCGAAGCTGTATGAAAATAATGAAGGGGATGCTTTATTTATTAATTCAAACTATGCAATTGACGCGAAATTAAATCCAACAAAGGATGCAATTGCGATTGAAGGATCAGACTCTCCATATGCAAATATTATTGCAGTTCGTAAAGGTGACGAGAAGAAAAAAGAAATTAAAGAATTAGTAGAAGTACTGCACTCAAAAGAAATTCAAGATTTTATTAATAAAGAATATAAAGGTGCTGTACTTCCGGTAAGTGAATAAATATGAGGAAAGGACTGGAAAATTACCAGTCCTTTTTTCTTTATATAAATAAGAAGAAAGGTGTATCATATAAGGATGCAAGGGAAATACTTATATACATTTGTGAAAAAATTGTTACTTTTTTTCGTCGTTTGCGATATCATTTTATTTGATATAAAATTAGAATGAGAATAAAATGAGAATATGAACGTTTTAGGAATTTTTAAAATGTATATATAGGATTAATGGAGGTATTGAGATGGCTGGTTCTACATTAACGGTTAAAGACTTACACGTATCAATTGATGGCAAAGAAATTTTAAAAGGTGTAAACCTTGAAGTAAAAGGTGGAGAAATCCACGCAATTATGGGACCTAACGGAACAGGTAAATCAACTTTATCTTCTGCAATTATGGGTCACCCAAAGTATGAAGTAACAGAAGGTAGTATCATCATCGACGGTGAAGATGTATTAGAAATGGAAGTAGACGAGCGCGCACAAGCAGGTCTATTCCTAGCAATGCAATACCCAAGTGAAATTAGCGGAGTTACAAACGCTGACTTCTTACGTTCTGCAATTAATGCACGTCGTGAAGAAGGCGATGAAATTTCTCTTATGAAATTTATCCGTACTTTAGA
This sequence comes from Bacillus luti, assembly GCF_001884105.1. Taxonomy (GTDB): domain Bacteria; phylum Bacillota; class Bacilli; order Bacillales; family Bacillaceae_G; genus Bacillus_A; species Bacillus_A luti. The sequence continues at coordinate 4,769 of NZ_MACI01000084.1, read as the reverse complement.
TAAAAATATGGAATTCCTAGAAATGGATCCAGAAATGGCACAACGTTACTTAAACGAAGGTTTCTCTGGCGGTGAGAAAAAACGTAACGAAATTCTTCAATTAATGATGATTGAGCCAAAAATCGCAATCTTAGACGAAATCGACTCAGGTCTTGATATCGATGCATTAAAAGTTGTATCTAAAGGTATTAACCAAATGCGCGGCGAAGAGTTCGGTTGCCTAATGATTACGCATTACCAACGTTTATTAAACTACATCACTCCAGACTTCGTTCACGTTATGATGAACGGTCGTATCGTTAAATCTGGTGGTCCTGAGCTTGCACAACGTCTAGAAGCTGAAGGTTACGACTGGATTAAAAAAGAATTAGGTATTGAAGACGAAACAACAGAGCAAGAAGCGTAAGAGAGGAGCATAAACATGACAATCGGTACATTACCTTTCGATCAAGAAACAATCCGTCAACGCGCAAGCGAAGTAAACGAAGCTGCTTGGTTGACTGAGTTCCGCTTACAAGCTCTTGCACAAGCAACTGAACTTCCAATGCCAACGCCTGATAAAACGAAAATTGAAAAATGGGACTTTATCGGAAAAGGCGACGCTGCTAAGCAAGAGCCTGTAAGTTCTTTAACAGAGCTTCCAGAAGCAGTGAAAAACTTAATCGATGAAAATAACAGCGTATTAGTGCAACGTACTGGTACAACTGCGTTCGTTTCTTTAGCAGACGAAGCAAAAGAAAAAGGTGTTATTTTCACAGATATCGTAACAGCAGCAACTGAGCATGCTGAACTATTACAAAAGTATTTAATGAAAGACGGCGTGAAGGTAGACGAGCATCGTTTAACTGCACTTCATGCTGCATTAATCAACGGCGGTGCATTCGTATATGTTCCGAAAAACGTTGTTCTTGAAACTCCACTTCAAGCTGTATTCTTAGTAGACGGCGAAGAAGCTAACGTATATAACCACGTACTATTCGTAGCTGATGCGAACAGTACTGCAACTTATGTAGAAAACTACGTTGCAAATGAAAATGCTAAAGGTATTGCAAATATCGTAGCAGAAGTAATCGTGGAACAAGGCGCACAAGTGAAATTCGGTGCGGTTGATCTATTAGCAAAAGACGTAACAACTTACGTGAACCGCCGCGGCACAGTAGGACGCGACGGCCGTATTGATTGGGCTCTAGGCCTTATGAATGACGGAAACACAATTTCAGAGAACGTTACGAACTTAATGGGCGACGGTTCATATGCTGATACGAAAACAGTAACAATTGGCCGTGGTAACCAAACGCAAAACTTTACAACTAAAGTTGTTCACTTCGGTAAACATTCTGAAGGTTGGATTTTAAAACACGGTGTACAAAAAGATAGTGCAACATCTATCTTTAACGGAATCGGTAAGATTGAGCACGGTGCATCTAAATCAAATGCACAACAATCTTCTCGCGTTCTTATGTTAGATGAAAAAGCTCGTGGGGATGCAAACCCAATTCTTTTAATCGACGAAGATGATGTTATGGCAGGTCACGCAGCTTCAGTAGGCCGCGTAGATCCATACCAACTATACTACTTGATGAGCCGTGGTATTCCAAAACGCGAAGCAGAACGTTTAGTCATCCATGGATTCTTAGCACCTGTAGTTAATGAGCTTCCAATTGAAGGAGTAAAGGCACAGCTTGTTGAGGTAATTGAAAGGAAAGTTCGCTAATGAATATTCATGAAATACGCAAACAGTTTCCAATTCTTGATCAAAAAGTGAACGGCAAACAACTTGTTTATTTCGATAGTGCAGCAACTTCTCAAAAACCAATTCAAGTCATTGAAACGTTAGAACGTTACTATAAAGAATATAATTCTAACGTGCATCGCGGTGTTCATACGCTCGGTACGAAAGCTACCGATGCGTATGAAGGTGCACGCGAGAAAGTTCGCAAGTTCATCAATGCGAAATCAATGGAAGAGATTATTTTCACGCGCGGAACGACAACTGCATTAAATACAGTAGCGGCTAGCTATGGTCTTGAAAATGTAAAAGAAGGCGATGAAATCGTTATATCTTACATGGAGCACCATAGTAACATCATTCCGTGGCAGCAAGTTGCGAAGAAAACGGGTGCAACTTTAAAATACCTTCCGCTTCAACCAGACGGTACAATTTCTTTAGAAGATGTTCGTCAAACGGTTACACCGAATACAAAAATCGTTTCTATTATGCAAGTATCAAACGTACTTGGAACGATTAACCCTGTAAAAGAAATCGGAGCAATCGCACATGAAAACGGCGCAATTATGGTCGTTGATGGTGCACAAAGTACACCTCACATGAAAGTGGATGTACAAGATTTAAACTGTGATTTCTACGCATTATCTGCTCATAAGATGTGCGGACCTACAGGTATCGGCGTATTATATGGTAAGAAAGAATTGCTGAACAATATGGAGCCAATTGAATTTGGCGGTGAAATGATTGATTTCGTGGATTTACAAGAATCTACTTGGAAAGAGCTTCCGTGGAAGTTTGAAGCAGGTACACCGATTATCGGTAATGCAATCGGACTTGGTGCGGCAATTGATTTCCTAGAAGAAATCGGTCTTGATAATATTGAAAAGCATGAGCATGAATTAGCGCAATACGCTTTAGAAAGACTATCAGAAGTAGACGGCGTTACAATTTATGGTCCAAAGCATCGCGCTGGTCTTGTTACATTTAATATTGAAGACGTACATCCTCACGATGTAGCGACTGTATTAGATGTAGAAGGCATTGCAGTTCGCGCAGGACACCACTGTGCACAACCGCTTATGAAGTGGCTGAAAGCTTCTTCAACAGCACGTGCGAGCTTCTATTTATATAATACAAAAGAAGAAATTGATACATTTGTTGAATCGCTAATCAAGACAAAGGAGTATTTCACAAATGTCATTTAATAATTTAGATACGTTATACCGTCAAGTTATTATGGATCATTATAAGAATCCTCGTAACCATGGCGTGTTAGAAGATAGTGTTACCGTTAACTTGAACAATCCAACTTGCGGTGATCGTATTCAACTTACGATGAAAGTGGAAGAGGGTATTGTACAAGAAGCGAAGTTTGAAGGCGAAGGATGTTCTATCTCAATGTCTTCAGCTTCAATGATGACACAAGCAGTAAAAGGTAAGAAAATTGAAGAGGCACTTCAGCTTTCTAAAATTTTCTCTGACATGATGCTAGGAAAAGAGTACGATGACAGCATCGATTTAGGAGATATTGAAGCATTACAAGGCGTATGCAAGTTCCCTGCACGTATTAAATGTGCGACATTAGCGTGGAAAGCGTTAGAAAAGGGCTTAAACGAAGATAAGTAATGTTAAAGGTTCCTAAAAACGAGGTTATCTAAGGAGGGACACACCAACATGGCGAAGCAACTGCCAGATATCGGCGATTATAAATATGGTTTCAAAGACAAAGACGTTTCGATTTTCCGTGCTGGACGCGGTTTAACAAAAGAGATCGTTGAAGAGATTTCACGTATGAAAGAAGAACCACAGTGGATGTTAGACTTCCGTTTAAAATCACTGGATAAGTTCTACGAAATGCCAATGCCACAATGGGGCGGCGACTTAAACGACTTAGATTTCGATGAAATTACGTACTACGTAAAACCATCTGAGAAATCTGAGAAGTCTTGGGATGAAGTACCTGATGAAATTAAAGCGACATTTGATAAATTAGGTATTCCAGAAGCTGAGCAAAAATATTTAGCTGGTGTATCTGCACAGTACGAATCTGAAGTTGTATACCACAACATGAAAGAAGACCTAGAAGCTCTAGGAATCGTATTTAAAGATACAGATAGCGCATTAAAAGAGAACGAAGACATTTTCCGTGAGCATTTCGGAAAAGTAATCCCACCAACAGACAACAAATTCTCTGCATTAAACTCTGCAGTTTGGTCTGGTGGATCATTCATCTACGTTCCAAAAGGTATTAAAGTTGATACACCACTTCAAGCGTATTTCCGTATTAACTCTGAAAATATGGGACAATTCGAGCGTACGCTTATCATCGTAGACGAAGGCGCACACGTACACTACGTAGAAGGTTGTACAGCACCTGTTTACACTACTAACTCACTTCATAGTGCGGTAGTAGAAATCATCATCAAGAAAGATGCATATTGCCGTTATACAACAATCCAAAACTGGGCGAACAACGTATACAACCTAGTTACAAAACGTGCGGTTTGTGAAGAAAACGCAACGATGGAATGGATTGACGGTAACATCGGATCTAAATTAACGATGAAATACCCAGCAGTTATCTTAAAAGGCGAAGGCGCTCGTGGTTTAACATTATCTATCGCGATTGCTGGTAAAGGCCAACACCAAGATGCTGGTGCGAAAATGATTCACTTAGCACCAAACACGTCTTCAACAATCGTTTCTAAATCGATTGCGAAGCATGGTGGTAAAGTAACTTACCGTGGTATCGTACACTTCGGACCAAAAGCGAAAAACTCTCGCTCTAACATCGAGTGTGACACGTTAATCATGGATAACCAATCTACATCTGATACAATTCCTTACAACGAAATCAAAAACGATTACGTTTCACTTGAGCACGAAGCGAAAGTATCAAAAGTATCAGAAGAACAATTATTCTACCTAATGAGCCGCGGTATTTCTGAGCAAGAAGCTACAGAAATGATCGTAATGGGCTTCATCGAGCCATTCACTCGCGAACTTCCAATGGAATACGCAGTTGAAATGAACCGTCTAA
>NZ_MACI01000083.1 GCF_001884105.1 Bacillus luti | reverse complement strand
CTGCTATGCAGGGCGCTTTTTTGTTTTGTTTATCTGAAATTGAGTGGGACCTGGATACCCAGGTAGGTTTCCAGCCGAATATATCAGCGATTTTTCAAATATATCGACGTTTCGACAAGGAATATCGACTTACCAACAAATTACGACATGGCAGAGAGGACTGTATACCCGGCAGCTATACGAAAAGCAGGTAAGTGAGGCAAAGATACTGAAAAATCCCAAATCTCCAACCTCCATCATCTCCTCTAGCTACAATCGTTCCACAGAAAATCTCCTCAAACTAGAAAAAGTAATATAAAGCTTCTCATATGAAAAGGGCAATTTTTTGCTTTTTCTCATAATGCGAGTACAATGTAAAATAGCAAGAAAAGACGAAAAGTATTTACAGGATTATTGCGTACGTATAGCGTAAATGGCAGTAAGGAACTGAGAGGAGGTTTTTTCTCTGAATATAAATAAAGAAACAATCATCCACCTTTATCATACAAACGATATACATAGTCATTTTGAAAATTGGCCACAAATTTCTCGGTTTGTACAAGGAGAGAAAAAGCGAAGACAGGCAGCGGGAGAGACTGTTTTAACTGTAGATATTGGCGATCATGTGGATCGTTTTCATAGTATTTCGGAAGCGACAAATGGGCTTGGAAATACGCAGCTTTTAAATGAGGCGTTATTTGATTATGTAACGATTGGAAATAATGAAGGAATTACGTTAGCGAAGGAGCATTTGAACCGTTTATATGATGATGCTGGGTTTGAGGTGCTCGTTGCGAATTTATTTGAAAAAGAAGGTATACGTCCAGCATGGGCAAAGCCTTATAAATTACATACAACGACAGATGGTATTACGATTGCTTTTATCGGATTAACGGTTGCATATCCAGACTTTTATGAGATGCTTGATTGGCATATTGAGGATCCGATTATCCATTTAGAATCCATTTTAGAAGAGGTTAAGGATACGGCTCATGTTACTGTTGTCCTTTCTCACCTTGGAAAAAGCATGGATGAGTATATGGCAGAGCATTATGATATAGATGTTATTTTAGGAGCACATACGCATCATTTATTTGAGCGAGGCGTTCTTATGAATAATACTTTGCTTTGTTGTTGTGAAAAGTGGGGACGTTACGTTGGTCACGTGCAGCTTACTGTGGATAAAGAGACGAAGAAACTATTGAAGAAAGACGGTAGAGCGATTAAGACAGAACGGTTAGGTGCTTATAGCGAACCGTTATCCACAATTGAAGTGCTGCAGGAGGAAAGTAAACATATAATGGCAGAGCCTGTCGTTCATTTAAAAGAATCACTACCGGTCGATTGGTTTCATGAGACGACGTTTGCGCACATGTTAGCAAGTGCGCTGAAAACGTGGTGCGGTGCAGAAATTGGAATGGTGAACGCTGGTGTGCTATTAGAGGGATTAAATGAAGGTGTTGTGACGCGCGGAGATATTCACAGAATTTGTCCACATCCCATTAATCCATGTTTATTAAAAGTGCCAGGGAAAACGTTAAGGGAAGTTATTTTGAAAGCGCGCCGCCCGAATATGGAGAACCTTGAGGTGAAAGGATTCGGATTTCGTGGAAAAGTAATGGGGAAAATGATTTACGCTGGTGTAGAAGTCATTCCAGACACGATTCCTGGGAATAAAATTTTACTGGAAGATGTATTAATTAACGGGGAATCGCTGGAATTAGATCGTATATATACGGTAGGAACAATTGATATGTTTACATTTGGCTACTTATACCCAGAGCTATCCACACTTCCTGACAAACAATATTATATGCCAGAATTACTTAGAGATGTGTTGACAGAGGTGTTAATAACTCATACATCTTCTGTCAAACTATAGGCTAGTTAACTTGTAACACTCATTTTTCTCTTGTCATACAGATAAGAAAGAGAGGAGTGTGAACTATGGTTAATGTGGAGCCAATTATAATCGATAATCATACGTTTATTGCTGTTAGCGTCAAACTTCCAAAGACAAACTTGCTAGCTGTAATGAGCGATAAAGGATATATTATGTGCGGTGCATTAGATGTAGGTCTTTTAAATGAGAAGTTAGGTGATCGAGGAATTATCGCTGGCCGCGCGGTTGGTGTGAGAACGATTGAACAACTTCTTGAAGCACCGCTAGAATTAGTAACGATTGAAGCCGAAGCTTTAGGTATTACGGCTGGCACAATCGGAAAAGAAGCATTATTAAAAATGAGATAAGCATATATCGTCCCTCCTTCTTGCATAGAAATGATATAAGAAGGAGGTTTTTTTATGAGTATATTTCGTTCGAAAAATTCGCGGTTTCGAAGGGGCCCTATTTCCTTTCGGCACATACTGCTTATGTCATTTATTCTTTTTGTCATATTACTCGTGCAAGGATTATGGATTGTAAATAGCGGTATTCAGCCGACATTAATTAAATATGGAGAAGTAGAGACGCAGAAAATGGCGACAGCGGTTATGACGAAGGCGGTAAAAGACAGAATTAATGAAGGGTTCGATGTCGATTCGTTAATGAAAGTACAAAATGATAAAAACGGGAAAGTATCCACAATTAATTTAAATACGAAGCAAGTAAATGAAATCGTAACGTCAACGACCACATACATAGAAAAATATTTACAGCAAGTAGAGCAAGGTAATTTGAAAGAGCTAGGTCTTTCTGAAAAAAATGGGGCAACGATGTCGGTTCCTTTTGGGCGTGTAACGGATAATGCGCTTCTTGGAAATATAGGACCAGATATTCCAATTGATTTCACTACCATTGGTCATGTGAATACGGATATTAAACAAAAAATTGAGCCGCATGGGATTAATACGACAGCGATTCAAATTGTTATGGAGATGGAAGTAACATTACAGGTGATTATTCCATTTCATACGAAAGAAATAAAGGTGAAACAAAATGTTCCGATTGCAACGCGTATCGTTCAAGGAGAAGTGCCTACTTATTACGGAAGTGGAAGTGTTGTTGTACCGGATAAGAAGAAAACGGATAGTTAGATAAATAAAAAATAACCGTAGCAGTGTGCTACGGTTATCGTTTTGTATTCGCTCGTTCTTTTCGTTCCCACAGACTTAAATGCATATATGGATCGAAAGCCCATTCTGTATAACCATTGTCTTTATACATGCCGAAATGTAAGTGAGGTGGGAATTTTCCAGCTGTGCCAGGAGGACCGTAACCGGTGCTACCAACAAATCCGATTACTTTTCCGGGCTCGACAATTTGTCCAAGCTGTATTTCTTTTGAAAATCCGCCTAAATGAGCGTAATAATGGTAATTGTTATGCAGGTCGCGAATACCGATGCGCCATCCACCAAGACGGTTCCAGCCTTTTGTTTCAATGATGCCATAGCAAGTAGATCTTACTGGTACGCCATAGCCGGCAAAAATATCGGTTCCTTCATGAATTCTTCTTCCTCCAAAACTTCTTCCAGCGCCAAATGTACTCCGGTAGCTATGGTCACTACGAATCGGGAGAGGGAAGGCATTTCCTTCTAAGTTAATACGTCCATACTGTTTATAAATTTGGGCGTATTCGGTAATTAAATCAACTGTTTTCGCACGTCTATAATATTCCCAAAGCATAATTTTAATACGGTCTTCGGACGTTCCTTGTTTCTTTAAAATAGTCGCTGCAGTATGCAGAAGATCACGATCGTTATTTGCATTTGCAAATCCATCTTTATCACCATCTAAACCCATTCCACCAAATAGAGAAATTGTATGGGGGAGAGTATCGTTACTATTAACAGGTCCAGCCCATATTTCTGGTTTGAAATAAAGGGAAATGATGGCATCTGGTTTTTTGGGAATATCTTTTCTTACGCTCCGTATATTTCTTTCATATTGATCCATTGCAGCTAAGTAATACCACGGAATGCCTGAAGATTGCTCGGTTTCTTTATATAGTGCCATGCGCTTTTCGTATATGCTTTGCTGATTATCTTCACCGTAAGCGATGTTTTGGTGGAGAAGAAAGCAAATCGAAAGCAAAAGAGAAATTTTTCGAAGCATGAAATAGACTCCTTTCACAACATCACTCTTTTTAGTGTGGGATATACGGAGTATTTCATTATAGGGAACGATTGGAAAAAATCTTAGAATCTTCATTTGAGCAAATCGCTTTCATACGTTAGAATAGATATGTTACATTGAAAGAAGCGAACACGGTAAACTATTTCATATTGTGCGGAGTTGATAACCATGACAAAACAAACAGAATATAAGCGCAAGCCCGAATGGTTGAAAATTAAGTTAAACACGAATGAAAACTATACAGGCTTAAAGAAAATGATGCGTTCTAAAAATCTTCATACCGTTTGTGAAGAAGCGAAATGTCCGAATATTCATGAATGCTGGGCTGTAAGGAAAACAGCAACATTTATGATCTTAGGTGCGGTTTGTACACGTGCTTGTCGTTTTTGTGCGGTTAAAACAGGCTTACCAACTGAGCTTGATTTACAAGAGCCAGAACGCGTAGCAGATTCTGTAGTACAAATGGGCTTAAAGCACGTTGTTATAACAGCGGTTGCACGTGATGATTTAAAGGATGGGGGAGCAGCTGTTTTTGCTGAAACAGTACGTGCTGTACGTCGTAAAAATCCATTCACGTCTATCGAAGTGTTACCATCTGATATGGGTGGGGTAGAAGAAAACTTAAAAATGTTAATGGATGCAAAACCAGATATTTTGAACCATAACATTGAAACAGTACGTCGATTATCTAACCGAGTTCGCGCTAGAGCAAAATATGACCGTTCATTAGAGTTTTTACGTCGAGCAAAAGAAATGCAGCCTGATATTCCAACTAAATCGAGCATTATGGTGGGCTTAGGTGAAACAAGAGAAGATTTAATTGAAGCAATGGATGACTTACGTGCAAACAATGTGGATATTTTAACTCTTGGACAATACCTACAACCATCTAAGAAGCATTTACCAGTTCTTAAATATTACCCACCAGCAGAATTTGCAGAGCTAAAAGAAATTGCACTTAGCAAAGGATTTAGTCACTGTGAAGCTGGCCCACTTGTGCGTTCTTCTTACCATGCGGACGAGCAAGTACGTTCTGCAAAAGAAAAAACAGCAGAAGCGAAATAATGAAAAAAGAGAGCTAATCATTAGCTCTCTTTTTATTTGTACTCTAAGACTAGATTTGGACATGTTAATAAAATCTTCTTTAATTCCTCTGTGGATAATTCAATTGTAAATTCGGGTACACCAGGTGTAATTAAAATTTTATTATACGTATAGATGGAACTGTCCACAATAATTGTCACATCTTGTGAATAACCGAAAGGAGCTACACAGCCAGGGGTGCAGCCAGTCTCCATTCTTAGTTCATCAGGAGAACAGAGCGATAAGCTTTCTCCAGTTATTTCTTTCATCTCTCCTCGGTTAAGCCGAGTTCCTTCTAAAGTGAAAAATACGTAATACGCCCCGGATTTTGATTTTAAAAATAAGCTTTTACTTGGAGTACCTCGTAAGCCAAGTCTTTCTCGTACGATACAATCTGTCTCATAATCGAGTACTGGTTCGTGTTCAAATTTTTCATAAGAAACATTTGTTTTATGTAGTAAAGCAAGTACATCTTCGTACATATGGAGTACTACCCCTTTCTATTGTTAGTACAGTTTCTTCTCGCGGCGTCAACTGAATGTTTCGGAAAGGGATATTACTTGGATGGCACGTCCCATAAGCGTTTTATGATAGATTGTTCATTTAGTGTAATTTCGTAAATATCAGGATTGGTTAAAGTTTTCCATTCATGAAAGCCAATGGAAGAATCAAAGTGCCTTAAAATTAATGTAAGTAAGTTTCCATGTGTAACGAGTAATGTTGTGTCATGCTCTAGTTTTAAAATGTCTTGGATAAGCGATATGGCACGGTCTGTTGCTTGTTTTGTTGACTCTCCGCCTGAGAAGGCAATATCTATGTTTGTAAAAGTGGATTCTAATTTTTGCATCCAATCATCCATTGGAACGTCGCTTAATATGCGTTCAGCTAGCCGTTCGTCTTCTTGGATAGATAAGTTAGCTTGAAGCGCATAGGGCCGAATGGAATCGATAGCTCGGACAAATGGGCTTGAAATAATATAGTTTATTTGTAGGTGATTTTCTAAGAGGAATGTAGCAAGGGTGTTTGCTTGTTCTCTTCCTACGTTTGTTAATTCGGCATCACGTTCTTGGCCAGTTGCGGAACAATGTCGTATTACAATAAGTTTCTTCATAATTCATCCCCATCTTTCATCCCCATCTTTCAAGTTGACGCTTATATACTTCGACAAAAGTGGAAAATATTCCTTTTTTCTCGGAAAGGGCATAGTGATCTGAGTGTGTGGAAAAGTAATGTGGATAATGAAAATTGAGGTGCCATTATGAAAAAAATGATATGTATCGTATTCATGATTTGTTTTCTTGCGCAAATATCCACAACATATGCACAATCCAATCAAAAGTTAGACTATCCAAGCAATCGAAATAAGCCATTTGTAAGTGAGGATGTGTTTTACGAACAGTTAGATAAGAAAATTTATAAAGAATACAACAATGCAGCGTATAGCGTTCGTAAAAAAATTTCATTTAAAGAAGTGGCCGATGAGGAATCTTCTTTCCGACAAAAAATAGCCGTGGGTTGTCGAAGTAAAGTGGTGCTGCAAGATGCTTTTGTTCACCCTGATCGCCAAGTGTATTTTTTCGCTTCCTTTTCTCAAAATGAAGTAGAAGAGTTTCATAAGTATATTGTTATAGATGCGGAAACAAAGAGAGAACTGCGAGCAGGGAAAAGTTATCATCATTACGATAATCCATATAAAGTTCAACTAATAATCAGTGCGGGATAAAAAATAACCCACCAATTGGTGGGTTATTTTTTTACTCCGGTACACTCATTAATTTTGCTTTCATTTTGCGAATAAGAACGACAGCACCAATTGTGAAGAGAAGGGTAATTCCTTCTGCAACAAAGATGTTAATTGTATTTGTTTGGTAAAGTGCCGCGAAAAAGTCTACAAATGCGTGGAATAGTATAGCGTACACAAGGAATATATATTTCTTCTGTTTTACTGCGTATAAAACAAGCATTGTAAAGGCGATTTGTAGCACGAGTGCCATAATTCTTTCTAAGCTACCAAGGAAGTATAAGTAGGCAGGTTGCTGGATTAGCATGTCTTGTATAATGCTGAGCTCAGGCTTCTGTTCAACCAATCGAGTGAAGCTACCATCGTTAATAGAATTAGCAAAGATTAATGCTTGGAATGCAGAGAATCCGCCAACTAAAATAGATTCAATGCCGCCGTGACCAATTCCGTAAGCGAAGCCATCTTTATATTCTAGATATTTTTTTAGTAAGAAGAAGAAGGCAACGAAGCGTCCTAATTCTTCAAAAATACCAGCAGTCAGTCCGCCATAAAGTGCGAAGGCAAATGGATTTTCTAAAATTGGAGCGATTGCTGGATTACCGCGCATAAATAGTTGGAACGGTGTTTCGAGAATTTGGGTAAATCCGATAAAGATAAGAACACCAACGCCGACTACTTTCCAATTAATATTATATTTTTTACGGAAATAAACGAGTACAATAATTGGGACCAGAATCGAGACAATGAGTTGAAAGATGATGCTGGCAATTACAGTATTTGAAACCATACTTTCACCGCTTTCTAATATATGTACATATCTATTATGCATGAAATGTGGGAGAGATGAAACTTTTAGTAATAAAATGAATTTACTTATTGACTCTAACGTTGCGTCATACTTTATCGTATGTACTAAGGGGGAGATACAAATGGCAATGAGAGTAAAAGAAGTAGCTGATTTAGTTGGAATTAGTGTGCGCACACTGCATCATTACGATGAAATTGGATTGTTAACCCCAGACGAGACGACAGAGTCTGGATATCGTCTGTATTCCAATGAAAATTTAGAGACATTGCAGCAAATCTTATTTTTTAAAGAGCTAGGCTTCCCTTTGAAGAAAATTAAAGAAGTTATCATGAGTCCATCATTTGATCGCGAAGAAGCGCTACAGCTTCATAAGAAAATGCTTCTTGAAAAGCGAGCTAGGTTAGATAAAGTGATTGCGACGATTGATAAAACCATTCAGCATACAAAAGGAGAGATTGAAATGACGAACAAAGAGAAATTTGAAGGATTCGATTTCAGCCATAACCCATATGAAGAAGAAGCACGTGAAAGATGGGGAGATACAGCTGTAGATAAAGCGAATGAATATGCGAAAGGCATGTCAAAAGAGAAGCAAGAAGAGTTTAATGATATTTATAGAAATTTAGCGGCGCTTAGACACGGAGCACCTGATTCTAAAGAGGCGCAGTCCGCTATTAAAGTATGGTACGATTACTTGCAAAACTTTGGTCACTATTCGTTAGATGCTTTTAAGGGACTTGGCCAAATGTACGTCGCTGATGAGCGCTTTACGAAAAATATCGATAAGTTCGGCGAAGGGTTAGCGCAGTTTATGTGTGATGCGATGGAGGTTTATGCGGATCGTAATAAAAAGTAAAAAAGGGTGGAGGTTATCTCCGCCCTTTTTTACTTTTTAATCATATCATTCAAAGTCTGATTCTCCGTATTGTTCAAATGAGGATTTTTGCTCATTTCACGTTTTAACATATCGAGGCTTTGCGTATATTCTGTATCATTTAAGCTACCTGATTGAAGGCCTTGAATTTGAGAAATCAACTTTTGGTTTGTTGATACATATGCTTTATAATAGCGAGGGACGATGGACAAAGCAGTTTTATATACTTGATCTGCTACGAGTTTCGGATCTGTTGTATTTGCACGGTATACAACAAATACTTCATCATCGGTAACGAGCGTAGCAGCATTTGTAACGTCGGGAAGTTTGACTGTCATGCTTGTAATCATTTCAGCGACTTTCTCGCGGTTAATGGCTCCTACTTGTTTGTTAGATACTTCATGTTTTTGTTTAGATGAATAGCCGACCCTTGTAAGCCGTGTATTTGTATTTTCCGTATGATACATGTCGTTTTTATTGGAAACAAGAACACGACTTCCTTCTTCACGTTCCATTTCGGCTTTATTCGTTGATTGACAGCCTGCAAATAAGGAAAGAGTGAGGAGAGAGAGTATAATTTGTTTTTTCACGATGTATCACCTCCTTCTCCATAGCATGCACTAATTTTCAATTTTTTGTATTTGAAATTGTTGGTTGGTATGCTTTGTGATACGATAAAAAGAAGAATGCTTAGAGAGGAAGTTAATGATGGAGCAAAAGCAAGAGCAAGAGATGCATGCTACGGTGAGCATTAATAATGTTCAGTACGAAGTAATTAAAAACTTTCGTGAGGGTTTTAGTGAAGAAGCATTTAAAGAGCGTTATGCAGAAATTTTAAATAAATATGATTACATCGTTGGGGACTGGGGTTATGAGCAACTTAGATTGCGCGGTTTCTTTGACGATAGTAATCAACGTTCGACATATGATACGAAAATTAGTACTTTATCAGAGTATTTATACGAGTACTGTAACTTCGGTTGTGCACACTTCGTATTACGAAAAGTGAAGAAATAAAAAATCCTCTTACGATTGTAAGAGGATTTTTTGCATATTCTCATTCACAAACAAATCGAAATAGAATCTCCTTCAGAAAGGAGTGTATTTGGTTTCATTTGTTGTCCGTTCAATTGAATATCCCCACTTTTAATTTTATCCACAATGAGTGTACGGCTCCAGTCGGAAATATATGTGGATAAAGCTTTATCGATTCGGTGGGAGCCGAAAATGAGATCTAATACGATCGTGATTTCGGCTATGCCGTTTTCTTTATGTTGCATAATGGAAATAGTAGTACTTGTTTCCGTTTGATCTTGCTGGGGCATATCGACTGTTTCAACGTGATCAGTAAATGATTTATAAATACGCAGTTTTTGATTCCACGTATGATCTTTCGGACATTTATAAATGGCAAAGCGGTATATGTTTTTTCCATTGGCGTTATGCCTGCGAATATTTGTGTCAGTAAATAGGGTAGTACGTCCGCAATTTTTACAATATTTTTCGATTGTGTGTTGCTCGTTTTCATATAAACTCCAAGAAAGTTGCACTTTCTGCATTTTCCTTCACCTCTTATATTAGTGGCAAAGGAACGTAATACAGCTATTTGGATGTCTTGTAGTATGAAGACATGGGAAGTAGACAAAAATAAAAGGAGGTTCCCTTAGGAACCTCCGTAAACATCATACTACAGATGCGTTACGTTCCTTTGTAATGGGAATGGGCAGACTACTCCCTTGAAAAAGCACGGTGCTTTTTTGAGAGTAATGCTATCCAATTGCTGGTCCATTACAAAGTAAATGTTGGCATACGTAGATAACGTCCTTTCTATCCAAATAGATTTATTCTTCATTATAACATAGAAGATTGAAAATTCAAAACTCTTATAATAAAAAAACACCAGCTAAAATAGCTGGTGCATACGATAAATTATATAAGTTCAAATAAAAATGAGCGTAGTTCTTCTGCAATTTCTTCAGTCATAGAAAATGCGTGCTCTAAGTAGCCTGGTTCGTTTAAATCGTCAGGACCGATGATTGCAAATCTATTGCGCTGCATATCAAGGACAATTGTTTTACCGTAATGACGATCGGAGTATAAAAGCGCTAAATCATGACGCTCATTTTCTCCCATAAAGCTAACGAAACGAGTTCTTGTAGCGACAGTGTCGTCGTACAGAAAGAAACGTTCTTCCATACACATGGCTCCTTTATTAAATATCTAAGTTTAAGTGTGGTTTATGATCTAAATGGTGGTGCGTTTTAATGAATCGTACCGTTCTTGTTTTGTAACGCATAACGATAGAATATGTTTCAGCTAAATCTCCGCCAAGGAATTTCACGCCGTCTAATAACTCACCAGCAGATACACCTGTTGCTGAGAAGATTGCATCATCCCCAGATACTAAGTCATCTAACATAAGAAGTTGACGAGGATCTTCTAATCCCATTTCACGACAACGAGCTTCTTCTTCTTCGTTCATTGGAACTAAGCGAGCTTGCATTTCACCTTCAAGGCATTTTAATGCTGCTGCAGAAATAACGCCTTCTGGAGCTCCGCCGATACCTACAAATAAGTCGATACCCGTTCCAGGTAGTGCTGTTGCGATTGACGCACCAACATCACCATCACCAAATAATTTCACGCGTGCACCTTTTGCACGAACACGGTCAATAATATCTTGATGACGTTCACGTTCTTGAACGATAACTGTTAAATCACGAATTTTTTTATTGTTAGCTTCTGCTACAATTTCAATTGTTTTTTCAATTGGATCATCTAAGCTAATTTTACCAGCTGCTTTTGGACCAACCGCGATTTTTTCCATGTACATATCAGGAGCATGAAGAAGGTTTCCTTTATCTGCGATTGCGATAACTGCCATTGCATTTGCAAGGCCTTTTGCAACGATGTTTGTACCTTCTAATGGATCAACGGCGATGTCTACTTCTGGACCGTTACCTGTTCCTAGTTCTTCACCAATATATAACATCGGTGCTTCATCAAGTTCTCCTTCACCAATTACAACTGTACCTGCCATGTTTACTGAATCGAACATATCACGCATTGCTGTAGTTGCTGCATCATCTGCTTCATTTTTCTTTCCGCGGCCCATCCACTGTGCGGATGCTAAGGCTGCTGCTTCTGTTACACGGACAATTTCTAGTGCGAGTTCACGTTCCAAGATTCCATTCCTCCAATTTCAAAAATCATACAAATATAACTATAACAAATAACGGAGAAAAGGTGAATTCGAAAAATTGTCGATTTTTTCAGAAGAAAGCGTTACAATTAAAATGTAAATGCTTTAATTTCCAGGTAGGTGACATTCATGTATTTTGTAGACAGAAAGAAAATAGAACAAATGCTAGTATGTTTAGAACGAGCAACAAGTACATTTCAAGAGAAAAAGATATATGAAACCGAGTTTGAATTTTACGCATTAGAACGCATAGCTCATTTAATTATTGATTGTGTATTAGATGTAGGGAATGCGATGATTGATGGATTTATTATGCGCGATCCAGGAAGTTATGAAGATATTATCGACATTTTGATGGACGAGCGAGTGATAAGTGCAGAAGAAGGACAAGCAATGAAAGAAGTGATCCTTCTTCGAAAAATGCTTACGCAAGATTATATTCAAATGAATCATGATGAATTATATAAGACGATTCAAAAACATATTGCAGTGGTAGAGAAATACCCAGCAAATATTCGCGGTTATTTAGAAAAGGAATTAGGACCTGTATCTGCATTTGTACCAGAATAATTGTGCTTATAAGATCCCCAGGAATACCTTTTGGGGATCTTATATTGTGTGTGTGAAAGAAAAGGGAGATGGGTGAAGCATGGGGGGAGCACGTACGACGAAAGACGAGATTGTCCAAGTGTTGAAAGTAAAGGGAGAGCATACAGTAGCGGAACTAGCTGACGTTTTAGAGATTACAGAAATGGCGATTCGAAGACATTTAAGTAATCTTGAAAAAGAGGGACTTATTTATTCTAAGATGGTAAGACAACATGTCGGAAGACCAACTTATTTGTATGGATTAAGTGAAAAGGGAGAAGATACATTCCCAAAAGAATATAAGCAATTTGCGATTGATGTGCTAGAAGATTTAGCTCGAATGGGTGATGAAAAAATACTTCGTTACGTTTTAAAAGAGAGAACGAAGCGAATGGAAGAACAGTTGCAAAAGAGAGTGAGTAATCAAAAGAATTTAGCATATAAAGTGCAAGAGATAGCAGCAATACAAGAGAGAAACGGTTACATGGTTCAAATAAAGAGAGATGGAGAGAACTCTTTCATAATTGAAAAACAAAACTGTCCGTTAAAAGAAATTGCAGAGAGATTCCCGCAAGTATGCGAAGATGAAAAAGAGATGTATAATCGTTTATTTGCAGGGGCAGATGTAAAGACGCTAGCAAACATGTGCGAGGGCGATTGTAGTTGTTCTTACCAAGTAAAAGAGAAAAAATGAACGTTATGGGGCGCTTTAAGGTAAAGCGTTTTTTTCTTTTGGAAAAACGGGTAATATAAGAGTAGTATGATAGGTGAGAACGTTAGCATAGAAGGAGAGACATAATCGATGTATAAAGGTTACTTAATTGACTTAGACGGTACGATGTATCGCGGAGAAGAACAAATTGAGGAAGCAAGCGACTTCGTAAAAGCATTAGGAGAGCGCGGCATTCCGTATTTATTCGTTACGAATAATTCAACTCGCAAACCAGAACAAGTGGCAGAAAAACTTGTTCGTTTCGATATTCCAGCTAAAGCTGAGCAAGTATTCACAACGAGTATGGCGACAGCAAACTTTATTTATGAGCGTAAACAAGATGCAACTGTATATATGATTGGTGAAGAAGGCTTACACGATGCACTTGTGGAAAAAGGATTTGAACTTGTGGATGAAAATCCTGACTTCGTTGTTGTCGGTTTAGATCGTGATATTACATATGAAAAATTAGCAAAAGCGTGTCTTGCTGTGCGTAACGGCGCAACGTTTATTTCTACAAATGGGGATATCGCTATTCCAACTGAGCGAGGATTGCTACCAGGTAACGGTTCATTAACGTCAGTTGTAGCAGTATCAACAGGTGTGGATCCAATCTTTATCGGAAAACCAGAATCAATCATTATGGAACAAGCGTTAAAAGTGCTTGGCATAGAAAAAAATGAAGCATTAATGGTTGGGGATAACTACGATACAGACATTTTAGCAGGAGTAAATGCTGGCATGCATACCCTGCTTGTCCACACTGGAGTAACAACTGTGGAGAAGTTAACAGAATATGAAGTACAACCGACGCAAGTTGTGCATAACTTGACGGAGTGGATTGAGAAGATGTAATGGAAAAGGAGGTGACTAAAAAAGTCACCTTCTTTTTTTATTAAAACGCTCGATTCACAACATCTTTAACCTCTTCAAGATATTGTTTACGCACATCGTTATCCACAGAAGGGACGCTTGTATAGAATGTATGCTCAAGCGTTTCAATGCCTGTGAATTCAAAAATACCAACATCTGCAGTTTTCTTCATCGCTTCAAACATACCGCCGGCTAGGTATGCTTCTTTTGTATTTCCCATTGTAGATAATAACAATCCTTTTTTACCGCTTAATAACTTTTCAATGCCGTTTTCGCCGTAAGCATAAGCGAAGCCATGGCTAAATACGCGGTCAACGTATCCTTTTAAAATAGCAGGAAGTCCCGCCCACCAAACTGGATAAATGAATGTAATGCTATCAGCCCAAGAGATATATTCTTGCTCTTCTTTAATATCTTCTGGTGTGTTTCCTTGAGAAAATGAGATGAAATCGGAAGCGCCTAATACTGGATTGAAGTTTAATTCGTATAGATCGCGAACACGTACTTCATGACCTTTTTCTTCTAATTCACTTTTTACCGTTTCTAAAATCGCATGGTTGAAGCTTTCCGTATTTGGGTGTGCATAAACGATTACATGTTTCATTGTTCTTCCTCCTATTTGTGGATATGTGAGTAGTTTTTTGTATTCGTGTAACTAGTATGGTTACTTTTTTGACGAGAGTCAATTTTTCTGACATGAGAAATGTTAGTATGTGACAAAAAAATACAAAATAGTAGGGATTTTGCATTTTTGAATAGAATATATAGATTGGTAAATTGAGAGAGAAGGGGATATAGGGATGAATATTATTGAAATGGAAAGGTTAG
Organism: Bacillus luti; assembly: GCF_001884105.1. Taxonomy (GTDB): domain Bacteria; phylum Bacillota; class Bacilli; order Bacillales; family Bacillaceae_G; genus Bacillus_A; species Bacillus_A luti. Next base: position 46,351 of record NZ_MACI01000083.1, on the reverse strand, counting down.
AAAAATCGTTTGATATTGGGGATAGTAAAGTCAAGATATTAAAAGGTATCAATCTTCAAATTCAAAAAGGAGATTTTGTTTGTATTATGGGGGCAAGTGGGTCGGGTAAAACGACGTTGCTTCAGTTATTAGGTGGATTAGATATTCCAACAGTAGGTAGTATCCGAGTTGATGGTACAGAGATTTCAACATTAAAAGAAAAAGAGCTCGCTTTATTTAGAAGGCATAAAATTGGTTTTATTTTTCAGCAGTTTAATTTAATTCCAGTGTTTAGTGCGGAGGAAAATGTGGGATTGCCGTTACTGTTAGATAATGTCTCGCAAAAGAAGGCAACAGTGACAGCAAACCGTTTATTAGATCTCGTTGGGTTAAAGGGAAAAGAAAAGCATTTACCAGCACAGTTATCAGGTGGACAACAGCAAAGGGTAGCGATAGCAAGAGCTTTTGCAAATGAGCCAGCTATTATATTAGCAGATGAACCAACAGGGGCTTTGGATTCAGAAAATAGCAAAAATATAATCGCAGCACTCCGCAATGCATGTGATGAGTTAGGACAAACAGCTGTCATTGTAACACATGATCCATTCGTAGCGGCTCACGCCGATAAAGTCGTTTTCTTATTAGATGGGGAAGTGATTCATGAACATGCTGAAAGTAAAGGATGGAAATTTCGAAATATCCCGCAACAAGTTACTCACATTCAAGAGATTATGAATCGTCACTTTAAAGTAGGAGGTAAAGGTGATGCGATGGGTAATTAAATATGCAGTAAAATCGATGAAACAAAATTGGTTGCGAAATATGTTGATCGCTCTCGGTGCAGCTTTAGGTGTTATGTTAGCGACGATGTTATTACTAGGCAATCAATCAGTAGAGCAAAGTGTGAAGGAACAAGTAGTAAGTAGGTATGGAGATTATAATTTGCAATTTGGCTATATAAAAAATGATATGTATTTAAATAACGAAAGTTTAAAAGGAATAGATGGCTTAGAAAATGCTGAAAAAATATCAAAAGTACTTATACCATATCCTTTTCCAAATTATAAAGAGTTATCGGGAAAACCGTCTTATTGGGGTGTTGAGCAAGATTCTCCAGAAATACATTCTTATAAAATATTAGAAGGTCGATATCCGAAAGAAGGGGCTGAAGTAGCACTAACAAAAGGGTATACAGACCGTGAAAATATACGGGTAGGAGATACGATTAAACTACCATTCCCGCAACATGGAGAAAAGACTGTGAAAGTTGTTGGGATTTTAAATCCGCCGTTAATGGCGGCAATGGGGCACGGTGCTTACTTTCCAATTCATTGGCTTCAAAAAGAATTAAATCTACCAAATCAATTCAATCTTGTTCAAGTGAAAACACCCGATGTAAATGTGAAGAGAGCAATTGCTCTTGATGTAAATAAGAAGATAGAAAATATAAAAGTGGATCAACGTACTTATGTTGATAAGGCATTTGAACGATTAAATGTAATGAAGCCGTTAATTTTTAGTTTAGGTGGTATTGCTTTATTTGTTGTAGCTCTTTTAATAATGGGAAGTTTCTTCTTATCTGTCAGAAGTCGATTTAAGCAATGGGCATTATTACGTGCACTTGGCAGTAATCCTAATCAAATTATATTAGTCGTTTTATTAGAGGCTTTATGTATTGGAGCGATTGGATCGTTAGCGGGAGTTATTCTTGGGGCAGGTACGCAAACAATTGCAGCATCATTCATTAATAAATGGGTGAATATTGAGGGGACAGGGAAAGCATCATTCTCGATTTCAGGTGAGATTTTACTCATTACGTTTTTATTAGGGATTGTTATGTCTGTCATAGGGGCTATTATACCAGCTTTCATGGTTAGAAAGATTCCACCAGTGCAAGCACTTCGGCCAGGGCTTCCTAGTAATGAGAAAAAAGAAAAGAGATGGAGTGCTTTTAGCCTTAGCATTTTAATCATTGGTACCGTTATTGGACTCACGGGTAACATATTAGAGCAGTATATCGGTTTTAATCCAAGTGCGATAGGAGCGCTGTTATTTGCAGTTGGTTTGTTATTCGCGATTCCGTTATTTATTCGTATGATAGCACCAGTGATTGCAAAACCGTTTCAAATGATATTACGAGTTGAAACGACGATTAGTAGCCGGAATGTAGTTCGTTATCGGAATAAAGTAGCTGTGTCGGTTGCCATACTAGCATTTGGTTTTATATTAGCGCTTGTTGGAACGATGTATGTAAACTCTATGTATGAAGGTATGAAAAAAGGATTACAAAAACATTTACCAGCGGACTTAGTAATAAGAATTCCGGTAGAGTCGCAAGGAATCGAAACATTACCGTTTAGTTGGATGGAGAAGGTTAGAAAAATTGATGGTGTAGAGGCGAGTGTCGGGAATGCTACTGACTATACAGCAAAGCTTGTAAATTATGATTTTAAAAAAGCAAATCAAGAATGGTATGAATTTGCGAAAAAAAATAATTTTAATTACGATTCAATCGAAGTTGTAGGTAACGATATTGTGTCGTATGAGAAAGTAACAAAGGCGAAAGTGATTGCAGGGCAAAAATTAAACAAGCCATTACAAGAGGGAGAGGGAGTCGTTACGAAGGAAACGGCTAAAAATTTAGGACTTCAGTTACAGGATACGATTGAAGTACAAGGGAAAGGAAAAGAAAAGCAAACGATTAAAGTCGTTTCGATTATTGAGCAAGGATTAAGGCTAAGATCATCAGATGTTTTTGTTAATGAACAATGGGCCCGTGATAAGTTTCACGTGCAAGGATATGAAGCGATTCAAATTATGACAAATTCTAATCAATCATTTGAAGCGATTAAGAAGCAAGTAAAAGAAATTACAAAGAATAAAGAGAACGTAGAAGTTATTAATAGCTATGACTTATTAAAAGAACAGGAGCAGCTATTATCGCAAATGATGATGTTAATTCGTTTGTTAGTTGTCATTATTTTTATTATTTCTGGTATAGGATTAATGAATGCGATTGTTGCAAGTTTACATGAAAGACGTGCAGAAATTAGTATGATTCGTGCCGTAGGAGCTATTCCGAAGCAAATGAGACGGATTGTTTTATTAGAGGGAACTTTACTTGGAGCGATAGCTGGTTGTATTGGCATTTTTGGCGGGATTTTGTTTAGTTATATTGTGTTATCAAGCTTAGAGTTAACGGTTATTATTATTCCGTATAATCAAGTTTTCATATTGGCTCTAGCTAGCGTGGTGCTTGGAGCAGGGGCAGCATTGATTGCTTCATTACAACTAAGAAAGTTCAAATTAAGTGATACTTTAAAGGAGTTATCAGCATAAAAGATTGCTATACCCCGCTCATACAAAGAACAAATAAAACAAATAAAATGATGACGATACCAATGCCAAAGTTAAATACGAGAGTACTATCCATATATGTAACCCCCTTATTTGAAAGTAAAAAGCACTCTAACGAAAGAGTGCTTTTTTATTTTGAGTCTACTTCAAAACTGTGAGAAAGGAATTCATGGGTGTAAAGAGTTACATTATTGTATGTGTTTATGTTTTGAAATGAGTAAGTCCTTGTGAAATATAGAAAAAAAGACATTCTTTCGAATGTCTTTCATGATGACAGAAGATGTCAATTGCTTGAATTTGATAAGACGTCAATTTTCCGATTAACGTCCTTTCTTAATCAAGAAGTGTAACAACAGCGATTCAAATAAATTGTAGCATGTTTGAAATGAGTTTGCGTATGTAATTATGCATATTACGATTAAAGGGAAATCGGATGTGAAAAATGAATGAGTACATATACAAAATATTCGATAAGGGGCGAGAGGGATGGATATACATAAGTTAACAGAAGAAGAAGCGATGGAGATAACGATGTGGACGTACGAGGACCCGTATAATTTATATAGTTTCTCAGGAGGGGCTGAAGTAATAGAAGAGTTGCTCGAGGGGACATATTATGGCTGTTGTGACGATAAGGGAGAACTCATTGGTTATTTTTGTTTTGGGGAAAATGCACAAGTGCCAGGTGGAAGAGATGCTCATTTATATGGTGGAGAAGATGTAGTCGATATCGGAATTGGCATGAAGCCAGCTTTAACAGGAAAAGGGATGGGGAAAACATTTTTTCAAGCTGGGATAGTCTTTGCTGCGACAGCATTTCATTCGAAACATTTGCGACTCAGTGTAGCAACATTTAATAAAAGAGCGATTACGTTATATAAGAACATAGGATTTCAAGCAGGACCAGTTTTTTTGAGCCGTGGAAGAGAATTTATGCTTATGGAATATGAAAGGCCGTCAGTATGAAACTGACGGCCTCGATACTTTATTCTGAATGCTCAGCTCTGTGCGCTAAGCGGCTTGAAGCAGCGGCAGCGATTCCGCCAACGATATCATCAAGGAATGTATGCACTTTTCCAGATGATTTATCATTTAAGTATTCTAAAATACCAGGTTTTAATTTATCGATATATCCAAAGTTCGTGAAACCGATAGAGCCGTACACGTTAACGATAGAAAGTGCGATAACTTCATCAATTCCGTATAAGCCTTCATCACGTTTTACGATATCTTGTAATGGCTGACTTAGCATTCCTTTTTCAGCGAGAACATCAAGTTCAATACCAGTAATAAGTGCGTTTTGTACTTCGCGTTTTGATAGTACACGCTCAACGTTATAACGGCATTCTGACATCTCTAGATTTGTATGGTATTTATTTTGAAGAAAATGAACAAGTTCAGCAATGTCGTCAATTGTTACACCACGTTCTTGTAATAGTTGTAATGCTCTTTCTTGTAGTTGATTGGATTCTTTCATGTTTATCACCTTTTTTTCTTTTTAGTATTTGTATACGTTTCGTTGCTTTATCATGTGCATAGGAATGAAAGGCGAGCACAAGCTCATATATATAAAGAAAAACCATAGGTGGCGACTGCGATGATTCAGCATATTTATGAGCATTATCACATGCATGTTAAAGAATTAATCCCCCTTGGCCCCTATAAAAGCTTTTGGATTCGCAACAAAATTTATGTACTTGTTCCAATTGGAGAAATGGAGGAAGAAGTACTTGTAGAGATGAAAAAGCTCAGTGATTATATGAACCAGCAAGGGGATATAACTGTTGCGACTTTCGTTCCGACTATACACGGCTACTATGTAAGTGAGATAGAAGAAAAAAATTACTGCTTATTAAAAGGTATGCGCACGTTGGAACGACATGCTATATCATTAGGAAGCGAGCTTTCTATATTTCATAAACGTGGTGCATTCTTTCCAGAAGAAATCGAGCAATTAAGCCGCATTGGTGAATGGAAAGCGTTATGGGAAAAAAGGCTCGATCAATTAGAAAGGTTTTGGCAATCACAAGTGATGAACCACCCTACAGACGTATTCGATCAATTGTTTATCGAATCCTTCCCGTATTACTTAGGAGTTGCAGAAAATGCAATTCAGTATGTTGTCGATACAGAGATGGATGATACGCCGCAAATGAGTGATGCGGCAACAATTTGCCAAGAACGATTTACACCTTTATTATGGCATCAAACGAAGCGTCTAAAACTTCCTTTTGAGTGGGTGTATGATCACCCAACTAGAGATATAGCAGAGTTGATTCGCTATATGATGATAGAAAAAAAGAAAGACTGGGAGCAAACAATCGTTCAATTTGTTACAGATTATGAACGTAATTATTCGCTATCCTCATTTGGTTGGCGCTTATTATTTGCAAGGCTCCTGTTCCCGCTCCACTATTTTGAAACAGTTGAACGATATTACCAAACTGGAAACGAAGAACAAAAAAGCATATATAGAGATCGCTTAGAAGCCATTTTACACGATGTGAACCGCTCAGAGCAATTTATGAGGCATTTTTATGGATCACTTCGTTTACCAATCGATAAGTTAGGGATTAGAAAATTAGATTGGCTGTCTTAAAATAAAAAGAGACCGATTGAGGTCTCTTTTTTTATACTACAATTGTATGTAATACATTATGCCCCTACCTGTTGATCTGCACATATATTTAAAATGAATTGATGTTTTTCGATTTTTTCATTTACTTTACTCAATAATTCTTGCTGGATTTCTTTAAATAAAAATTGATAGCTCGCATTCCATGTTGGTATAACGGATGAAAGGTCTAATAAATACTCTTTTTTCTTTTCTAGTTCTTGAATTGTTAAAAAAGTGTTCCCCATTTTTGGCATGTGTCGTCCCCCTATGTTTTTTAATTTATATGTGTGAACGATTCACTATATAGTATCAATTATCTCATTTTTTGAGAAGGATTTCCAATTTGGTTTTATGATGTTAACGGATAATGGATATTTGAATAAAAAAAGAGACCCAAATGGGTCCCTTTTTAGCAAGCGATTCTGAACGAGCCGCTTCCGCTTTTAATAATATCCAGCTCCAGCGGCTAAAATGTTCGGTGGCTTCGCTTCTTCCGCCGAGGCAAAAAGCGCCTCTATGTCAGAAGCTCCATCCCCCTCACATTTTGAACGAGCCGCTTCCGCTTTAAATTAAAATACTTGTTCTACTTCAATAACGCCTGGTACTTCTTCAAGTAATGCGCGCTCGATACCAGCTTTTAGTGTGATTGTAGAACTTGGGCAGCTTCCGCATGCACCCATAAGGCGTAATTTTACGATACCTTCTTCAATGTCTACTAATTCAACGTCTCCGCCATCGCGAAGTAAGAATGGACGTAATTTATCTAATACTTCTAGTACTTGTTCTTGCATATGTGGGTTTTCCATTTTTATCGACTCCTTTCATCAGTTTTATTATAATCAAGATAGAGGGGAAAATCTATTTTTTCTGTTCTTGTTTTATTGTCGAAATATTTTATCATGTTTATAACGTGTTTTTTCAGTATAGGGGTATGGAATAAGTTTGTAAAATGATGTGCTTATGTAATAAGACATCTGAATATACTGTTAGAACAAGAAGTGGGGGAGAAGAAATGGTTAATGTGCAAGTGTATGGGACGAAAGTAATTTGTGCGAGCTGCGTTGGAATGCCATCTTCAACAGAAACGTTTGAATGGTTACAAGCGGCAATTGGTCGTAAATATGAAGGACAAGAAAATAAATTTAATTTCGAGTATATTGATTTTCAGGAAGAACAAGAAGATGAAGATAAGAAAACATTCGCAGAGCGAGTAGTGGAAGAAGATTTATTTTATCCAGTCGTTCTTGTAAATGGAGAAATTGTTGGAGAAGGAAATCCTCGTTTGAAGGATGTTTACGAAGAAATCGAGAAATATTTATAAAACAAGAAGTCTTTGCAAATTAGCAAAGGCTTTTTTTATATGGAGGGATCGATGTGGAAAATGTAGTGAAGCATGCTCTATCAGAAGAAGTAAAACAGTTAATGGGGCAGTACATTGCAGAATTAAAAGAGATTTTTTTAGATGAAAAAATAGTCGGCGTATATATTTACGGGTCTATCGCACTCGGTGCATTTCATGTAGAAACGAGCGATGTAGATTTTGTTACAGTAATAAGTGATTCCGTGAATGAGGCTGAAAAACAACAACTTGTAGAACTGCATAAGAAACTAAGTGATAGTACGTTAGGGAAACGAATGGACGGCATGTATATTCCGCTCGCTGATTTAGGGAAATACAATGATGAAATGAATGAGTACGTGTATTGTGCAGATGGTAAGGCGAATGTAGGACATTGGGATATTAATGCAGTTACATGGTGGACATTGAAAAATCAAGGTATTACAGTTACCGGGAAAGAAGCAGAAGACCTTCCGTTTCAAATAAGGTGGGATGATGTAGTACATACGATGAAATACAACGTAGAACAGTACTGGAGTGAAAAGGCGAAGCAGCCATATTTATTCTTTATAGAAGAGTGGGTAGAATCAGCGGTTGTTACGATGGGGCGTATTTTATATACACTAGATCATAAAACAATCGTTTCAAAGGATAGAGGATTGCAATACTTGTTAGAATGTTCAGTGGAAGAATGGGAGCTTTTATTAAAAGAAGTAGCGAGAATACGGGAGAATCCAAAAGAAAAGCGAATGCTTTCAAGGTGGAGAAGGGCAGATATGACGAAGAGGTATTTGCTGCACTTAATTGAAACATGTAGAGGGAAATGGTAGGAGGAAAACAGACGATGCAGTAGATTGTATCGTCTGTTTTCGTGTTAATAAATGGTATATAATGGTTAAAAAGGTTTAATTATACTGGAGGGATATAATGGACACAGAATTAGTTACATATAAAGAAAAGAATGTACAAATGAGTATACTCAAAGCAATTAGTATTATAGTAATTATTTTTGTGATAATGCATGGAATTGGTTATTTGAACTTTTTATATGACTCCTCATTATATCCGTGGTATGTAGATCATCTTATTCCATTCGTCACATTTTTTACGATTGTTTTAATATATTCACCAGCAAGAAATTACTGTTTACAATTAGTAAAATCAATACAGTTCAATAATTTTAAGCATTATGTAACGATAGTAATGACAATGATCGTCCTCCTTATATACCTTGCAGTATTAACTTTAGTTCTACCAACGGAATTTAGTATGGAGGAGTCTAATATAGTAATAGAGCCTACTATAAATGAACTAATTCTATACGTAGTTGTGCTCACAATTTTTGCACCTGTTTGGGAAGAAATTATATTCCGAGGTATGTTTTTTACGAAATTATCTCAGCGCTTTTCTACAATTACTAGTATTGGTATAAGTGCTTTTATATTTACTTTAGGTCACCCACTTACTTTAGGAAGTATTTTATATATTTTTGGTTTAGGTGTATGTTTAGCTTACACTTATAAGAAAACAAATAATTTACTCGTTCCAATTGGGATTCATGTATTAAACAATTCGTTTTATTTATTATTAAATTTTCAACTGTAAAAAGACGTCCTTTTGAAAAGGGCGTCTTTCCTATTTTGTAGTAGATGGAAAAGGCTTTACAAGTAACGTGTACAGGAAAGATAATATAAAAAATATGTGCATGGAGGAAGATGATGAGTAAATATAAATTACATATAGATAAAGAAGGGCTATGGAAAGGGTGCATTTTAAAGTCGATTGCATGCGCAATTTTTGTAGCGCATGCGCCTGATTTTGCGCATGAAAGTTCATGGGATGGAATTAACTATAGTATGCAAGATAGTCAAGGTGGACAAGGGACAATTACTTTTCATCCGAAATACACAATCGTATGTCTTCAAGACGTGAATAGTGAGAGAATTGACGATTGGATTGATGCAGCAAATTATTTTGAAGGGGCACCTTTGGAAGTGATAGAAATTGCGAAAGAGGAAGCACTTCAATACGTATTAGAAGAAGTAGAAGGTGAAACAGTTCCTTTCATTACAACAGCTTTTTGGATTGAGGATAGCGGTGCGTATTCAATCGATTCATTTGAAGAAATGGAAGAGCACGGTGGATTCTTATTAGAAATTCCATTACTGGATACGGAATCAGCAATGGAAAGACTGGAAGAAGAGTATGAGCTAACAGAGGAACAAATAGAGCTTTTACAACTCGTGTATGAGAGAAAAATCAAAAATCCAAATGAGGAAATTAAGTTATCCAAAGAAGAAGTAGCGATGATTGGAACGGATGATAGTGAAGGGTTAGAAGTTAGTAAAGCGTCGTTTGAAGAAATGAATATTATTTGGGAGTTGTAGGAGGGAATATAAAAGCGTGATAAAGGACTAGTGGGAAGTGCAATGTGAAGTTATATTGCTTTTTCTATTAGTTTTTTTATATAGTTGTAGCGAATTAAAACTGGTAGCAAGATAATAAGAAATATAGATAGTTTCATGTGAAACATTTTTATTATCAAATATGTAAAATGCTTAACTTAGTGTATTAAACGTATCATTCATAAGTATTCTAATATATTTAAAAGTAAAATGAAATAAGAAACGGGTAATTGTCGGAATATATTCGATTTCCGTTCATTTTTATGAAATATATGTACTTTTTGTTAGATTCCTTCATTTTGTATGTATACAATAAAGTTATATAGAAATAAGAGAAGGATGATGTACGTGAAGGACACTGTTTTACAAGAAACAATTTCTACGCAAGATTTACATAAAGTTGTTAAAAAGAATACAGCTTATTATGACTTTAAGTGGGGCAAAGTAGAAAATCCAGCGCAAGGAAATACGTGGAATTGGGTAGCCTTTTTCTTCCCAACTTTTTGGTTAGCTTATCGTAAAATGTATAAGTTGTTTATTATACTTACGTTATTGGCGATACCTAGTATCGTTGTAACTCCTTTTATAGATATTCCAGATGGGATTTATTTAACATGTAGTTTAGCTCTTCAATTAGGAATGATGATATTTACTGGATGGCAAGGAAACCGTTTATATTATAAGCATGCTGTTCGTGTTTTACATAAGGGAGAAGATATGCCTGAGCATGAAAAAGCGTATTACGTGCAATCAAAAGGCGGCGCTAGTTTTGCTGGCATGATTGGTTTACAAGTTATAATTGGGATCGTGTTTGGTGGAGCGATGTTTGGACTCTCTCTTTTACCAACTGAGCCAAATATTAAAAATGTTGTTCGTTCAAGTGGTGAAGGATTTACTTTAGAGGTTATGACTGATAATCCAACATGGAAGTTTGTGAAGAAAGAAAAAGAGTATGATGTAGTAGAGTTTACTGGTTATGATTATATGGAGAAGAAAAACGTGAAAATTAAATTTGCTGTTTATTTTAGTGAAGACTATTTTGAATGGCAAGAAGTACATGAGAATAATAAAAAGTTGAGTGAAGAAGAGTTAGAAGAGTATCAATTTTACATTGAAGAAAATAGTTGGGGGCTCTAGTGAGAACTCGTTCATTTTGAAAAGAAGAATCTTGTGAAGGTTCTTCTTTTTGTATATTAGAAAAGTAAATGCTATTAGGAGGAAAAAGTAGTATGATGGATGTTCATTTTTATGATTGGGCTAAGAAACGGCCTAAAAAACATTATAATCGTTTACATGAAATGAGAATTTTTGAATTGATTTTTTCAAAGAAGTTAAGTAGCTTGGATCTTGGATTAGAAACTGTAGAAAATATAGATATATATTGCCTAGCAAACCCTAATAAAGATATTTCTTATGAACTACATGAGGTCCTGGGGGAGATTTGTATATCCGTACCTTATGATTATATGCAATTTTTAAATCTAGAATCAGTTGAGGAGAAATATAAGCATTTTTGTGAGTTGGTTCACCTCTATGTTGTACCAGCTATTGAAAAATATTCAACACTATCAATAGAAATGATTAAAGAGCATGTGAATGAAGCGCTTCAGGAAATACAGAAGGAGAATTACGAGATTGTATTTTTAGTAGATAAAACACCGAAGAAGAGCCCAAGCCGAAAGAAAACGGCTATATTAAAAGGAATTCATCGTTCGGAAGGATTTCAGCTAATGTGTGAAGTGTATAACGATAAAGGGCTAAGAGTAGTGAATAAATTACTCGTAGAAGAGGTAGGGAATGCAGTAGTCTACTCTAGATTTTTAGGCAAACTAAAATGGGAAAATGAGCACTTAATAGTAGTGAAATCCAAGACAAGTAGCTGGATGGAAGAAGTACATGTCGAATAAGCTAATTAACGAAACATGTGAATACAAAACACCATACGAATTGAAATTTTGTAAAATACAGTCAACTACCCCCGCTGAGATAAAGCGTTTCAGTGGGGGCTTGAGTTAGAACACTAGGTCTTTTCATCTATCACTAGACAGTTGACGCTCTAGCATTCATGCCACCTTATGGTAACACCCCAAGTAAGTTTTTGGTTGGTACTGGCAACGAACGATTGTTTTCCCACTTGCACCACCCTTTCGAAAAAGAGCAGTTCTTCTTTATGGAAGAAGCCACCACTCAGATGAATCCGGCGTGTGCTACAAGCCCCGACGCGTCGAGTACACATAGATGGTTGACGCACCCACTAAGCTATGCGCGAAGCAACAGCCTTACGTTTTTGCACTTCTAATAGAATCGGCGTTTTCACTTTGAGGTTGTCATCCAATTCTACAACTCTGGATTTTCGCAATGTATTCAATGCGCCATTCATATCAGCGTGAATACATGTCCCTGATTTACTTTGGTACAGGCCACGAGTGATTCGTTTGCCACTAAAGCGATACTGTGTCCTATCGTCCTTAGCCCAAACTGGAACCGGATCTTTATCCAGAAAACTAGCTTTTGAAGTATAGCTTTCTTCTTGTTTTAAAAATCGAATACCTTCTTTTATACATTTATTCTCAATTGCTGCAATCAGTTTATGAAATGGAATTTGAACAAATGTTTGATTGTTCTTTTTTCCCATATCTGATTTTTGTTTCCAAGCAACATTATACCCTATGACAATCGTATCTATGTTGCATGCTTTCACTTTTTTGAACAACAGGCCTACAGCTTGTGAAATATAACCATTTATTTGTCTTTCTCGTTTCTGCCAAAGTGCAGCCATTTTATTCGTTACAACACGTTTTGAAAGTCCATTTTCCATATTTTTCAGTTGCAGATTACGTATCATTTTGTTGAAGTACTGGTTAATGGATTTAAGTTTTTTTCCATCAATTAAAAATGCATCACCTGTATTTGTTACGCAACTTACTAATCTATCTACACCTAAATCGCAACTCAAAGCGTTACTAGTGGTCGTGGATTGTTTCTTCATTTGAGAAACGTGCATTTCATATGTGTAATGCACCTCAAAGAACCGACCTTTTTGCTTCGGTACAATCTCAATGTAGGAGATTTTTTTATTTCTTAAATTTTTTGGCATACGTATTTTAATAGAACCGAATTTTTTTCTAAATGTAACATTCATTGGAATGATCCAATACCCGTTCTCATCCACTTTTGGCACTTGATAGATTTCAATGATTCGTTTGTCAGTGGAACGAGAATAATTCGGAAACTTCGGACGACCTGTGAACTTCTCAGGATGTTTCTTCCACTGTTCCAACGCTTTAAAAAAGCTCTTCACTTCTGTAAATAAGGCTCTACGAATCGCTTGAACAGAGTTTGATTGAACGCCCGAGTAGTTCATATCAGCCTGCATGGCATTGTCCACTTCTTTTACAGTAGCCATCCTGTTATCGTTCAAATAACTTTGTTTTATCGTGTACAACCCAACATTTCGCAGTGCTTTTGAACTATGCGACATGCGCTGAAGTAAACGAAATTCTTTTGCAGTAAGGCAAGCTCGTCCGATATTCTGTTTCTGCGTGAACCGTTGCATCGTTTCTCTTTTCTTTTGTTTCCGTAATACTTTCACTGCCTTCTTTCTAGCCATTTTTTTCACCACCTTTCTTAGAGAGTTCATTAAAATGATTTCTTTCCTTGTGATTCAATGTAATTACGAATGGAATCTATAGGTGCACCGCCCATTGTTAAAAGACAATAACTTCGAGACCAAAACATTTCTTTCGATAGATTATGTTTTATCTTAGGAAAATCTCGTTTCACGAAACGGAACAAAATGTGAACATGGTCTTCATCGTAATTCCTTTTGGTTCAAGTAACCGAATGTTATCCAATTTCGTTGTCTTACAATATATTCCCTCCTTATCTATGAAAGATTATATCGTAAGACAAAAAAACAAATATTAGCCCTCAACAAATTGTTATGAACGAAACAAAAGAGTTCAGCCTACCTTCTGACGACAATTAATCTCCACCTGAATTGTTGGGTTTCACCCGTAACACAAATCAGATGGAGTCTTCTTGCCGAAAAGGATAAAAAATGAGAATTTGAGGTAGGCTTGTCAATAACGTGAGACTATGGCACTATAAAGAAATGCTATACAAATTTTATTTATCGAGATGTAAACATCAATTTTGATTTTTACGTATAAATAATGAACGGAGGAAATGAATTTATGGCTACTTTACCAAATTGTCCAAAATGTAATTCAGAATATACGTATGAGGATGGCGTTCTTTTCGTATGTCCAGAATGTGCTCATGAGTGGGGCCAAGATGCAGAAGCTGAAAATAATGATGGTGCAAAAGTTGTGAAAGATGCGAACGGAAACGTTCTTCAAGACGGCGATGCTGTTACTGTCATTAAAGATTTAAAAGTAAAAGGAACGTCTTCAGTTGTGAAGATCGGTACGAAAGTAAAGAGTATCCGTCTAGTTGATGGCGATCACGATATTGATTGCAAAATCGACGGTTTCGGAGCTATGAAGTTAAAATCACAATTCGTTAAGAAGGCGTAGGGAAAAGAGGAGGCAAAATTACATTGCCTCCTCTTTTTATTTTCATTACCGTGCACCATAATCTACTTCTTTCAACTGACAACGCTTATTAAAGAATGTCTTATATCCAAGCTGTAAGAAGATAATAACAGCGAAAGCAGTACTTCCTGAAATACCGAGTATAATGGCGATTTGATATTGAATGGCTGTGAATGGTGATACACCAGATAAGATTTGACCAGTCATCATGCCTGGTAGACTTATAATTCCCATTCCGACCATAGAGTTGATCGTTGGTAAAATGGCAGAGTCAAAGGCGTCACGAATGAGCGAAGCAGCGGCTTCTTTCGGTGTTGCGCCGAGCATAAGTGCTCCTTCAATTTGGCCTCTTTGCGATTTCATACTGTTTAAGAACGTATTGGCACCGAGAGAAACACCTGTCATCGCATTCCCAACTAACATTCCGGTAATCGGAACGATATATTGCGGTGCATACCAAGGGTCATGACCGATAATAACAAAGATAAATAGTAGAAGTGGCCCAATTGATCCGGCGACCATAGAAAGGGCGGCGACTCGTTTTAATTCTTTAGACATTGGGATGTTAACTCGTTTATAAATATTAAAAATTGCAAAGGTAGTAATAGAAGTAATAAGAGCAATTGTATAAAATGGGTTACTATTTTCAAATACGTATGTTAGGACGTATGCAACGAGTACGAGCTGAATTGTCATACGGAACGTTGCGAGCGCGATTTGTTTTTCGCGAGGTATGCCTTTTAATTTTACAAGTCCAATTAAAATAAGAATGAAAATATATGCAGCGGCAAGTTGCCAAATTTGGAGTTCAATAACGCCCTTCAACTGAGAGCACTTCCTTTCTAGTTGCACCGTTTGCTTTACTAATCTCAATAATATCGTCCGCGATTTCTTCTGGAAGTTGTTGTGAGTGTGTGATGAAGATAACTGTTTTTTTCTTTTCTCTTGCCAGTATAGTAAATTGTTTCATAACGCGGCGTTCTGTATCACTATCTAGCGCCGAGGTTGGTTCATCTAATAAATAGACAGGTGGATCCATAAGTACAATACGTGCGAAAGCAAGTCGTTGTTTTTCCCCGCCTGATAATGAATTAGCGTTGTCTTCTAATTTTTTTTCTAAGCTAACAGTCGTTAATGCGCTTCGCAGGGCATCGTCATTTGGAAATGGCTTTTCTGAAAGACGAAGTCCCATTAATAGATTTTCTTTAATCGTGCCATCAAAAATAGGTGGAGTTTGCCCAAGCATGACTACGTCCCGTCGTAATTGAATAGGGGGATAATCAGAAATTAGTTTTCCGTTATATTCAATTGTACCGGATGTTGGAGATTGTAAATCATTTAGCATGCGGAGCAATGTGCTTTTTCCGCTCCCACTTTCCCCGATAATACATGTGATTTTTTCTTTTTGAATCTGTAAATAAGGAATATTTAGTATATCTTTATATGTAATGTCTTTTAATATAAACATAAATTGCTCCTTTCTGATTCTAGTTATCTCGCTATTCACCGGGCTGCCCGTAAAAGCCCAATTGGTGAAGGCTAATAATCAGTGAGGGATGAACAAAACCCCCACTGATTAAAGTTTCACTTTATATCGTATCAAAAAAGAGAGAGAAATAGAAAAATAAGGTTATAAAGAGCACCGTTTCTTTCTCGTTTTAATCTCTAGTAACAAGTTAAGTAAGCGATCCAATTCTTGGCTGAAAGAAATTACCTTATCATGACTGAATCCGTACTTTTCAACGAGATAGACCAATTCTTTCTTCTTCATTTCTATTCGATCGTTTAGTTTCGTTACATTCATAAGTGAATTGTAATGCCTCCTAAAAAAGTATGTATTACATAAAAAATAAGACCGAATGAATTCGGTCTTAAAGGAAATAATAAAACAACTTATAAATAGCATACACTTTTCATCCGTAGTTTTTAATATGAAAATGAAAAATAAAACATGATCCATGTTGAGAAAAATATGTCTGATAATTATTTTTTATGGGTGCAAAGAGGCTGCCTACATTGTAGACAGCCTTTAAAGTATTAACCTTTATGATATTTGTACATCCAAAGAAGACCAGATTTTAATAATCTCGGTACACGCCCCATTAATGGTTGATTTGCTAGTAAACCAAATCCGTGTTTTTTACCGAGAGAACCGAGAACACCTTTTAATTTTATAACAGGTAATTCATCAGGAAGTGACTCATTATTCCAACGTTTTAATAATATTTGGACAATTTGTTCTCCTTGACCTTCAGCAAGCTGAGCAGATGGTGCATGTGGAAGTGCTGCACAATCTCCTACAACGTAAACGTGCTCGTTATTTGGAATATTGTGATATTTTGTTAAAACAACCCGTCCGCTACCATCTTGTTCAACTGGAAGGTTTCGAACAACTTCATTTGCTTGAATACCAGCTGTCCAGACGATTGCATCACATTCAAGTGGTTCATCGTGGTTGTACACAATATTCGGTTCTACTTTTGTAATGTTAGAGTTTCGTATAATGTTAACGTTATGCTTTACAAACCATTCTTCTACATATCTACTTAATTTCTCTGGATATGGGAATAAAATTCTATCTTTTCGATCAAATAAATAGATTTTTAAATCAGAACGGCTTTCGCGAAGTTCACTTGCTACTTCAACGCCACTTAAGCCAGCGCCAACAACAGCAACTGTTGCATTCGGTTCTAGGCCATTTAATTGTTCATATGTCTTACGTGTTTGTTCAATCGATTGTAGACTGTGTGTATATTCCTTCGCCCCAGGAACGTTATGATATTTATCTTCACAGCCAAGTCCAATAATTAAATCATCATATTGGATTGCTTCGCCGCCATCAAGATGAACAGCTTTTTCTTCGAGATCAATATTTGTTATTGTGCCGTATTGAATATTGAGGCGTGGATGTTCAGGAAACGGTATGCGAATATGCGTTTCTGAAATTGTACCCGCTACTAATGCATAATATTCAGTTTTGAAACAATGATATGGTACTTTGTCGATTAATGTCACTTGTACATCATCCGGAAGTTGGTTGCTTGGAAGTAGCCGTTGCAGAATTCTCATTCCACCGTAGCCGCCACCCAGTATTACGAGGTGTTTCATGATGGATTACCCCTTTTCTGTTGAAATATCCCCTAATCCTAAAATTTTATATTAATAAAATATTTCGACTTTACTCAATCAAATTATATCGAATTTGTGAACAAATAACAATGCATGAATGAATACTCTGTTGTACAATAAGAAGAAAAGTAAAGTAAACTGTTTTCTTTCTTTAGTTACTATTTCATTGTGAGGCGCGAAAAGCGCCGTCATGAATATATTTATATAGAGAAACATATTTACTTTGAAGTAAAACAGTGAAGGAATTGAATAGTTTAATAAGTGTGACGAAAACAACGAGAAACAGCTTAGTTTTCTTCTTATAGATAAAGTCAGAAAGTAATTTGTTTTGTAGTACAGGGGGGAGAATTTTGATTAAACCATTAATTGAATTTTGTGTAGGTAACCTTGCAAGTGGTTCACAAGCAGCGTTAGAGAAATTAGAAAAAGATCCTAATTTAGATGTAATGGAATATGGTTGTTTAGGATATTGTGGCATTTGTTTTGAAGGACCATTTGCACTTGTGAATGGTGAAGTTGTACAAGGTGCGACAGTAGAAGAACTTGTAAATAATGTATATGATTATTTGGATGAAAATCCAATGTTTTGAGGTGTTGCGAATGAGCAGCGCCTTTTTCATTTTATCCCGCTTTAATGGGCAGTAAGACCCCCACCTCAAAATTCAGCGAAAGCAAAGAAGTTAGGTGGGGGGTCGGGCTGCCCATAAAAGTCCGATTGGTGAGGGCTGATTAAAGTTTCACTTTATTTTAGATAAAACGTTATTTTGGAGGGTAGGTTATAGATAAATAAAAAAAGGCCCTTTTAGAAGGGCTTTTTTCTTACACACTGTGTGTAAGAATGGCTTATCGCCAAACGTTGTCAAATATGAGAAACGGGGGACATTCATATTGTGTTCTAAAAGCATGCATTCTATACTTAAAATAACAAATTATTTTTGGAGTGAATATAAATGAGCCAATTTTCTTTTACAAAAATGCATGGTCTTGGCAATAGTTATATATATGTAAATATGTTTGAAGAACAAATTCCTGAAGAAGATTTAGCTCTTGTGGCGGAAAAGGTTTCAAATATTAATACTGGTATTGGAGCAGACGGAATGATTTTAATTTGTCCGTCTGATGTAGCTCCGGTGAAGATGCGTATGTTTAATAATGATGGATCAGAAGGAAAGAGCTGTGGTAATGGTTTGCGCTGCGTAGCGAAATATGCGTATGAGCATAAACTAGTAGAGGAAACAGTTTTCACAATTGAAACGTTAGCTGGCATTGTAACGGCGGAAGTAACGGTAGAAGAAGGGAAAGTTACATTAGCGAAAATCGATATGGGTGCACCACGTTTAACACGTGAAGAAATACCGATGCTTGGCGAAGGTGAAACGCCATTTATTCGTGAAAACTTCTTATACAATAATCATCGTTATGCATTTACAGCTGTTTCAATGGGGAACCCGCATGCGGTTATTTTTGTTGAGGATGTAGAACAAGCACCTCTTACAACACTTGGTCCAGTTCTTGAGACACATGAAATGTTCCCAGAGCGAGTGAACGTTGAATTTATCGAGATTTTAAACGATGAAGAAATGAATTTTCGCGTTTGGGAACGTGGTTCTGGTGTAACGCAAGCTTGCGGAACAGGGGCATGCGCTGCCGTTGTAGCTGCTATTTTGAATGGGAAGATGGAACGTGGTAAAGAAATTACCGTTCATTTAGCTGGCGGCGATTTAATGATTGCGTGGACAGAAGAAGGAAACGTGTTAATGAAAGGACCTGCGGAAGTAATTTGCCGCGGAGTGTATGAGTACAAGATAGAAGCGTAAAGATGTATAATGGAATGAGAACAGAAAGGATGGTGTATTTCATGATTGAAGTAACAGAACAAGCAGCTTTTCAAATTAAAGATATGTTAAAAGATGCTGAAGATGGAGAGAAGTATGTGCGCCTTGCTGTACATGGCGGCGGATGTACTGGCCTTTCTTACGGCTTAGGATTTGAAGTAGAACCAAAAGAAGACGACACAGTTCTTGAGTTTTTCGGTGTTGAATTTGTTATCGATACAGAAAGTGCTCCAATTGTTAAAGGAGTAAAAATTGATTATAAACAATCTATGCTTGGCGGCGGATTCACAATCGATAATCCAAACGCAATCGCATCATGCGGATGTGGATCATCTTTCCGTACAGCGACGAATGCTGGTAAGCCAGAAGAGTGCTAAGTTTTTAGCCGAAATAGAAAAAGACCTTTTTAGCGATGGAATAAAATCGTTAAGGAGGTCTTTTCTTTTGCCGTAAAAGCCTGATTACCAAGGCTAATCAATATTTCACTTTATTTTTGCATAGATGCAAGTATCAGTTAGTTGTTTGCCGTCAGCTGAAAAATCTTCATTACGTAATATCCCTTCAAGTTCAAAGCCTAGTTTTTCAGGGAGTGCACGACTTTTCGTGTTATTACATTCACATCGTATTTCAATCCTTCTAAATTTGAATAACTGAAATCCAAGGTTTGTTAACGCACTTACTGTTTCTGTCATATATCCACTGCCACTAAATTGCGTGTTAATCCAGTATCCAATTTCACATTTAGAAACCTTCCAATTAATTCGATGAAGACTAGCAGTTCCAACAAAATCATTCGTCTCTTTATGATAGATAAGATAGCGAAAGCTTTCTCTTTTCAAAAAATCTATATGTGCATTTCTCAGAAGAATTTCCGTTTCTTCAACAGTAGGAATGGACTGAAATAAAGACAACCATTGCTTTAATTCATTAATGGAATCTTTAATAGCTTGTTGTACTATATCCCCTTCACCAGCTTGAAGCGGTGCTCGAAGAATGAGTCTGTCTGTTTCTATTTGTAACGGAACATCTAATAAAATAGGATTCATATTATTTCACCTCTCGAAAACTTTGAATTAGGAAAGAATGAAACTTATGTAAAAAACTTTCGCTCAAAAGTTAGAGAACAATAAATATATATTCAATTCATCACTTAGAAACCCTTTTTCATCTATTGACTTCCAATTTCTTTATCATTTATTTGAGCTTCAAGTTCTCTTTTTTCCAGTTATAATGGAAGGATAGAAAGAGGGGATATGTACTGGAAGATATTTTTGAATTTATATTGAAGTACGTTATAGGTTCTATTTTTAGATTTATAAGATACCTTGTGATAGACATTATAATAGAATGCATAATAGAAGGTGTAATAAACGGTATAAGGAAATTACGTGATAAAATCCGTGATAAGTGGCGAAACTGGCGTGAAAGACGTTATTGGCGGTAATAGGTACAATAGAAAAATTGCTAGTAAAGAGATAGCGGATAAAAAGCCTTAAGGGAGATGAATTATAAAATTCATCTCCCTTAAGGCTTTTTATAATGAAGTGGTAGCAACTCATCCAAAGTTAGAATCTGTACTTATTCCAATTGGTGACGGGATGACGGTTTCTAGAGTGAAGAAATAATTATTATCTTACAAAAGTGTAATGTTCATGTCATGTTTTTGAATTTCTTCTTTAAGCTTGGGGCTTTAAGATAAGAATATAAGAAAAAACATAT
The DNA here is from genome assembly GCF_001884105.1 of Bacillus luti. Taxonomy (GTDB): domain Bacteria; phylum Bacillota; class Bacilli; order Bacillales; family Bacillaceae_G; genus Bacillus_A; species Bacillus_A luti. The sequence continues at coordinate 25,415 of NZ_MACI01000083.1, read as the reverse complement.
GAGGTGAAGGAAATGAAAAGATACATTGCACTGTTTAGTATTTTAGTTGTATTTGCAAGTTTGTTAGTTGGTTGTGATATTAACCGTATGGGTAAAGATGAGTACTACGTTCAAATTACAACTGATGGAACTGAGAAGAATGAAAAAGCTGATAACGGTGAGCCGCATAAATCATTCGAGTATAAGTTACCTGCATTTGATAAAGAAGGTAAAGAAAAAGAATTAGAATTTACAGCTGTGAAAAACCTTCGTAAAGAAGCATTCTTACGTGTATATCACTCAGATAAAAAAGGTGTAACAGCTTGGGAAGAAGTGAAGAAAGACGAGCTTCCAGCGAAAGTGAAAGAAAAATTAAGCGTGAAATAAGACAGATAAAAAGGAATTGACGAACAGGGTCAATTCCTTTTTTGATTTTCAAAATCTTCTTCTGAAATCACTGTAAAGCCATGTCTTTTAAATAAAGCAGTTGTTACCCCGTAACCGGTTTGTTTATTACCGTTAAATTCTCCAGTGTAAATCGTAGAACTACCACAAGATGGACTACGTTCTTTTAAAATAATATATTCCGGGTGTAAATCTTTAATTTGTTCTAATGCTTTATAAGCACCACTCACGAAAGCTTCTGTGACATCTTCACCATCTTTCGTCATCACTTTCGCTTTTCCATCCAAAACGTCATCGCCATTTCCGCCAATAATTTCAGCTGAGGGGCGAGGCGTTGGTAGCCCTCCTAATACTTCAGGGCAAATGAGGACTGTATCTTCTTGTTGCAGTAACTCCTCTATTTTTGAAACGAGGTTGTCATTCCCGTCATAACGGCAAGCGATACCACCTAAACAAGCGCTAATTACAATCATATTTTCATCTCCAGTAAAAAAATATTTAGTATCACGCCAATTTCCCTTCCAGCCTCTTACTTATATATGAGGTGATATAAATGGGAAGCTTATATAATTTAATGAAACCATACAGTGAATTTCGAAGTAAAGAAGAGTTTAATACATACCAAAGACAAGTTTTGAAGTGCTATCGATTTCAATTGAATAAAACTGATTCTATCATTATTCATTTTTTAGGGAAATATGCGGTAAATGAGAAACAAAAAACAGTAGGAGTTGCTTGTCCGTTAATGGAGACGATTGCGACGAATGTTGGAAAGAGTATTCGTACAGTACGCCGTTCCATTGCAAAGTTGGAGGAATTAGGAATTATAAAGCGTGTTGCGACAAAAGAGAGACATAAGCGCGGTGGGTATAGTGCGAACCTATATGTTTTTCTTACATCTGCAATTGACCGCATGGATGACCGTATGAAAATGTCCGCATGTGAAAGTGAGGATTATGCAGCTGGCTGTAGTAAAAATGAGCAAAAAAATGAGGGGGAAACAATTCTTTCTAAAAACCTTCCACAAATAAAAGAGAAAAGAAAAGTAACGTACGAGCTTGATGAAACGTATTGTCGTCATGATATACCGAAGCCTTTTATATACGCACTTGTGCCAATGACGAGTAGCCCGAAGAAGATTAACTTACTGTGGAGTAAGGTGGAGCTTGCTTATAAAAAGAGCGGGTTACTAGAGCAAGGTGTTTTACTAGAGCAAATATTAGCTGATGAAGAAGTGAACGGAAATTTCATTTGGCGCGTGAAAAGTGTTGTGAGGGCAGATAAATATGGGGAAATTCGTAAAGACATTGGGGCTCTTTTATATAGTACAGTGCGAGATCTATTTTTAGAGGTTGGATTAGAGTGGGGAGCTGCATTAAGGAGAAGGAAGGGGATATCGCTGTTTGATCCATTTGAAAAAGAGCCATGCGTATAACACATGACTCTAATTATCTAATCGAACTTTCTTACAACTGGCACACGAATCGCTACAAATAGTACGAAGACAATAACCGCAATTGCACCGCTTTTCATAACGGTTACGATTGGAATTCCCATTGCAAGCGCGATTGATGTGAATGCATAAGAGAGCGGGATAAAGCCCATTGATGATAGCATAAGCAAGCTCATTACGCGTCCCATCATTTCTTCTTTTACTGTCGATTGAATCATAGCCATAAGCGGGACGATCGCCATTGCGATTGTAATACCGTAAAACATGCCGGCTAATAATGCTTGCCAAAGTACGGTGCTAAAGTTGATGGATAAGAAGAATACACCAGACAGTAGCATCATGATAATGCAAAATAGTCCGCGTCTACGATTAATATTTTTTAATCCGACAATGACAGCGCCTATTGCCATTCCACCGCCTACAGATGCTTCTAAGTAACTGAACTGGAGCGAGTCACCGTGCAGCACGTTTTTGACAAAGAGCGGGAAACCGACTTGCATCGGACCAATTAAAAATAAGTTTAGAAAGGCGCTACAAATAAGGAAAGTGGAAAGGAATGGTGATTCCTTTACGTATAAGATTCCTTCTTTTATAGAAGTGAACATGCCTTTGTCTGTATTTTGCTGTTCTGGCACTGTAAAGTGTATTTTTTGAACGAGTATGGCTGCGACGATCAGCAGTAAAATCGTAATTGAAAAGATTGTTTCATAGTTCGTAAATTTGATGAGAATACCGCCAAGTACAGGGCCTAGGATGACCGATGCTTGGTTTGTCATTTGTGTAAGTGAATTTGCTTGTGTTAAACGGCTTTTTTCTACTAGTTCCGGCAGAATTGATCCGTCTGCAGACCAGAAGAAAGCGTCAGCAAGTCCAAAGAATAAAGCGAATAAAGCAAATGTATATAGTGTTACATCACCAACGATAAACCATGTGAGAATGGTTGCGACAAGAATCGCACGAATAATGTTGGAGTAAAACATAATATTTTTTTTCGGGAATTTATCAGCTACAGCGCCGCCGACAATCATAAAAATAAGCCTTGGAACACTAAGGGCTACGAAAACAACACCGAGTGAAGCTTCAAGGTTTAATGTTTTTGCTATGTACCACGTTTGTGAAAATGTAAAAAAGGCTAAAGCAAAACTTGAAAAAAGAGTAGCTGCCCAAAGAAAAAGGAAATTCGTATTTTTTAATAACGGTTTCGCATTCTCTTCTAAAGCAGATTTATTTTGTTGTAGTTCCTCCATATTGCTTCCTTTCTATATGACAAATTTAAACTAAAAAACCAGTTAACAATCGTTTTGTCCCGCGTTAACGGGTAGTAAAACCCCGAGTGGGTATAGTTTCACTTTATACAGTTTCTAATATTTCTATACTGCACTTTCTCATTGTAGACAATAATGTCGGATTTGCACAGTGGCTATTTAACGACAAAAAAAGACGCCGAAAGGGCATCTTTTTTAAACTAACGCAATATAAATATCTAATTGTACATTATTTGGATCTAACGCTCTTTCATCATAAAGCTCAAAGTCTGTTGTAAAAGCGCGTTTATTTTCTTTCGACCATTGCCAAATATATTCCCAAGCTTCGCAAACGACTTCAGCAACTGGCCCTTTTCTCGTTGTAAATACCGCGTATGTAGCAGCAGGTATTGTTAAAGATGTCATATTTTCAGGAACGCTTTCTAATGAAGAAACAGGCATACCGATTGTAAATTGATATGTACCAGTTTCATCTGATTCGTAATTTGAATAGAAAGCGAATGTTTCTTTCGTTTGTTGATTTGGAATGTGTTGCATCATTTGTTCTTGGAAGTAGCGATTCCAAAGTGCTGGAATTTCCCCCTCAGTAGATGCCTCTTTTTCATTTGTCGTCGTAATTGAAACACCAATTGCTTGGAAAGCTTCTTTCTTTACGATAATCGGTTCTTTCATTTTATAATCCCCCTATAAACGAAACGTATGTTCTTATTTATTGTAACATATTTTGGAAGAGGGAGATAGTATGATAAAAAGAACTCCTTTCATGTAAAAGGAGTTCTTTTTGTGTCTATATTAAAACATACTTGAGCTATGCATCGGTTGAAGTTTTGCATTTGGATCGAAGTAAGCTTTTGCATTGTTTACTGCTGTTGGTGCTTCGCCAAAGCCGCAAGCAATGAGTTTTACTTTTCCTTCATATGTACAAATGTCACCAGCAGCATAAATACCAGGAATATTTGTCTCCATTTTCGAGTTCACGAGAATGCTGTTTTTTTGAATATCTAAGCCCCAGTTTTTAATTGGACCAAGAGAAGAAACGAAGCCGTAGTTTACAATTACGTCATCCACATCAATGATAACTTTTTCTTCCGTTTTTACGTGTTGAAGAACGACTTGTTCAATGTTGTCATCCCCAATGAGTTCAACTGGAACATATGGTGTACTTACTTCTGCGCGAGAATTTATTAAATTTTCGACGCTATGTTCATGGGCACGGAATTTATCGCGGCGATGAACGATTGTAACTTTGTCAGCGATTGGTTCTAACATCATTGTCCAGTCTACCGCTGAGTCGCCGCCACCAAATACTACGACGCGCTTGCCAGCAAATTTATTCATATCATCAACAAAGTAATGTAAGTTTTTCTTTTCATACTTTGCTGTGCCTTCTAATTCTAAGCGGCGTGGTTGGAAAGCACCATTGCCAGCAGTAATAATGACTGATTTAGAATAGTGAGTTTGTTTATTCGTAACAAGCTTGAATATACCGTCAGCTTGTTTTTCAAGCGTATCAACAGCCTCTTCTAAGCAAACAGTTGGATCAAATTTCTTCATTTGCTCTTTTAAGTTATCAACTAACTCTTGTGCACGCACTTTTGGAAATCCAGCTACATCATAAATGTACTTTTCAGGGTAGAGTGCGGATAATTGTCCTCCAAGTTGAGGTAAGCTTTCAATGATTTTGACACTTGCTTGTCTCATACCGCCATAAAATGCTGTAAATAGTCCTGTTGGACCACCACCAATAATTGTTATGTCGTAAACTTTTTGATTTTCTGCCACTTTCATTCCCCCTATAGATGGAATTTTGATATTGATTTCATATATTGTTCATATGTACACGAAAATCCTGCAAATGATGACACTTTCAAATAAATGATAGCATATTTCAGTTCATAATACTTCTGAAAACGACTGAATTGTGTGTAAGTTTTCGCATAGATGTTTTTAACATTGTATAAAATATACAGAAAGGAAAATACATGAAAAAAAGGCTGAAAAACCCTTGAAAACGCTATGTTATTTTAAAATATTGATAATTCTCTAGGTGCTTGAATTCTGGAATAAAACCGACTAATATAGGGAAGTATTATGTTAAATTTCTATGACAAAATTCGTACGATTTTTTGACTGCGTTTTGTTACGATATAGAATGTGATAAATTCCACATTCTTGACAAATAGAGTTTTTAGTACTTGGTATTATTTTCATTACTATTATATAAAGAAAAGGGTTGTGATTTGGTGAAGACTCCAAAAATCGTAGTTTTAGGTGCAGGTTATGGCGGGATGATTACGACTGTTCGTCTGCAAAAAGCATTATCTGTAAATGAAGCTGAAATTACGTTAGTAAACAACAACAGCTATCACTACCAAGCAACTTGGTTACACGAGAGCGCAGCTGGTACATTACAAGATGAAAAAATCTGTCTAGATATTCAAGACGTTATCGATACAAATAAAGTGAACTTTGTACAAGATACAGTAGTAGAAATTAAAGCTGCTGAAAAACGCATTATCTTAAAAGACGGCGAGTTAGAGTATGACTACTTAGTAATCGGTCTTGGTTTCGAATCAGAAACATTCGGCATTACAGGACTAAAAGAGCATGCATTCTCAATTGCTAACATTAATGCAACTCGTCAAATTCGTGAGCACATGGAAGCTAGTTTCGCTAAATATGCGGATGAAAAGCGCGATGAGTTAGTAACAATCGTTGTTGGTGGTGCTGGATTTACTGGTATCGAGTACGTAGGTGAGCTTGCAAACCGTGTTCCTGAACTTTGCAAACAGTACAATGTACCACGTGAAAAAGCACGTATCATCTGTGTAGAAGCTGCTCCAACAGCACTTCCTGGTTTTGATCCAGCATTAGTAGAATATGCTGTAAAACAACTTGAGAAAAAAGGCGTAGAATTCCGCATCGGTACAGCAATTAAAGAAGGAACTGAAGAAGGTATTATCGTTGCAAACGGTGATGATACTGAATTAATTAAGTCTGAAACAGTAGTTTGGGCTGCAGGTGTTCGTGGTAATGGTATTGTGGAAGAGTCTGGCTTTGAAGCAATGCGCGGCCGCGTTAAAGTTGATGAGTACATGCACGCTCCAGGATACGAAGATGTATTCATGGTTGGTGACGCAGCGTTAATCATTAACGAGGAAATTAACCGTCCATACCCACCAACAGCACAAATTGCAATTCAACAAGGCTACAACATTGCACACAACTTAACTGTGTTAGTTCGTGGCAAAGGCGAAATGAAAAAATTCGCATTCGACAATAAAGGATCTGTATGTTCTTTAGGTCATGACGATGCAATGGGCGTTGTTATGGGTAAAAAGTTAACAGGTTGGAAAGCTTCTTTCATGAAGAAAGTTATCGATAACCGTTACCTATTCTTATTAGGTGGACCTTTATTAGTTCTTAAAAAAGGTAAATTGAAGTTATTTTAATATATAGTAGAAAAAGCAGAAACGGCTATGAGCTGTTTCTGCTTTTTTTGTATAATACACGTTTTTGATATAGGAATAAAAAATAATTGCGTTTCCGAAGAAAGGAAATGCAGATTCGGGAGGCTACTGTTTCGTTTTCTTCATACTTCCGTTCCATATAGTTTCTTTAGCAAATAATTGTCATTCATCAAATACAGAAATAGACATACAAAAACGCCATTCTTTCTTATGATCATACAGAAAGAATAGCGTATTTTTTCATTTTAGGGGATTTTGTTCAACTGGACAAAATGAGGGGAATATGAAAGCATCTTTCGCTAGATAACCATCTTTACAATGATTTTGCCATCGTTCTACTGAATATCAAGTTCACTGCAATCACGATGACTGCACCGATAAGGGTTGCAAATACACGGTCGAACAGAATGGTAAACTGGAACGGCTTGCCCGCTTCCATGATCAAAATAATGAGCGGAATCATGGTTGCAGAGTATACAAGGTAATTTCGAACCTTTAGAAGAGGTCGAACACCTGCGAATAGCCCGATACTTATAACTAATCCCCAAATTGGTAGACTAGTTGCGAGAAGCAAGCTCGCAACAATCACGCCGATTATTGTACCAAGCACTCGTTGTGTTGTTTTGATTGGAAAGAGTTCTATTTTCCGCTGAATAAGGATCGCCACGGTAATTGCAATCCAATAGAAGTGGTGCTCGGGCCAAAGTATTCGTAATCCCTCAGCTATAACTAGACATAATGCGAGCCTGATTGGGAATTGCCAACTGGATAGGTGTGCAAGAGAATCCCACCATATAATGATTTTTTTCGATGTTGGCCCTTTCATAGCTCCATCCAGCGATGATTTAAAACAACGGTGTACCCAGATACCTAGTACCAAGCTGATACTGACGGTCCAAATCGCTCCTGATAAGATTGAAAAAATTAGTGCCATCGGGTACTCCGTCTGGTCTAACATATTGAGGATGATGATCAGGAATATAACAAATCGTGTTGTTCCCACGGTCAAGGAACGACTATATCCGCCAATTAACGTAGCAAGGATTACCAGCAGAATCAAGACTCCGAATGTCAGGTAACCTTGTCCGAAAGAGAGACTAGCAGCAATTGCAGCGAGTGCTACTGATATGAGCGCTGACGCCAACTTTTCCCCGTGATTTATAAAACTCGAGCCGACTTTCACGCTACTGACTGCCAAACTTCCGACCGACGCAGCAAAACCAAGAGCGGGATAGCCGAGAAATGTGGCGAACAGAACAGGTCCGGCCATACCTATGCCAGCGGAAATGAGTTCTACTATTTCTACTTTGGACTCCTTAGACCAAGAAAACAGTTGAGCCCTATATGCTTTTACATTCATCTATAGCACCTCTTACGACCCAAAGAGTAGGGCACAGTTTAATAATAGGCTCTTTCTTTAATCCATGGACATGTGGTGATACTTATGTCCATCAGGCTGATATTTTGAAGTATCCCCAAAATGAAAATTTTATCCCGCATTAACGGGTAGTAAGACCCCCACCTCAAAATTCAGCGAAAGCAAAGAAGTTAGGTGGGGGTCGGGCTGCCCGTAAAAGCCCGATTGGTTCAACTAATAATCAGTGAGGGATGAACAAAACCCCCACTGATTAAAGTTTCACTTTATCTTTCCAGAGTTATTTATAATAATTGAGCTCATTTTTTTCGATATGGGGAAATGCCAATTTTTTTAAGTTGGTGGCAATGGGGCATTATTCTAAGAAAGGAAAAGTCACAGTGTACTTAAAAATATAGTATAATATATAAAAAAGAAAGAATATTCTGTTCTCTCTAGTGGAGGAGGTTGCATCATGGGGAAGCGCGGGAAAGTATGGTTAGCTGTTAGTGGCTTAGTAGCGACAAAAGATGGCAGGTGGCTATTCGTTAAGAAGAAATACAGTGGATTAAAGGGGAAATGGTCTTTGCCGGCTGGTTTTGTGAATGAAGGTGAGACGGTTGATGAAGCTGTGAAACGTGAAGTGTTAGAAGAGACAGGCATTGTCGCTCATGTGAAGGGCATCATTGGTGTTCGATCGGGCGTTATTCGTAATGAGATTAGTGATAATATGATTATTTTCCTTTTGGAGCCTGAAGGGGAAAATATTATTGTACAGGAGAAGGAATTGTCTGAAGTAGCGTTTTTACATCCAGAGACTATTGCGGACGATCCAAATACGTCTGTGCTTATTCAATATTTGCTAGAAGGACGATCAGAACTACATCTTGAAATGGACAAAACATTAAATCCAGGAGAGCAATTTGGTTATACGGCGTATCACGTGTTTACGGCGCATGCGAAGGAGAGGGAGAAGAAGTGAGTATACCGGTATTACTTATTTCAATGATGCTATTCTTTATTTTGTTTTTTGGAATTGGATTTTTACTCAACATGATATTGCGAGCTACATGGGTAATGGTTATTGTGTATCCGATTGTTTGTATGCTCATTATTAATAAAGCGAGTGTGTGGGATTATTTTTCAAAGCCAAAAGAAACATTTTCTTCATTTGGGACAAGTGTATCGCATTTAGGACAAGCAGATGTATTTATTTTATCTACGGGGTTAGTAGGGGCTGCTTTAGCGGGAATCGTCATTAAGAAACTTCGGAACAGTGGATATCAAATGTTTTAATCTCCAATTTACTTGGAGATTATTTTTTTGCATATTCCTTCATCGTATAGGGAATGATTAACGATGAAGGAGTGTGGAATATAAAAATGTTAAAACGATATTGTATTCGCATTATGATGACTTGTTTACTTGTATCCGCATTATGCGTAACATGGAATGCTTTCACAGGAGTTTCTTTATTAGAGATTGTAAAGAAATATGAGGGAACGAGTGCAAAAGAAGTACATGCAGCAGAAGTTAAAAAAAATGTTGCTCCGAGTAAAGAAGTGATAAATGCTTTAGAACAGGCAAATGACTGGTCTAAATATCGTACAATTGAAATGACGGCAACGGGTTATACTTCAGGAGTGGAGTCGACTGGTAAGAGTCCAGGGCATCCGGAGTATGGTATTACATATTCAGGTGTGAAAGCGAAACGGGATTTATATTCCACAATCGCAGCGGATTTACACGTATTTCCGATTGGAACGATTCTATTCGTGCCAGATTATGGGTATGGGGTTGTTGCTGATAAGGGCGGTGCTATAAAAGGAAACCGTCTTGATTTATACTATGATACGGTGAAAGATGTTTATAGCCAATGGGGTAAGAAAAAGGTAAATGTATATGTAGTGAAAATAGGAAATGGTAAGTTTACAGAAGAAGAGTTAACGATGTTAAATGAAGATGAAACGATGCAAGTGTTTCGAGGACAATATTTAAAGCAAAGATAGTCTAGTGGTAATAGCACTAGACTTTTTTAATTTCATAATAGATAAAATTGGATGAGCGTGGATGTTATATATGACATAACAGAATTTAGAATTGTCGCATTTTATCGAAAATAAAGTTATAATAAAGACAGAGTAGAGAAACTTAGGGGGTCTGAACATGTTTCAAGTACAAAAAGAATTAGCAGGTCATGAAGCGGTAATTGTTGCTTTATTTGAAGAAGATAAAACGAGTAGTTTTGTACAAGAGCTGGATAAAGCATTTGAAGGACAGTTACAAGTTTTATTAGAAGAAAAAGAACTTTCTACGAAGAAAAAGGTTATTTCAAAAGTACATAGTTTAGGGAAAACAAATGTGAAACGTTATTATTTTGTCGGTTTAGGTAAGAAGGAGTCTTACACGACAGAAACGTTACGTGCGGCTCTTGGTAAGGCGTTTAAAACACTGCATGCAGCAAAAGTACAAGATGCAGCGATCTTACTAGACTCTTTCGTAACAGAGAAATTGGATGCGATTGATGTAGCTCATATTGCAGCAGAAGTACAAGGTCTTGGTACATATGAATTACAAACGTATAAAACAGATAAAAAGGATCGTGTAGAGCTAGAGAAGTTCACGGCTATTACAGCGGAAGATGCACAAGAAATTGAAGCTGCATTAACAGTTGGCTACGTACATGGACGTGCAACAAATTCAGCTCGTACGCTTGTAAATATGCCGCCAAACGTATTAACAGCGACGAAACTTGCTGAGTACGCTGTTGAGTTAGCGGAAAAATATGATATGGATTATAAGGTTCTTGAGAAAGAAGAGATGGAAGAGCTTGGTATGGGTGCATTACTTGCAGTAAACCAAGGTTCTACTGAGCCACCGAAAATGATTGCTCTTATTTATAAAGGTAAAGAAGAGTGGACAGATGTAATTGGATTCGTTGGAAAAGGAATTACATACGATACAGGTGGTTATTCTTTAAAACCGCGTGAAGGCATGGTAGGTATGAAAGGTGATATGGGCGGTGCAGCTTCTGTTTTAGGCGCGATGGAGATCATTGGAGAACTTCGCCCAGAGCAAAACGTGATTGCTGTTATTCCTTCAACTGATAACGTTGTAAGTGGTACAGCATTTAAGCCAGACGATGTGATTACATCTATGAGCGGAAAAACAATTGAAGTATTAAATACAGATGCAGAAGGTCGCTTAGCGTTAGCTGACGGTATTACGTACGCGAAAAAACTTGGTGCAAACTACCTTATTGATGTTGCAACATTAACAGGTGGTGTAATTGTTGCACTTGGAAATCATACGACAGGCGCAATGACAAATAATGAAGAACTATTTGAACAAGTGTTAGAAGCTTCAATGGAAACAGATGAGCCAATTTGGCAATTACCGATTTTTGACCGTGATAAAGAACGTGTGAGAAATAGTAAATTTGCTGATTTAAATAACTCACCGGGCCGTGAAGGACATGCAGTGATGGCGGGTACATTCCTAGGTGAATTTGCAGAAGATACACCGTGGGTACACTTAGATATCGCTGGAACATCTGAAACAACAGGTGCGCATGATTTAGGACCAGCCGGTGCAACAGGTGCAATGGTACGTACACTAGCAACACTTGTTGAACGTTTTGGAGAAGAATAATTTTTGGAAGAAAAGGCTGTCTCAAATGTTTGAGACAGCCTTTTCTTTTTTGTATAAATGGATTTATTCTACAATTTCATTCGTCTTATAAAGAAATCGTATATAAGGTCCCATTTAAAGCAAATGAAGTGCGACCTGTTTCTTCAGAGACAACTAATATAAGTGCATCGCTTTGTTCTGATAAGCCAATTGCAGCTCTATGACGTGTTCCTAGCTCAGAATCAACCTCGGTACTTTTCGTTAATGGAAGAATATTAGCTGCTGAGACAATATGATTATTTTTAACGAGAACGGCTCCGTCATGAAGCGGGTTACCTGGATAAAAAATGGATTCGAGCAATGGTGCGGTTAAATGAGCGTTTAACGTTGTTCCAGTTTGAATACAAGATTCAAGTGTCTCGTTTCGTTGCACAACAATAAGAGCACCATGTTTCCGGGCGCTTAAATGTTGGACAGCTGTTGTAATGAATTGTGAGCTTTCCGTATAAGGTGATAAATAAGCTTGAATATAGTATGTAGCTGCCAATGTTTGTACATTTGCTAACATATGATGAATATCTTCCATTTTGCACAAAATACATTCATCTTCTTTATCAATGGCATTCCTCATAATTGATAATTCTTTCTCGGCAATTTCAATCATTTGCTTTGTTTGTATTTTGAGCTCTTCTGATAAGCCCCATTCCTGCATAATCCTCATTCCCTTTGGTGGAGTATTTAAGCATAGTGTATACAAATATTCCTAGTAAAATCCTGTTAGATTTTAAAAAATATTGAGATACAGGTTGTTTTTTTCATATAATAAAGGTAAGACAAATGAGAGGAGATAGAAGAATGAATTGGAAACAAGAGTTTAGTCGCTGGCTTTCATATGCAGAGTTAGATGCAGAATTAAAAGAACAGCTAGAAAACATGAAACAAGATGAGAAGAAAATTGAAGACAGCTTTTATAAAAATCTAGAGTTTGGTACAGGTGGTATGCGTGGTGAACTTGGTGCTGGGACGAACCGTTTAAATGTATATACAGTTCGTAAAGCAACACAAGGATTAGCGAAGTTTATTGAAAAATTAGGTGAAGAAGCGAAGAAGCGCGGTGTTGTTGTAGCGTATGATTCTCGTCATAAATCACCTGAGTTTGCAATGGAAGTAGCTGCTACACTTGGTGCACATGGTATTACAACATATGTGTTTGAAAGCTTACGTCCAACGCCAGTGCTTTCTTTCGCAGTTCGTTATTTACATACAGTGAGTGGAATCGTTCTTACGGCAAGTCATAATCCGCCTGAATATAATGGATATAAAGTGTACGGTGAAGATGGTGGGCAGTTGCCTCCAAAAGAAGCTGATGAATTAATTAGCTACGTAGACGCAGTAGAAGATGAATTAACAGTTGAGGTTGCAGATGTGGAGCAATTAAAAGCTGACGGTTTATTACATATTATTGGACAAGAAGTAGATGATGCATATGCTGCAGAATTGAACAATGTCATTATTAATAAAGAAATGGTACAAAATGTTGGGAAAGACTTAAAAATCGTCTTTACACCATTACACGGAACATCAAATATTTCTGTACGCCGTGGTTTAGAAGAAGTTGGATTTACAGATGTAACAGTAGTAAAAGAGCAAGAGTTACCAGATCCGAACTTCTCTACAGTAAAATCACCAAACCCAGAAGAACATGCTGCTTTTGAGTATGCGATTCGTGACGGTGAAAAAATTGGAGCTGATGTGTTAATCGCAACGGATCCTGACGCAGACCGTCTTGGTGTAGCTGTTCGTAATCATGATGGTGAGTTCCAAGTATTAACTGGAAACCAAACAGGTGCATTAATGCTTGATTACTTATTGTCTCAAAAGAAAGAAAACGGAACACTTCCAGAGAACGGTGTTGTATTAAAAACAATCGTAACTTCTGAAATTGGCCGTACAATTGCAAAAGCATACGGTTTAGACACAGTTGATACGTTAACTGGATTTAAATTTATCGGTGAGAAAATTAAACAGTATGAAGAAAGCGGACAATATGAATTCCAATTCGGTTATGAGGAAAGCTATGGTTATTTAATCCGCCCATTCTGCCGTGATAAAGATGCAGTACAATCTGTTCTATTTGCATGTGAAGTAGCTGCATACTACAAATCACAAGGCAAAACGTTATACGATGGTCTATTAGAAGTATTTGAGAAGTACGGTTTCTTCCGTGAAGATCTTGTATCATTAACGTTAAAAGGAAAAGACGGAGCGGAACAAATTCAAAAGATGATGGCAACATTCCGTGAAAATCCTCCGAAGGAAGTAGCTGGCTTAACAGTCGTAGCAGTTGAAGATTATAAAGCAAGCATCGTTACATCTTTACAAGATGGACATAAAGAAGAGATTCACTTACCGAAATCAAATGTGTTAAAATATCAATTAGAGGACGGTTCTTGGTTCTGCTTACGTCCATCTGGAACAGAACCGAAGATCAAGTTCTACTTTGGTGTACAAGATAATTCTTTACAAAATAGTGAACAAAAGTTACTTACTATTAAAGAAGATATTATGAATCGTTTATAATATAAAGTAATTTTAAGTAGTAGGGAGCAAAAGGGAGCGAAATCTCCCTTTTGTTCTATGTAAGGAAATAATCGTTATTGATTCTGACAGAAGAGAGGGTATTTTGTGATGAAAAAAGTAAGAAAAGCCATAATCCCAGCAGCTGGATTAGGAACACGTTTTTTACCAGCAACAAAAGCAATGCCAAAAGAAATGTTGCCGATAGTAGATAAACCAACTATCCAATACATCGTAGAAGAAGCAATACAATCAGGAATCGAAGATATTATTATCGTTACTGGTAAAACTAAGCGCTCTATTGAAGATCATTTTGATAATGCATTTGAGTTAGAGCAAAACTTATTAGAAAAGAAAAAGTATGAGTTACTTGAAAAAGTACAGGCTTCTTCAAAAATGGTAGACATTCATTATATTCGTCAAAAAGAACCAAGAGGATTAGGACACGCTGTTTGGTGTGCACGTAAATTCATCGGTGATGAGCCATTTGCTGTTTTACTAGGTGATGATATCGTTCAAGCTGAAAAACCATGTTTACGTCAATTAATCGAAGAATATGATAAAACGCTTTCTTCTGTTATTGGTGTACAAACGGTTCCAGAAGATGAAACACACCGTTACGGAATTATTGATCCGTTAGAGCAAGAAGGACGTCGTTACCAAGTTCGCAATTTCGTTGAGAAACCAGCAGCAGGTACAGCACCTTCAAACTTAGCAATTATGGGACGTTATGTTTTAACGCCTGAAATTTTCATGTTCTTAGAACAGCAAAATGTCGGCGCTGGCGGTGAAATTCAGTTAACAGATGCAATCCAAAACTTAAATGAAATTCAACGTGTATTTGCTTACGATTTCGAAGGAAAACGCTACGACGTAGGTGAAAAGTTAGGATTCGTTCAAACGACAATTGAAATGGCCCTGCAACACCCAGAATTACGTGGTGACATGGTTACAATGATGCAGAGAATTTTAGCAGAACATACGAATCAAGAGTCTTAATATAAAAAAGGAGTTGTTCCTACTGGAACAACTCCTTTTTCTTATGAAATCGTTGAATGAGAATGCTGATAAGCAGAACGACGTACAGCGTAGTATATGCGAGGTGCGATAATAGCACCGATAATTGTAAAGACAATATCTTTTACTGCAAACCACATCATAATCATCCAAGCAGCTTTATAGCTCATATTACCGCCCATGAAGAGATTGACCGCTCCGTACATGTAAGTAGTACCGATAATATAAGTTAAAATAATTCCTGTGAAAGAGGCAATCGCAAATGTACGGAATGTTGGTCTTTCTTTTTGTTCTACTAATTTTCCAGATACGTAAGCAACAATAATAAATGCGATAATAAAACCACCAGTAGGGTCTAAAAGTGCCCCGAATCCAGCTTTGAAGTTAGCGAAGATTGGTGCGCCGGCTACGCCAACGAGCATATATACCGTCATTGATAATGCCCCAAGTCTACTTCCAAGAAGAAGTCCTGCTAAAATCGCGAAAAATGGTTGCATAGATAATGGGACGCCCGCTACTTGTAAGAATGGTGCCCAAGATACAATGTTTGCACCGATGGCCATAAGAGCAACGAACATGGCAGCTAATGCTAAATCTAAAACGTGAAATCTTCTCATAATGTTAACCTCCTGTTGTTTTTAGGTTAACATTATCGTAGCGAAACTATTTACTTGTTGTCAATTAAAATATTTTGATAAGAAGGTTTCAAATAGTCTCTTAGCAACGTATATGGAATACGAAATTGTGGAATTCCACTTGAATAAGGAGCAATCTCATATAAAGGGAAATAAATGACGAGATTGTCCGGTTCTAAAAAGAAGTGGAATTTTTTCGTACTCATTACCTTTTCAGTTGCATCAGGAAAATAAATGCTTTCATTTCGTTTAATTTGTCTTACAATCTCTGCACGAACTACTTCTTTGTATTTATCCTCTTGCTGAAATAAATCGTCTAAGTGTAGTAATTTTTTTTCGTTTAAATCAAATGTGTTTGCTTTCCACGTATAAAGACCGTGTGCTCCGCCTGTATATTGATAGTAATTCACATATAAGCTGAGAAAAGGTGGTTTATTTAAAGAAACTTTATAGTCAACATTTGCTACGTATGGATGAAATGGAGTACTAGACCCTTCTGTTTCTTTATAATATTTTTTGGCGTCTTTTTCTAATTTGCTTTTAAACTTATCTGTAGATTTTTTGTAATAGAAATTGAGCTTCTGTTGAAATTTAGAGTCGGAAAAGTTGTGAAAGGAAGGTCTGTTAATTTGATATTCTATATAAGGTTTCTTACCTTTTTGCGTGACAGTCTTCACATCGATTGTCAGGTTGGATGCTTTGGCTGCTAGTGTACAATTTGGTACAATAGTCAGCAAGGAGAACATGAGCAGTAGTATACAGAATTTCTGTTTCATTTAGGTGAAACCTCCTTATATAAGTGTTATAGGTAGTTTGAAAACAAATAGGTAAAATTATACATTCAATTAAAACGAGAGAAGGGGGAAACGAGATGGCAAAAACTTTAATGGATTCGCTTGGGATTGAGTTGTTAGAGATGACAGAAGATAAGGTGGTTGCTACGATGCCTGTTGATGGGCGGACGCATCAGCCGTTTGGATTTTTACACGGGGGTGCATCTGTTGCATTAGCGGAAACAGTGGCTAGTGTCGGTTCATACAATTTAATTGATCAAGAGAAATGTATTTGTTTCGGTTTAGAAATTAATGCAAATCATATTCGTTCAAAGCAAGATGGAATTGTAACAGCAATCGGGACACCAATACATAGAGGGAATTCAACGATGGTTTGGGATATTCGTATCATTGATGAAAATGATGACTTATTATGTATTTCAAGATGTACAGTAGCAATTAAAGAAAAACGTGAAAAATAAAAAAGAGGCTGCTCAGGTAGAGCGGCCTCTTTTTCTTATAATTAGAACTGGATTTTCTTCTCTAAGAAACCTTTTAGTTCGCTAATTGGCATACGAACTTGTTCCATTGTGTCACGGTCACGTACTGTAACAGCTTTGTCTTCAACTGAGTCGAAGTCGTATGTGATACAGAATGGAGTACCGATTTCGTCTTGACGACGGTAACGTTTACCGATAGAACCAGTCTCGTCAAAGTCTACCATGAAGTCTTTAGCTAATTCAGCGAATACTTCTGTAGCACCTTCAGATAGCTTTTTAGATAATGGTAAGATTGCTGCTTTATATGGTGCTAAAGCAGGGTGGAAACGAAGAACTGTACGAGAGTCGTTCTCTAATTGCTCTTCTTCATATGCATCACATAAGAATGCTAATGTTACACGATCTGCACCTAAAGATGGCTCGATGCAGTATGGTACGTAACGCTCATTCGTTTGTGGATCGATATAGTTAAAGTCTTCGTTAGAGTGTTCCATGTGACGTTTTAAATCGAAGTCTGTACGAGATGCTACGCCCCAAAGTTCGCCCCAACCGAATGGGAATTTGAACTCAATATCAGTTGTTGCATTACTGTAGTGAGATAATTCTTCTTCACCGTGGTCACGAAGACGCATGCTTTCTTCGTGCATACCAAGTGAAAGTAACCAGTTCTTACAAGTTTCACGCCAGAATGCGAACCACTCTAAATCTTCACCAGGCTTACAGAAGAATTCAAGTTCCATCTGTTCGAATTCACGTGTACGGAATGTGAAGTTACCAGGCGTGATTTCGTTACGGAAACTCTTACCGATTTGGCCAATACCAAATGGAAGTTTTTTACGCATAGAGCGTTGTACGTTTTTAAAGTTTACGAAAATACCTTGTGCTGTTTCAGGACGAAGGAAGATTTCGTTTGTGCTAGACTCTGTAACACCTTGGAATGTTTTGAACATTAAGTTGAACTGACGAATTTCAGTGAATTCTTCGCTACCGCAATCAGGACATTTTACTTCATGTTCTTTCATTAAGTCAGCCATTTGGTCGAAAGTAAGACCATCAACAACCATTTCGATGCCTTTTGCATCTAATGCATCTTCAATTAATTTGTCAGCGCGGTGACGAGCTTTACATTTTTTACAGTCGATCATTGGATCGTTGAAGTTACCAACGTGACCAGAAGCGATCCAAGTTTTTGGGTTCATTAAAATAGCTGCGTCTAAACCAACGTTGTATGGAGATTCTTGAATGAATTTTTTCCACCAAGCTTTTTTAACGTTATTTTTTAATTCGATTCCAAGTGGACCGTAATCCCAAGTGTTTGCAAGACCACCGTAAATTTCAGAACCAGGGAAAACAAAACCGCGATGTTTCGCTAAGTTTACTACTTGTTCCATTGAATACATAAGAAAATCCTCCTTTTGAAAGTTAACGTATTGGCGATGACGTGCTCAGATAACTTGTGAAACGCGCAGTATATGCTTTGAAAAACATAAAAAAACGCTCATCCCAAGGCTTAATTGCCTAGGGACGAGCGTTTGCCCGCGGTTCCACCCTAGTTGATACACAAAAGGGTGCATCCACTTTATCACGTATTGCTCGAGACTGCCGTTTCCTTGCGGCTTCAGGCTTTCACTATCCCTGAATCGCTTTTTGTGCAAGTACTTATAAGTCCGTCATCGCTACTTATATTAATAATAATGAACATATTCTAACACGTTCTTTTTTAAATCTCAATAGAGGAACGCGTCTATCTATGATAGAGTCTCGCCTATTTTTTCATTATCTATTCCATAATTTTGTTTAATGTGCTTAATTGCTTCACGTTTACTGAGCGGGGCAAGCTCGTTATTTTGCACGTATTCCCAAACGACATCTGGATTTGTTTTTGCGTATTCACGAAGGACCCAGCCAATCGCTTTTTGAATGAAAAATTCTTTTGAAGAATGGAGTTGTCCAATAATCCAAAAAAGAAGTTCTTCATCCATTTTTTCTTTATATTTCAGTTGGAATAAAATAGCGGTGCGTTGTAACCATATGTTGTCGGATGCAATCCATTTTGGAATATAGGCAGAAATTAATTCTGGATGTTTTAAAAAGATACCACCTAAAAATGTAGGGACGATGCTATCAACAGAATCCCACCAAGACTTCGTGACAATGAGCTCTTCTAAGAAGGGGATATGAGTTTCGTTTATATGCTTTTTATATTTTTGCATAATATCAAGAGCGGCTGCTTGAAATTCACGCTCTGGTAAGTCCCAAAGTTCATGTATGATAATTTGGAAGTCTTTTTTATCTGGGAGAGTATGGATTTGAATGACGTCTTTTAATAATTGTCTTCTCTCGGGAGTTTGAATACCGAGAAACGGGAAGTGATTTTTCATATAACGTGCCATCGGTTCTGCTTTTTCAGGATTTTGATGAGCTGTAAAATGTTCTTGTAATGCTTGTACAAATGGATGCATAAGTGTTTTCTCCTCTCTCATTATCTTGCTCCTATCATTATACAGAGAGTTTGGTTAATTTTTAAAACATAACTTGCAGTGTAATGAAATATGTTGAAAGTAGAGAGGAGAGGATAAGATGGAAGATCAAGGCGTACTAGCAGGTTTCTTTGCTCTTAGTTTTGCGTTTATTCTTGTTATATTAATTTGGGCAATTATTTCGTATTTGTTAACGGCTTTTGCACTGTATACGATGGCGAAAAATGATGGTGCAACGGATGGTGTTCTTGCTTTTATTCCTTTTGTAAATAGTAAGATATGGGGCGACTTAGCGAAAGACAAATTACCCGATTTCTTGAAAGAAGAAGCAGGATGGAAAGTATTCGGCATATATGTCGCATGTTTCATTTTTAATTTCGTACCAATTCTATATTTAATAGCAACAGCTGTATCGATTGTGTTGTCCATTTATCTCATCTACGCTATTTTAGACAGGTACGGAACGAACTCTATATTATTTACGATTATTCATACCATCACATTTTCAGTGTTCTTGCCGATTCATTTGTTCATTATTCGAAATGAGCCGGTGAGGTATAAGGAGTAGTATATATAATATTTGAGACAGAAAAAGCGCCCTGAAAGCAGGGCGCTTTTTTCTACTACATAAGGTAGCGTAAATAAATATAAATATGAGAAATGATTAAAGAAACGATCATAATTGGGAAACCGACTTTTAGGAATTCCATGTAGCTAAATCTATGTCCCTCGCGATTTGCGATTCCAGCTACAATTACGTTAGCGGAAGCGCCGATTAATGTTCCGTTTCCACCTAGACAAGCTCCTAATGCTAATGCCCACCATAATACATCGATTTGTGCGTCAGAAGGTGATAAACCGAGCCCAACTGCCATATCGTTAATAAGCGGGATCATTGTTGCAACGAATGGAATGTTATCGATTGTTGCAGAGGCGATACCAGATACCCATAAAATAAGGATTGATGCTTGAGAAATATCTCCGCCTGTTATACCAATTACTTTTTGAGCAAGTGTTTTGATTAGGCCGATATCAATAAGTCCTCCAACGAGCACGAATAGCCCTGCGAAGAAGAAGATTGTTACCCACTCTACGCTTGCGAATACTTCTTCGATTTCATGTTCTTTCACACCGATTAACATAAGGACAGTAGCACCAGTTAAGGCGATGATAGCTGCATCAACGTGGAAAATGGAATGAGTCATGAAACCTACAATCGTAAGTCCAAGTACTGTTAAAGATTTTTTCATTAATACGGGATCTTTAATGTATTGTTTTTCATCTAAGCTCATTAACTTTTTAACTTGTACAGGATCAGCAATTAATTGTTTGCGGTACATGAAGTAAAGTATTGTTGCTGTCACACCAATAATAATAATTACGATTGGTGCTAAGTTTAGCAAGAACGCATTGAAGTCTAAATGCTTATTTGCAGAACCAATCATAATGTTAGGTGGATCACCAATTAAAGTTGCTGTTCCTCCAATGTTTGAAAAAATAATTTCCGAAAGTAAATATGGAACAGGATTTACTTGCAGTATGCGCGTAATAGATAAAGTAACTGGAACAACAAGAAGTACAGTTGTAACGTTATCTAAAAATGCGGAGCCAAGCGCGGTAAGTAAGGAAAGTGAAATTAAAATTTTAATTGGATCTCCTTGTGCACCTTTTGCTGCTTTAATGGCAACGTATTGGAAAACACCGGATTTACTTGTAATGTTCACCAAAATCATCATACCGATGAGTAGTGTAATTGTCCCCCATTCGATATGTTTCGTAAAGGCGTTGTGTAAATCAACGACTCCCACAATTACCATGAGTGCTGCACCAAGAAGTGCGATGACAGCGCGATTAATTTTTTCAGAAATAATAATGGCATATGTAATTAAAAAGACTGCGATAGCAAAATAATACTGCCAGTTTGCGAGCTCTTGCGTTGTTTCGTGCAAAACTCTCATCTCCTTTCATTCACTTTTCTTAGTGTGTCAAAAATTAACTAGATGAAACACACATACCGTCATTATAAAGTAGGAAAATGGCGGATGTAAATGAAAGGGGGTATTTTGTCATATTTTCTGCATAGGTCATTTTTTCTTATTTTTAAAAATATTTGTGGGCATTTGACATATATATAAGATACATCCAATCTGAATATTTAAAATAGAATTGGCATTCGAGCTTGTTCGTGTAAGAGTATCAAATAGAAAGGAATGATAAAAATGATAAGGAAGGGATCGTATGGATGAACAACGATTTTTATTTTTGGATTTTGAGTTTACGATGCCCCAGCACAGAAAAAAACCAAAAGGATTTTTCCCGGAGATTATTGAGGTAGGGCTCGTTTCAGTTGTTGGCTGTAAGGTTGAAGACACGTATTCAGCTCATGTTAGGCCGAAGACTTTTCCTTCTTTAACGGATCGATGTAAGAAATTTTTAGGGATTAAACAAGAAGTAGTAGATAAAGGAATTTCGTTTCCAGAACTTGTTGAAAAACTTGCAGAATATGAAAAGAGATGTAAACCGACCATTGTTACGTGGGGAAATATGGATATGAAAGTGTTGAAGCATAATTGCGAAATGGCGGGAGTACCTTTTCCATTCTTCGGACAATGTCGTGATTTATCACTTGAGTATAAGAAGTTTTTTGGAGAAAGGAATCAAACAGGGTTGTGGAAGGCAATTGAGGCATATGGAAAAGTAGGGACAGGAAAGCATCATTGTGCGCTTGATGATGCGATGACGACATATAATATTTTTAAATTAGTAGAAAAAGATAAAGAGTATTTAGTGAAACCGGCACCTCCAACATTAGGGGAACTCGTTGATTTTTCAAAAGTGTTAAAGAAAGTGAGTACACAGTAACGACCAAATTGCACAGTATGTAATTTGGTCGTTTTGTTTTTTAAAGTTTGTAATCTTGTTTCAATTGCGCTAGTGTTTCAAGACTACGTGCTGCAAAAGGTGAATCATCTTCAGAAAATGAATTCATTTGAGTTTCTAATGCTAACTTTAGTGATTCTGTATAATCGGGGATTTCTCCGTCATATTTTTTCACTATTTGTGCTGGAATGTTCGTTTGTTCACGAAAAGCTAAAGCACGTCTTTCATGGAAAAATGGTACGTCTGCTTGTTTTACGTTATGTAGATCACCTTGCACTGGATGCTTCACAACAGCTAATACTTTTACAACGTAACTACCAGGACGGCTATTTGTAATTTCGCCGATGTATTTTCCTGTTTTATAAATACCAGTAACGATTTCACCAATTTCAAATGTTTCTCTCATATTTTTCACCTCAAGTTTATAGTAAGGAAAGTGTGAGAAGGAGTCAAAGAAATCATTCGTTTTCGGAACGCCCCTTGAGAATATGACGGGCTTCAATTATAATTTAAGATTATAAAACAGAAAATTCTGATGTTTTTACAAATCCTTTGATAAGGGGTGTTCCATATGATGCCTTTATATTTTCCAGAAGATAAGACAGAATATATTATTCCAGGGATCGTTTGCGTGCTATTTATTATCGGTGCGGTTGCGACGTGGCGCATGTTTATTCGCGTTTCCAAACGAGAAGCGGAGCGATTACAAAAAGTAGAAGAAAAACTTTTAGCTGAAAAGAAACAGTAATGCATTTTTGTATGTTTCCCTCTATGCTCGGACAATCTAAGGGCAGAATGTATTTTGGAGGGAATAGAATGAAAAGACGGCTTTTTTTCAGTTGTTGTTTATTATTTCTGATGGCAGGTTGTGACCAAGGAAAGCCGAAAGAAATTGACGTGAAATTACATAATGCTTCAGGAGATGAAGTGGCAACTGCAAAAGTAGCTCAGCAAACAAGCGGAGTGAAAATTACGATTAAAGGAGAAGGTTTCGCGCCGGGTCCGCATGGCATACATGTACACGAAATTGGAGAGTGTAAAGCACCAAGTTTCGAATCAGCTGGGAATCATTTTAATCCAGATGATAAAAAGCATGGGCTTCTCAATTCGAAGGGACCGGAAAATGGAGATTTACCGAATGTAATTGCAGACAGTTCAGGAAAGATTAAAGCGGAAATCGATGCACCGCATATAACGCTTGAAGAAGGAAAAACGACGATCCATAGAAAAGATGGCGCGTCTATTATTATTACAGAAAATCCAGATGATGGCATGACGCAACCAACAGGTAAATCAGGTGATCGAATTGCTTGTGGTGTAATTGTGAAAAAAGCATCGGATATGAAGAAGAAGTAGAAGCTACCTTTCACGGTAGCTTTTTTGTTAAACGTCGATAGTAGCAACTATAAATAAAAGGAGGTTGCCTTAACAAATGGGGCAGCCTCCTTTGCTATTATGAAAATGTATGGCGCAGTCTGTTTAAAATTTCCTCCAAAACAGACCTTGGACAACCGATGTTAATTCGAATGTGTTCTTCTCCGCCTAATCCGTACTTCTCGCCAGGTTCAACTATTAGTTTTCCTTTTTCCTCAAGTAATGTGGTGCGCTCATGTTGAGAAAGGTTTAGGCGAGAGCAATCAATCCATAATAAAAAGCTACCTTCTGGCTTTGTAACAGAAAGGGTAGGTATGTGCGTTTCAATGTATTCACATGCAAAACGAGCATTCTCTTCTACATATAAACGGATTTCACTTAACCAATCATTACATTCTGTATAGGCGCTTTGCATCGCGGTATAAGCAAATGTATTTAGCCCATGGAACCCTTGGCGATATTGAATAGACATAAAGGTGTTGCGTAGTGTTTCATTCGGAATAATAATGATAGATGCTTGTAATCCAGCTATATTGAACGTTTTGCTTGGAGCCATGCAAGTAATGGTGCGTGCTGCTAATTCTTCAGATAAAGAAGCAAATGGTGTATGTGTACGATCTCCGTAAATAATATCGGCATGAATTTCATCAGAGATAACAATTACATTATATTTTGTACATAACGTTCCAAGCTTCGTTAGTTCGTCTTTCGTCCAAACGCGTCCGATAGGATTGTGAGGACTACAAAGAAGCAGGAGTTTGATCCCTTGTTGAAATTGTTTTTCTAAATGGTCGAAGTCTATCATATATGCGCCATCTTGTTTATATAATGGACTCACGCATAATTGTCTGTTGTTTGTTGTAACCATTTCGAAAAATGGTGGATAAATAGGTGGTTGTACAAGAATGGATTCGTTTTCTTTTGTGAAAGCTTGTATGCTCGTACTCAGAGCTGGAACGATCCCTGCACTAAAGACAATCCATTCTTTTTGAATATCCCAGTTGTATTGTTTCTTTGCCCAATTACAAATAATATCCCCAATAGTTTCAGGTGGAAGTGTATAGCCGAAAATAGGATGCTCGATACGTTTCTTTAAAGCGGATTGAATGGGTTTTGGTACTTCAAAATCCATATCAGCAATCCAAGCGTGAAGAAGTTCTTCATTTTTGTAGGTATCCCATTTTGTACTATGTGTTCCACGTCGATTTACTGTTTTATGAAATAGTTGCATAAGTTTGCCCCCTTCTTCTGTAAAACCGTTGAGTTATGAAAGTTCTCTCTCTTCTTATAGAATAGCTGATGTGATAGGATAAAGAAAAGCATTAAAAAGTGAAAAGGCGGGAAGCGAATGGGTACATATGAAAAGATGATAGAGGTTGTGAAGAATTGGGATCCGTTTCAAATGGGACCGGAGTTTTATGAAACAGAGGCGAGCGATGTTTTGAACGTCGTAAGCGTGTTTGACGATCCAAAATACATCGCAAAGAAGATTCAACATATATACTTTATGTCTTTTGAGGAAGTGCCTGCGCTTGAAAAATGTGAGAAGTTAGCTGTGGAGTTACTTGTAATAAAAGAAGGCGGAAGTTGTTCATTATAGGCTGTCGGAATTTCCGACAGCCC
>NZ_MACI01000082.1 GCF_001884105.1 Bacillus luti | reverse complement strand
CCCACCTCAAAATTCAGCGAAAGCAAAGAAGTTAGGTGGGGGTCGGGCTGCCCATAAAAGTCCGATTGGTGAGGGCTAATAATCAGTGGGGGATGAAGAAAACTCCCACTGATTAAAGTTTCACTTTATATTATTGCACGGAAAAAGCGATAATTTCTTCATAAACATGTTCAGGTTTCTCTTCAGGTAATAAATGTCCTGTATTTTCGTAAGAAACAAATTTCGAATTCGGTAAATCTTTGTGTAGACGATGACCTACATCTACAGGGACGACGCGATCTTTTTCACCCCAAATGAGTAGTGTAGGTGTTTGGATTTTTTGTAATTCAGTCGATGAGAGATCGCCTTCACGGTCGCGGATCATGCGAGTTAAGGCCGGGAATATACGGTTGTCATAAAAAGGAGCAGAGTAACCTTCCTTCATTTCATCGTCAATTAATGAGTGATCATGAACGACATTCATTAAGTTGTGAACAATGCCGCGTCGTATAATCCAGTTCTTTACGTACAAATGAAAGAACGGTAAATAAGAAGAATACAGCAAAGGTAAGGTTGCGCGTGCTAAATAGCTAGAGCTGCATAGTAAAATCGTCTTTGAGATGAGTTCAGGGCGTATACGATTTACATAAAGAGAAATTTGTCCTCCCATAGAATGCCCAACTAACACAATATTTGAGAGAGATAAATGTTCGATTAAATCGATAATAATCGTTGCTAAATTGTGATAAGAATACTTAAAGAGATGGGACTTATCACTTTTTCCGAACGGTGGTAAATCAAGAGCCAGTACTGTTCCTGCTTTTGATAGTAAAGGAATGAGACGGCGGTAACTGAATGAGGAAGATAAAAAGCCGTGAACGAGTACGAAAGTAGGACGTTCCGTTTTGTTATTATGTTCATACAATTCGTAATGAATCGTAGTGCCGCGAGTGGAAAAAGTGAAATAAGGACAATGATATTCGTGATTCATTTTTTGTCACTCCATTGATTTTTGTTCATATCATCTCCAAGGCAGAAAAAAATATGTTAACAAAAAAAGGCAAGATGACGATGTCATCTTGCCTTTCCGTTATTTATTATTACCCGCGAACAATATTAGGCGGGGTCTTTCCTTGTAATCCAGCGACTAAATTTTCAGCGGCTGTCATGGCCATCTGCTGCCTAGTTTTTAATGTTGCAGATCCGATGTGCGGCAAAGTTACAACATTTTGTAACGATAAGAGCGGATTGTTTTTTTGGACCGGCTCTTGTGTAAAAGTATCGATGCCTGCTGCAAAGATTTTCTTTTCTGTTAACGCATGGATTAACGCTTCTTCATCTACTGTTTTCCCGCGAGAAGCATTAATGAAGATTGCTGTTTCTTTCATTAATGAAAATTCCTTTTCTCCGATAAGATGATACGTTTCATCTGTTAATGGAGTAAGAAGAACAATAAAGTCAGACTGTTTTAGTAGCGTCTGTAAATCACAATATGTAGCATCAAATTTTTGTTCAGCTTCTTCTTTACGTCGACGATTATAATAAAGAACATTCATATCAAATCCGAATTTTGCTCGTTTTGCAACGGCTTCTCCAATTCGGCCCATACCGATAATACCGATGGTGCTATGGTGCACATCTAGTCCGAAGTGCTCTTTTCCAATTTCGGCATTCCATTCACCATTTTTTACGTAGGAGTCGAGTTCGCAAACGCGGCGCCCAGCAGATAACATAAGAGCGAAAACGAGGTCAGCTACTGTATCATCTAGTACGTATGGTGTATTCGTACCGATAACATTTCGCTTTTCCATCGCTTGTAAATCAAAATTATCGTAACCGACAGAAATGTTGCTCACTACTTTTAAGTTAGGAGCGACTTCTAATAATTCTTCATTAATAGCAGATCCGAAATTTAACAAACCATCTTTATCTTGTATTTTCTCCAATAGAACATCACGAGGTACTTTCTCATTTTGCTCCCATTTTTCATAATCGCAGTGTTCTGATAAATAGTTTTCTACAAATGTTGGAACTGGTTCAGCAATATAAACTTTTGGTTTCACGGTTCCATCCCCTTTCACTTTATCCTGCATGTTTCCACTGATTAAAGTTTCACTTTACCCCGCTTTAACGAGCAGTAAGACTTCCACCTAAAAAGACGGTTGAGGCAAAGAAATGAGGTGGGAGATCAACTGCTCGTAAAGGCCCGATTGGTGAAGGCTAATAATCCATGGGGTGAACCTTTCCATGGATTAAAGTTTCACTTTATTTTGACATAATTCACTAAAAAAAGCTTCTTTTCAAACTGGAAAAGGTATTTGTATAATTTAGACACAAGAGAAAAGGAAGGATGATTTATATGGTGACTGAAAAAGAATTAGAATTATTAGCTTGTCTTGAAAAAAGTAGTCGATTATCTGTAGATACATTAGCGAAGCTGTTAAATATAGAAGTAGAAGAAGTAAAGAAAATGGTTGAGAAATTAGAAGCGGAAAAAATTATTGTGGATTATGTAACACATATCGATTGGACGAAGGTGAAAGAACATACGGGCTTAACGGCGATGATTGATGTGAAAGTTACGCCAAAGCATGGCGTTGGATTTGATGCAGTTGCTGAACAAATTTATCGTTATTCAGAAGTGAAATCTGTGTATTTAATGTCGGGGACATATGATCTTTCTATTACATTAGAAGGAAAGACGATGGGAGAAGTAGCGATGTTTGTTTCAGAGAAATTAGCAACAATTGAATCTGTTGTTTCTACAACAACTCATTTCATTTTGAAGAAGTATAAACATGAGGGAATTATTTATGAAAAAAACGATGATGATAAGCGAATTGTGGTGACACCATGAAGCAGTTTGAACTATCTAGAGCAGCAGAATCTTTACAACCATCTGGTATTCGAAAGTTTTTCGATTTAGCAGCAAATATGAAAGGTGTTATTTCACTTGGGGTAGGGGAACCAGACTTCGTTACACCTTGGAATGTAAGGCAAGCATGTATTCGTTCTTTAGAACAGGGATATACATCATATACAGCAAATGCAGGATTATTGGAACTCCGTCAAGAAATAGCAAAGTATCTAAAAAAACAATTTGCAGTATCTTATGATCCAAACGAAGAAATCATTGTTACAGTTGGAGCGAGCCAAGCGTTAGATGTAGCGATGCGCGCCATTATAAATCCGGATGATGAAGTGCTCATTATTGAACCAAGCTTCGTTTCGTATGCGCCACTTGTAACATTAGCTGGAGGAGTTCCAGTTCCTGTGGCGACTACTTTAGAAAACGAGTTTAAAGTACAACCAGAGCAAATTGAAGCAGCTATTACCGCAAAAACAAAGGCAATTTTACTTTGTTCACCAAATAACCCAACAGGTGCAATGTTAAATAAAGCCGAACTTGAAGAAATAGCAGTGATTGTGGAGAAATACAATTTAATCGTATTATCTGATGAAATTTATGCAGAGCTTGTATATGACGAAGTGTATACGAGTTTCGCGAGCATTCAAAATATGCGTGAACATACGATTTTAATTTCGGGATTTTCAAAAGGATTTGCGATGACGGGGTGGCGCCTCGGGATGATTGCAGCTCCTGTTCAATTTTCGGAATTAATGCTCAAAATTCATCAATATTCCATGATGTGTGCACCGACTATGTCTCAGTTTGCAGCACTTGAAGCATTACGCGCAGGGAATGATGAAGTAATTCGGATGAGAGATAGCTATAAGAAACGTCGTAATTTTATGACGACATCTTTCAATGAAATGGGTTTAACATGTCATTTGCCGGGCGGCGCATTTTATGTCTTTCCTTCTATTTCTTCAACTGGATTATCTTCAGCGGATTTTGCAGAACAGTTATTATTAGAAGAAAAAGTCGCTGTCGTCCCTGGAAGTGTATTTGGCGAAAGTGGTGAAGGATTTATTCGTTGTTCGTATGCAACATCGCTTGAACAACTGCTGGAAGCAATGAAGAGAATGGAACGATTCGTAGAGAATAAAAAAAGGACAAAACATAATACGTTTTGTCCATAAAAGGGGGGGAATACTAGAAAGCCATGTGTTAGTATTCTATCCCAATATTGGAGAATTATACTTACCTAAGGAAATTTTTTCATGATTTTTGAATGAGTTCTCTCATAGTGGTATAATTTACTAATATAAGGTATGCGTATCCTAGGTAGCTTTCTTACGGTACGTACTAACTAATCGGATATTTAACAATAAATACATCTGCTTTGCTATCTACAATTGTAGAGAAAATGGTAAACGTATGGGAGTGTTTCATATGTCAGAACAATATACAACAGGAGTGGTTGTAACAGGGAAAGTGACTGGAATTCAAGATTACGGTGCATTTGTAGCGTTAGATGCAGAAACACAAGGACTTGTGCATATATCTGAAATTACAAATGGATATGTAAAGGATATTCATGACTTTTTAAAAGTCGGCGATACAGTAGAAGTAAAAGTACTTTCAATTGATGAAGAACACAGAAAAATGAGTTTATCGTTAAAAGCGGCGAAAAGAAAACAAGGACGGATTCTTATACCGAATCCATCTGAAAATGGATTTAATACGCTGCGAGAAAAGCTAACAGAATGGATTGAAGAATCGGAGTTAACAAAGTAAAAGAGGAGCGCATATGAGCGTTCCTCTTTTACTTTATATTATGATATATATTTGCAAATATGATTGCATGCAATCATATTCGTATGTCGGAGGTGAAATAAAGACATACTGACTAGCGAATTTCGTTTGTTTCTGGGTGCGTACCAAGATTTTCAGATGGTTTAAAGAGTAAACCAAGATTGATAAGCCCAGAAATACCAACGATGCCGTAAATAATACGTGCGAGAGCTGAGTTTTGTCCACCGAAAATGGCAGCTACTAAGTCGAACTGGAAGAACCCGATTAGTCCCCAGTTCACGGCACCAATAACAGTAAAGACTAATGCGATACGTTGCAGAGTACTCATGAAAAAGCCCCCCCTTAATTGTGAAGCATGAGCAAGCGATGAGTTAATCAACTCTTTTATAGAATGGTGTAGTTATGTTGTTTTTATACATAAAAAATGTTCGGAATAGGATGTATATACATCTATACCGAAAAATGCGAATTTTTATGCAAAAAATGAACTTTTTCTAAAAAATATATATTGGTTACGTTTACAAGGGTTGAATCGCTTGATTTAAAACTTCAGTTTCGCTAAAGTGAATACAGAAATACATATCCATAATTGGAGGGAAAAAGATGAGTACACATGTAACGTTCGACTATTCTAAAGCGTTATCCTTCATCGGTGAACATGAAATCACTTATTTACGTGATGCAGTGAAAGTAACACATCACGCAATCCACGAAAAAACTGGAGCTGGGAACGATTTCCTTGGGTGGGTAGACCTTCCGCTTCAATATGACAAAGAAGAATTTGCTCGCATTCAAAAATGCGCAGAAAAAATTAAAAATGACTCTGACATTTTACTTGTTGTAGGTATCGGTGGTTCTTACCTAGGAGCACGTGCAGCAATTGAAATGTTAAACCATTCTTTCTACAACACACTTTCTAAAGAACAACGTAAAACTCCACAAGTGCTATTTGTTGGACAAAACATTAGCTCCACTTACATGAAAGATTTAATGGATGTATTAGAAGGTAAAGACTTCTCTATTAACGTTATTTCCAAATCAGGTACAACAACAGAGCCGGCACTAGCATTCCGTATTTTCCGTAAGTTATTAGAAGAAAAGTATGGAAAAGAAGAAGCTCGCAAACGTATTTATGCAACGACAGATAAAGCGCGTGGTGCATTAAAAACATTAGCTGATAATGAAGGTTACGAAACATTCGTTATTCCAGATGATGTTGGAGGACGTTTCTCTGTATTAACGCCAGTTGGTTTATTACCAATCGCAGTAAGTGGCTTAAATATTGAAGAGATGATGAAAGGTGCAGCTGCTGGTCATGATGACTTCGGAAAATCAGAACTAGAAGAAAACCCAGCTTACCAATACGCAGTAGTTCGTAACGCTTTATACAATAAAGGAAAAACAATTGAAATGCTTGTTAACTATGAGCCAGCACTTCAATACTTCTCTGAATGGTGGAAACAGTTATTTGGTGAAAGTGAAGGAAAAGATCAAAAAGGTATTTTCCCATCTTCAGCAAACTTCTCAACTGACTTACACTCATTAGGTCAATACGTTCAAGAAGGTCGTCGTGACTTATTTGAAACAGTTCTAAAAGTAGGTAAATCTACACATGAACTAACAATCGAATTAGAAGACAACGATTTAGACGGATTAAACTACCTTGCTGGTGAAACTGTAGACTTCGTAAACACAAAAGCATACGAAGGTACATTACTTGCACATAGCGATGGTGGAGTACCAAACTTAATCGTAAACATTCCTGAATTAAATGAGTACACATTCGGTTACCTTGTATACTTCTTCGAAAAAGCATGTGCGATGAGCGGCTACTTATTAGGCGTAAATCCATTTGACCAACCTGGAGTAGAAGCATACAAGAAAAACATGTTTGCTTTACTTGGTAAACCAGGATTTGAAGAATTAAAAGCAGAATTAGAAGAGCGTTTAAAATAATAAAAAGCGACCGTAACCCGGTCGCTTTTTATTATTTTATCCCGCTATTTGCCGGGCAGTAAGACCCCCAACTCAAAATTCAGCGAGAGCAAAGAAGTTAGGTGGGGGATCAACTGCCCGTAAAGGCCCGATTGGTGTGGGCTAATAATCAGTGGGGGATGAAGAAAACCCCCACTGATTAAAGTTTCACTTTATCGAAAAGTCCATCGGTATATTCAAACTGAGATGGGTATGCTAAAGAAAAAGTCTAGGAGGGATGGACTTGATTCCGATTCAATCAAAGTTAGAAGGACGTACATATGCGTTATATAAGTTAGAAGAGGTTATGAAGCCACTTGGGTATAGCATTGGTGGCAATTGGGATTACGATAAAGGGTGCTTTGATTATAAAATTGATGAAGAAGATGGGTATCAATTTTTACGAGTCCCGTTCACAGCAGTAGATGGAGAACTAGATGTACCTGGTGTAGTAGTCCGTCTTGAAACGCCATATATTCTTTCTCATGTATATCAAGACGAACTAGATGATAATGTAAATACTTTAACAGCTGGAACAAGTGGGTTTGATCAATTTGCTGAACCGAAAGACCCAGATGGAGATGTGAAAAGAAAATATATCAATATTGGGAAAGTGCTCATGCAAGAATTAGAGCGTCATTTTATTAATGGTGAATAACAATGAGTATGTCGCTTTCGATGAGAATGAAGGAATGGACAGGATTAATCATATATTGATCGTCACGCTTTACACCTAGTAAGAGAATGTTTTGTTTTAACAAGGTGTAGCTACAATTTGCGAAAGTTTGTCCGGTGCAGGATTGGGGTGGCTCCATCAGTTGTAATTTGTTATCAGAGATTTCATCGTAAAGAGAGAAGAGTACACCTGAAATGGAAGGGAATAAAAGAGAAGCGGTAAATACATGGCTAGTTAATTTATTTCCTTCTATAATTTCTGACGCGCCAGCTCTCGTTGCATTTTGGATTTGTTCAGTAGTAAGAAGTTCAGCGATGCAGTGAATGTTTTGGTTCAGTCCTTTTGCAGTTAAAATATTTAAAATGGACTCTGTATCAGCTAAGCTTTCGTTCTTCTCTTTATCGGCTGTTATTAATATAGTGTGAGCGGTTGTAATGTTAGCTTTTAGTAAAGTTTGATCATGATGTGGACAACCTTTTATAAATTCTAAATGATGAAATGGTTTGGGTAGTAAAGGAAGTGTTTCATCAATTAAAACGATATCAAGATTTGGCTGTAATATGTGCATTTGTTTTACAACATGTTTTGCACGTTCATTCCAGCCAACGATAATCATATGACCGTTAGAGGTAGCGGCTTCTTCTCCTTTAATTTTCATATATTGTTTATTGATCATGTCGGTAGCGAATAGAACCATATAATAAGAACAAAATCCAGTTCCTAATAAAATAATGCCCATGCCAACAATTTTTCCTATTGTTGTATGTGGTGCGAAATCACCATACCCAACAGTGAAGATGGTAACGATAGACCACCAAATACCGTCAAACCATGTGGTGAAGTGAGATGGCTCTAATCTATGTATAAGAAAGCCAGAAAAAGTAGTAAGTACAATAATAAAACAAATTAATCGAAAAATAATGGAATCACGAAATGTATCTACTAAATTCGGACGGGATTTCAATTTCCTATTCCTCCTTACTTTGCAGGGCTACATTCATTGTTACCATTATAGAAAAAAGAAAAACTCTCTAAATAAAGAGAGTTTGTTTTCTATTACATACTTTCCACTTCAGTTTGTTGAACACTTTCAAGATGTTGGAGAGCGTAGTAAACGTCGGCAGTATGTCTTTTTTGATCGATACATAATTTAAGATGTAAATAGTGATACCCATTTTCTAATGTTTTAAGCTTCATATTCTTAACTTTTATATCCATTTCTTTTATTTCTTCAATTACGATTGGAATATTGTCCATATTTCGTACAACAAGCTTCACAGCGATATCACGTTGACGAAATGATCTAGGGCCTACATATTTCATCGTGAGTGGTATAAGTTCTACACTAATCATAAGGAAACACATCCCGAAAATCGCTTCGATATAAAATCCGGCTCCAACGGCGATACCAATACCAGAAGCACCCCAAATCATAGCTGCGGTAGTTAGTCCCGCAATACTATCATTTCCTCTGCGTAAAATAACACCAGCACCTAAAAAACCAATGCCAGATACAATTTGAGCAGCAAGGCGAAGCGGATCCATATTTATATGATCAGTATGAGGTAGGTTGTAAGCTGCTTTAATAGAAACGATTGTTAGGAGGCAACTAATAATAGATATAACTAAGCACGTTTTTAAACCGAGTGGTTTTCGTTTTAATTCGCGCTCTAAACCGATGGCGAATCCTAAAATAGCTGAGAGACCTAGTTTGATTAATAAATCGGTATAGTCCATATGTATTCCTCCTTGTATGATAGGGTATATGAATAAAACGTTTCTTATAGAAAGAAACGTTTTGGCATAGAGTGACTTTATATAGAATAT
The DNA here is from genome assembly GCF_001884105.1 of Bacillus luti. Classification (GTDB taxonomy): domain Bacteria; phylum Bacillota; class Bacilli; order Bacillales; family Bacillaceae_G; genus Bacillus_A; species Bacillus_A luti. Next base: position 189 of record NZ_MACI01000082.1, on the reverse strand, counting down.
ATGTAGAAATTACTCATACATGAAAGAGATATTTCGTTTAAGTATATGATATTAAAAAAGAAATGTGGGTGGTTTTAAAAAAAGTTTATAAAAGGTGTTGCATTTCATTTTTCTGCGTGATATATTAATAACCGTCGCTGATGCGGAAACGCAGAAAACGACAAAAAAGAAATTGAAAAACTTAGTTGA
>NZ_MACI01000081.1 GCF_001884105.1 Bacillus luti | reverse complement strand
TTCAGATAACGGCTGATTCCGTCAATAATTACTAGATTGCTCGTTCACTATTGAAGTTCAAAGGTGGTAAAATCATTTCTCGTGTTAGGAAGCTCACACCCTTGACTTCCCTCTCTGTAAACCGTAAAAATGATTTCGTGTCCTTATCGTTACTTTTTTCGTTCATGTTTATTTGTTAACTCATTATACTCGCATAAAAAACAAAATCAATACTATTTTTTAATTATTTTAAATTTTCAATCTGATAACCCATAAAAAAACACACTCATCCCTAGGAAAGGGACGAATGTGTTTTCGTGGTTCCACCCTTGTTCCAATCCAGA
>NZ_MACI01000080.1 GCF_001884105.1 Bacillus luti | reverse complement strand
AACTACCATCGGCGCTAGAGAGCTTAACTTCCGTGTTCGGTATGGGAACGGGTGTGACCTCTCTGCCATCATTACCAGACATTATTCTTTTGAGACAATCATTATTATAACTGATTCACTTTAAAAGTCAACAAGTTTTTTATGTTCTCTCAAAACTAGATAACATTTGCTACATATTATATGGTTAAGTCCTCGATCTATTAGTATTCGTCAGCTCCACA
>NZ_MACI01000079.1 GCF_001884105.1 Bacillus luti | reverse complement strand
AGGTAGGACTCGAACCTACGACCGATCGGTTAACAGCCGATAGCTCTACCACTGAGCTACTGCGGAATAATAAAGACAATTTGTATCTTATAAAACTTATCATCGTAAGTCAAGAAGTTTTTTCACAACATCTTGTACAAACGTGACATGTTTATAATATACTGGATTGCGTTTTCACTGTCAAGATGTTTTCTTTATCAGAATTAGTTTCCCTTTACATTTTCCACAGACATATCTTTTTGTATTTATTTGACGTCTCCTTACATATTGAAATGAGCACTCCACACATTCATACACATAAACCTTCTGTTCCTTCTCTTCATTAATCATTCGTTTACAAAAACGTGGTGCACCGACTTCCTTTAACAATTCACGAAAATCTCTATCCCGGTGCTTATACCCTCTTCCTGCAATATGTAAGTGATAATGACAAAGTTCATGTTTAACAATCCCGACTAACTCTTCTTTACCATACATTTTATAATATTGATAATTCAGTTCGATATTGTGACTTTTCAATAGATAACGCCCACCAGTTGTACGTAATCTATTATTAAACATCGCTTTATGTAAGAACGGCATACCAAAGTATCTTAACGACACTTCCTCTACTAGCTGTTGGATTTCTCGCTCATCCATTCTCATTCCTCCTAAACAAAAAAATATTTTTACACTTTTCTCCCTTCTTATACATATATTAAATAGTACATATACCCATCCTCATTCAAGAAGCGTGGTTTCTAACAATACAATATGAATAGAAATCCACTCACCAACCTCTCATCAATAGTACCTTAGCGAAAAGGGAAGATTTTTGAGAGTAGGATTAAACAAGGAGGGATTCCTATGCCCACATGGCTAAAAAAACAGATGCAACGTGCATATTTCGAAAAAAACCGGTATCAAATTAAATTACTAAATGAATGCTGGTTTTATTATAGCAAAATCCATCAAAGCTAATAATCCATTATACTTCTTACCCCATAAAAAAAGAGCAGTTTCATCTGCTCTCTTCTCTTATTATTCAATCGGCAACATGGATAATGCGACACGACCTTTTTTTGTATCAATATCATCGACCCATACCTTTACAATTTGCCCGACAGATACAATATCTAACGGATGCTTCACATATTGTGTACTTAGCTTAGAAATATGTACTAAACCATCTTGCTTTACACCAACATCAACAAAAGCACCAAAATCAACAACGTTACGAACGGTTCCTTCTAGTTCCATACCACGTTTTAAATCTTCTAATTTCAAAATCCCTTTTTTCAGAAGTGGTTTAGGCAACTCATCTCTCATGTCTCGCTCTGGACTAATAAGCGCATCTATAATATCCACTAATGTCGGTTCCCCAACTCCCGTTTCTTGAGACAACTTAGAAATCTCTACTTCTTCTAAGCTCTTTTGTAAATGCAATTGTCCTACATCATCTTTTGATAAACCTAAACTCTTCAATAACAATTCAACATTTTTATATTGTTCTGGATGAATTCCTGTTCGATCTAATGGATTCGCTCCTTCTAATATACGTAAGAAACCTACACATTGTTCGTACGTCTTTGCACCTAAGCGCGGGATTTTCTTTAATTCCGTGCGTTTCGTAAATTTCCCACCTTCTTCTCTCTTTGCCACAATATTTTTCGCAACAGTTTTCGATAAACCAGAAACATATTGTAATAATGCAACTGAAGCCGTATTTACATTAACACCAACTTGGTTAACTGCCGTCTCGACTACAAATGTTAATGATTCATTCAATCTCTTTTGAGATACATCATGTTGGTACTGTCCAACCCCAACTGATTTAGGATCAATCTTCACAAGTTCAGCAAGCGGATCTTGCAGACGTCTACCGATAGAAACCGCACTTCTTTCTTCAACCTGTAAATCCGGGAATTCCTCACGGGCTAAATCAGAAGCCGAATACACACTCGCACCAGCTTCGTTCACAATAATATAGAAGACTTCTCGTTTCACATTTTGTAATACATCAACTATAAATTCTTCTGATTCTCTAGAAGCTGTACCATTCCCAATCGCAATCATTTCAACTTGATATTTATCTATAATAGAAAGAACTTCCGCTTTTGCAGCTTCATATTTACGCACTGGCGGATGGGGATAAATAACACCAATATGTAGAACCTTCCCTGTATCATCTACTACAGCTAATTTACAACCCGTTCTATATGCAGGGTCTACAGCTAACACCACTTTCCCTTTCATAGGAGGTTGTAATAGTAAGTTACGTAAATTCTCAGAGAAAATATGTATCGCTTGTTCCTCAGCTGTTTCTGTTAATTCTTTTCGAATCTCTCTTTCAATCGAAGATTGAATTAATCGTTTATAGCTATCTTCAATCGCTAATTGTACATAATGCGCACTTTTAGACTCGTTATCACGAATTACTTTCTTATATAAGAAACTTAATATCTCATCTACTGGCGGAACAACAGCAATTCTCAATATATCTTCTTTCTCACCACGATTCATCGCTAGTACACGATGCGGCACTACTTTCTGCAACGGTTCTTCATAACTGTAATACATTTCATATATATTCTTTTCATCTTTTTCTTCATCTTTTACAGCCGAAGACATGATGCCTTTTCTAAACGTAACATTCCGAATCCAACTACGATATGCAGCTTCATCTGAAACGATTTCTGCGATAATGTCTTGAGCACCTTGTAATGCCTCTTCTGCAGTTTGTACTTCTTTCTCGACATCAATAAATTCTATCGCCTTTTGATTTGGATCTTCTTTTTTATATAACAATAACCATTCAGCTAACGGTTCTAATCCTTTTTCTTTTGCAATCGTCGCTTTCGTTCTTCTTTTTTCTTTATATGGACGATATAAATCTTCTACTTCTTGCAACTTTGTAGCTTTAACAATTTGCTGACGTAACTCTTCTGTCAGTTTCCCCTTCTCATCAATAAGACGAAGAACCTCTTCCTTCCTACCTTCAAGTTGCAGCATATATTGCCATCTCTCTAAAATCGCACGAATTTGCACTTCATCTAAAGAGCCTGTCCATTCTTTTCGGTAACGAGCAATAAATGGAACTGTGTTACCTTCTTCTGTTAATTGAATAACATGACGAACCTGCTTTTCGGTAAAGCCTAATTCTTTCACTAACATTTTCATTAACGCTTGTCGATTATCTACCATTTCCATATACAACCGTAACCTCCTCTATAATAAAAAAAGTTGCCCTGCAAAGAGAGCAACTTAAACTGCCGATTTAAAAATCTATTAGTCCTAAACTAATTTGTAACGCTTCATCTACACGACTCATCATCACTTCATCCAAATGAGTGATTTTGTCCGTTAAGCGTTGCTTATCGATTGTTCGAATCTGCTCAAGTAAAATAACAGAATCTCTCTCAAAACCGTACTTTTTCGCATCAATTTCCACATGAGTGGGTAATTTCGCTTTTTGAATCTGTGCAGTAATAGCCGCTACAATCACCGTTGGACTAAAACGATTTCCGATGTCATTTTGAATGACAAGAACCGGACGAACGCCTCCTTGCTCAGAACCAACAACTGGGGAAAGGTCTGCAAAATACACGTCGCCGCGTTTTACAATCAAAATATTACCCCCCGCTAACTAAGCGTTCTACTGTATGAGCTGCTTCATACTCTGCTAAGAAAGCTTCAGATGCAATACCAAGATTAATTTTTCCCATTTCAATGTACCCACGTCGCATTGATTCATGTTGGTAGCGTTTCTTCGTCTTATGTTGACGCAATAACAGTTGTGTTGCCTGGCAAATTAGTTCATGGCGATTCTTATTCTCTTGTTTTCCAATTCCGTCCAATTCCGTTACCATTTGCTTTGGCAACCGAACCACGATTTCAGTAGTTACACTTGATTCGGACACAAAAATACACCTCCACCGTCAACTACACACCCAAATATATATATGACACCTATTGTAATAATACCATTGTATGGAGCCTGTTGCAAAGACTTCCTTATTCCTTGCTTATGTTTTCCAATTCACAAGCAAAACATTCATCTTCTATTATTTTTTATCTCATTTTAAACAAGAATCAAAAGAATTCCTCTGCAAAACTTATATGAAAAGCGATTATAAGTAAAAAGCTTTTCGTCAAAAAAGAGCTTATTCTCCAACAATGAAAAACCCCCTCAAATGACAAAAAGCAAATCACACTACCTTCTATATACTATTTAAATAATTAATTACCTCTACAACCTTTCCATGCCGTATAAATATTCTCGGTACACGGAAACTTATCGTTGCGATAATTTCATAATTAATAGTCCCGGAGTATTCAGCAACCTCAGTAGCGCTAATATACTCATCACCTTGTCTTCCAATGAGTGTAACTCTCGTACCAAGCGGCACTTCACAAGGAAGATGTATCATAAATTGATCCATCGTTACTCGCCCTACAATCGGTACTCTTTTACCATTTACAAGCACTTCAAATCCTTGTAATCTTCTAAGCCAGCCATCTGCATAGCCAATCGCAACAGTCGCAATCCATTCTTCAGTTTTTGTTCGGTACGTGACGTTATAACTAATCCCATCCCCTTTAATCACCTGTTTAATATGAGCAACCTTCGTATGAAGCGACAACGCTGGTTCTAATTCAAACGGTAAAAAAGGACGTATTTCTACAGAAGGGGATAATCCATACATCGCAATACCAACTCGCACCGCATTAAATGTAATTCCTTGAAAACGTAACGTTGCAGCACTATTAGCCGTGTGGACAAATTTAGGATCCACTCCGAATTCTTTCAACCAACTTAACTGCTCTAAGAATGTGTTATATTGCTTATCAAAGTAAGAAGTCTCCACTTCATCTGCTGTTGCAAAATGTGTATAAACCCCTTCTAACTCTAAAAACGGCGCACCTTCTAAACTCTTCAAGAATCCTTTTAATTCTTTGCGTTCTCGTATTCCGATTCTTCCCATACCACTATCAAAATTAATGTGGAATTTCATTATAGATGAACCGTCCCAAAGTTTTATTGCTTCGTCCACCCATTCTTTTTGAAAAACAGTTAGTGCTACATCATTTTCAGCGGCTACATTTACATCACGGGGCGGAGAAGGGCCTAACACTAAAATCGGAGCAGTAATACCAGCTCTCCGAAGCACTAATGCTTCATCTAAAAAAGCAACTGCCAACCTTGTCGCTCCTGCTTCTAATGCAGTTTTAGCCACCGGTACATAATCGTGTCCATATGCATTCGCTTTAACTACAGCAAAAATCTCTACATCACTTGGAATGAATTCTTTAATGTGCGTAATATTGTTATAAATCGCGTCTAAATCTACTTCTACCCAAGTGTCACGGTAAAATGGTGCTTCTTCCATAAATACACTTCCTTATACACGATATGCGAAGCTTATTCTTTTATATGCTTCTTTTATGAAATCCAGCCTTCAAACTAAGAAAAGACGTGGTGCATATATAGCACCACGTCTAAAAAGTTTACTTCACCTGCTTCGCTGTAACTGAACGAGCAACCATTAACAGCTCCTTCGGCTCTAAACCTTTAGACACGAGCATATATTCTACTCCGTTATGCGACCACGTTAGAGAATCTTTCGTCAATGCGCCAATCGTGAAACCAAGATCAACCAATTCCCCACTTACACTTATCGCCGACGAAGCCTCTGCAACTTTTGCCTTTTCTTGTATTAAAGTAAAGGATTTCTTATTTCCAGTGTATGTGAGTATCGCACGCTTGCCACTGTCTGTCTGCAACTCTTTTTCGTCTTTCAATGTCACACCTTGTGGCGTATCTCTTGGATACAAAATAGCAAATGGTTTGTCTTCTTTTGCTGTTGTTGGTACATCCACTTGCGCTCTAGACATATTTTGCTTTGTATCAAATGCACCTTTATCAAATTTTGCATCGAACTTCACTTTAGAGAAATCTACTTTTACAAGAACGTTTTGATCATTATCCATTAACTTCACCGAAACCGGTGTTAGATCGCTCTTCTTCAATGTAATCTCTTGTTTCGGTAACATATTTTGATGTTGATAGTTTGTTTTGGTCTTAAAAATATAATACTTATCTGTTTTCTCGAAAGTAAGATTTTTCTTATCCTGCAAAATATCTCTCACAAGCGATTCATATAAATAAGCCTGGCTACTATTTTGCGGCCAATCACTTTGAAAACGGAAACTCTTATTAAGCGCCGGCGTTAATACAAATACACCTTCTTCATTTCTTAAAATAATTTGACTTTGATCTTTTTTCGCATTCTGTAAATTCACACGATAAAAAGAAGGTTCTTTATGCCAAATTTCCACTTTATACTCTTGAGGCTCATTCCCTGTTTTAATAGACAATTTCGCTTCAGCTTGATAACTTTTCATCCCTTTCACTTTCGCCTCTAAATCTCTCACGACATCATCCTGTTTCTTCTCCATACAACCCGCCAACACAAAAACGGTTAATAAACCGACAAGAACTAAAAACAGACGCCTTTTCATCACTTCAGCCCCTTTGCCCCTATAAATGAATGGAAGATATGCCTTCCTTATCGCTACCTCAAATATATGAGACAAAGATATAAAATATGCAGACTAGCGTGACGAGCTTTCTAAAACAACTTGAGCGACAGCAAATTCCTTACTATGACTAATTGATAAATGAACAATATGCTCTGTATTTGCAATAAGAATCGGCTTACCTCTATCATCATTTCTTACTTCAACATCTAAAAAACTCACTTCTTTCCCGATACCAGTCCCTACCGCTTTTGAATACGCCTCTTTCGCTGCAAATCTTCCAGCTACAAATTCCGTAAGACGACTTCCTTTCATTTCCTTAGCAACATTACGTTCACTTTCAGTTAAAATACGTTCCATAAATTTAAGCTTTCCATCTAGCATTTTTTCAATTCTATTCAATTCAATAATATCGATTCCAATCCCTACAATCATTTCGAAATCCCCTTCTTCTATTTAGCTTTACTCTTTCATACTGTAAGAATAACAGAGATTCTTTATGATGCAAAAGGAGTGATACTAACAACATGCTATTACGATTTGCACGCATTCCCTTACAACCAATTATCATCTCTTTACTTCTTATACAGTTAGTCATGTTTATGTTAAGTGACTTTTCTCTATTTCCTCTGGCAGCCTATAATGAATATATCTCTAAAGGAGAATGGTGGCGTCTCATAACTTCCCTACTTGTACATGTAGACTTACAACATTTTCTTTCTAATAGTGTTTGTTTATTTGTACTTGGTTCTTCTATTGAAAGGCAGCTAGGACATTTTTCTTTCATCATTATTTTTTTCCTTTCTGGCATTATCGGAAATATTTCTACTTATATTATTATGCCTCTTGAATATATTCACGCCGGAGCATCCGGCGGTATTTTTGGATTGCTAGGTGCACAATTATTTCTATTGTATAGTCGATATCGTTCTTCCAACCCAAGAGACATCGCTATTTTTTCAATCATGATATTTATATTACTACTATTTACTTTCTTTAATCCCTCTGCCAATCCTATAAGCCACTTAACAGGATTGATCATTGGTGGTATTTGCACCCCTTTATTAACAAAAAAATTCGATGGTGCAGAGCTCATTTAATATAAAAGCTCGCACCATCGACAATTTCTACATCTGTTTGTTTACTTAAATCTCTCATGAGTTGGAATAAAGACTCATCCTTCTTCTTCGCCTCAATCATACAATCAATTTGTCCAACACTACCCTTTATCCTTCTTAAAAAAGATAAAAATGCCTCAACATCAATAAAATCAGCATGCGCTCTTGGATCTTTCTCGTCCCTAGGGCTAGAAATGTGCATTTTCACTGGTAACAAAGACGATTCCCACGTATGTACAACACGCGCCCAATCTTCATGCCAATCTTCTCGATCATTATTCATCATATGGTGATGTAAATCAAATACAACGGGAATGTCCAATTTTTCTCCTAAATATAATGTTTCCTCGAGCGTAAAAGTTGTATCATCATTTTCTAACATAATCATTTCCTGAATACCTCTTGGGACATTAGACCAATTCTCTATAAAACGCTCTAATGCGAGCTCTTTATCTTTATATCCACCCCCAACATGCATTACACATCGTTGCTTATGTTCAATCCCCATACCTTTTAATAATTTTCTATGCATTTGTAATGTCTTTACAGATTGTTTAAAAATATTCTTCTCAGCCGAATTGAGTACAACAAAATGATCTGGATGAAAATCAATACGCATATTCATTCGAATGGCGTAATCACCTAGCGCTTTTAAATTTTCTTTTAAGGGACGAATGTAGTTCCACTCTAACAACTCCTCATGATTCGCTAAAGGAATCAACTTAGAACTAAGTCGAAAAAAGGATATATCATGGCCTTTATTATGTTTTAATAACCGTAAGCAATTTTCCAAATTCGAATTAGCAATCCTTTCAAGTTTACGAATCACCGCTTCCCGATCATCTATTTTTTGAAACTGCGCGTACGTCATCGTTTGAGATGGAGATGCATTTTTCAAATGTACACTCATCGCAACATACCCAAGTCTTACAAGCATGTAACACCTCATTTCTACACAAGTTATTATGTAGTATGTACAATTACAGAAATAAAAAAAGAGAATGCCGGAAAAGGGCATTCTCTTTTTTTGCTATTAAGCTTGTGGCTTACGGCTATGATGTTTTCTTTCGCCGCGTCCAGTTGAAGAACCTGGGCGACCTTGACCTTCGCCTCTGCGACCACGGTTACCATCACGGCTACCTTCGCGATTGCGATCACGGTTACCGTCACGATTACGGCCATCACGGTTACGGTCACGGTTACGACCATCGCCACTGCGTCCGTCACGACTACGATTACGGTTACCATCACGGTATCCGCCTCCGTTACCACCGCGTTTTTTAGAACCGCCACCTCTTGAAACAACTGGTGGTTCTGATGTTAAAGCGATTGGAGTTGTATCCGGCTCTTTTGTCATCATTTTTAAAGCAGCAGCTACTACTGTTACAGAGTCATTCTCTTCTAACATTTCTTCTGCAATACGCTTGTAGTATGATAAGTTATCACTTTCAATTGTGCTTTGAAGTTTTTCAGCGATTAAACGTTGTTGACCTTCTAGTGCCTCGTCAAGTGTCGGCGCTTCCATACGATCAACTTTACGTTTTGTTGTACGCTCGATATTTTTCAATTGTCCTGATTCACGTGGTGTTACAAATAGCATTGCAATACCTTTTTTACCTGCACGACCAGTACGGCCGATACGGTGAACGTATGATTCTGGATCTTGAGGAATATCGAAGTTGTATACGTGAGTTACGCCTGAAATATCAAGACCACGTGCAGCAACGTCTGTTGCAACAAGAACTTCGATAGCACCTTCTTTAAATTTACGTAATACAGACATACGTTTCGCCTGCGTTAAATCACCATGGATACCTTCTGCTGCATAACCACGTAAGTTTAATGCTTCTGATAATTCATCAACACGACGCTTTGTACGACCGAATACGATTGCAAGCTCTGGAGATTGAATATCTAGTAAGCGTGTTAACACGTCAAACTTTTTCTTTTCTTGCACTTCTAAATAGAACTGCTGAATGTTTGGCATTGTTACTTCTTTTGCTTTTACTTTAATGTGTTGAGGCTCAGTCATGAAACGCTCAGCAATACGACGGATTGGATCTGGCATTGTCGCTGAGAATAGTAATGTTTGATGTGTTTCTGGCACATCTGTTAAAATTGCTTCAATATCTTCAATGAAGCCCATGTTTAACATTTCATCCGCTTCGTCAAGAACAACTGTCTCTACGTTTTGTAGGCGAAGTGTTTTACGGTTAATATGATCTAAAATACGACCCGGCGTACCAACAATAATGTGTGGGTGTTTTTTTAGAGCACGAATTTGGCGGTTAATATCTTGACCACCATAGATTGGTAAAATACGAACACGTTTATGTTTACCAATTTTGTATAGCTCTTCTCCAACTTGAATTGCTAATTCACGCGTTGGCGCGATAACAATACCTTGAACTGCTTCTTTATTTGTATCCACTTTATCTAATAGTGGTAATCCGAATGCTGCCGTTTTCCCTGTACCTGTTTGTGCTTGCCCAATAATGTCTTTACCTTGCAATGCATGTGGAATTGTTTCAGCTTGAATCGGCGTAGCCTCTTCAAAGCCCATACTTTCAACTGATTGCAGTAAAGACTCACTTAATCCTAATTCTCGAAATGTTGTCAATGTTACTTCTCCTTTTCTATCCTATACTTATCATTTAAAAAAAGGCGTTTTCCGAACTTGCGGAAAAGCCCTTTTCCTGAATACTCACGTATATAACCGGGCGTATATTCTTCACGAAAATACTTCTAAACGTTATTACACTTTATCAATTATAAGTTTTGTATGTGCAAAAAGCAAACCCAACTGTTACCTTATTTCATATTCAGGGCCTTTTTCTTTACTTTTATTTTTTTATCATTTACTGTAAGCGCTTATTATAAGTTTCTTCTATTTTCGTAACTATCATCCCTATTTATATACGCCAATTATTTCAACATCGTAATTACTTCCTCTAATTTCATGCCACGAGATGCTTTTACTAATACAACATCTTTCACATCAACTACTGCTTGTAAATCTTTTACTAGCGCTTCTTTATTATCATACGCCTTTACACGTTCGCTAGGGAAGTTAATTTTCGCTCCTTCAGCAATTTGAGCCCCTAATCTACCATATGTGAATACAAATGCGATTTTTGCTGGATCGATTAATTTCCCTACCTCATAATGAAATTGCACTTCTTGATCTCCAAGTTCTAACATATCTCCAAGTACAACGATTTTTTTAGCGAATCCATCTAAACCATTCATTAAATGGAATGCTGCTTCCATAGCTGTCGGACTTGCATTGTACGCATCATTGATAATAGTTAATCCACTATCTGTTTTTACAATTTCCATACGCATGCCCGTCATTTGAAGTGTTACTAATCCTTGTTTCATTTCTTCCCACGTTACACCAAAGTGTTTCGCAATTGCCATTGAAGCAAGTGTATTATACACATTATGTTTCCCTAACACTGGTAGGTAGAATGACATATTTTCATCTTTATTCATCTTAAAGTGTGTCCCAGTCGCCTGTAATGTTACAGTCGTTGGATAATAATCATTTGCTCTAGCATCACCGAAAGTAACTGTTTCAGCCATTAAATTCATTTCAGGAACACGATTTGTTAATAATGGCTCATCTCCGTTATATACGAACACTCCACCTTCTTGTAATCCTGTCACAATCTCTAACTTCGCTTCAGCAATTGCCTCACGAGAACCTAAATCCATTAAATGTGCTTCACCAATATTCGTAATGATAGCTGCATTAGGACGAGCTAACTTAGATAAGAATTCAATTTCCCCTCGGCTTGACATACCCATTTCTAATACCGCTACTTCTGTATTTTCTTCTAGGTTTAAAATCGTAAGAGGTAAGCCAATATGGTTATTGAAGTTTCCTTCTGTTTTTTGAACTTTAAATTTAGTTGCAAGAAGACTCGTTACAATATCTTTCGTAGATGTTTTACCGTTACTACCTGTCACACCTACAACTTTAACATCCAATTGATCACGATAGCTTTTCGCTAACATTTGTAATGCCAATAGCGTATCTTCTACAAAGATAACCGGAAGATTCTCAGGCGGATTTGCTACATCTTTCATCCATAATGTAGCAACAGCTCCACTTTCAACAGCTTTATCTACAAAAGCATGTCCATCGAAACGTTCCCCTTGAATCGGAACATATAAATTTCCTTTTTCAATTTTTCTCGTATCAATAGACACCCCTTGTATAATAATTCCCTCATATTGCTCTGCTAATCCCGTACCATTTATCATCTGTTCTACTTGTTTTAACGTTCGATTTATCATGAAAACACTCCTTACATAGAGGAAGCACTATTCCTATGAATAGTGCCTCCTCCTTTATTGTTAGATTGTATATTTAATTTTTTGTTTTTCTTCGTGACGTTCAATCGCGAAACGAATTAGCTCTTCAATTAATTGAGGATACGGTAATCCAGTATGTTGCCATAATAGAGGGAACATACTAAACGGCGTAAATCCTGGCATCGTATTTACTTCGTTAATATATACTTCGCCATCTTTCGTTAAGAAGAAATCAGCTCGCGTTAAACCAGCACCGTCTAAAGATTGGAACGCAATGATCGCATCTCGCTTAATGACATTAGACTCTTCTTCTGTCATTTCAGCTGGAATAATTAATGCTGTATCGCCATCGATGTATTTTGACTTGTAATCATAGAAATCTTTTTTCGGTACAATTTCACCTACAACTGAACATTTTGGCTCATCATTACCTAATACACCAACTTCTACTTCACGTCCAACAATATTTTCTTCTACAATAATTTTTCGGTCAAATTGGAATGCCTCTTCAAATGCATTCTCAAGTTCTTCACGATCTTTACACTTATTAATACCAACACTTGAACCAAGGTTTGCTGGTTTTACGAAGCAAGGATATCCTAATACTTCTTCTACTTTTTCATATGCTGTTTCACGCTCTTTTTCCCATGCGCTACGAATGAAAGATGCATATTTCGCTTGTTTCAATCCAGCTTCTGCAAAGATATTTTTCATAACAACTTTATCCATACCAGCAGCTGATGCTAGCACACCATTTCCTACATAAGGAATGTTCATTAATTCTAATAATCCTTGAACCGTTCCATCTTCGCCGTTTGGTCCATGTAGTAATGGGAAAATAACGTCGATAGCATTTTCCTCAGAAGTTGCAGATGGAATAATTTCTGTGCTTAATGATAACGGAGAAATCGCATGTTCTGCACCGCTCATTTTTAAAGCTTCTACCTCTGTTACTTCACCTTCAATACGCTCACCGCGTACCCATTGACCTTGCTCTGTAATATAAATTGGATGAATCTCGAATTTATCTTGATTTAATGCTTTAATAGCAGCAAGAGCCGTTTGTAGCGAAACTTGATGCTCAGCTGATTTTCCACCATATAATAAACCTAATTTAATTTTTGTCACTGAAATCACCCTAACCAATTGTTTTCATTTTTCTATTTTAGCACTTTTTATAAAAATAGGTAGTTCCTATTTGAAATAAAATGCAACTTCCACAAATAATTAAATGACACCACTTATTGGTTTTCTACACTTTTTCTATTTCACTTTCTTCATAACTATACAGAAGTGAATTTTAAAATAAAATCATAATCCAATCTAGTTATGTACCTAAAATATGTAGAAATCCCCTTTTTGTGTATGTCATCTACTCATTAAGAAGACTGTTTGGTTAGTGTGTCTTTTTGCCTTTGTTCAACGAGACGATCTAAAGAAACATATACAATACCCGCAACTACACACCCTACAGCTAAAATTGTAAATAGAAAGTGACCAAGTAATCGATCTAATAAAAACCCTCCTAAAAGTGGGCCGAATGCACTTCCTGTAATCCACTGCAAACTGGCAGCTCCCATATAAGTCCCTCTCAAATGTTCAGGGGCCAAATTCGCTACAAACGTCATCTGGACAGGCGACATAATCATCTCACCTAACGTATATATGGCATAAACGAACAGCAACGTTATTAAAATAACTGTAGCATTTGTATCGAATTCTCCAAACCACTTTGGTAACCACCCTATAAAAAATAATCCAATGCCGAATAAACATGCACCATATAACATCGTTTTTCCGACAGGTTTATCTGCGGCCCATTTTGAAATTTGAAATTGGAACAACACAACTAACAGTCCATTTAGAGCCATTAAATATGGGTATGGATTGTTAACCCCAAAAATACCATTCATTTCATTATCAAAGTGTAGCGGCAACATACCTTCTGTTTGAGAAAAACCCATCGAAATAACGATACCTGCCAATAAGTAAATCATTAATGCCTTATCTCGCATTACAATTTTCCAAACTGCCACAGATTCCTTTTCTATATTCTCTTCTTTATTTGTATCCTTCGGCATTGTCTCTTGAATAAGAAGTAATACTAGTAATGCATAAAAAAGCATCGTAGAAGAGGCAATAATAAACACAAGGTTCTTTGACAACACAACTACTGATGCTCCCATTATCGGACCAATCGCAGCACCTATATTGTGTCCCATTCGCAATAAACCATATGCTTCTGTTCTTTTTTCCGGTGCCGTTACATCCGCAACCATCGCTGATGCAGCTGGATGAAATAGCGAATTACTTAATCCTAAAAAAACAGATAAAATCGCATACGGAATAAATCCTTCTATAAATAAAAAACCGAGCATCAATAATGCATTACTCACCATCGAAAATATCATAATTGGCTTTCTTCCATATATATCAGCAATTCTCCCCCCTATAATAGCTCCAAAGCTTGCAGCAATTGGAGAAAGCGCCATAATAACTCCGACCTGTAATAATGAATCTACCTTATCTTTTAAATATAATGCGAAAAAGGGCATTAACATCATCATTGCAATTCCATTCAACGTCTCGCCGACAAATCGAATCCATACGTTACGATCCATCGCCCTTAACTCATGCCACATACTTTTCATAATCCCACCCCTTTATTTAACCAACAATTATCTTATAACAATTTCAGAACAATGTAAATTTTCAGAATAAAAAATCCATCCTAAAATAATTAGAATGGATTTTCCCTCTTATAAATTCGCTACATCATCTTCTTCTTTACTATTATTTAAAGCGCTATGCTTTCGGCTATATAGGAAGTAAACTGCTATACCGATAACCATCCACACTCCAAAACTAATCCACGCTGTCCCTGATAATTGAAGCATTAAGTATAAACAAAAAATTACTGTTAATGCTGGCAAAACTGGTACAAGTGGCGCCTTAAATGCTCTTGGTAAATCAGGATGAGTTCTTCTCATTACAATAACAGCAACAGCTACAAGTGCAAAAGCTGATAAAGTCCCCATGTTTACAAGATGTGCTAACACATTTAAATCTATTAATCCTGAAATAAGTGCTGCAATAATTCCCGTTGTCCATGTATTTAAAAACGGTGTTTTAAACTTCGGATGAACTTTAGCAAGACGCTTCGGCAATAACCCATCACGGCTCATCGCATAGGAAACGCGAACTTGCCCGTACATCATAACTAGCATTACAGTTGTAATTCCTGTGATCGCCCCTACTGAAATTACCCCCGCTAAACCATCTTGTCCAATAAATTGAAGTGCAAAAGCAACCGGATCTGATATATTTAGCTGTCCGTATGGAACTATTCCTGTCAAAATAAGCGAAACAACGATATAAAGTATCGTACAAATTAATAATGATGCAATAATACCGATTGGTAAATCACGTTGCGGGCGCTTCACTTCTTCTGCAGCTGTTGAAACTGCATCAAACCCTATAAATGCGAAAAATACTGTAGCCGCCCCAGCCATTACACCATCTAAACCAAATGGCATAAAAGGCGTCCAGTTTTCAGGTTTCACATAATTAAAACCAGCAAAAATAAAAATAAGAACAACTGCTATTTTAATAAATACCATAATATTATTTATGCGTGCACTTTCACGAACACCTCTAGATAAAAGAACTGTCATCAATAAAATAATGAGAACAGCAGGTAAATCAATTATTCCACCCTTTCCTGTACCGGGTGCCGAGGAGAGAATGGTCGGAATATGAATCCCGAATCCTTTTAATAAAGATTGAAAATACGCGGACCATCCATTCGCCACAGCAGATGTGGCAAGTAAATATTCAAGCATCAAATCCCATCCAATTAAAAATGCAAATACCTCTCCCATCGTTGCATATGTGTACGTATACACACTACCAGAGACAGGAACTGAAGAAGCGAATTCAGCATAACAAAATGCAGCAAAGGCACAAGCTAACGCGGCTATTGCAAATGATAATATAATAGCTGGTCCAGAATGTTTTGCTGCTACCACGCCCGTTAGAACAAAAATGCCTGTTCCAACAATTGCCCCAATTCCAAGCATAGTTAAATCTAATGCGCCCAATGTTCTTGCTAATGTCTTTTGCTTGCTTTCTTGCATTAACTTTTCAATAGGCTTCTTTTGAAATATTTGCTTCATAGCTTGCTCCTCCAAGTTTTAAATTTTCAGAAAATTTTTAATTCGCTTTTTCATTTTACTCATAACACTTTTGTCAGTCAATACTTTTGTCGAAATAAGTAGAAATTCTTCTGAATATTCACTATTTTTATCGTTCATTCTATATATCTTTCTATATGTTTTTTTGGTATTATTATACATGTCGATTCCATAAAAGAGGCATACTCACTTAGTGAGTATGCCTCTTTTCACTTATTTTACAGTATATGAGCCCTCTTCAATCCAGCTATACATATACTTTTCATCTTCTGTTTCATGTGCTTGTTTTACAATACGTAGCGGACGGAATGTATCTATCATAACAGCTAATTCGAGCGTTTCTTTCTTTCCTATACTTGCCTCTGTTTTCCCAGGATGTGGTCCATGCGGAATACCGCTCGGATGAAGTGTAATAGACCCTTCTTCCACACCTTTTCGGCTCATAAAGTTTCCTTCTACATAGTACAGTACTTCATCACTATTCACGTTACTATGATAATATGGTGCCGGAATAGATTCTGGATGATAATCGTATAAACGTGGTACGAAAGAACAGATGACGAAATTGTGTCCCTCGAACGTTTGATGTACTGGCGGCGGCTGATGAATACGACCTGTAATTGGTTCAAAATCCTCTACATTAAACACCCAAGGATATAAATAACCATCCCATCCAACAACATCTAATGGATGATGTCCTAGAACATGTTTATGCATATACCCTCTCGACTTTGTCATTACGACAAACTCACCTTTTTCATCATACGTCTCTAATTTTTCTGGACCACGAATATCTCTTTCACAAAACGGACTATGTTCTAACAATTGTCCATACTCATTACGATAACGACGTGGCGTTGTAATTTGGCTATTAGCCTCTACAACAAGAAACTTTGTCTCTCCTGCATCTGGAATAACACGATAAATCGTTCCAATTGGGATCGTTACATAGTCACCTTTTCTATAGTGAATCGTTCCAAACATCGTTTCAATTTTCCCTGTTCCATAATGAACAAATAGCATTTCATCGCCATCACCATTACGGTAGAAATAATCCATTTTTTCTGTTGGGCTCACTACTCCAATTAATACATCTTCATTTCCAAGTATGAAGTTTCTCCCACTTACTGCATCGCCAGTTTTTTTGTTTTCCTTCGTACGAAAATGACGATGAGCAAGAGCTACATCTTCTTCATACTGCAACTGACAAGAATGAGATAATGCCGCATGACCTACTTCCGTTGGCATATAATGATGGTACAAAATAGACTGCGTACCAGAAAAACCTTTTGTTCCCATTACCTGTTCACGATAAAGCGATCCATCTTTCTTACGGAATTGTACATGTCGTTTATGAGGTAGCTCCCCCATGTGACGATAAAACATGCCCATCACCTGCTTTCCTTTCTTTTTTGACCGTATTACATAATGTACCTAAACCAGTAATCGCAAGTTCTACAACATCACCATCTTGTAGCCACTCTTCCGTGCCAAGTTCTAAAACACAACCTGTCCCTACTGTTCCAGACCCAATCACATCACCAGGATATAACGTAACATCCTCCGAAGCTCGTTCAATCATCTCTGCGAATGTATAGTAAATATCTTGAAAATTACCCTTCGATAATAGCTTTCCATTTACATGAGCAGTCATCTCTAAATCATACCGATTTCCATTACGATACACGTCTAATTCTTCTTTCGTAACGAGATATGCTCCTAATGAAGTTGCAAAGTCTTTTCCCTTCGCTGGACCAAGCCCAACTTTCATTTCAGTTGCTTGTAAATCCCTTGCACTCCAGTCGTTCATAATACAATAACCAAAAATATATTCCTCTGCTTGCTCACGAGAAATATTCCGTCCTTCTTTTCCAATTACACAAGCAATCTCTAACTCATAATCAAGCTTTTTAGACTTCTCCGGACCTATTACAAAATCATTTGGGCCAATAACAGCACGATGGTTAGTAAAATAAAAAACCGGGATATCATACCATTCAGGTACCACATCTAACCCTCTTCGCCCGCGCGCGGTTTTTACATGCTGTTCAAATGCATAAAAATCTCGAATGCTGCTTGGATTAGGAAGAGCAGCCGTCAACTGTACTTCCTCTAAAGAATATATACCCTTGTTTGGATTCGTAATATTACGCACTACTTCTACATACTCATCTGCTTTCTCTAAAAAGGCGAACATAGAAGAAGGTAATTTCCCATCACTCGCGAGATTCATATCGATTACTTTGTCACCTTCAATCCACCCAGCTCGCATTTCTTTTGAAGGGAGACGAAATGTAACAAATTTCATCATGATTCCTCCCTATGAAAATGAAATTTCCACCAGCAATAGAAATTTTGCTGGTGGATACAAACCTTATAAGTTTCCGCGACGCTCTTGTTCTCTTTCAATTGATTCAAACAATGCTTTAAAATTACCTTCACCGAATCCACGAGAACCTTTACGTTGGATAATTTCAATAAATAAAGTCGGACGGTCTACAATTGGTTTCGTAAAGATTTGTAGTAAATAACCTTCATCATCACGATCCACTAAAATTTTCAATTCTTTTAGCCTACCAATTTCTTCATCAATTTTTCCAACTCGTGCAGTTAACTCATCATAATACGTATCTGGTGTATCTAAAAACTCCACACCATTTGCGCGAAGCGCTTCGACTGTTTTCACAATATCATTTGTTAATAACGCTAGATGTTGCACACCTGCTCCATTATAGAATTCTAGATATTCTTGAATTTGCGATTTTCTCTTTCCATCTGCCGGTTCGTTAATAGGAAACTTAATACGACTTCCATTCGTCATAACTTTCGACATTAACGCTGAGTACTCTGTACTAATATCATCATCATCGAAATGGATCATTTGTTTAAAGCCCATAACGTTCTCATAATAACTAACCCATTCCTCCATTTTCTCAACATTACCAACTACATGGTCTACAGCAATTAACCCAGACTCTTCAAACGGAATATTAAACTCCACCTTTTGGAATCCTGGCATAAATGTCCCTTTATAATTTTTACGCTCTACAAGCGTATGAATTGTATCACCATACGTACCAATAACTGCTTTTTTCAATGTACCGTTCTCATCTGTTAACTCCTCAGGTGGAGCAATCGCGACAGCACCACGTTTCACTGCCTCCGAGTATGCTTTATCAACGTCATCAACAAGTAAAGCCACGTCTTTCACTCCGTCACCATGAGTCTTTACAAACTCTGCGATACGATTATCGCTACCTAGGGCTCCAGACACAACGAAACGCATATTTTTTTGCACAAGAACATAAGATACCTTTTCACGGTTTCCAGTCTCTAATCCAGAATAAGCCACAATTTTGAATCCGAAAGCTCTAGCAAGATAATAGCTTGATTGCTTTGCATTTCCTACGTAAAATTCCAAATGATCTACATCACGTACCGGGAAAAAATCCTCCATTTGTGCAGCTAGCGTATCCATAGATTTTTGTTTCATAAAATACTCATCCCCCTGTAAATAGATTAAATGATTCATACTTAAACCAACCAGAAAACGCTTCCAACATTCATTAATAAAATTAGTTAGCAAGCTAACAAATTATGACCTTTAAAATTTTCTATCTTTTCTGTCAAATTCCTCTTTTTTCTTCCAGATAAAATTCGACTTTTTTCTTTTTAAAGTAAAACTTTACTCATTGGGGATTTACGGGATAATGGGATAACATGAATACTTGAGGGTATGTACGAGGAAAATAAAAAAGACCCCAACATATTAACTATTTACTAATACGTTAGAGTCTTTATTTTTTTTGAATGATTGTATTTATATATCTCATACTAATATATTTGCAAGGAATAGAATAAATGATGTTAATACTACCGCTCCACCTAATGATCCTAATAAATCTGTTTTTGTTACTTGTAACATTTGTTCACTGTTCATATTCCTCATTCTCCCTTCGTTTATCTTGTGTTACAAAACTTCTATTATACTAATACGCTTGATAAAAATACGATTAATGCTGTTAATACTACTGCTCCACTTGCTGATCCTACGAAATCACCTTTTGTTACTTGTAATACTTGCTCTTTCATATCTTTCATTCTCCCTTCC